>NZ_CP139965.1:5463229-6070254 GCF_034424375.1 Paraburkholderia kururiensis | reverse complement strand
ATGGCTCAGTGACCACCCGGTTCCTCCCCGCGCGCTTTGCCGCGTAGAGCAGGTGATCGGCGCGCGCCAGCAACGCTCCGACCGCCTCGCCAGGCCGATGCCGGGCAATGCCGGCACTCGTCGTAACGCGCAGCGTAGCCCCGATTTCATTGAAGCGTGAAGACTCCAGCACGATGCGCAGACGCTCCGCGATCTGATACGCGAATTTGTCGTCAGCGCCCGGCAGCAGAAGCACGAACTCCTCGCCGCCGATGCGCGCCACCACGTCTTTCTCGCGCACCGCGGCGCGCAGGATTGCGGCGAACTGGCGCAGCACCGCGTCGCCGGCCGCATGCCCATAACGGTCGTTGATGGATTTGAAGTTGTCGATGTCGAAAGCGATCAGCGCGAGCGGATAGCTTCGCCTGTCCGCGACGCGGCGGCCCGCCATGCGTTCAAACGCGCGCCGGTTCAACGTTTCGGTGAGCGAGTCGAGATCGCGTTCGAGAGTCAGTCTGTCGATCACATCCGACATTGCCGCGGCCAGCAGCACGAGCCCCAACACGGCCCCCATTAGGGCCAGCGACAACTGGAGCAGGACCCAGAAAATGGTTTGCCCGAACGGTGCGGTGCTATGAGGCAGCGGCCGGATCGTCGTGAGCGGTGTTCTGATAAAGAAACTGGCGCCGAAGATCATCAGCACCCAGAGAAGAACGCGGTTGACGGTGCGGCCATGGCAGCGTTTCCGGAAAAGGAAGGCGGTAAGCAGCATCAACAGCCCGGCGCTGAGATTCAAAATGTAGACGCGCACGAGCAGATTCGGCGTCACGAACGAGAAGTAATAGATGGCGCCCATCACCAGCGCGAAGACAGACACGTGCGTCGCCGGCCCGAGACGAAGCCCAGCCCTGCGTAAAACGCCTTGCGCCAATAGCTGAATGCTCAAGATGTAAAACGCCGCAGATATCAGCGCGTTCAAGCGCCATTCGTCCGGCAGATGGCAAATCTGCACGGCCGAACCGAGGGCGAAAGCAGCAAATGACGCGGCGAGAAAGTGCAGATAGCTCAGTCGTCTGTCGTAGATCCATGTGCAGGCAAAACTGAGCGAAAAGACGGCCGTGATACCTGGGATGATCAACTGAACGAGCTGATTGGGCGTTATCTGAGCGGGCATGTGGCTTGTTCTCCGCTGCCGGCCGCGAAATCGCTGCGCCTATGGGTTGGCGGTTCTCAGGGCGTGCATCGTCAGATGCCATTGACGACTCTGCCAAAAATGGACGTGGCACCCGATATGGTCAGAGGATTGTACGCCTGGTGCGTGGGAGCCCTCGGGCAGGGCGATAGTGTCGCATCCGGTCTTGAGATCGGAATTTGATGCGCACAGGATTGTCAGCGATTCTTCTGACGTCGGCGAAGGTCCCTTATTGGCCGACCACTGCCTCATGCAACCAGCATGTTCTGGTCGAGCGTGGTGAGAAGTAGTGGTCGGCAGCGTGCGACCGAAGCTGACCTTGACTGTTCTCCACCCGATGTCCGCTTCCAATCGAATCGCTGCTTATGTTGCATGGTCTGTGCGAGAAGAGGCTAGGGTCTTCGCGCCCTGAGTATTGCCTATGCCGTCGAGGAAGAGGTCGACGAGGTGGGCAACACGCGACTTGGTTACACCGCCGTGCTCGACAGCGAGAGCGATTGCGGTGACCACACATACGAGATCGTCGATAGAGACGTCCCCGCGAACCACGCCTGCCGTTTGGGCCCGCTGGAGTAGCCGGCGCCCTTCTTCACGCCCCGCGTGGCAGCCGGGCGTCCCTTCCTGCAATACCGTTCCCAGCAATGCAGCCAACCCGCGATAGTGGCTCGCGTGGTTAACGAGTTCTTTGACGAAGGCGCGTACCGCAGTTCCCGGATCCAGCTTTTCGTCGCGTGCGCGGCTTGCTTCGGCAAGCGCCAGGAGGCGCTCGTCACTTGTCGCGGCAAGCAGCGCGTCGCGCGTCGGGAAACGACGATAGAGCGTGCCGATACCGACGTTGGCACGCTTCGCAATATCGTCCAGCGACGCGTTGGCGCCGCGTTCGATGAACAGCGCCTCCGCAGCTTCGAGAATGCGTGCCCGGTTGCGAGCCGCGTCGGCACGCAGTGGCGCTTCGTCGACCGTTGAATTTTGGCTCTTCATCCTTGTTCTAATTCTGCTTGATAAGCGGATGATGCCTCCATATACTAAGTGGAGCAATACTCCATTTATACCGAGGGCATATGACAAACCGATTCGAGAACAAGGTTGTGGCAATCACTGGCGGCAGCGAGGGCATCGGTCTTGCCAGTGCCAGGCTTTTCGCAGACGAAGGCGCGCGGGTCTACATCATGGGACGTAGACAAAATCGACTGGACGAGGCGATTGAAGAAATAGGAAACGGTGCCGTGGGTGTTCAAGGGGACGCAAGCAATCTCACCGACCTGGATCGACTCTACGAGCGTATCCAGCGGGACCACGGTCGGCTTGACGTGGTGTTCGCAAATGCGGGCGTCGCCGAAGTCGAGCCGCGTCCACTGGGCACCATTGACGAAGAGGGTTTCGACCGGCTATTCGGCCTGAATGTGCGTGGCATGCTCTTCACTGTGCAAAAGGCTTTGCCACTACTTTCGTCGGGAAGCGCCGTCGTCCTGAATGGCTCGGTGGCCGGCAGTAAAGGGTTTCCTGGCCAATCGCTCTATAACGCAAGCAAGGCGGCTGTGCGATCGTTCGCGCGAAGCTGGACAACCGACCTGAAGGAGCGCGGCATCCGCGTAAACGTGGTCTCGCCGGGCGGGACCGAGACACGTCCGATGCGGAGCTACCTCGAGGCGCGGCCGGGCGTCGAAGATCTGCTGAAACAAGTTGTGCCGCTGGGGCGGCTAGGCCAGCCGGACGAAATCGCGCGCGCCGTGCTCTTTCTGGCATCGAGCGAAAGCAGTTATATCGCAGGCGTGGAGCTCTATGTCGATGGCGGCTCACTCGCCGTTTGATTTCTTGGATGTCCGAGCCCGGCGGTCGCCACGGGCGCGTCCTTTCATGCAATGGGCATAAAGCGACGCACAGCTGCCGCTCGTCATCGCACGTCCGCGATGGCAAGGCGATTGCACACGTTAATGGCGAACTTCAAGCTCGCAAAAATTCACAGTGCGAGGCGGTTGGACCGGCTGGCTGGCCGACCCGTTGAGGCAGTCAGACCGCAAACCGGAAAGGGCGGCGAAAGCCGTAGCGGGTTAGCGTCATCCGTTGCGGCTTGTTCGACTCACGAAAGGCCCAGCAGGCAATTCAAAGCCACTCCTTGCGAGTGGCTTTTTTTCGTCTGTCCGTCTCGCAGGTCGGTTTGCGACCACCGCGTTTGACCGCGCTCAGCGGGGAAGTACGTGATCGCATCGATCACAAAAATGATCGATTTGCGCAAAACACGTGCACCAGATACACTCCAAACTGATCGATTCAATCAATATAGTGACCGATCCAATCAAAATCCGATCAGAATGGAGACTGGCATGGCTCAGATACACATAAAGCGCGGCATCGAGCGCGTACCCGGCGGCATGATGATCGTGCCGTTGCTCCTCGGCGCGCTCGTCGCCACATTTCTGCCTGACATGCCGAAGTTCTTCGGCTCTTTCACCAATGCGCTCTTCACCGGTGCGCTGCCGATTCTGGCGGTGTTTTACGTCTGCACGGGCGCGAGCATCGACGTCAAGGCAACGCCCTATCTGCTCAAGAAGGGTGGCGCGCTGTTCATCACGAAGGTGGGTGCCGCGATCATCGTGGGTGTGGTGATGGGGCATTTCCTTGGCGAACAGCCGATCTCGTCGGGATTGTTCGCCGGCCTGTCGACGCTCGCCGTCGTCGCGGCGATGAATGACACCAACGGCGGTCTGTACATGGCGCTGATGGGCCAGTACGGCCGCTCAGAAGACGTCGGCGCCTATACGATCATGTCGCTCGAATCGGGGCCGTTTCTGACCATGGTCACGCTTGGCGTGGCGGGACTGTCGGCGTTTCCGTGGCCGACGCTGGTCGGCAGCATTCTGCCGCTGGCGTTCGGCATGCTGCTCGGGAACCTGGATCGCGAGATGCGTGCGTTTCTCGGCAAAGCAGTTCCGGTGATGATTCCGTTCTTCGCGCTGGCGCTCGGAGCGAGTCTCGATCTGCACAAGGTGTGGCAGGCAGGCGTGCTGGGCGTTGGTCTAGGCATCGCTGTGGTGATCGTGACGGGCATTCCCCTTTACCTCGCGGACCGTCTGACGGGCGGCACCGGCGTCGCCGGAACCGCTGCGGCGAATACGGCAGGTAACGCGGCCGCCGTGCCGGCGTTGATCGCCGCGGCGAATCCGGTCTACGCGGAGGCGGCCAAAAGCGCGACGCTGCTGGTGGCTGCCTGCGTGGTCGTGACTGCGGTCCTTTCGCCGATCCTGACCGCCGCCGTCGCAAAGCGCGTGCAGGTAAGCCGCCAAGCAAGGGAAATGGCGCGATGAGCATACTGATCATCGCAGACGATCTGTCGGGCGCAGCCGATTGCGCGATCGGCTTTGCGAGCGCCGGCTATCGCACGGTCGTCACACTTGACGTGCCGCCCCAAGGCCTCGACGGTACCGCCGCCGACGTGATCGCCGCCGATACCGACACCCGCCGTCTCGCGCCCGTCGAGGCCGCGCAGCGCACCTCGGCAGCCTGGCTGGCGTTGCGCGAGCCGGGCCGGCGTCTCTACAAAAAGATCGACTCGACGCTGCGTGGTAATTGGGCCGCCGAAGTCGCCGCGCTGCAGCCGCTCGCGGGTCTTGCGATAGTCGCGCCGGCGTTTCCGGCGACGGGTCGCACCTTGCTTGGCGGTCGTGTGTTCGTACGCGGCGAGCCGCTGGAAACAACCGATACATGGAAGCTCGAAAACGCGGGCCGCACGGCCGACCTGCATGTGATGCTCGCGCAAGCCGGCGTTTCGACCGCGCAACTCGACGTGGATGCGTTGCGCGAAGGCGGTCAGACGCTCATGGCGCGGATCGCGGCCGTGGCGGCCAGCGGCACCCAGGCGCTCGTGGTGGACGCCGAGACGAAGGACGACCTCATCACACTCGCGCGGGCTACTGCACAGATGGACAAGGCGCTGTTCTGGGTCGGCTCGGGCGGCCTCGCGCGCGAGATCGCGAGCCTGGAAGGTCTGTTCGGGCCGCGCGCGGCGCGCAAAGGCGCAAGCGCTTCGGAAGGGCAGCGACAACAGGCACCAGTGCTGGTGTTGGTGGGCAGCCTGTCGGCGGTCTCGGAGCGGCAGTGCGCCATGCTGCGAGAACGCGCCGGCATGATTGAACTGACGGTACCGCCTGCCGTGCTGCGCGGCGGCGAGGGCCACGCCGACTTGTTCCAGTGGCAGGCGCGAATCGGCGACGCATTGGGAACGGGCGCGGATTTGCTGCTGCGCATCGGCAGCGACGACGCGTTCGATCCGGCGGAAGGCGCGCTGCTGTCGGCGGCGCTTGCCGGGCTCGTCAAGCCGCATTTCGCGGCGCTCGGCGGCTTGATCGCGACGGGCGGCGAAACCGCCCGCGCGATGCTGAGCGCAGTTGGCGTCGGCAGCATCGAACTGATTGCGGAGATAGAGGCGGGCGTGGCCGTCGGCAAGCCGGTCGGTGCCTCCACTCGCCAGCCGCATCTGCGTATCGTCACGAAGGCAGGGGCGTTCGGCACCGACCACGCACTGTTCGCTGCGTGGCGCTATCTCCGAGAAACCCCGGCAGCGACCGTCAGCGCGGGCACCCGCTCACACGATTCGGCCTGATCGCCGCCCACGCGATCCGGCATGCAGTACAGCAGAATTCAATGACATCAAGGCAAACATCATGAGCAACTACCTCCCCGTGATCGGCATTACGATGGGCGACGCCGCGGGCGTCGGCCCGGAAATCATCGTCAAGAGCCTTGCACACGACGTCGTTTATCAGCGGTGCCGTCCGCTCGTGATCGGCGACGCGCGCCGGCTCGAACGGGCGAATAAGATCGTCGGCGGTATGGCAAAGATCCGCCGCATCAAGGAAGCGGCCGAGGCGCGCTACGAGCCGGGCACGATCGACTGCATCGATCTCGACCTGATTCCGGCCGACCTGCCTTTCGGCCAGTTGTCAGCCGTCGCGGGCGATGCTGCCTATCAGTTCATCGCGCGTGCGGTGCAACTTGCCGAGGCCAGTCAAATCGACGCCATCTGTACGGCGCCGCTGAACAAGGAAGCGCTGCACGCCGGTGGCCACAAGTTTCCCGGCCACACCGAAATGCTCGCCCATCTGACGGGCGTCGACGAAGTCTCGATGATGCTGGTCGCGCCGCAACTGCGCGTCATTCATGTGACGACGCATATCGGGATCATCGACGCGATCCGCAAGATCGAGCCGGGCCTCGTGCAACGCACGATCGAGCGCGGCAACGCGACCCTGGTGAAGGCCGGCATCGCGAAGCCGCGCATCGGCGTGTGCGGCATCAATCCGCATGCCGGCGAGAACGGCTTGTTCGGATACGGCGAGGAAGAAGAGAAGATCGTGCCGGCGGTAACGGTTTTGCAGGAGCGCGGCCTCGACGTGACCGGCCCGCTGCCTGCCGACACGCTCTTTTTTCGCGCGGGCCGCGGCGACTTCGACCTCGTGGTGGCGATGTATCACGACCAGGGTCACGGTCCGGTGAAGGTGCTCGGGCTGGAAGCGGGCGTGAACGTGACGGTAGGGCTCGAAGTCATCCGCACATCGGTCGATCATGGCACCGCGTTCGACATCGCGGGCAAGGGCATCGCTGACGAGCGCAGCCTGCTCGAAGCACTGCGCCAGGGCGCTGAACTGGCGACGCGGCGCGGCTGAGTGCGCAATGAGCCTGACGGAAGGCGCGCGGGCCGTGGTGTAACATCCGCAACCTCAATACTGCAGATGCCAGCCATGAAAGCGTCCGAACGCCATCGCGCGATTCTCGATCTCGTCCTGAGCGGCGACACCAACGTCGAACAACTCAGCGCCGCGCTCGGCGTATCTGAAGCAACCATCCGGCGCGACCTCACGACGCTCGCCAACCAGCGCCGTCTCGTGCGCACCTATGGTGGCGCGACAGCGCTGATCGGCGCGCATGAACCGGAGGCGTCGCTCGAGGAACGCAAGGCGACGCAGCGCGAGCAGAAAGAAGCCATCGCTCGCGCGGCCGCCGCTCACGTGCACGACGGCGATACGTTGCTGCTCGACGGCGGCACGACGTGTGCCGCGCTGGCGCGGCATCTCGCTTCGCGCGTCGATCTTCATGTGGTCACCAACAACCTGCTTGCCGTCATGACTCTCTCGAACGCGCCCGGCGTTCATCTCACGCTGCTCGGCGGCGATCTGCGTAATTCGAGCATGAGCACACTCGGGCCGCTCGCCGAACTGTCGCTTAGCCGCTTGAGCGTCGACAAGGCGTTTCTCGGCGCGGACGGCGTGGTCGCGGAGTTCGGGCTGTGTGAAGCGAGCGCGCAACAAGCGTATCTGAAGGACTGCATCATCCGGCGTGCGGCTCAGGTGGTTGTGCTCGCCGACGCAGACAAGCTAGGTCGCTCGCGGCAGCAACACTGGACGCCTCTCGAGCGCGACTGGAGGCTGATCACTTCGAGCGTGGCCGACGAGGCGCTTCTTGCGCCGTTCAGGGCGCTCGGACGCGTGGTAGTCGAGACGGCCGATATGGACAGCCCGTCGCCACCGACGATCTCGTGATTCTGTGGGCAGTCCGCAGTAGAACGAGGCGGAGAGACGTAAGGCCATCGGGCGCGGGTATATCGGCTTTGCTGTGAAACAGTCGGATCTCTTCCGGCTGAAATCGCAACGAGTTGCAGATCATTGAAGACGTCGGCAATGCGGCCGCTTCGAACGAAGCCGCTATCGAGCGGATGCGCTTATCGCTCGCGGATCAGCTATTTCGATGTTCTCGAGCGGGCCCGCATCCACAACGGCAGACTCAACTCAATCTGTAGCAATCGCTCGTCTATCCCAGCTTCAACGGCCGGACTCGACCGTCACATAGCAGCCTTCTTTCCGCCGAACGTGAACGTCGGCTTCGGCCTGGATGCCGAAGCACTCCGTCTGGCGGGTTTCGAAGGAGAGTAAGACGCCTGAGCGTTCGCCGCAGGATCAGCCTGACTGCCCGCTTTGGCCGACGGCTGCCAGATGCGGTCGGCCGCGTCGACCCTATTCAGCCGGTCGGCAGCGCGATCAATCGATGCCTGCTTGCGATGCACCGCGACCATCACCCTTTCAGATTCATCTAGCAGGTTTGTCATCGCGGACGCCTGGCCAAGCCAGTTCCTACTATCTCGCGTCTTCAGGGCTGATCACTCTGGAGGGATAACTCGTATTGGGCGCGATCCTATCCGGGCGCCTGTGTTTTCATCCACGGCCACTGGCTTGATTTCCGTCCCCGCGTCGGCATCCAGGAAGCGCACAAGGTCACCGCCGCTACGGTGCTGGCGCCCCCACGCGCCAATCATGAAGAGCACCGGCAAGACATCGCATCCGGCCGCCGTCAGCACGTATTCCTCCCGCGGCGGGTGCTCCGAATACAGCCGCTTCTCCAGCATGCCTTCCTCCGTCAGCGTCGCAAGCCGGCGGGAAAGGATCGTCGGGGCAATGCCCAGGCTTTTGCGGAACTGGTCGAAGCGGGTCAGCCCCGCATGAGCATCCCGCAGGATCAACAGACTCCAGGCGTCGCCGAACACGGCCAGGCTGCGCGCGATCGGGCACGGTTCATCGCAGGGTGTTTCCTTGTCCATACTTTTTCGATAGTGACTGTGCTAGCATGCTTAGTATCGAATCGATAGTAACACTTTCAACGATGCCGCTCGCCCACCCTTTGGAGAATCGATTGATGAGCAAGAACGACATGCCTGTCGCCCTCGTGACCGGAGCCTCGTCCGGTATTGGACGGGCCACAGCCCTGGCACTCAGGCAAGCGGGTTATCGTGTGTTCGGAACCAGCCGCAAGACATTTCCCGCAGGCGTTGACGACATCACGATGCTGACGTGCGACGTGACCGACGACGACTCCGTACAGCACATGGTCGCCGAAGTCTTGAGAGACGCCGGCAGGATCGACCTGCTGGTCAACAACGCAGGCATCGGCTTGTTCGGCGGGGCCGAAGAGTCGTCTGTCGCGCAGGCCCGGTCGCTGTTCGAGGTGAATGTGTTCGGCGTGCTGCGCGTCACCAACGCGGTTCTGCCGGCGATGCGCCGCCAGACGCGGGGGCGCATCATCAACATGAGTTCCGTGCTAGGTCTGATCCCATCGCCGTACAACGCCCTGTACGCCTCGACGAAGCATGCCGTGGAGGGCTACTCGGAATCGCTGGACCACGAGTTGCGCACGCTCGGCATTCGTGTCGTGCTGGTGGAGCCTGCCGTGACCCGGACGTCGTTCGAGGAGAACACGATCAAGCCAGACCGCACGCTGCAGGTCTACGATGCGGATCGCGCCCGCGTTCATGCACTGTTGCCGGCCATGATGGAAACTGGCGACGCGCCCGAGATCGTTGCTGCCACGGTGCTTAAAGCGGCGACGGAGCTCGCGCCGAAGCGGCGCTACACCGCGGGCAAACAGGCCGGGCAGGTGCGGTTTCTGCGCCGCTATCTGCCCGAGTCCTTCGTGGACAAAGCCATTCGAAAATTCAATCAGTTGCCGACTTAAGCAACCGAAGACGGCAGAACGCCTGCAACGGCGTTCCTCCCTGAATGCTCCACCGCAAATCGGTAGTAGTGCGGCAAGGTACGCTCTCGGGGTCCGCTGGCCGAGTACAGCGGACCTTTGGATGGCAGATCTATCGTGTGAGGCAATGACCGAACCTGGCCGGCGAGTAACCCATCGCCCGCCGCGGCGCCGAAGACTAACATTGCCTTTGGCACTGAAAGCCGGGGCCGCTCAACCGAAGCCGTTCTCCAGGATTGAAATGGCCCGAAGAAATCGGGCAGGTAAGCAACATACCAAAGGGAGCAAGAAACAGAAATGCCAAGATCGAAATACGCCGCCTACGAGGCGGCTGATCCTTACTTCAATCTGGTTCGAGGGGCGCTAGGTGGCCTTGTCGATGGAACGCACTTCTTCGACGTCATTGCCGACGACATCATTTACGAGACTCTCTACGACCTGGGTTGGCCCCGCGTTATCAAAGGACGAACCAACCTGATGGCTGCGTTCAAAGGCTACGTCGACAACATCGCGCTTCAATCTGCCGACAGGTTGATTACTCACGAGATAGCCGCCGGCTGTGTCATCGAATATGAGGTTCATGGAATCATCCTCGCTACAGGCGTGGCGTACAACAACCGGTTCTGCTCAATCATCAAGATCGAGAACCGAAAGATCACGCATTGGAGAGACTACATGGACTCTCATGCGGCCTGGTGTGCAATGACCGCGAAGAAACAGGAGCGAAGAATATAAAGAAGATTTTGATGATTGCGGTGAGCCCGGGGGCGAGGGTCCGGCGAGTCGAGTGGTGGCCGTGAATCATGGGAGGGAAGGGCCTTGTTGCTCTTCGCCTCCCATTTCGTTTTGTTCCGCTTTCCTGGGGGCCTGGTGCACCCAATGAAATCAAAGCGCCTGCACCTGAACCACCGGCCCCGGCTTGCCGGCCATCTGAGGCGCGATCACGAGGTAGCGTCGCGCGCCGTCCGAATGAGGATCGTTGACCGAGACCACCTGGCGAATCTGCCCGATCGCATTCACGATGGCGGAGCCGGCCGGATTGGTCATGAAGTTTGCGAGGCCTTCGATCGCACCACTCCCGTCAGGATGGTCGGACAGTCCCAGAACGTAAGGCTGCTTCGGGTCGAGTCCGGTCACGGACGCCTGCAGAACCTGGAGCAGCCCCTGATCGAACAGGGCCACGCTGGTCGGCGAGTTACCGGACGGCTGTGCCTTGGCATTTGCCGACACCAGCCGGATATGCGCCGTGTTGCCCGCGAGGCCCAGGGGCTGCAGATTCTGCATGCCGTCGCCGTCCGGCACTGCGTCCGGCACATACGTTATGGCTTGCGGCGCCTGACCGATCGGCACCTGGGCGATCACCTTGTTTGTCATGGTATCGATAGCCGTGAGGGCGTCGCCGTTTTCCAGCCCCACGTAGATACGCGAACCATCGCCTGATGGCCAGAGCCCGTGCGGCAGGTTGCCGACGGGAATCGTCGCGACCTGGGCATAGTTGTCGGTCCGGAAGACCTTCACCTCATTGAGTCCACCCACCGTCACGTACGCGAACATACCGTTTGCATTCCTGACGATATTCACGTGGTTCGTAATGGGACCCGTGTCGAGCGTCTTGAGCAGCCTGAACGGCGGTTTCGCGTCGAATACCTGGGTGCGGCCCACGTCCTTGAGGGTGAACCAGACCTGCTTGCCATCCGGCGTCGCTGCGATGTTCGGGCAAAACGGGCTGTCCTGCTTCACCTTCGCGATGATCTGATGGTCCGCCACCGACACGATGTCTGTCTCCGGATTGAACGACGAGCAGACATAGCCGTACTTCCCGTCGGGCGAGAAGATCTGCATGCCGGGTCCGGCCGGAGTCGTGATTCTCGTTTCTTCCTCGAACGTGGTTCCGTCGAGCACCGCGACGTAGTTCTCGCCGCGGACCGTGACCCACACCTCCTTGCCATCCGGCGTAAAGAACGCTTCGTGGGGCGAACGTCCGACGTACGTCACGTGTTTGACCACGTTCGTTGCGGTATCGATGAACGATACGGAGTTGGATCCGATCGACACGACAGCAATCGTTTTGTGATCAGGCGAAAAGCCCATGCCGTGCACCAGCACCTGGCCGCGATAGAGCGGACTGAAATTGCCTGGTGAAGGATCGCCCAGGCGGATCACGCCGAGCAGCCGGTTATCGGCTGGATCGGTTACGGAGACGGTGTTTGAAAACTGCTCTGCCGCATACACACGATCGTGGTGGCTCACCGGCACGTCCGGAGCGGAGTCTGCGCCCGGCGCCTGGCCGGCGAATGCAACAGTGGACAGCGCAAGAGCGAGCACGCCGGCGAGCGTATCGAGCCGGAAAATACGAGGTTTCATCAGTTTTCCTTGGTGGGTGACATCTGATCCGAGTGCTGCATCGGCATGTGCATTGCGTGATCACCGTGCGCAGTGCTTGACCCTAGCCCACAAAACTGTCCCAGTTGGAAGTGGAAAATTCCGGCATGACGCTGTCATCGAGACCAGGAGGTCATGCCGTGAAGAAGAGCAAGTTCACCGAAGAACAGATCGCCTATGCGTTGAAGCAGGCCGAGCTGGGCACGCCGGTCGCGGAGGTCTGCCGCAAGATGGGAATCAGCGACGCGACGTTTTACAACTGGCGGACGAAGTACGGTGGGCTGTCGCCGTCGGAGCTGCGCCGGCTGAAGCAACTTGAGGAAGAGAACGCGAAGCTCAAGCGGCTCGTGGCCGATCTGTCGCTGGACAAGGCCATGCTGCAGGACGTGCTGTCAAAAAAGCTCTGAAGCCTTCCCGGCGCCGTGAGCTTGTCACGGACTTGATGCAACGTTTCGGCGCAAGTCAGCGGCAGACCTGCGCGTTGTTGCAGCTATCCCGCACGGTCTACCGATACGAGTCAGTCGCGCGGGATCAAAGCGCACTGGAAATGCGCATCAAGGAGATCACGGAAGTGCGGGTGCATTACGGTGCGCCGCGCGTGTACGTGATGCTTCGCCGGGAAGGCTGGAGAGACAACCATAAGAGAGTAGAACGCGTGTATCGCGAACTGGGCCTTTCGTTGCGCCACAAGCGACCCCGGCGAAACAAATCGGCCCGGCGCCGCCAGCCAAAGCAGTCAGTGAGCGCAATCAACGAGATCTGGAGCATGGACTTCGTCGCCGATGCACTTTTTGATGGTCGACGCTTGCGCACGCTCACGATCGTGGACAACTACACGCGGGAATGCCTGGCGATCGAAGTCGATGGTTCATTGCGTGGCGAACACGTTGTCGCCGCGCTGGCTCGGCTTGCGCATCATCGTCCGCTTCCCCGCTATATCAAGGCAGATAATGGCAGCGAGTTCATTTCGAAGGCGCTCGACAAATGGGCGTACGAGAATGGCGTGGAGATTGACTTCTCGCGTCCTGGCAAGCCGACCGACAACGCAAAGAATGAATCCTTCAACGGACGCTTTCGGGAGGAATGCCTCAACGCGCATTGGTTCTTGTCGCTGGAGGACGCCAGACGCAAAATCGAGGTCTGGCGCGAGTACTATAACGAGGCGCGCCCTCACTCTGCGCTGCAGTGGATGACACCGGCGGAATTCGCCCGCCAGTGTACCGATCGGGCCGGTTCGGCCCGTTCTGAAGAGCCGGAATTTTCCAACTAAGACCGGGACGGAAATTGGGCCAGCCTCAAGAGCCGGAATTTTCCAACTAAGAGTCGCTAACACAAGTCGTCAACGAAGCGTGAACAGATAACGGCAGCCGCCAGGGAAAGCAACGCCATATGAATGTCGAGACGCCGTTCGAAACGAATGCGCAATTTGCCGAAACCGGCAAACCAGGCATGCGTGCGCTCGACCACCCAGCGATGCCGTCCGAGCCGCTCGCGGCTTTCCACCCCGCGTCGGGCGATACGTGCCGTGATGCCGCGCTGCTTCAGATAATGCCGACAACGTGCAAAGTCATATCCCTTGTCCGCATGCAGCTTGTCTGGGCGCTTACGGGGCGCGCCATTGAGGCCCGAGACTGCCGGAATGGCATCGAGCGTGGGCTCGAACGCCATCGAGTCGTGGCGGTTGGCACCCGTGACCGTGATGGCCAGAGGAATACCGCGTGCATCTACGACGATGTGCCGTTTCGACCCGAGCTTGCCCCGGTCTGTCGGGTTCGGGCCGGTTTCCTGCCCCCCCGGGGGCTGGAAACGCTAGCGGCATCAAGGCTCGCCCGCTCCCAATCAATCTGGTCATGCTCACGCAACCGGCGAAGCATCGCCAGATGCAGTTGCTCCCATACGCCTTCGGCCTGCCAGTCCCGCAGTCGTCGCCAGCATGTCATCCCGCTGCCGAAACCCAGTTGCTGCGGCAGGTCTTCCCACGGGATGCCTGTTTGCAGGACATACAGGATGCCGTTCAATGCTGCACGGTCATCAACCGTGCGGCGTCGGCCACCTTTGGGCGACGGCTCGAACAACGGAATCAGCGGCTCCAACGCCGCCCATAGTTCATTACTGATTTTTCGTCTGGACATCACGCCAGGATATGGCTTTCATGGCTGCATGTCCAGGTTGTGTTAGCGACTCTAAGACCGGGACGGAAATTGGGCCAGCCTCATGAATGTCGCCGGGGCAAGTACTACCTGGTACGCTCAAGGGGTAACCATGCCGAGCCAGCAGGCATCCCGTTCGTGACGATGCAGCATGCCGATTGTCCGGCGCGCATGTTTAGGCCGCTGCCGTATTCGCTGGTTGGAGGATCGTGACTACGCGGCTTCCGTCGGCGAGTTCCGGCGAAGCACATCGCATCTGCCTCCCAAGACGGGCCGTTCTCGTTCAATACATCCCGAGATTGCGCTGCAACGCCGCCGCGAAGTGCGCGGTGACGGCGGCTTCGGCGGCATCCGGATCACGCACCCTGCAAGCCTCGAGAATCGTGAGATGCTCCTTGAGCGTGCGCAGCACGAGCGGCGCAGTGAGCTTGCGTTCGAGGCGCAACAGCTTCAGGTAATTGTGCATGCGCCGGTAACTGTTCTCGACGAGCGGATTGCCGAGTGACGTGATGACCGCATGATGCAGCGAGGTTTCGAGCGCTTCGACTTCGGTGAGGTGCTGCGCCTTGAGACCTTGCTTCGCGATCGCGGTCACCAGCGCGAGATGTCGCTTTTCGAGTGAACGAATCGACTCTTCATCCGCGGTCTCGGCAAACACGCGGATCGCCGCGCGCTCGATGATGCTGCGGAACTGATACGTCGCCCGAGTGAGTTCGAGCCCCGGCTTGATGAACTGAATGCCCGAGCGCGGGTGAATTGTCAGTACTCCTTCCGCTTCGAGCACGCGCAACGCGTCACGCAGCGGAGCTACGGGTATACCCAGAAGCTGGACGAGTTCGTTTTGCGAAACGAATGCACCGGCAGGCAGCTTGCGCTCGAACAACCCCTCGAGAATCCGCTCGTACGCAATGTCGCTGAGCCGCGCACCGCCGCTTGCGGTCTCGGTGGCCGGCGAACTTTCCACGGCCGTTTCAGCGGATGCCGTCTCGGCGAGGGCATCTTTTCTCGTTCTACCCACTTGTGATCTCCCATCTTAACGACTAGCATGATATATCACTTAAGCAATCTGATCTATCAGTGCACTCCATCATGCGTATCGTTGACTTCCGTATTACGCGTTTCCAGTTTGCCCGAGATAGGGTGATCGGTGATAGCCAGGTCCGGGCCGACGATGCTCACGTCGTGGCGCTCGAGCTGATCGGTGAAAAGGGGCTTACGGGCCTGGGCTTTGCGCAGTCATTGTTCGTGCCGTTGCCGCCCGAAGCGGAAATCGAGCGCATTTTCCGCTTTGAAGTCTGGCCCACGCTCGAAGGAGAGCGGCCGCTCGCACTCGTGCATCGTGTAGCGCGTCCGCGCGGCGGCAACCACCGCGCGTGGACGTTGCCTTTCCATGAAGCAATCCAGGTCGCGCTATGGGACCTGGCCGCGAAGCAGGCGGGCATGCCGCTCTGGCAGATGCTCGGTGCGCGGCGCGACCGGATCAAGGCGTACGCAAGCGGGCTCGACTTTCATCTGAGCGACACCGACTTCGTCGAACTTTTTGGACGTGCCGACGCACTGGGCTATACCGCGTTCAAGATCAAGGTCGGGCACCGGGACTTCGAGCGCGACCTTCATCGCCTCGATTTGCTCAGGAAGGTCGTGCGGGCCGACGCGCAAGTCATGATCGATGCGAACGAAGCGTGGTCACCCAAAGAAGCCGTCGTGAAACTCGAACGCATCCGCGACGCCGGGCACGCCTTGCTCTGGGTCGAGGACCCGACATTGCGCAACGATTTCGAAGGCCTGCGGCACATCCGGCACAACGCCACGTGGACCGCGCTGAATACGGGTGAGTATCTCGATGCGAGCGGCAAGCGTGCATTGATGGAGGCCGACGCTGTCGACATCCTCAACGTGCACGGGCAGGTGACGGATGTCATGCGCGTGGGCTGGCTCGCGGCCGACCTCGGTGTGCCGGTCAGCATGGGCAATACCTTCCTCGAAGTAGGCGTGCACTGCGCATGCGCGCTGCCCGACGTCGAATGGCTTGAATACTCGTTCCAGAATTTCGACGCGCTGGTCGACGAGCCGATCGCAATTGTCGACGGCATTGCGATGGCACCCGATCGCCCCGGACACGGGCTCGAACTCAGCGAATATGCGCGTCGCGAACTACGGCGGCCCGATGTGCTTGACCGGAGCGAACTTGTCGCGCCGCCGCTCTCGAAACCGGCGGCCGTATCGACGGCCGGCTAGGCATGGATTTCATATAAAAACCATTGGAGACAGCTGTGCGAAGCACATTTATCTCACGCGTCGCGGCGTGTCTTGCCGGACTCGCCTTATCCGCCGCCGCCGCGGCACAGACCCTGACGGTCTGGGACTGGAAGTCGAGCGATCCCGTTACATCGACGTATTTCCAGAAGGTCAAGAAAGATTTTGAAGCCTCGCATCCGGGCGTCACGGTGAAGTTCGTCGGCCAGCCGATCGAGCAGTACTACACGATCCTGGGTACCTCGCTGGCGGCCAACGCCGGGCCCGATGTGTTCCTGATGAACGGCGGCGCGCAGGCACGTGCACGGATGTCGGACCTCGTCGATCTCAGCGGGCTCGACAAAGGCATGCTCGGGGTGAAGGAGTTTCAGGACGCAAGCGGCAAGACCTATGCATTGCCGCTGACGCTCCAGGGGTTTGTCGTGTATTACAACAAGGCCCTCTACACGCAGGTCGGACTCGATCCGAACAGGCCGCCGAAGAACTGGGGCGATCTCAAGCGCGTTTGCGCGGCCTTCAAGGCCAAGGGCGGCAAGATCCCGTGCTTTGCGCTCGGCAACAAGGAAGGCTACGGTGCCGAATTCTTCTTCTCCTCGCTGGCCGCGACGTCGATGACACCCGACGAACAGGCGCAATTCGCGGCGGGCAAGCTCAAGTGGTCGAGCCCGCAGATCAAGGGGATTCTCCAGGCGTGGGTCGATACGCAAAAGGATGGCTGGTATCCCAAGGGCGCGAACTCGACGACGAAGTTCATGGATGAATACGAGCAGTTCATGCGCGGCGATGCGGGCAACACGATCGGCCTGATTTCCGATGTGGCGCACTGGAAGCAGTTCGAGAATTTCCTCACGCCCGAAAAACTCGGTGTCTACAAGATGCCGTCGCCGACCGTTGCGGCCGGCAATCCACCCGACAATCCCCGTATGCCCGTGTCCGGCGGTATCGGCTACGGCGTGAACAAGGCGTCGAAGAATGTCGCGCTTGCCCGGCAACTCGTGCAGGAGCTGGCGAGCCCGGCGGCCCTCCAGGTCTTCGCCAACGATGCGGGCGCGCTGCCGGCGAACAGCAGTGTCGACCTTGCTTCGTTCAAAGGCCCGACCGTCAGGATCATTCTCGGATGGCTCCAGGACTCCGCGGTGACGACGACGCTGCTCAGCGCATCGGCGGCCGAGATGGAAGAGTGGCACCGTCAGAGCCAGCTGTTGCTCAATGGCGATACGACGGTCGATAAAGCCGCTGCGCGTATGGATGAAGTCCAGGCGTCGGCAAAGCGGTGACATATAGATTGCTGGTCGCACAACGCGAACTACTGCAAGGTGAAGCCATCGCAGCGCTCCGCGTTGTGCGACTCAGGGACAACGCCACCCAATAGTGACGCGAATCAGATCAAGCCCCTGGCGATTGGGTGGCACTCGAAGGCACGTTGAAATACGACCCAGACATGTCGAAATCTTCTGCATCTGTGACGAGCGGCGCGGCGCCCACATCCAAGGCGTCGCCTGCTGTGGCGAGGCCGGGCGGTGACCGTTCGGAGCAACGCATGGCGTTCGTGCTGTTGCTTCCTGCTTTGCTGCTCGTCATCGTCTTCCGCATCTTTCCGCTCGGATGGGGCGCGGTGCTGTCGTTCCTCGGCGTGACGCCCTCGGGTGCAGTCGGCTTTGTCGGTGTGTCGAACTACGTCGCGCTCGCGCACGATCCGTCGTTTCGCGATTCGATGGTCAACACACTGATCCTGCTGGCCACGCTGCCGATCTGGGTCATGCTGCCGATGGTGCTGGCGATCCTGATCCATCAGGGGGTGCCGGGCGGCAAGGTGTTTCGTGCGGTCTATTTCTTCCCGGCCGTGTTGTCGAGCGTGATCATCGGCTCGATCTTCAATGTGGTCCTGCGATACGACGGCAACCTCAATGCCATGCTCGATACGTTTGGCATCGATGCGGTCGACTGGCTTGGCAACGGTTCGACTGCACTCATGAGCCTGATCGGCGTGCAGATGTGGTCGACCTTTGGCATGGGCGTGCTGATCTTCATGGCGGGCCTGTCGACGGTGCCCGACGAGATGATCGAAGCCGCGCGGCTTGACGGCGCCAATTTCTGGCAGACGTGGATCTACATCATCATCCCGACGCTGCGGCCGATCATCGAATTCGTGGCCGTCGTCACGACGGTCGGCGTGCTGACGTCGATGTTCGGACTCATCTACGTGCTGACCGATGGGGGGCCCGGCACATCGACGACCTTGCCGGAATTCCTGATCTGGATTGAGCAGGGCAAGATGAATCGCCCATCGTATGCGGCGGCAATCTCCGTCGTGCTATTTGCGCTGATGGGCGGTATTGCATGGCTGCAGATCCGGATCATGACCCGTAACGCGAACCTTTGAGGCTCATGGCATGGCGATTACCATAAAGCAGGACCGGAGAGTGCTCTGGACGCTGTCCGTTCCGATGGCCGTGCTCGCCGTGTCGTGCGTCTATCCGCTGGCGTTTGCGCTCAACAACGCGTTCAAGTCGACGCGTGACTATATCCTTGACCGGTTCGGTATCGCGGGTCATCCGACGTTCGAGAACTTCGTTCAGGCTTGCGTGCAGGCCAATCTCGGTGAGTACTACATCAACTCGACACTCGTGACGGTGGGCGCGGTGGCGTGCTTGCTGGTCGTTTCATCGCTCGCGGGCTTTACGTTCGCATTTCTGCGGTTCCCGTATCGCAAGCTGATCTTCGTGGTCATCCTCGCGTCGCTGATGATTCCTGTGCAGGTGGTGCTCGTGCCGTTCTATCAGACGATCATTGCCCTGGGTCTGTTGAATACGCGCGTAGGCCTGATCATTTCCTATACGGCCTTCTTTCTTCCGTTTAGCGTGTATCTGATGACCGCGTTTTATTCGAGCTTGCCGCGCGACGTGCTCGAGGCCGCGCGGATCGACGGCGCGAGCATTCTGCAGGCCTGGTGGTACGTGATGCTGCCAATGGGAAAGCCTGCGCTCATCACGCTCGGCATTCTGAATACGCTGTATTGCTGGAACGATGTCTTGATTTCGCTGCTCGTGCTTCAGGACAAGCGCACGCTAATGGTCGGTATCGCCGCATTGCGCGGCGAATATACGACGAACGTTCCGCTGTTGTGCGCGGGTCTCGTACTCGCCGCGGCGCCGATCGTGGTGCTTTACGTCGTGTTCCAGCGGCGCATCGTGTCCGGCATCGCCGTGGGGGCGGTGAAGGGGTGATCCCCTCACGTACCACCCGAACCATCGCGTTGTACCCCTCAGGATCGAGCGCCAGGGGGCACCCGCACGCACGATCCATCGCAGCGCGTTGAACATCTCGCGGAGCTCGTAACGACGCTGCGGCGCGTCTTTGCTCATCAAGCCCAGGTAAGAGGCGGCGAAGTACCACTCCTCATCCGATACATCTGTTGGGTACAGCTTGAGTTTTGGCATGCCGCCAGGATACCAGGTTCGCCCCAAAGTCCCTAACACGCTCTGGCCAACGCGCGGCGCATTACGCCCGCGCCGCGATATTCGCGCGCTGGGCCAATTCCCCCAGCACTTCTTCTATCGTCGTCGTACCGAAACGCCGTTCGGTCGCGCCGGCTTGCACGTCGATGCGGCCCAGGTTCTGCGCGTCGTAGAGATCGACGATCAACCGGGCGTGGCGGGCGCTCAGCCCGGCTCGCTGCAGCAGGGGCGTCCACTCTTCGCGAGGCACGGCACGCGCTTCGATATGCCGGTCGAATACGTCGCCGAGGGCGCCGGCGACATCCAAAGCCGAGACGCGTCGCGGTCCCTCGATGCTCACTACCCGCGAGGTGGGCGTAGGCGCTTCGTCCTGGAGCAGCGCCGCGGCGGCAAGGCCGACGTCGCGCGCGGCCACCGTCGGAAAGCGCTTCGTGAGCGGATGATGCAGGCTCGGCAGCACGCCCGCCGCGTGCACGGCCGGCAGCACGCGCGCCCAGTTCTCCATGTGCTCGGCCGAACGCAGCAGAATCAGATTCGACGCCAGCGGCTTTACCTGCTGCTCGAAATGGTGGAACCCCTGCGTGATGCCGGTATTCGAATCGAGTTCGGCTCCGTAGTCGGACAGCACGAGCACGCGCGCAGGCGGTTGGGCTCGCAACGCGGCGGCGCTTACGTCGATCATGCGGCGCATGGCGGCTGCGGGATCAGGGTCGCCGGACGGTACGGGACACAGCATCTGCACGGCCTGAGCGCCGCGGATGGCGCGATCCACGGACTCGCGATCGTCCAGATCTGCGATCGCCACCTCGCAGCCCCATGCCTCGAGCGACCGCGCATGGCGCGGGTCGCGTACCACGGCACGCACGGGGCGGCCCGACTCGCGCAACACGGCGGCGGTTGCGCGTCCCACATTGCCTGATGCGCCGAAGATGACGAACACGTTGGGCTCCTTGTCTTGACGTCGACGGTAGAGCCGCATGGTAGGCAAACGCGGCGTGTCCCGCGCTCACGCGAGGATGCTCATGAGCAGATCTGGATGACGGACTGGCAACGCAATGGCCCGAACGCGCAATGGCATCCATCGATGCGACCGTTCCCGAAGCCATGCACTGCAACGGCCGCCCAAACGCAGGACAATGCACAGAATCCACCGTTCCGGAAGGCTTCCCGATGAGTGCCACTCCCGCCGTTTCGAAGCAGCATGCCGAGCCGTTTCCCCGCCTTGGTCTGAGCGTGCAATCGAGTGCGGCGCTCGGCTGGCAAGGCTTCGGCGCCGAGCTGTTGCACATTCCGGCGGGCGTGCACCGCATTCCGGCCGCGGACCACCACCGCATCGGCGTGCACGTGGGTGCGCCGGTGAAGGCGAACTGCCTCTGCAACGGACGGCGCAAGCCGCGCATCCAGGCGCACGGCGACGCCGATGTGGTGCCGGCAGGCCTCGACGGCGAATGGGCCGACGAGGCCGACTGCACGCTGCTGCGCATCTGGCTCGGGGAAGCGTTCGTGCAGGACATCGTCGGACGGCTCGATCCGAAACCGTCGCAGGCCCAGATCCGGCCGCAGTTTCAGTTGCGCGACAAGCGGCTCGAACACCTCGCGTGGGCGTTGCGGGCCGAACTCGACGCCAACGATGCATCCAACGCGCTCTATGCCGAGAGCCTGTGCACGGCGATCGTCGTTCGGCTGATCGAAGCTGCGGCCGCTGCCGGCACGAGGCGCCGTACGCTTGCGCCTGCCATGGCCGTGCGCGTGACCGACTATATCGAGGCGCACCTCGACCAGCGCCTCACGCTCGCGCAGCTGGCGGTGGTGACCCATCTCAGCGTGCCGCATTTCAAGGTGCTTTTTCGCGAGACCTTTGGTGTGCCGGTCCATCAATACGTCGTGCATCGGCGTGTGGATCGCGCGAAGGGACTGCTGCTGGAGGGACGGCTCACGGTGGCGCAGATCGCACTGGAGGTGGGTTTTGCCCATCAGAGCCATCTCGCGTCGTGGATGAACCGCTTGCTGGGCGTGCCGCCGGGCGAGATATCGAGGCACGCCGCGCGCTTTCGCGACGAAGCGTTGCAGCAGGACGAACGCGTTTGAGCTTGCCGGCATCATCAGAAGCAACGCGCTCTTTCGCGGAGTCTTGCTGCGAGCTTTGGGGTACATCCTGGCGCGGCGCTCCGTGTCGTTGTCGCCAGTAACACCGCCGCACGTGTCTCTTTCCCTCATCCCGAATGTCACGGCGCACGGCGGCCGCCGAAGGCTGCGTGCGGGCGCCATATCGCCCGCCGCGGCCGCTACGACGGCTTTTCAATGTTTAACAAACTCGGCGCCGGGATTTGACAATCTCTGACAATACCGTGACAGATTGCCGTCCACAATGATCATAAGTTTTGCGAACGACGCGATTCAGCTAC
This sequence comes from Paraburkholderia kururiensis, assembly GCF_034424375.1. Taxonomy (NCBI): domain Bacteria; kingdom Pseudomonadati; phylum Pseudomonadota; class Betaproteobacteria; order Burkholderiales; family Burkholderiaceae; genus Paraburkholderia; species Paraburkholderia kururiensis. The sequence goes on along the minus strand of NZ_CP139965.1, from coordinate 6,047,915 downwards.
GGGGCGGTTAGGTCGGTAACGACAGCAGCCGGGGTGACGGGGCAGGGAGAGAACAAGAGCGAATACCAGTTCGCCACGACAAGAAAAACGATAGACAAGAACAACAGCCGGAATGGCGGCAGTCGTAAAAAAAGCGGCGGTAGTGGCAAACGGATGGGCCGTGCAGTTTGCACTGCCGCCGCCGTTTTTTTCGGGCGCACCGAAGGGCGTCGAGGCTCGAAAAAAGATGTGATGAAAGGCGAAAAATCGGCGAGGGAGGCCATGATGATCTGCATCAGCAGCCGTTTCACGAGCGCATCGAGGCATACGGCAACGCCGGCGCATCGCACGGCGCACGACATTTCCCTGCCGCATCGGTGCGCCGCCGGACGCGTCTACGCCAGAGCGACCACCCACACGCGGTGGAAGCGTCAGACATTGCGGCGTCTCGCATGAGCGCGGCACGAAATAGCGGCGCGATAAGTCGTCGATTACACAATCATTAAATTTCCGCCTTGCCGGCTTCTTATACTGTGCGCCATACACGCGGATTAATACGCGTTGCGCGTCGGTCATCGGTGAGGCGAACAGACGGAACGGCAGCAGGTCTGAAGACTCGGTTCGAGCGCTGACGACAAAGCCCGTCCGAATGCAAGGCGCGACTCGCGATAGGCGGACAGGGGTTTTCGATTATCATGAATACCCCGATCGCAAGCATGCGCAGTCGAGCGTCAGGGCGCCAACTCAGGAATTTCATGGCGATGCCGTCGTGGCATTTTCTCGCACCGTCCGATGATTGCGAGATTCCCTGATTGCGCCGCGCGCCCATTCGGCTATGGCGGATGCTTTTAGCCGTTAATGCGAAAACGCGTGGGTGAAAATGCGCGCGGGAAGCGCGGACGAAATGGGCGGATATTCGCCGCGCCATCCATCCACGATGGACAACGAATTTGCGTTGCGGGGTGTTATGAGAATTGCGGTTCTCGACGACGATCAGGCTCAGACAGAATTTGTCTGCCAGACGCTCTCGACGGCTGGACACATTTGCCACTCGTTCTCGGAAGGGCGCGAACTGGTCAAGCAACTGCGCCGGCAGACGTTCGACCTGCTGGTGCTCGACTGGAACGTGCCGGACATGTCCGGCGAAGAGGTGCTGCGCTGGGTGAGGCAAAGTCTCTCGGAGCGGCTGCCGGTGCTTTTCATGACGAGTCGCAGCCGCGAGACGGACATCATGTCGATTCTCAACAGCGGGGCCGACGACTACGTGGTGAAGCCGGTCACGGCGGGCATACTGCTCGCGCGGGTGGGGTCGCTGCTGCGGCGCGCCTATCAAATCAAGCCCATGGCGTTGAAGGAAACCTTCGACGACTTCGAATTCGACCTCAGCGCAAAGCTGGTCAGCGTCAGGGGCAAGCCGGTGTCCCTCACACACAAGGAATTCGAGCTCGCACTGCTGCTGTTCAAGCACCTGAGCCGGCCACTCTCGCGCGCACACATCCTCGACATGATCTGGAAACAGGACACCGATATTCCGTCGCGCACCATGGACACGCACATCTCCATGCTGCGCGCCAAGCTGGGCCTGCGGCCCGAAAACGGCTATCGGCTGACGCCCATCTACGGTTACGGCTATCGGTTGGAGCGCGTGGAAAAGGGGGATGAGTGACGCCGGCGAACCTCCTGCCGACGACGCCGAAGCGTCCGCATAGCGGTGAGCAGCACGGCAACAGCGTGGCGTATTGTTCCGTCGCGCACGGCGCGTCCGGTCGGTGCCCCTCACGTAGCGGGCGTGCCGCGCAGACGGGCGCGAGCCTCACCGCGCTTGTCATGGCATGGAGTCTGGCGTGGGCTCTGCCTGCCGCGGCCCGTGAGCCACGCGGCTCTGGCGCTGCGGAGCAAACCACTCCCTACGTCATCCGGCAGGGCGACACGCTCTACGACATCGCCGCCCGCTACCTGCGCGATTCCGGCGACTGGCGCACGCTCGCGCGCCTCAATCACGTCAGAGCGCCCGACCATCTGCAACCGGGCGTCACGCTGCGCCTGCCCGTCTCGTTGCTGCGCGAGGATCGCGTCGCGGCGACGGTCGTTGCGACCAGCGGCCCTGCCGATCATGCCTACGGCAACGGCGGCCCCTACACGGCACTGGCCGTCGGCATGAAGCTCACCGAGGGCGACCGCATACGCACGGGCCACAACGGCTTCGTCACGCTCGAACTCGAAGACGGCTCGCACGTGAGCGTGCCGCAGGATTCGTCGATCGGCCTCGACCGGTTGCGACGGACCGTCTTCACGGGCAGCACCGATCGCCTCATCCGGCTCGAGCGCGGCGAGGTCGACAACGAAGTCACGCACGCCACGAAGAAGGACAGCCGCTTCCAGATCCGCTCGCCGTCGGTGGTGGCGGGCGTGCGCGGTACGCGTTTTCGCGTCAATTACGACAGCGACACGCAGGTGAGTGCGGTGGAAGTGCTCGACGGCGCCGTGGGCGTGGATGCAGCAGGCGCCACGCCTCCTCCGGGCGCACCGCTGGTCGCGTCGGCGCAACTGGTGAAGGCGAAGTTCGGCAGCGTGACGCCCGCGGGCGGAGCCGCCGGCACGCCGCTGGCGTTGCTGGCCGAGCCGTCGCTGGTGCAGCCGGGGAAGATCCAGGACGCGCCGGAGGTGGCCTTCGATCTCACGCCGCTGGACGGCGCGCGCAGCTACCGCGTACAGGTGGGCCGCGACGCGGGACTGCTGGACGTGATCCGCGACCAGCGCGTGGACACGCCGCACGCCTCGTTCGCCGAAGTGCCCGACGGCACCTACTTCGTGCGCATCAGCGCGATCGACGCGAACGGTCTGGAGGGCCTGCCTCACACCTACGCGTTCGAGCGCCGCCGGTTCAGCCTGACCACGTCTGCCACGCCGCGCGCGGACTCGCACGACTACGTGTTCCGCTGGCTCACCGGCCGCCCGGACGTGCCCACGCGCTATCGCCTCGTGCTCGCGACGACGCCGGATCTGGCGCGGCCGCTCGTCGACCAGACCGACGTGACGGGAGCCGAGGTGATCGTCCAGAACCTGCCGCGCGGCGTCTACTACTGGACGGTGATCGCCGAGCAGTTCGAGCATGGCCGTTACTACCAGAGGGCAAGCGCGGTGCAATCGTTTACGCTCACGTGGTGAGTCTGCCCGCCGCGCGCGCCAGGCCCCGCGCGTGCGCGGCGGTGCCAGGTGCCCGAGCAGCGTCGCCGAACCCGGCGGCGCGGGAATTGCGGAGCACCCGAAACCCTTGATGCGGAAGCCTCGATGAAATTCCCGCCCGTGACGGTCCGTCCATCGCTCATCGCGGCATGCGCGACGCTCGCCACCGCCAGTCTCGCCGGCTGTGCCGACGTCAGCACGAATGTGCGCGCCACGGGCATGTCGCGGCCGCCCCAGGGCGACACGACGTACCGCCTCGCGCGCACGGCCTCGCAGGAAGCGAGCGACGTGCGTCTGCAGTACGAGGAGCAGGTGCGCGGCGCGCTCGCGAGGTACGGTTTTCGCGACGCCGGCGCGGCCGGCGCCAATCCGCGCTATCTCGTTTCGATTGCTCACGCCACGCGCCCCGCGTCGATCGGCCTCGACGTTCCCGAGTGCGGGGACGCCAGCGGTTCGTGCAGCATGCCGCCGTCGTCGGGATTCTGGTTCTTCCTGCGCAGCTACGTGCACGTGCTCAGCTTGCGCTTCTTCGACCGCGAGACGGCGCGCGAGGTCTACAAGGTCGTGGCCGTGAGCCGCGATCACGACGCCGACGCGTCGCGCACCGTTCCGATCCTCGTGAAGAGCGCGTTCGCCGAGTTTCCCTATGCGGGCGCCGGCGCATGGCGCGTGACGCTGCATCCCGTGAAAAACGGCATGGAGCCGGGCGTGGTGTCGATCAAGCCGCTGGCACGTTGAGGCGTGGCTGCCGCAACGATTGCGGCAGCCACGCCACGCGGAAGGCAAGCCAGCCCGGACGACAGTCGAAGCAATTTTCCCCAGGCGTCGCGCGCGGGCGCGCCGTATGCTGGCATCGCGTTCGGTAGCCAACGAGGAGAAAACGTATGTTCGATCACGTCGGTTTGAGAGTGTCGGATCTGGCGCGCAGCGTGCGCTTCTACGAGCAGACGCTCGCGCCGCTCGGTTTCGAGCTATGCATGCACGAGGGCGATCTGGCCGGTTTCGGCAAGCCTGGGCATCCGCAGCTGTGGCTGCATGCGACTCACGACGATGCTGCCGCGCCGCGCGGCGTTCATCTCGCCTTCGAAGCGGCCAGCCGCGACGCAGTCGGGCGCTTCCATCGCGAAGGCCTGCGCGCGGGCGGCCAGGATAACGGCGGGCCCGGCTTGCGACCGGAGTACAGCCCCACGTACTACGGCGCGTTCGTCATCGACCCGGACGGCAACAACGTCGAAGCGGTGTGCATGCGCGGCTAAGCGTGAGCTTTGGCCTGAGCCGCTGCGCCCGTGCCTCTCACCTGAACGGCTTGCGCGCTTCCATGCGCGCGGCCGGTTGATCTCGTGCCTCGTCCTGCCGCGGATCAGCCACCCGCGCCGCCACCATCGCCGCCATCGTCTCCATCATCGTGCCAGCGGTTTTCGAACACGCAGGTGTCGAGCGCGCGGCGCTCGGCCCAGTGCTCCATTTCCAGCATCGGTTGCGGATAGAACGCTTCGACGTGGCCGAGGCACAGAATCGCCACCGGCTTCGCACCCGCCGGCATGCCGAGCAGCGCGCGCACGGCGTCGACGTCGAAGAGCGATACCCAGCCCATGCCGAGCCCTTCGACGCGCGCCGCGAGCCACATGTTCTCGATCGCGCAGGCCACCGACGCCAGGTCCATCTCGGGCATCGTGCGACGGCCGAACACGTGCGGCTCGCGCCGGTCCATCAACGCCATCACGAGCAACTCGCCGCATTCGAGCATGCCTTCCACCTTGAGCTTCATGAACTCGTCGCGGCGCTTGCCGAGCGCGTCCGCGGTGGCAATGCGTTCGCGTTCCACGATGGCGTGCAGCGCCGTGCGCACCGCGGAGTCGGTGATCCGCACGATGCGCCAGGGCTGCATGAAGCCGACGCTCGGCGCGTGATGCGCAGCGTCGAAGAGACGCGCGAGAACCTCGGGGGCAACCAGTCCGGGTGTGAAGTGGCGCATGTCGCGCCGCTCGTAGATGGCGCGATATACGGCCGCGCGTTCGGCGTCGTCGAAAGGCTGGGCCATGGATCAGGGCAGGGATGGGCGTGGGGAAACGCCCGCCACCATATCACGGCCGCCCCGTGGCCGCGCCCTGGGGACTATGCGGGCGCGGCGACCGGTTGCTCTGGAATTGCGGCGGGTTTGTCTCAGGTCAGCGTCGGACGTCGGCGCACCTCGTCAGCGCGCCTCATCAGCGTCGACAGCGCACAGCGTCAATGCACACCCGCATGCGACCCGCCCGCTTCCGTACGCGGCTGCGTGACGGCGCTCACGAGCGCGAGCACCACCACGTTGAGCGCGAGCGCCAGCAAGCCGATGTTGATGTCCTTGAGCGCATCCGGCAGGAACGGCAGCAGTTGCGCGACGCTCATGTGCATCACCGTGGTGGTCACCACCACGGCGACGCCTGCCACGATCCCGCAGAACACGCCTTGCTTCGTGACACGGTTGTGCGCGGCGAGGCTGCATACGAGCCCCGGAAACAGCTGCGTGACGAAGTTGTAGCCCATCAGCAGCAGCGCCACGATCGTCTCGCCGCCATGCAGCGTGAACAGCACCGCGACGAGCGCCACGAGTGGCACGAAAAGCCGTGCAAGCTGCGCGACAACGCGATCGTCGGCGGCCTTGTGAAAGAGGCCGCGATAGACGTCGTTGGCGAGCAGCGTCGAGGCCGTGGTGAGGATCATCGAGCCCGGCACGAGCGCGGTCAGCACACCCGCGGCGCCGATCACGCCCACGAACCACGGGTCGAACGTGACGAGCGAGAGCCGGAAGAGCGACAGGTCGATGTCGCCGCCCTTGAGGCCCGGCACCTTCAGCGACGCCGCAAAGCCGCAGAAGAACACGAACAGCAGGATCAGCTGATAGAGCGGCAGCACCATCGCGTTGCGCCGGAAAATGCGCTCGTCCTTCGCCGTGTAGACCGAGCCGAACGTGTGCGGCCACATGAAGAAGCCGAGCGCAGTGAGCAGCACGGTGGACTGGAACCAGATCACGCTCGATCCCTTGGCCGGGAAGGCGAGGAAGCCGGGCTTCGCGGCGTCGATGGCGCGGAACATTTCGCCGAGGCTGCCGTAGTGATGAATGGGCAGATAGATGCCGAGGAACAGCACGACCGCGAGAATCAGCAGATCCTTCACGACGGAGTTCCACGCCGAGCCGCGCACGCCGGACACCATCACGTAGGCCGTCACGACCGCCGCGCCGATCCAGATGGCGGCCGCCGAAGGAATCGCGCCGTACGACGCGGTGGACACGATGATGCCGAGCCCCTTGAGCTGCAGCACGAGGTAGGGCACGAGCGCCGCGACGCCGACAAGCGCAACCAGCACGCCGAGCGCCGGGCTCGCGTACTTGCGCGCGAAGAAATGCGGCTGCGAGACGAGGCGCTCGGCCTTCGCGTAGCGCCAGACGGGCGGCAGCATCCAGTACGAGAGCACGTAGGCGAGCGTCGCATACGCGAGGATGTAGTAGACGGGCGCGCCCTTGCCGTACGCAAAGCCGCTGCCGCCGAGGAACGTGAAGGTCGTGTAGATCTCGCCCGCCATCAGCAGGAACACGAACGCGGTGCCGAAGCTGCGGCCGCCCACCGTCCATTGCTCGAGGTTCATGTCGTGGCCGCGGCGGGCCCGCATGCCGAGGTAGAGCGCAAGCAGCGTGACGGCGGCAATGATGACGAGAGCGCTGCTCATGAACGCACCTCGGGCGCCGAGCCTCGGACATTCGCGCCTTGCGGTTCCCGGTTGGCGGGATCGAGCCGGTAGACGATCGCCATGATGACCGCCGTGAGCACCACCCACAGCACGATCCACGCAAGCACGAGCGGCATGCCGAGCACGAGCGGCTCGACGCGGTTCACGAACGGCACGCCAAGCAGAATGCCGATGAAGGGCAAGGCAGCAAGCAACCGGAAGGACATGAGCGACTCCTGGAACGGGGTGGATGCGTCGGAGACTGCGGGTTGTCCGTGCGACTGTATGCCTGCCCGATCGGCGAGGTAAAGCGGATCAAAAATAGTGAAGGCGCTTTGAAAGGCGCTCCGGCACGAAGGCGTACAAGCGTTTGAGGGCGTTTGCACAGTGTGCGTCGCAGCATGCTTCGCGCCTTCAGGTTGCCCGTCCGGTCGCCCCTCATGTCACCCTTCCGGCCAGCTCGCGCCGCATAGCGAGCCCGTGCCGGCATGCGTGATCCCGGCGCGCTCCGATGCGGTTACACTGCTCGCACTTTTCAACCTGCGTTCAACCCGCGTTTTCCGGATCCATCACAGCATGATAGAAAGCCTGATCTCCGACATTCTGTTCGGCTTCACCGGGCTCATCAGCATCATCAATCCGCTCGGCGTCGCTTTCGTTTTTCTCGACCGCACGGCCTCGCTCTCCGACGCGGAGCGGCGCTTTCTTGCGCGTCGCGTCGCCATCAACGCGTTCTTCGTGCTCATCGTCGTATTCTTCGTCGGCACGCCGATGCTGCATTTCTTCGGCATCTCCATCGAGGCGCTGCGCATCGGCGGCGGGCTTGCCGTCGCGGTGGGCGGCTGGCAGATGCTCAACGCGCCGGATACGCGCGTGCGCATGAACGAGACCACCTCGGCTTCCGCCGTGCCGCAGGTCGAGCCGGAGTCGGCCACGGCGAAGACCTTCTTTCCGCTCACCGTGCCGCTCACCACCGGCCCCGGCACCATGGCCACCGTGATCGCGCTGAACGCGAACCGCACGCACAAGCTCTCCGAGTTCCTGCTGTCGGGCGTGGCGTCGTTCGCGATCTCGGGGCTCGTGATGCTCGTCATCTACTACACGTACAGTCGCGCCTCGGTGCTCGCGCGCTATCTAGGCGCGGAAGGCACGCGCGTCGCGCTGCGCGTGTCGGCCTTCCTGCTGCTGTGCATCGGTGTGCAGATCATTCTGACCGGCTTCGAAGGTTTTCTCGCGCCCATCGTCGATGCCCACGCGGCCGCGAAGTAGCGCGAGATGCGAGGCTCACCGAGCGGACGGCGTTTGCCGCGCGGCCTGCCGTTTCGCCGCCAGCGAGAGCAGTTCGTCAAACAACGTCGGGTCCACGGGCTTGACGAGATGCATGTCGAAGCCCGCCTCGCGCGAGAGCGCGATGTCGCTTTGCTGGCCGAAGCCCGTCATCGCGGCGAAGTAGGTGTCGGCCAGTTCGGGCCGCCTGCGTAGCACGCGCAGCGCGGCGTAGCCGTCCATCTTCGGCATCGCGATATCGATCAGCGCGACGTGCGGCACGAAGCGCTCCGCCTGGTCGAGCGCGGCGGCGCCGTCGTAGGCCACGCGCACGTCATGGCCCTTGAGTTCGAGCAGCATGGCGAGGCTGTCGGCCGAATCGTGGTTGTCGTCCACCACCAGCACGCGCAAATGCGCGTCCGGCGTTTCGCTCACGGGCGGCGCGGTCGGCGCCTCCGCGGGCTCGCCGAGGCCGCGCGGCAGCCGCACGATGAACGTGCTGCCGGTGCCGTGCCCGTGGCTCATGGCCGAGATCGTGCCGCCGTGCAGTTCCACGAGCGAGCGGCACAACGTGAGCCCGATGCCCAGTCCTTCGTCCAGCGCGTCTTGCCCCGTGCGCTCCTGCGTGAAGAGATCGAAGATCGATTCGAGCGCTTCCTGGCGAATGCCGCGGCCCAGGTCGCGAATGCGGATTTCCACCGTGCGCGCTTCCACTTCCACGTCGATGGCGATGCGGCTGTCCGCGGGCGAAAACTTCGCCGCGTTGTGCAGCAGATTCTGGAAAACCTGCACGAGCCGGGTCATGTCGCCCCTCAGCATCACGGGCTGCACGGGCATGTGAACATCCACGGTCTGGCCGCGCCCGGCCGTGAACGGCCGCGCGGCCTCGATGGCGTTGCCGATCACGTCGCCCAGGTTCACGAGCGCCTGGCGTAGCTCGATCTTGCCGGAGGTGATGCGGCCCACGTCGAGCAGGTCGTCCACGAGCCGCGAGAGATGGGCGATCTGCCGGTCGATCAGGTCGCGCGAACGGGCCACCACGGGCGGCACGTCGGGCTCCATCTGCATCGAGCTGATGGCGTTGCGTACCGGCGCAAGCGGATTGCGCAGCTCGTGCGCGAGCGTGGCGAGGAAGTCGCGCATGCGCTGGCCCGAGCGTTCCAGTTCATCGCGGCGCCGGCTCTCCGTCATGTCGCGCGTCACCTTAGCGAAGCCGGTGAGGCGGCGGTCGGCGTCGTACACCGTCGTGAGCGTGACGTTGGCCCAGAACATCGAGCCGTCCTTGCGCATGCGCCAGCCTTCGTCCACGAAGCGGCCGCGCCGTTTCGCCGTTTCCAGATTGCGCCGCGGCTTGTCGGCGGCGATGTCTTCGGGCACGTAGAACGTCGAGAAATGCCGGCCGATGATCTCCGCAGGCAGGTAGCCGTGGATGTTGGTCGCGCCGCTGTTCCAGCTCACCACCTGGCCGGTCGGGTCCAGCATGAAGATGGCGTGGTCGTTCACGCTCTCGATCAAGAGCCGCAGACGTTCCTCGCTTTGCCGCAGCGCGTCCATCTGGCGGCGCCGGTCGGTGAGGTCGCGCACGATCTTCGCAAAACCGGTGAGTTCGCCGCGCCGGTTGCGGATGGCGGTGATGACCACGTTGGCCCAGAACGTCGTGCCGTCCTTGCGCACGCGCCAGCCTTCGTCTTCGAAGCGGCCCGTGAGGGTGGCCTGTTCCAGCTCGTAGGTGGGCCAGTTGCGCGCCACCGCTTCGCGCGTATAGAAGCGGGAAAAGTGCTGCCCGACGATGTCCTCGGCCTCGTACCCCTCGATACGCCGCGCGCCCCGGTTCCAGCTGGTCACGAAGCCGTTGCGGTCGAGCAGGAAGACCGCGTAGTCCTCGATCGAATAGACCACGGCTTCGAAGCGTCCATCGACATCTCCAGTGGGCGCCGCGCCGGACGACTGGGCGCTGTGGCCCGCATGCGGGCGAGACGGGTGGTCGGTCATAACGTCCATCTAATGTAATTCTTGCCTGCCAGGGATACACGCCGGCAACCACCGGCACGTGGGGAGGCGGCGCCGTCTGGTCGCGTTTTCCGCGCACGCGTTGCAGCGCGCCGCCCGCACCACTGCAACCCATAGGGCATGGGATAAGCAGTTTGCGTGCCGGGCAAGCGCGTGGCGCGGCAGGGCCGGGCATCGAACGTGCTTGCCGGCAAGGATTGTGCGGCCGGCCCGGGGACGCCCCACGCCGGCCGCTGTCGCCCGATCGCACAGAAACGGCGCCGGCCCGGACAGCAGCCTGGAGAACCGCAAATGGACACGCAGGCGGGAAAGACTTTCGCCGATCTTGCGAACTGGCTGGAGCGCAAACGCTGGCTGATCACACGACGCTGGTTGCGGCTCGTGCGTTCCGATCCCGCCATCGAGAACACCGGACGGCTCACGAATGCCCAGCTCATCGACTATCTGCCGCAGGTTTTCGACGAAGTCTGCGTCGCGCTGCGCGCGGCCGTGCCGCAGGCGAGCTACGGCCAGGTGGAGCGCGATGCGCGCCAGCACGGCAAGCACCGCTGGCAGCACGGCTACCAGCTCGATGCACTGTTTCGCGAACTCGACCTGCTGCAGAAGTGCACGCAGCAGGCCACGCGCGAATTCTTCGCGCATTCGGCGCACCGCAACGACACACAGCCGCGCGCGCACCAGCTTATCGAAGACCTCTTCAGCGCCATGATCTACGGCGCCATCCGGCAGTTGCTGGAGGAACAGAACCAGCGCGTGAACGACTCGCTGCGCGCCCGCGACTTCGCGTTCGCGGCGCAGCAGGACAGCGAAGAGCGCCTGCGCATCGCGGCCGCGGCCGCCGGGCTCGGCATTTTCGAGTGGGACGTGGAGACGGGCGAAGCCGTCTGGGAAAACGCCCGCATGTACGAGATCACGGGGCAGCGTCCCGAAGACGGGCCGATGTCGAGCGAAGAGTTTTTCGGCTGCGTGCATCCCGAAGATCTGGAAGCACTCGTGTCGAACGTGCGCGCCGAAGACGCACCGGGCCGCCAGGTCAACGCGCTCTTTCGCCTGTTTCGCCGCAACGACGGCGCGCTGCGCTTTCTGGAAATGTGCGGCAGCTTCCGCTATACGCCCGAGGGCGGCGCGAATTCGTTTATCGGGACGCTCGCCGACGTCACGGACCGCAAGAGCGTGGAAGACGCGTTGCGCGAAGTGGACCGCCGCAAGGACGCATTTCTCGCCACGCTCGCCCACGAGCTGCGCAATCCGCTTGCGCCTATCCGCAACGCGGCGTGGGTGCTCAAGCGCAGCGAGGCCGAACTGCCGCCGCACGCGCGCTGGGTGCCGGGTGTGGTGGACCGGCAGATTCGCCACCTCTCCAGCCTGATCGACGACCTGCTCGAAGTTTCGCGCATCACCACCGGCAAGATCACGCTCAAGCGCCGCGTGTTCGATCTGCGCGAGGCCGTGACGGGCGCGCTCGAAATCAACGCGCCGCACGCGGAGGAACGGCATCACCGCGTGGCGGTCTCGATGCCCGACACGCCCGTCTACGTGGACGCCGACGTCACGCGCATCACGCAGATCGTCTCGAACCTCGTGGACAACGCGCTCAAGTACACGCCCGACGGCGGCGACATTCGCGTGGCCGTGCGCGCCGAAGGACACGGCCCGGGCGGGCGCGCGCTGATCGAGGTCAGCGATACGGGCATCGGCATTTCGGCGGCCGAGCTGCCGCATGTGTTCGAACTCTTCGTGCAGGGCGAGGACCGGCCGGGCCGCGCCGTGGGCGGTCTCGGCATCGGCCTGTCCGTGGTGCGCACGCTCGCCGAGATGCACGGCGGCGAGGCGATTGCGTGGAGCGCCGGCATCAATCGCGGCAGCAACTTCACGATCCGCCTGCCCATCGCGCAGGCAAGCACGGTGGCCGCCGTGACGGAGCCCGCGGCGCCCGAGGCGCACGCGCAGCGCCCGCTGCGCGTGATCATCGTGGACGACAACCGCGACGCCGCGGAGTCGCTCGCGATGGTGCTCGACATGCACGAGGTCCACACGGCCGCGGACGCCGGCGAGGCCATCCAGATGATGAACGCGCGCGCGCCCGTGGACGTCGTGCTGCTCGACATCGGCCTGCCCGGCATGGACGGCTACGCGCTCGCCCGGCGTCTGCGCGAACTGCCCGGCACCGAGGCGACGGCCTTCGTGGCGCTCACGGGATCGGGACGTCCGGAGGACATCGAGCGCTCGCGTAGCGAAGGCTTCGCCGAGCATCTCGTGAACCGGTGGACCCGCTGCGCGTAATCGAGCTGCTCCGCACGCTTGCCGCGGCTGCGCGAGAGCGCGAGGGCAGCGAGCGTAGCGAAGACAGCGCGAAGCGCGCTTAGGGCTGGCCGGTGCACGTCAGGGCTCTCGTCGTCGCACGCGTCGAAGCGCACGTCAGGGCGTGCGCCCGAACGCTTCGCGCAGCTTCTTCTTTGCGCGCTCCAGCGTCGTGCGCTGCGTCTTCGGCAGGTTTTTGCCGGCGCGATTGATGTAGAAGTTGAGCATCGACATCGCCGACTGAAACGGCGTGCCCTTGCGGCGCCGGCTCGCAAGCGACGAGCGCTTCAACGACTGCGCAATCTCGTCGGCGCTGCCGTTGCGGAAGATGCCTTTTTCGAGATCGAGCGCATCGCTCTTTTCCATGACTTCATGCGACCAGCGGCGTGTGCCGGTCTTTCCGCCTTTGCCGCTTTGACCTGCCGCCGCCTGCGTGCGGGCGTGATGTTCCTTTGCCTGCGCGTGCCGTTGACGAGGCGGGCGGCCGCTGCGCGTGCGCGTGGAAGGATGGGCGGAGCGAGTGGTGCTCATGGTGGTCTCGTATCGATGGAGCGGGATCGGATCGGCGCTTCGACGCGACCCGACGAACGCTCGCGCGCGCTGCGGGCAGAGGCTCGTCGGTCCCGGACGAAGGCAGACCTGTGGAGCTTCGCAAGCGGTGTTCCAGAGAGGGTATGCAAGAGAGCGGGCGAGGCGCCGAGGCCTCCGCGTGTACCGACCACCAGAACATCAGTCGGCGTGCGTGCGGCTAGTGATGCTCTTCGGCCATCGCGCGTGCGGCGCGCGCCTGTTCGAGGCGCTCGGCTTCGAGCACCTTGCGGCGCATCGCGAGCACATTGGGCGGTGTGGGCCGGCGCCGTTTGAGCGCAGCACCGATGCCCGCGATCAGCGGCCACGCGTCGCGCCACAGCGCACGCTCGCGCGCGAGCACGCCGAAGGCTCGCAGCGTGGCGCCCACCGCGCTCGCGAGCGGCAGCCGCTGCCACGCGACCCACGCTGCGTGGCGCGCGGCGATGCGCCGCCGCAGGCCCGCATCGCGACCGTCGCGGCGACGATTCGCGCGACGTCTGTCCTCGTTGCCGTCGCCGTTTTCAGTGTCGTCGGCGGGATAGCGGCGCGCCACCACGCCCTCGCCGTAGATGATCGCGTGACCCTGCGCGAGAAGATCGAGCGCCACGCGTTCTTCGTCGCCGCTCGCAAAGCGCAGCGGTTCGTCGCCGCTCACGGCAAGCAGGGCCGCGCGCCGGATGACGCATGCGCCGGCGAGGTAGCTCGTGAGCGCCGGGCCGGGCAGTCCGCCTCGATCGAGCGGGCTCGCGCTCAGACGCACGCAGCGCGCGTCCGTCGTGCCTTCGTCGCCCACCACCACGCGCGCGCTCAGCACCGCCACGCGCGGCGCGCTATCGAGCACGCGCACGGCCTCTGCGAGCGCACCCGGTTCCCACCAGGTGTCGTCGTCGGTGAACGCCACGTAGTCGGTGCAGGCGAGCGCCACTGCGCGACTGTGCGCCGAGGCACCCAGGTCGCCCAGACACTGGACGATGCGTACCGAAGGAAAGAGCGAACCGATCAGCGTGACGGTGGCGTCTGTGGAACCGTTGTCCGCCACGATGAGGCCGGGCGCGTCCGGCAGCGCGAGCAGGCGCGCCACCGTTTCGAGGACGACCCGCACACGGTTGTGCGTGAGCACGACCACCGTGATGCGCGGCACGGATTCGGGTGTGGCCGATGCGTTGAACGGATTCATCGCGAGCCTTGCGCCAGAGGGGAGAAAAAGCCGGAAAACAGGCAGCGCGCGATGTCGTGATGCGTGATGCGCTGCGGCGGCTCATGGTCACGAGCATACGCCGTTGCCGCGCATCGTGTGGAAGGCGCGATGACGGCACTTTCCCTGGGGCGATGCGCGTCGGCGCACGCACGACGACGCGTTCGCAGCCAGGTGATGGATGCCCGGTCTCGCGGCCTTTCGCGTTGACGCATGGCGCGTGCCCGCGCGGTGGTGAGCGCAGCGGCTTGGTCGCCATTCGGGAACGCGGCGTGCTGTTTCCAGGTTAGCGCACGGTGCTCAGGGCGCCGATGTGCAGGAACACTACCGATTCCTCAGGAGACTGGCATGGGCCACTTCGGACAATACGAGCTGCAACTGCACGAGCGCGATGTGCCGATGCTGCGCACGCTGCCCACCAGCGGTAACGGCAGCGGCAGCAGCAATGGCAACGGCAGCGGCACGATCGAGCTGATGGAAGCGAAAGCGCGTTCGGGGCGCACCTTTGCGGTGCTGCGTACGGACTCGCTCGCACGGCTCTCGGAATGGCGCGGCGTGCTGGACGAGCACGAGCGCCCGTACCGCGTCGTCAATCGCAGCGCCGGACATGCGCTCGACGCGAACGCGCCGGACTGGTGACGCGTGCCGCCGCACATCGTCTGATCGCATCGGCAACCTCGCGCGGCGAGGCGCCTCCAATTTGCGTCAAGGCCTCGCCGCAACCTCGTCGAGATGGTGCAGCAGATCGGCGGGGTCGTCGTAGACGCGCAGCGCGCCTGCGCGCTCCAGTTCTTCCGCCCCGTATCCCCCTGAAAGCAGGCCCACGCCGAGCGCGCGACAACGGCGCGCCGCGAGCATGTCCCAGATGCTGTCGCCCACCACGACCGTATGCTCGATCGGCACGTCGAGTCGCGCGGCCGCCGCGATGAAGAGGTCCGGGTCCGGCTTCGCGTATTTCACGTCATCGCGCGTGACCACGGTGTTGAGCGCCGGGTCGACGCCCAGTGCCTCCAGATTCACTGCCGCGGTTTCGAGCCGGCCGCTCGTCGCAATGGCCCAGCGCGTGCCGGCTTCGCTCAACGCGTCGAGCAGCTCGCGCGCGCCGGGCAGCGGCCGCACCTGCGCACGCAGACGCTTGTAGGCTTCGGCGTGCAGATGCCGCAACCGCTCCACGCGCGCGGGGCTGATGTCGCCGCCCGTTTCGCGCAGCAGTTGATTCGTGAACAGCCCGCCGCTCATACCGATCTTGCGATGAATGCGCCAGACCGACAGTTCGATGCCTTCCTGGTCCAGCGCCTCTTTCCATGCGAGCACGTGTTGATAGACGCTATCGACGAGCGTGCCGTCGAGATCGAACAGAAACGCGGTTTCAATGCGCATGAAGGGCTCCGGCGATAGGCGTGCAACGCCGCGGGACAGCGCCCGGCGAGGCCGCACGAAGGAAAAGAAAAAAGCGAGCAGCCAGTGTACCCGCGTTGCCGCCAACGCCGCGTGACAGCGGACATACGCGCTGCCATGCAAGTCGCGCGCGCGGTTCGCACGCACGGCTCGCGCGGTTTGGGCACGTCGGCGGCGCGGCCGCCAGGAACATCGCTTGCGGCTCGGTGAGCTCCAGGATCTGCAACAGAAAGAGGGGCTCATGAAACCAGGTTTGAAACAGATGCTCGTCGTCTCGTCTATCGCATTGATCGCAGTGGGCGGCGCCGGCTGCAAGCGCGCCGACAACAGCAGCACCGACACGAACAGTTCCGCGGGCGCGAGCGGCACGGCCGCCGCGGGCGGCATGAACAGCGGCATGGGCGCCGCACCGGCCTCGGCGGCTTCCGGCATCGCACCGGCATCGGGCGCGAGCCAGTAGCGAGTATCGGTGCGGCATCAACGTAGCGGCAGTGCGAGGCAACGTCTGCACCGCGAGCGCCTCATCGGCCGCTCACGTGATGGTCGGACGCCATGCGGCGCTGGTCGATCCATGCCATCGCCAGTTCGACGGCACGGTCGCTCGCTTCGTCGTGCAGCGCGAAATCGCCGTCCACGCCGATCACGCGCTCGCTGCCGTCCGGCGCGGCAACGATGGCCGTGGCGGCATAACGCCCGTTTTCAGCGGTCGTGACGACGGGCTGGATCAGGAAGGCACCGTAGGTCACGGCGGTGTGAGTGGAGCGGGTGGTGGGGTTGCGGTGAGCAGTCATTTCGGATTCCTCCGTGGGTAGGACAACACACGCGGATACACCATCGTGCTTTCATGCTATTGGCGCGGCAAGGCGCATGCAACCCGGACGCTACCTGGACACAACGCGGCCCAGCCGGCATCTGATTGCACCGCAACCGGCCACCGCCCGCCATCGCCTTTCACCGTTGAAGGTGGCGGGTGGGCAGCACGCAGTGGGGAGGCATCATCATGGAAGACAGATCGTTTTCGGGCACCGACAGCTGGGACATCCACGCCGGCAGCCTGGCGGATGCAGGCAGCGCACCCGGCCTGCCGAAGAGCGCGCGTACGCACTATCAGGCGAACGTGTGCGGCGGCGACTTCAAGCACGTGAAGGAACGCTTCAACGAGTGGAAGCAGCAACCGCTCGTGTTCCAGCACAACCGCTGCATGTTCGAGGGCAAGGACGAAGTGCGCCGCGTATCCGAGCGCGTATTCGGCAACAGCGAAGCAGCCCAGAGCGTGCTGCGCGAGATGTGCGATCCGCACGCGTCATACGCGCTCGCGGCGCACGTGCAGACGAGCGAGCGCGACCTGTGGCTCGTCATGGCGGCCTACGAAGAGTGAGCGCGGCAGCGGCGACGGCAAAGGCGCGTCGCACGATGCGAGGCCATTGCCGCGCATGAGCGGCGCACGTCGCGTCGCTATCGATACAACCGCGCGAGCGGCCGCAGTGCCGCCTGCATCGCTTCGATCTCGTCCCGTCCGCCGCACGATGCCTGTGCGCCGTAGCGCGTGAGCGCGAGATGCGCGGCCGCCGCCGCGAACAGCACCGCCTCGATGGGCCCGCGCTGCTCCGCGAGCGCAACGGCGAGCGCGCCGGCGAAGGCGTCGTCGCCGCCCGTGGTATCCACCACCGTGACGGGCTGGGGCGCGACGAACAGCGTGTTGCTGTCGAACACCGCCACGCAGCCGCCATGCGCGCGCCGCACGCAGGCCAGCGCGACGCCGCGTGCATGCATCGCCTGGGCGGCACGCGCGGCGCTGTTGTCGTCGCTGACGGACACGCCGCTCATTCGCGTGGCCGCGGTGTCGTCGGGCATTACGGCGCTCACGTGCGCCCACAGCTTGCGCACGGCGCGCGTCGATACGCGGTCGCCGGGAACCGGATCGAGCACCACGCGAATACCGCGGTGCGCCGCGGCCTGCAACGCGCAGGTCACTGCGGCAGCCGAGATGTCGCAGCTCACGACGAGCACGTCGTCGGGCGTGAGCGCGTCGATGGCCGTGCGCGCGGCGGCGAGGTCGTCATCGCTCCAGGCGTCGCTTGCGTTGGGCGCGAAGACCTTGTGCTGGCTGCCGTCCGGCATGACGAGAATGGTGGCGACAGCGGTGGCGTGACCGCGCGCCACGCGCACGTGCGAGATGTCCACGTTCGCGCGGCGCAGCGGGTCGAGCGCCTGGTCGGCGAGGTCGTCGTCGCCCACCATGCCGAGCACCTGCGTGCCGAAGCCGAGCCGTTGCGCCGCGCACGCCACGTTCGGACCCGTGCCGCCCGAGAGCCTCGCGAACTCCCTGCCCATCGCCATTTCGCCGTTGTGCGGCAACGCATCGACGCGCAACTGAAAGTCCGCGTTGATGCTGCCGACGCTCATGATCGTTGCCATTGCACCGCGTCTCTGGAGATTGCCGCAGGTTGTCCACGTCAGGACAGCACGCCCTCATGACGTGAGGGCTTCGCACTGCGGCGTCCGGATTCCTTCAAGCAACAGGCATGCCGGTCGATTCCGCCGGGCCTGTCGCACTGCATCGTTTTTCCGTCGTGCAGCGGCAGCAGCGAGGCGGAATCGGCGGACTCATCGCGCACGTCGGCGCACCTCGTCTAAGGCGATCTTCATGGCGATGATTTCGCCGCCCCGGCAGGCGCCGCCTCCAAACGATGCGAGGTCTTCGGTGCGCGCGCCGCCGATGCCGCCGCGGCCGACACGCCCGACGGTCCTTCGGGCACGTCGGCAGGCCGCGTGCTGCGCACTGCGTCGGGATAGAGCTTCATGAGCGCGCGCAGCACGCCGTTGGTCCAGCCGAAGCCGTCCTGCAACGGATATTCGCCGCCGCCCGCCGCGCGGTTCGCCACGTCTACGTCGTACTTCTCCACGAGCTTGCCGGTGCGCTGGTAATACGCGACGTTCGTGCGGATCCAGCGCGTCGCGATCGTGCGCGCGAGTTCCGCTTCGCCATAGCGGCGCAGCCCCGTCACCGCGAGGTATTGCAGCGGCGCCCAGCCGTTCGGCTCGTCCCATTGCTGGCCCGTGTTCACGCGCGTGGTGGCGAGCCCGCCGGGACGCAACAGCGCCGTCTTCAGCGTGTCCGCGACGCTGCGCGCTTCTTCGCGCGTCGCGACGCCGGCATAGAGCGGATAGACCGTCGCCGCGCTGAGCCGGTGCGTGAGCGTGCCGCGCACGAAGTCGTAGTCGCCGAACGCGTGCAGCTGCGGGTCCCACAGCAGACGCCGGATCGCATCCGCGCGAATGCGGGCGTGCAGCTCCATGTTTTCGGCGTGCGTGGCGTCGCCCTGCACGCGATACGCCTTCGCGAGCGTGCGTTCGAGCAGATAGAGCAGGCTGTTCAGATCGACGGGTACGAGCGACGTCACGTCGATGCTGGCAAGCGTCTTGCCGTCCGCGAACCAGCGCGAGCTGAAGTCCCAGCCTGTCTCGCCGCCCGCGCGCAGGTCGCGCCACAGCGACGCCGGCTCGCGTCCCTTCGCGGCCTGCGCGGTGGCCACGTCTTCGCGATACGACTCGTCGCGCGGCGTATCGCGCTCGTCCCAATAACGGTTCAGCAGCGTGCCGTCGGCGAGGCGCACCAGATGCCGCGACGCGTGGCCCGGCGCGAGGTTCGCGCTGCCCGCCATCCAGTACGCGTACTCGGCCTTCAGTTCGGGCAGGTAGCGCAGATAGACCGCGTCGCCGTCGCGCTGCGCGACGAGTTCGACCATCTGCGCGAAGAACGGCGGCTGCGAGCGGCTCAGGTAGTAGGTGCGGTTGCCGTTCGGAATGTGGCCATAACGGTCGATCAGCGTGGCGAAGTTGTCGAGCTCGTCGCGCGTGAGATCGTGGCGGCCGCTCGTTTCGAGGCCCAGCATGATGAAGTACGAGTCCCAGTAGTAGATCTCGTCGAAGCGGTCGCCTGGCACGATGTACGGCTTCGGCAGCGGCAGCAGCGACGACCACGCGTTCTTCACGCTGTCGGGATTGCGACGCAGCACGTTCCACAGCGTGTCGATGTGGCTCGTCACGTCTTGGTTCGGATCGCTCGTCCAGTGCTTCGCCTGCCGCTCGGGCAGCGTGAAATAGCGCGCGACGAACTGGCCGAGCGGCGACGCGGCGCCATTGCCTTTCGCCGCCGTGCCTGCCGTGCCGGAAGCACTAGCGGCGGAGGCGGCGTCGGCAACGTCCGCCGCGGATGCAGCCCATGCACCGGACGCCGCTTCGTTCGGATGCTGTTCGCGCAATTTCGCGAACGCCGCCATGATCTGTTGCGGCGGCACGGTGGGCTCCATGTCCGCGAAGGTCTTGCTGTCGGGAAAGACGCGTGCGAGTTCGACTTCGCGATAGAGGTCGCCGTACAGCTCGGAGGGCGGCACCGCCACCACCGGCGACGGCTGCGCGTGCGGATTCGGCGGCTGCCCGGCCTTTCCTGCAGACGCCGCCACCGCGGGCGGCAGCGGGACGAAGCCATGCGAGAGCCCGGCTGCATGCGGCGCGAGCGGCCACAGACACGCGAGGCACACCACTGCGTTGCGCAGACGGCGGCACACGGCGAGTATCCGCGGCGATGCGGTACGGGCAAGCTGCGATGCCACGCGAAGCGGGACGGCAGGCCGAGGCGACCATGCAAGAGGCTCGGACGGCGGAACATCTGAAACATGCGGGACTGCGACGCGCAGCCCGGGTGCGGCGGTGTGCAAGGGCATCGGAAACGGGATGGTGTGTCATTGGCGCCCGGCTACGCGTGCGCATCGGGCGAGAAGACGGCAGAGGGGGATGCGCAGCAAGATTCGGTCCGCACCCCTGCGTGGGAAGTCGCGAGGGGGCGCTGCATCGCAGCGAGACACCGGCCGACCGCGGCGCGATTCGTCAGAAGAGTGGGCAACTATTGCAAGCGTGCGGGCAAACATTTCAATCCGCACACAGCGTTTTACGTCTGGCTGAAGTACGCGCGCGGCGTGGCCGAAGCAGCGCTTTCGTGCCGTGACGAACGCTTGCAGCACGAAGCGTCGCGCACACACAGACACGCGCCGCGGCACGCGGGAACGCACCGTGCAGCGCGACGCCGTTGCCGGGCGGCCAGAGGCGAGCGGGTATGAAGGCAGAGGCAAGAGGCCGCCCGTCCTCACCACGGAGACGCAATGAACATCCACGTACAGGCAGGCGAAATGAGAGAAGTGGCCGAAACCCTGGGCCGTTACTTCGAGGCGCGCGAGATCGGGTTTCACATCGACGAACGCCCGGGCCGCACGCTGCACATCGGTTTCGAGAACGGCGGACACCGCGCGTCCGTCACCGTCTCGTTCGACGACGGCGCCTACGAAGACTTCACACAGCGCGACGTGGAGGGCAAGCGGCACGCGCTCAAGCGCATCTCGAACGAATTCGGCAGCCTGATGGAGCAGCGCGGTCCTGGCGCGCTGGCGGGGAACTTCCGCGTCAATCGACTCGATGGCGGGCAATAAAGGCAAGAGCGCCGGATAGCGAACTGAAATCCGGCGCAGACCACGACGCTCAGTACCTCGCGGCGTTGACGCGTCCCTCGGTATTGGCTGCGCCCGTCACGTCGTCGAGGTTCTGCGGATACGGATACGTGAGCCCGAGCAACTGACGCATGGTCGGGCTCGCGCGCTTCACGAACGCTTCGCCCACCATCGCGCGCAGGTCTTCCATCGGCTTCACGAACTTCGGCAGGTACTGGATCAGGATGGCGCTGCGGTCCATGCTGCTGCGGTTCGGCATGGCGCAATGCCAGGTGGCGCCGAAGAACAGGATGGCGTCGCCGGGGTCCGCCTCCATACGCTCGCAGCGTTCGAAGAAGCGGTCGTCGGGGCCGGGGTAGCGCAGCTCGCGCTGCGTGCCCGGCACGAATGCCGTGGCGCCGGTTTGCGCCGTAAACGGGTCCAGCGGAATCGTCACTTGCGCGTTGAGCGGAAAGCTCGAATTGATGCCCACCGGAAAGGTCTGCGGCGCGTGCAGATCCCAATACGGGTAGTCGATGTGCGGCTCCTGGCCGGGGCCGTCGGGCAGGATGCGATTGGCCGCAATCGATCCCATCACGAAGTCTTCGCCGAGAAACGCGCGCATGGCGGCCACGATCACCGGTTGCTCGGCCATCTGCGAAAACACCTCGCCCTTCGCAAGCAAGTTCCACACGCGGCGTTGCAGATGCAGCCGCGCCTCCTGCGCGGCTTGCCCCTGAAAATGCGTGACGGTTTGCGCGCGGGCGTCGGAATGGGCCATCACGACGCTGCGCGCTTCGCTCACCTGAGCGGGGCTGAAGAGGCCGCGCACGCGGATCGCGCCGGGCCCGTGCAACAGGGCCTCCACCACGGCTTGCGGCGTGCATTCGGCGGGACTGAGGCTTTGCATGACGTGTCTCCTGATCTGCTGATCGTGTGATGTTCCGATGCCGGGCGATGCGATGTCGTCCGCTCGCATTTCGTCGCGCGCCGCGCGGGCGCGCGCACGTATGGCCTCAGCATAGACAAGGCATCGGCGATGCGCAACGGCAGTTGCATAGCCGAGCGAAATGGAATTTTCGTTCCATTTTCGGAGAGTGCCTCGTGGCGCGTGAAACCGCGCGACATGAATTTCCAACAGACTCCGCGCGAGCGTTCTTCTACATTGCAGCCATCCGCAACCCGCCGCGCTTGCAGTGCCTGTCGAGCTTCCCGTTCGAGACGCGGCCCACACACTGAAGGACGTTCCGTGAACTTCTCATCTCTCATCAAACGTATCGGCGCGACGAGCAAAGTGTCGCGCTCCATTCCGGCGACGCTGACGTGGCGCTTCTCGCGCCCGCTGGCGCTCGCGGCGACGGCCGGCCTGCTCGCCGTGACGAGCGCGTCTGCCTCCGCCGCCACGTGGGTGCTGCGCGGCACGGCGTTCGTGGCCGCGCCCGTCATCGTGGCGCCGCCGCCCGTCGTCTATGCGGCGCCGGCACCGGTGGTCACCTATGTTCCGCCGGCACCTCTCGTCGTGGCGCCGGCTCCCGCGCCCGCCAAAACGGCTTATGGCGTGGCGCCGACGGCCGTCTACGTGGCGCCCGCCGTGCGGCCCGCCGTCTGGGTGCCGGGCCACTGGGCAGGCGGCGTGTGGATTCCGCCGCACTGGGCCTGAGCGGTACGCAACGCACGGTCGGCGACAAGCGGCGGCGCAGTCGGTCCGCGACGTCGCCACGACGATTTCCGAAGCAATTTCCAAAGCGGCCTCTCCCACGTTGTTCATACCTTCGACGGGAACGGGCCGGCTATCTCAGTGCGAACGAGGGCAGGTGGAACGAGATGCCGATGTCATTTTCATCAGGATGGGCCGTGCGCCGCGCGCGGCGTTGGGCGAGTACGACGCTGCTGGCGGCGTGTCTCGCATTCGGCGGCTGCGCTTCGGGCATCAGCGGCGTACAGGCGTATGCCGCGCCGGCCCCCGTGCGGCCCGATGTGATCTACGTCTATCCGTTCGACGACGCCACCGCGACCGTCCGGTTCGACGACAGCGTGAGCCGGCAGCTGAAGGCGTCGTTGAGCGGAACGTCCGCCGTGCAGCAGCAATACGACGAGGCGCTCGCGGTACGCGGCCAGGTGGCGAGCGAACTCGTGAAGCAGTTGCGGGCGAAGGGGCTCGATGCCGTGCTCGCGCCGGTGCCGCCTTCGGCGCCGCAGTCTGTGTCGCCCGGCAAAAGCGTGCTCGTGATCGAAGGCCGTCTGGACTCGCTCGATGCGGGCAGACGCAGCCGCCGCATGCTGATCGGGTTCGGCGCGGGCAAGAGCGAAGTGGCGGCGTCGGTGCAGTTGCTGTATCAGCCGCAAGGCGGCGTGCTGTCGCCGTTGCAGCGCTTCGACGCGACCGCGGACAGCGGCAAGGCGCCGGGCATGGTCGCGATGGGCGGCGTGGGCGCGGCCGCGGGGAGTCTGGCGACGTCCGTGGCGACGAGCGGCGGGCTGCACGCCGTCTCCGAGGCGAAGCACGACACCTTCGAAGCCGAAGCGAAGCGGCTGGCCGATTCGATCGCGAAGCAGGTGATGGCAGCGATGGGCGCGCCGGCAGCGACGAAGGCGAACGACGCGCCGACGACGCAGGGCGCCCGGCTTCAACCCGTCGCACAAGCCGATTGAACGCGCGCGTTGCGGTTCGGGACTCGGGATCGGGCGCCTGCAGCGTGGCATCGAGCGCAGCCCGCAGCGAGACCGCAGTTGATGCAGCGGCAGCACGATTTGCCTTGCAGTCGGGCTACGCGAACCAGGCGCACCGACTGTGCGGATCGACGCTTGCGTTTTAGCTCTTGCTGTGCGGCCTCTTGCTCGCGTATTGCCACGGCCGCCGTTAGTCGATACAGGCTGCCCACCCTATGCTGTGCCGGCGTACCCGTTGCCGCCGACGGCCATCGCATTTGCTACGTCCCGGGCGAACCCGAACCCGGCCGCGCAGGCATTTGCCCGCCGCCCGAGCCCGAACCCGTCGCACGATTGCCGACGGCCGCATGACCCGGCCGTGCCGTCGCGCCGCGCACTTCGAAATGCACGGCATCCACGCTCGTGCCGTTCGCGTCCACGAGTTCCAGCACGTGCCGCCCGGGCCACGGCAGCCAGGTGACGCGGTCGTCGTGGCCGAGCGGCTTGCCGTCGAGCCGCCACGCGCTGCGCGACGACGACCCGCTCGCGCGCTCGAACACGATGCGCTGCCGCGCGGCGGGAATGTCGGGATCGAGCGCGAAGAGCGTGCCATCCGTGGGCGAGCCGATGCGCGGCGCGCCATTTCCGGATTGCGTCGATTGCGTCGATTGCACCGCCCGCGCCCCTCGCGCAACGACGGCCGACGGCGTTCCGCGCGGGCGCGCCGGCGCGTCGGCTGCATCTGCGGCGAGCCCCACGACGGGCGTTTGCGTGCCGCTCAAAAACCATTCGTTGCGCGCAGGCTCCACGTTCTGCTCGAACGCGATGCGTGTTTGCACGACGCCCGCCGGCATGCGCGGCGCCTCGCTCGGCACGTGGCGGTGCAGATAGCCCGCCACGGCCGCCCAGATGGGCGCCGCGCCGGTCACGCCGGAGACGTCCCACATCGGTTCGCCGTCGGCATTGCCCACCCACACGCCGATCGTGTAGCGCGACGTGAAGCCCACCGTCCAGTTGTCGCGCATGTCCTTGCTCGTGCCTGTTTTCACGGCCGAGAAGAAGCGCGTGGCGAGCGGGCTGTCGAAGCCGAAGGTGCGCGTGCGCGCGTTGTTGTCCGCGAGCACCGTGGTCACGATGTAGCTCGCGCCCGCGCTGAACACGCGTCGCGGCGTGGCGGGCGCCGTTGCATACGGTACGGACGGATGACGCGGCAGGTCATAGGTGGGCGACGCCACGCCGCCGTTGGCCAGCGCGCGGTACGCGTCGGCAAGCGCAAGCAGCGTGACGTCCGCGCTGCCGAGCGCGAGCGAGTAGCCGTAGTAGTCGCCGCTTTGCGTAAGCGGCAAGCCGAGCGCCGTGAGCGTGGTGGCGAAGCGGTGCGGCGTGACCATCACGAGCGTGCGCACGGCCGGCACGTTCAGCGACGACCCGAGCGCCGTGCGCACGCTCACCCAGCCCTTGAAGTCCTTGTCGTAGTTCTGCGGAATGTAGAGCCCGCCGCCCGCGGCGAGGTCGAGCGGCGCATCGTCGAGCAGCGAGGCCGTGGTGAGCCGCCGTTCGTCGATGGCCTCGGCGTAGAGAAAGGGCTTGAGCGTGGAGCCGGCCTGGCGGCTCGCGAGCACCGCGTCCACGTCGCGCGCGCCGGAGAGTCCGCCCGACGAACCCACCCACGCCAGCACGTCGCCCGTCGCGTTGTCGAGCACGACCACGGCGCCATCGTGCACGTTGCGCCGATGCGCCGGCGCGTTGAGTTCGACGAGCGTGCGCGTGAGCGTGTCCGAGGCGAAGCGCTGAAGGCGGGCATCGAGCGTCGTCGTGATGCGTGCCCCGGCCGCGGGCCGCGTTTCGGCCGCGATGCGCCGCGCGAAATGCGGCGCAAGCGTTTCGGCTTCCGGCGCAACCGTCAGTACGGCGGGCGCGGGCCGCGCGAATGCGAGCTGCACGAAGCTCGCCAGATTGGCGCAGCGTTCGGGCGCCTTCATGTCGCGCAGAATCCGGCAGGCGCGCGCGCTCACCCTGGCATAGGGCGCGTTGGGCGAGCGGATCAACGCGGCGGCCACGGCGGCCTCGCGCTCGTCGAGACCCGAGGGCGCCTTGCCGAACAGCGTGAGCGAGAGCGCCGAAAGCCCGATCGTCTCGCCGCGAAACGGCACGAGGTTCAGATACGCCTCGAGAATCTGGTCCTTGCGCCAGCTCCGTTCGAGCCACAGCGCGTTCACGGCCTGGCCTGCCTTCTGCACGACGGAGCGCTGCCCCGAGTGCTGCGGGTCGTCGCCGAGCAGGCCCGTGAGCTGCATCGTCACGGTGGACGCGCCGCGCGTACGCGTGTTCCAGAGGTTCGCCCAGGCCGCGGCGGCGGCACCGTGCCAGTCGACGCCGCTGTGCTCGTAAAAGCGCTTGTCTTCGGAGACGACGATCGCTTCGCGCAGCGCCGGCGAGACGTCCGCGAGCGCGACCCAGTCGCCGCGCCGCTCGGTCTTGTCGACGCGCGTGCGTTGCAACGGCGTGCCGTCGCGCGCGAGCAGCAGCCAGTCGGAACTGCGCCACTGCGCCTGCACGTCGGTGAACGAGGGCAGGGCGTGAGCCGCGGGCGCGGCGATGACGAGCAGCGAGCAGAGGGCGGCGCGGGCAATGCGCCGGGCTACTGAAGGGCTGGGTGCGTCGACTGTGCCGATGGTGCCGAATGTGCGGATCATGCCGACCGTCCGGTCCGCACGGCATCCGCACGCTGCCCGGCCGGCGCACATCGCATCCACAACGACGCAAGCACGCGAAACGTGCGCCGCGCCCGCAGCGTCCCGAGCGAACGGGATGCCCACCTCGCCACGCTGCGCCGCCGTCCGCCCATCGCTCATCGCGCGTTTCTCCTTCACTGCGCAGCCGCCGGCCGCACGATCACCGACGCATTCGGCAGCACGCCGAACGTCGAAGGCGCGTAGAGCGCCTCGACGCGCGTGGGCGGCAGGCCGAACGTGCCGACGTTGTTGAGCCGCACGGTGTACTCCACGGAGAATTTCCCCTTCGGCACGTAGTCGTAGTAGGCGCGATAACCGTCGAAGCCGCGTTCGACGAACGCGGGCCACGCCTCGCCCTGTTGCTGCTCGCCCTGGGTGGCGGCTTCCGAATCACGGCCGAGGCCCGAGCCGAGTATGGTCGCGCCCGCCGGCACCGGATCGTTGACCACGACCCACGTCATGTCGGTCTGCGCGTCGATGTCGAGGTGCACGCGCACGATGTCGCCGCGCGTGTACGTCCCCTTGGCCATGCCCTTCACCGCGGGGTCCACCGCCGTGACCGTCTTCGTGATGCGATAGCCCGCCGCGAACGGCGCCTTGAGCGCCACGGCCGCGAGGCTCTCGATGGTGGCCCACGGCTTGCCGGTGCCGTCCTGCGTGAGCGTCAGCGAAAGTGCGCCCGATGTTGCCGACGCAGGAGCCGATGCCGACGCGGACCACGGCAGCAACACGCTGCGCGTGTTCGCGGTCTTCGTGATGGCCGTGGCGGACGCGAAGTTCGCCGCCGATGCCGGCTGGTTCCACGCGATCGTCTTCGTGGTCGCGCCCAGTTGCAGCCGCGTCTGGCCGGTCACGGGCACGCTTTCGAAGGCACGCGAGAAACGCTGCACGGCGAGCAGGCCCCACAGGTTCGCCGTCGTGGTCTGCTACGCGCCGTTCTTCTGCATGCCGAGCAGGCCGGCGACGAGGCGCGGCATCTCGTCCTTCCAGGCCGGTGTGTCGACGAACGTGAGCGCCGTGCGTGCCGCGTTCGTCTCCGTGCCCGTCATGAGCCACCAGAGATCGTCGCCGTCCGCGGTGGAGAAGGTGAGGCGCGTGCCCTGATACGTGAGCCGCGAGCGGATGATCTGCTCGGCCTGCGCGAGCTTGTCGTCGCGCTGCGGAATGTCCTTCACGCGCGAGAGGATCGCGTAGTAGTCGAGCACCGCGGACGTGGGCCACTGGTTGGGCGCGACCTCGATCGAATCGAGCATGCCGGCACGCGCGGCGCCGTGACGCGAGAGCGCCTCGATGGCGGCGAGCTTGCGCAGGTCCAGGTCCTTGCGCGGAGCCCAGAACTTGCGCTCCAGACGGCCGTCCACGAAGGCGGCGAGGCCGCTCTCCATGCGCGCGCGTAGGTCGTCGGGCAGGGCGAAGCGCGGGTCGAGCTTCGCGGCTTCGTCCGTGACGGAGAGCAGGTACGCCGTGAGCGCGGTGCTGCCCGTGTTGCCGCTGTCGTCCGAAGGCGGGAAGTAGTTCGCCAGCCCGTCGCGGTCCAGGTACACGGGCATGCGTGCGACGACGGCCTGCCACTGCGCCACGTCGTTGAGGCCAAGCGCACGCGAAGTCTGCTGCTCGATGCAGCTGTACGGATAGCGCTCGAACCAGCGGCGCACGCCCGGCAACCCCTCGGAGAGCTTCGGCTGCAACGACACCGCGATGCCGCCGCGCGGCACGCCGGCCGCGTTCGTCGTGGCATTGGGCGGTGCGGCGACGGGCAGCGAGAACGAGCCGTCCACCTGCGTGAGCGTGGCCTGCTGCACGGTGACGGGAATCGCCGCCGTGACGCGCTGCGTGACCTTCAACGCGTCGCTCGCGTGCGGTCCGCCCTGTTCGGCCGCGGCCACGTTCCAGGCGAGCGCGGCGGGCGACGCTTCGGACAAACCGTCGGGTGGCGTGACGTTCCACGCCACTTCGCGCGCCGAGTCGGCGGCGACATCGACCGTTTGCGCCGCGAGCGTGAGCCCCGGCACGTTCGGCGTGACGGCCACCTTCATGGCGCGCGCCGTCGTGTTGCGCACGGTGAACTGCGCGCGGAACTGGTCGCCTTCGCGCACGAGCGGCGGCAGGCCCGAGATCAGTTGCAGGTCCTGCGTGCTGCGGATCGACACACTGCCCGTGCCGAACGTGCCGTCGCCCACCGCGGCGATGGCGACGATGCGAAAGCTCGTCAGCGAATCGTTGAGCGGCACGACGAGCGACGCTTCGCCGTTGGCATCGAGCGTTACGCGCGGGTTCCAGAGCAGCAACGTGTCGAACAGTTCGCGCGTGGCGCCGTGTCCGCCGCCGCCGCCCGCGGGCACGGCCTTGCGCCCGAAGTGCCGGCGTCCGACGATTTCCATCTGCGCTGTCGACGTTTCCACGCCATAGGCGCGGCGTTGCAGCATGGCGTCGAGCACGTCCCAGCTGTCGTTCGGCATGAGTTCGAGCAGCGCTTCGTCCACTGCGGCCACCGCGATCTGCGTGCCGGCGGGCGCCGGCTTGCCGCCCGGCATCTGCACGCGCAGCTTGACGTGCGCCTTGCCGCGCACGGTGTAGGTCTTCGCATCGGGCGTGACGGTCACGGCAAGGCGGTGCGCGGCCGTGCCGACCTTGATCTCCGCGAGCCCATAGCGATATGCGGGCTTCGAGAGATCCACGAGCGGCGTGGGCGCCTCGTACTGGCGGCCTTCGTACCAGAACGCGCGCGCCCATTCGATGGGCGCCTTCCAGCCCCACGTGAAGAACGAGTACCACGGCACCTCGTGAATGCGCCCGCGCAGCGCCAGCACGGAGACGTACACGTTCGGCCC
This sequence comes from Paraburkholderia kururiensis, assembly GCF_034424375.1. Classification (NCBI taxonomy): domain Bacteria; kingdom Pseudomonadati; phylum Pseudomonadota; class Betaproteobacteria; order Burkholderiales; family Burkholderiaceae; genus Paraburkholderia; species Paraburkholderia kururiensis. Next base: position 6,018,604 of record NZ_CP139965.1, on the reverse strand, counting down.
CCACGCCTCGTTCACCTTGAGGTCGATGGTGGGGTCTTTGCCGTCCAGCTTCACGACGTGCGTTTCGATCACGCCTTCGCGTTCCACGGCAACGAGCGCCGTCGCGAAACGGAACGGCATGCGCACCTGGAAGCGCGCGGTTTCGCCGGGCTCGTAGGCGGTCTTTTCGGGCAGCACGTCGATGCGGTCGGTGTTCTCGCCGCCGAACCAGAGGTCTTCCTCCCGCGTGACCCACACGGAAGTGGTCGCGGTGGACGCATGGCCGTCGCCGTCTTTCGCCGTCACGACGAGGTCGACGTTGCCCGCTTCCTTGAGCTTCGCGTCGCAGGCCAGCAGGCCGTGGTCGTCGCTCTTGCCGCTGCACAGCGTGCCGAGGTCCTTCGTTTCGGTGTGGTTGTCGTAGGCGTAGAAGCCGCCCACCATGCGTTTGCGCGACGTGATGGTGATGCGTGCGATGCCGTGCACTTCGAGCGGCACGCCGGCGCGCGGCTTGCCTTGCAGGTCGAGCGCGAGTGCCTTCACGGGCACCGTGTTGCCCACCGAAACCCATTGCCCCGACTTCACGCCGGCCACCACCGCGGCGGGCCACAGTGTGGCGCTGCCGCTGATGGTCTGCACTTCGCCGTTCGGGTCCGCGAAGGTGCTTTCGAGCGCGAGCCGCTTCGGCGCATCGACGGCCGGCAGGTTCTTCAGCGTGAGATGGCCCGCGCCGTTGCGGTCCAGCGTGACGGGCTCCTTGTCGGCGATGAGCTTCGAGCCGTCGTCGGTCGATTGTTGAGAGGCGCTGTCTTCGTCGTCGTTGGCGTCCGACGAGGACGCGTTGTCGTTGCGCTTCACGTAGGGCGCGAAGCTGTAGTCGGGATACGTGTCGGCGAACGCGGGCGAGGTGCTCTTCATGAGCGCCGAGACCTGCACGGGCAAGCCCGACGCGCCGCCGCCCGAGGTGTACTCGATCTGCAGCGTGAGCGGTGCTTCCTTCGCGGCCACGAGCGGATGTGCCTTCTCGTCGCGCACGGCGATCGTGCCTTTGAACACGGGCAGGCGGAATTCCTCGACACGGAAGCTGCCCGACGGGTAGCTGTGGCGCATGGAGTCGCCGCTGTCGTTGTTGTCGTCGGCGTTGTTTTCCGCGTTGTTTTCCGATTTGTTCGACGCAGCGCTCACGTCGCCGTCGTCCAGCGACACCTCGTATTCGCCGAGCTTCGCCGCGGCCGGAATGGCGAAGGTCGAATCGGCGGTGTGGTCAGCGGCCCATTTGAGCGGCAGGTGCCAGGTCTGGCCGCTGCCGGTATGGCGGATCGTGAGGCGCGTGGGGTAGGTCTGCGGGAACGCGAGGCCGTGCATCGTTTCCACACGCATCATGTGCTTCATCGAAACCGTTTCTCCGGCACGCAGCAGCGTGCGGTCGAACACGGTATGGGCGCGCACGGTGTGTTCGAGGCTCGTGTCGGTGGGCACGTTGAAGCGCCAGGACTCGATGCCGCGGTTCCAGTCCGAGCGCACGAAGGCCATGTCGTGACCCGTCTTGGGATCGTCGATGCGCGCCGAGACAAAGAAGCCGCCGAAGGCGTCGTTGCGGCATTCGGCACGCGGCGCGAGCGGACCGTCGATCATCAGCACGCCTTGCGCATTGGTCTTGCCCGACGCCACTTCGTCGCCGTTGCAGTCGCTCACGTGAACGTCGGCGTTCGGCACGGGCTGGCCCTTGTCGAGCGTCGTTACCCACACGGCGCTGTTTTCGCGGCCTTGCTTGAAGTGCACGCCGAGGTTCGTAACGAGCACCGCCGTGCGCACGTACATCGGCGCCTGCTTGCCGAGCAGCGACGCGCCGAGCGCGGGGGAGGCCAGTTCGATCACATAGAAGCCGGGCTTCGTCACCGGCACGCCCACCACTTCGAACGGACGCAGCGCTTTCGGGTCGGCCTTCGGTAGCGCGAGCGTTTCGACGTTGGCGCGGCCCGCGAGCAGCGAAAGCGAACGCACGTCGATGCGCGGGTCCTTCGCGTCATCGTCGGCCGATGCATCGCCGCGCGGCTTCACGATGACGGGGTGCGGGTTGTGGTCGAGCAGCGTGGGCATCGCCTCGGCGATTTCCTTGCGCGTCATCGTGTAGTTGTCGAAACGTTCGACGTTGCGCATCCAGCTGCGAATGTCGCTGTCGGCTTCCACGCGCAGCTTCGAAAACTGCGCGTTGCCCGCGTTGAGGCCGGCAATGTGGAGGTCCGCTTCGACGTTGCGCAGCGTGACGGGCACGAGCGCGGGCATGTCGGGCTCGGCAAAGCGTTCGATGATGCCGAACGTGCCCGACGAAAACTTCGCGAGCGGCGGCAGCGGGCCGGTGGTGGTCTTGAGCGGGAAGAGGTCGGCGTTGGTGAGCGCGCGGCCGCTCGCGTCCTTGAGGTTGGCGGGCAGCACAACGCTCAACGCCGCGCGTTCGGGCAACGGCGCGGCGAATTCGACGGTGCTGGTTTGCGGGTCTTTGTCGTCGGGCGAGAAGGTGGGCTTGATCTCGCCGTCCGGACCCTTGATGCGGATACGTTCGGCATCGGCCCGTGCAATGGGCGCGTTGAACTGCACGCGCACGGGACGCAGCGGCGTGCAGGGCGCCTTCGCGTTTTCGCGCTCGCAGCTGAAGCTCGCGGCAAACGGCGCGCGCACCGTGAAGTCGAAGCGTCTCTCCACGTCGTTGGCGATGCCGCTCGGGCTTGCCACGCCCTTGCCGTAGACCAGTTGCGCCTTCGTGCCCGAAGGCAGCGCCTGCTGGCATTGCAGCGTGAGCACGCGTGCGGCGTCCTTTTGCAGGCGGAAACGCTTGAGCAAGGCCGTGCGTGTGGCGGCATCGACGCTCGTGATCGGAATGCGGTTGCCGAGTCCACTGGACTCGCACCACACGTGCTGCTTCACGGAGGCATCCGTTGCGGGTCCGTTGAGCGTCAGTACGAAGGCCTGGCGCTCTTCGATCTCGTCGCCGGTGGGCTCCACGTCCTGCACGAACGGACCGCCCGTCTTGAACGCATAGTGCCGTGGTCCGGTGAGCGCGTTGCCGGCCGAGGACTTCAGCCCGTCTTTCAGATCCACGGAGCAGGCGACGCCCGGCGGCAGGTCGGCGGAGAAGTCCCAGGCCCACGTGCGTTCGTCGATCCAGCGCGACTGACCGGCGCTCGCGGACGCGTCGTTGCACTTTACGGTGGCGGGCGCCGCGAGGTCAGGCGCGCCGAACGGCACCATCGCTTCGTCGAACTTGACCACGATCTGCCGGACCTGCGCGACGGTGCCTTGCGGCGAAACGTGCGTGATGCGGGCCGCATCGGCGCGCCAGGTCGTGGCGGCGAGAAGACCGAGCGCGACGGCGGTCGCCGCGGCCCAGAGGGAAGGTTGTTTGAGTTTGTTCGTGCCGCGTCGCATGCGTCGCGCTCCCAGGTTTCATTTTTCTTTCGGAATGACGGGCCGATTCTAACTGACGTAAGAGACGCTTCCAGGACGCATATCGGCGCGTATGGATGCACTCGCGAAGATGTCCGCGCCACGCGATGGCGCCGGCCAATTCTTTCTTCGGCTTGACGGTCCTGGAAGCGCGCCCGTACACTCGCCCGCGAGTTTGCCGGGTCTCGGCGCACCGGCTGAAGCGCGCGCCTTAAATGTCCACCTTAGGTGCCCGCCTTAAGTGCCCGCCGTCCAGCGCCGCCCGCTGCCGCACGCTTATCCAGCCTTGAATGCCAACCGCAGGGAGTTGCCGTGCTCGAACGAGCGTTCCAGTTGTTCAACGATGGACAGGCCACGTCGCGCCGCCGCGTGGCTCTGATCTACGCCTTCCTGCTCGCCTTCAATGCAGCCGCGTGGGCCTGGGCCTTCGCGGCGTTTCACGACAAGCCGGTGCTGCTCGGCACCGCGCTGCTCGCCTACACCTTTGGTCTGCGCCACGCCGTGGACGCCGACCACATCGCCGCCATCGACAACGTGACGCGCAAGCTCGTTGGAGCGCGTCGCGATCCGCTGTGCGCGGGGCTCTTCTTTTCGCTGGGGCATTCCACCGTGGTGGTGCTGATGTCGGTGGCCGTGGCCTGCGCGACTACGCGCATCGCGGCGCAGTTTCCGCAGTTCAAGGCGGTGGGCGGCATGATCGGGACGGTGGTGTCGGCGTCGTTTCTGTTTCTGCTCGCGGCAGCCAACTTCGCGATTCTCACGTCGGTGTATCGCACGTTTCGTTCGGTGCGCCGCGGCGGCGTGCTCGTGGAGGAGGATCTGGATCTGCTGCTCTCGCAGCGCGGGTTGCTCGCGCGCATTTTCCGGCCGCTCTTCGGACTCGCGTCGCGCAGCTGGCATCTGTATCCCATCGGCTTTCTGTTCGGGCTCGGCTTCGATACCGCTACGGAAGTCGCGCTGTTCGGCATCTCCGCGACCCAGGCGACGGACGGCCTCTCGTTCTGGTCCGTCATGGTGATGCCCGTGCTCTTCACGGCGGGCATGTCGCTCGTGGATGCCACGGACGGCATTCTCATGACGGGCGCCTACCGCTGGGCATTCGTGCGGCCCATCCGCAAGCTCTACTACAACCTGACGGTGACGCTGGTTTCCGTGGTGGTGGCAGTGGTGATCGGCGGCGTGGAGGTGCTCGCGCTTGCGGCGAACAAGCTCGCGCTCAAGGGCCCGTTCTGGGACGCGCTCGCGCTGGCTTCCGAAAACTTCGGCCTGGTGGGCTACGTCGTGATCGGACTCTTCGTGCTGTGCTGGCTGGTGTCGGCGCTCGTGTATCGCGTGAAGCGCTACGACGAGATCGAGGTGAAGGTAGCGGGGTGAGCGCGAGCGGGGCGGTCATGCATGACTCCGCTCGCGCTGGATGTGAGGAGACGGCAGGAATGCGGCAGCCTACGACGACTGCCGGCTTTCGTCGCGCTGCTTGCGCACCGTGTCTTCGAGCATGCGCGTGATGTCTTTGAACGCGTCGCGCAACGCGACGTAGAGGTCTTCGTTGCGCTCGTTGTTCGAAACGAGTTCGCGCCCGGGAATCGTGACGTCGATGCGCACGTTGAACTGCTTGCCCTGGCTCTTGTGCTTCTCGTCCAGCACCAGGCTCACGCGGCAGCGAATGATGTCCGGATAGAGACCGTCGAGCTTTTCGGCATGCCGGGTCACGGCTTCTTCCACGGCTTCGGAGCGGTCCACGCCCTGAAACGAAATGTCCAAAGGTAGTTTCATTGTTTTGGTTACTCGGAGGTTGTCGTTGCTGATCGCCGCCTGTCATTCGAAGCGTGCTTGACCGATACGCTAACCGGCGCCGCGGCGGCCGGATTGACGTGTATCAATTCCTCGAAGAAGCGCGCCGATAGGTTTACGGAAAGGGTTGTCCGGCGGTGGGCGCAGCAGCGGTGGCGCTGCCGGCCCGCACGGAACGATCCGGATCAGACGGACGAGCGGGCCTGTCCGGCTGAGCCTCTCCGGCCGAGCCTGTCTGAATGACAACGAGGAGCAAATCATGACCGCATTGGACCCACGCCAGATCGAGACCCTGCGCGCGTTGCTTCAGGAGCGCGAGCGAACGGTGCGCGCGGATATCGGGTCACGCGAGGCGCACCGCGCAGACGAGCCCTACGCGGACATGGCCGGCGTCGCCCCCGACGAGGGCGACGAGTCGTCGGCGGATCTGTTCGCCGACATCGACCATGCCGTGATCGACCTGCACCTGGCGGAGCTGGGCGAGATCAAGGCGGCACTGGCGCGAATGGACGACGGCCGCTATGGCACGTGCGGCGACTGCGGCGAACCGGTGGACTACGAGCGGCTGCTCGCCTACCCGACGGCGAGCCGCTGTGCGCACTGCCAGGCCGTTCACGAAAAGACCTTCGCGACGCAGGCGACACGCGGCTTGTGAGATGCGTTTCTGACGCGCGCTTTTGAAGCGCGTCTTTGAAGCGTCGGGCAAGACGACGGGCGAGATACCGTTTGCGACGATGCCGCGGCCGTCGTCGTCCGACGTTCTGGGCCCCGGCCTTCGCGTTGTGCCGGTGTGAGCCCTGCGACGCAAGCGGGCCGCACAGGCGCCGTCGCAGCGCCCGCGCAGCCCGGCGCTTGTGCGCTATTGACCGCTCTGGTTGGGGCTATTCATTCCGTTGCCCTGGCCGCGATAGTTGTCGCTGTTCGAGCGACCCATGCGGCTGTTGTCCGACGGCGTGGCGCCGGTTCCCGTGCCCATGCCGCCGCCCGTACCGGTGACGCCCGGCGAGCCATAGCCGCTATCCGCGGAGCCGTTGCCTGAACGGCCCATTGCGCCCGTGCCCGGCGTCGCGACGCCCCCCGCACCGCCGCTCGTGCCGCCGCCGGCGCCCACTCCCGCGCTGCCGCCGGATCCACCGCCACCCGCGCCGCTACCCGCAGCACCACCCGCGCCGGCACCACCGCCCGCCTGGGCAAATGCGCCGCCCGCGAACGTGGCCACGGCTACCGATACGAGCATCTTCTTCACTGAAGTCTTCATGATCGAATTCCTCCCGAAAGTCGTAGACGAATTGCGCGTCCCACTTGGGGACATGCATGCAGAGAGTTCGCAAGGGCCGTGCCGCGACCACGTGCCCGGATGCTGCGCGTGGGCTCGCGAACCGGCGGAAGAAGAGTTGAAAAAGAGGCGCGAGGGACAGAGGACTGGAGACGTGCAGATGCGGTAAGCAAACGGGGTACGGACCGCTCTGCGGGTAACGGAACGCGCGCGCTGATGCCGTCACGCAGCCTACGCGGCACTCCTGTCCGGCTGGTCGCCTCGCACGCGCTGCAGCGCCTCGAGCGCTCGCATGCGCGCCTGCTGGTGATCCACCACCGGCAACGGATAGTTATCGCCGAGCCGCACCGACTCGGCCTGCAATTGCGCCGGCTGCGCGAGCCACGGCGCGTGGATCGACGCATCGGGCAACCGCGCCAGTTCCGGCACCCAGCGCCGCACGTAGTCGCCTTCGGGATCGAACTTCTGGCCTTGCAACACAGGATTGAAAATGCGGAAGTACGGCGCCGCGTCGGCGCCCGTGCCGGCCACCCATTGCCAGCTTGCGGGGTTGCTCGCTTCGTCGGCGTCCACGAGCGTGTCCCAGAACCAGGCTTCGCCCGCGCGCCAGTCCATCAGCAGATGCTTGACGAGAAACGACGCGGCCACCATACGCACGCGGTTGTGCATCCAACCCGTGTGCCACAGTTCGCGCATGCCGGCATCGACGAGCGGATAGCCCGTCCTGCCGCGCTGCCAGGCATGCAGCGCGTCGGCGTCGTTGCGCCACGGCATGGCGTCGAACTGGCGCCGGAAGTTCACGCGCTCGAGCGGCGCGAAATGGTAGAGCAGGTGGTACGAGAATTCGCGCCAGCCGAGTTCGTCGAGAAACTTGTCGAGGCTCGCCGCGGTATGGGAGGCAGGACTCGCCTCGGCACCCGCGTGCCCCGCCTCCAGCGCCGCGTACCACACCTGCCGTACCGAGAGATTGCCGAAGCGAAGATACGGCGACAGCCGGCTCGTGGCGTGCGCGGCGGGCGTGTCGCGGCCGGTGGCGTAAGCGGTCAGCGTGTCGGCGAGGAACTGCCGGAGCCGGTGTTGTCCCGCTGCTTCGCCGCATTGCCAGGTGTCGCGCAGGCCGCCGGCCCAGTCCGGTGCGGAGGGTTGCAGCTTCAGGTCGGCGAGAGCGCTCACGCGCGAGGCGACGTTTTCCGGCACGGGAAAGAACGCGATGCGGCGAGGCGCCGGGCGTGGCGGCTCGGGCGCGTAGTCGTGACGCGCCGCGCGCCAGTAGGCCGTAAATACCTGAAACGGTTGGCCGCCGCGGGTCGTGACGGTCCAGGGCTCGCGCAGCAGGTGTCCGTTGAAGGTAAGCACCTCGATGCCGCGCGCTTTCAGCGCCGACTTGATGGCGGCATCCGTCTCGCGCTGTGCCGCCGAATAGCGGCGGTTCCAGCACACCCTGGCCGCACCGATCTGCGCGGCGAACGCCTCGATGACCTGTTGTTCGGGGCCGCGCAGAATGGTCAGACCGCCGCCGCGCGCGGCGAGCGCCGCGTCGAGTTCGCGCAGCGATTCGTGCACCCACCAGCGCGCGGCGCCGCCCAGCGCACGCGCGTTGCGCGGCTCAGGGTCGTAGACATACACGCAGACGACGGGGTGGCCGCTCGCCACGGCGTGATCCAGAGCGGGATGGTCCGCGAGACGCTGGTCGTCGCGAAACCAGACGATGACGGGCGGTTGCGAAGGGTGGGGCATCGGTGAAGAACGATTTTGTGCGATTGCGTGACAGACGTCGGTGCGGCGACCTGCGCGAAACGGAATATTCGCATTCTGGTGTCATGGCGTCACGCAGATGCGTTTCATGACCGTTTCGCCGGGTCATCCGCTTGTTGGTGCACCGGTTGCCCGTCCCGTTTTGCCGTTCATTTGCCGGTCCAGTTTGCCGGTCCATTCACCGCTGCGATAATTCCCGCAGGCGGGCACCTGAACGCCTGCCTGCCACCACGACCAACGCCCGGGCATGAACGCCCCGGCACCAGACTCTGCGAGGAACCCCATGCGCCTTCTGCTTGCCCTGCTTTTGCCCTGGCTTCAGTTCTTCACGATCGGCCGTCCCATCGCCGGCATCATCTGTCTCGTGTTGCAGATCACGATCATCGGCTGGCTGCCCGCCGCGATCTGGTCGGTGTACGCGTTGGGGCAGTACAAGACGGACCGGAAAATCGAGCGCGCGCTCGGCAATCGCGGCTGAGCGCGGGGCCGTGATCAGTCGTACCCGCCTGCGAGTGCGTCGGCATTGCGTTGCAGTCCCGCGAAAATGGTCTCTGCCACACGCGATGGAAAGCCGGGCGGCAACGCCGCGCCCACTTCGGCGATGACCGCGGGCGTTCTTTCGACGATGGGCGCGATGAGCGACGCCGCGTTCTCGCCGTAGAAGCAGCGCCGCGCCATCTCGTCCAGATGAGCGCGGCGGATTTCCTGCATGCGGTAGCGGGCGTGCTTGCCGGGAACGGCCATGGCGAGGCGCGCCTTGTACCACGACCACTGGCTGCCGCCGTCGCCTTCCACGGGCCAGATCGACATCACGTCGTAGAGCGGCGTGAGCGCGAAGGCGCCGCGCGCCAGCAGATGGATGCTGAAGTTCTTCGCGTGACCATCGGGCGCGGCCAGCATCCAGAACAGAATCTGGGCGCTCAGCAGCGTTTCGATGTCCCGCTGCCCGTTCGCGGACTGCCGAAGCCGGTCCGCAATCTGCACGAGCCCCGGCCCGCCGTCGCGCTGGTACTTCAGGTGAGGGGGCAGGCCGAGCGCCTGGCAGAAATCTTCCTGCGGAAGACGTAGCAGCGTCTTCCCGTCCGGCGTGAAGCGGCGGTCGAAGCGCGCCACGGCGAGCACCTTCTGGCCGCCGAACTGAAGCATCTCCGTGGACGCGACCGGCAACCCGTAGGCGGCAAGGAGGCGCATGCAGAGCCACTCGTTTTCGACCGAGGCCTGCATGTCGACCTTGCGCCCGCCGATCAGCCCGAGCGGCAGCTTGAAGATGTGGGTGGTGGGCGTGGCGCCGTGCGGGAGCATCCAGTGGCCCTCGTGGCGCAGGAAAGCGGTCTTCTCCTGAGCGCCGGCAAGCGAAATGCGGAAGTCGTCGGGGTCCTGATCCGCCGCCGTGCGGCCGGGGTTGAGCGATACCGTGTCCAGCAGGTGGCGCTCGATGGCGGCTTCGTCCAGCACGCGTCCGCTGATGGCATCCCAGCCGTCGGAGGTCGCGTCCGCCGGCAGAATCTGCAAGGCGCCCACGCAGTCGCGGCCGATGGCTTCGAGCAGGTCGAACGCGTCGAGCGAGGGCGTCTTGAAGCGCGCGCCGATGCGCTGGCGAATGGCCTCGTTGTCCGGCAGCAGATTCTCGAAGAAGTTGCGCACGCGGTCGCCGCGCAGCGGCGTGGTGTCCACGCCGAACGGCAGCGAGAGCGAGAGCGGGCGGCCAAGCGGCGAGGTCATCCAGGCTGCGTCGTACTGGAATTCCATGGCACCGCTGGCCGGGTTGCGCCACTCGCCGATGCGCGCGCCGTTGGCCCAGACCGAAAGGGCGCGGGTATGGGAAGGACGGCCCATGACTACCACGCGGTCGCGGTGGCCTCGCCACGCTCGCCGCGGCTCGCGACTTCGAGCTGGAGGTCGTAGAGCGCGGTCATGGCAAGCAACTGGGCGACGGTCGCGGCGGCCGCGCCCTTCTCGAGCTCGGACACGCGGTTCTGGCTGAGCCCGAGCCGGATGCCGGCCTGCGCCTGCGACAGTCCCTTCGCGCGCCGCGCGCTGCGCAGGATCTGTCCGATCTGCTCGGGTGTGGTGATGAGTTGCCGCATGGGAGGAATATCGGTGATGTCGATAAACGCAGTATATCGGAGATGGCGATAAATTCAATATATCGCTTTTGCCGATATTCATGGCGACATCGGCATAACCGATAACGGGCGGCCGATAACCGGCCGCCGGGCCGCGACATGGCCCGACTCACGCCGATGGCGCGTGCCAGTACACGTCGAGGCCCATCAGCGTGGTCAGCATGTTGGCCGCTTCCTTCATCTTCTCGCCGACCTCGGCAATCGACGGCACGGGCGCATTGTCGATGCGCTCGATATAAGGCGTGGTCAACGACGCGATGGCGTGTCCGTCGCGGCCGAACACCGGGTAGGCGAGATTGCGCACGCCTTTCACCTGGCGGCTCGGCATGCGGGCGAAACCGCGCTGGCGGATCACGTCGAGTTCGTGCGCCAGAGCGGCAGCATCGACTTCGAGTTCGCCATCCACGGGCACGTGCAGCGCGAGCATGCGTTGGCGCTCGGCCAGGTCCTGGAACGCCATCAGCACCTGCCCGGAAGCCGTGTCCGTCATGCCGATGAGCGTGCCCACCTTCAGCGAGAACCCCCAGCGCTCGGGACTTTCGACCCCCGCCACGATGATCACGCGCCCCGCCTGATAGACGCACAGATGAAACGACTGCCGCACCTCGTTCGCGAGCTGCGTGAGCAGCGGCAACGCTGTGGACACGAGCGAACGCACCGGTTGATGCCGGTGCGCGAGCCGGAAGAGCAGCAGCGAGAGCGCATAGCGTTCGCCATTCGCGACCAGGTAGCCGCGCGTCTGCAGCGTCACGACCATCCGGAAGATCTCGTTCGTCGTGCGGCCCAGCGCGCGGCCGAGCTCGACCAGTGACAAGCCCTCGGGATGGTCGGCCAGCAGTTCGATGATGTCGAGGCCCTTTTCGAGAGCCGGTGCCGAGTAGCGCGTCGTGTCCAACGTAGTGTCCTTCGCAGAGCCAGGGGAAAGGTTCGGAGGTCGTCCGCAGTGGATTGTAGTGCCGCACCGCGGGCCGCCGGCGCGCATATGCCGCTGCGCAGGCGCGCCGCGAGGGGCGGGAAAACACCGATCATCATTTTATGTATAAAAATGAATTTTATAAATAAAATATACGCACAGGGTGTCGGGCGCTGCGCAGGGGCGCAGACGCGGTTCCGCTGGAGGAGAGGTGCATGGCCGAAGTGGTATTCGAGCAGGTGCAGAAGTCGTTCGGCGCGGTGTCGGTGCTCAAGCGCATCGACCTGACCGTGCGCAATGGCGAGTTCCTCGTGCTGGTGGGGCCGAGCGGCTGCGGCAAGTCCACCTTGCTGCGGGCGCTGGCGGGCCTGGATGGCGTGACGCACGGGCGCATCCTGATCGACGGGCGGGTGGTCAACAGCCTGCCGCCCAAGGAACGCGACATCGCGATGGTGTTCCAGAACTACGCGCTCTATCCGCATATGAGCGTGCTGGACAACCTCACGTTCGCGCTGAAGCTGCGCGACCTGAAACCGCAAGAGATCGATGCGCGCGCCCGCGAGGCCGTGGCCATTCTCGGGCTGGAGAGCCTCGTGGACCGCTATCCGCGCCATCTGTCGGGCGGGCAGCGGCAGCGCGTGGCGATGGGCCGCGCGATCGTGCGCGACCCGAAAGTCTTTCTCTTCGACGAACCGTTGTCGAATCTCGACGCGAAGCTGCGCGTGCAGATGCGGGCCGAAATCCGCGCGCTGCACCAGCGTCTGAAGGCGACCACCGTGTACGTGACGCACGACCAGATCGAGGCGATGACCATGGCCGACCGCATCGTCGTGCTGAACGGCGGGGCGATCGAACAGATCGGCGCGCCGCTCGACCTGTACGACGACCCCGACAACCTGTTCGTCGCGGGCTTCATCGGTTCGCCGGCCATGAACCGCTTCGGCGGCGTCTATGAGCGGACGGGCGAGGGCGCGCAGGTGCGCATCGGTGCAAGTGCGCTGGCAGCGCCCGTTGTGGCAGCGGCCCCGGGCCAGCGCGTGACGGTCGGCGTGCGGCCCGAGCATCTGGTGCCGGACGCTGACGGCAGTCTGCCGTTCTGCGTCGACGTGGTGGAACCCACGGGCGCGGCAACCGAACTGTTCGGCACCGTGGCCGGCGAGCGGTGCTGCGTGTTGGTGAACGGCCGCGCCGCGTTGAAGCCGGGCCACGTCACGGCCCTGCACGCGGCACCGGAGCACGTGTATCTGTTCGACGAGGAAAGCGGCCGCCGTCTTCGTTGAGGGTTAATGCCCTGCGCGCCGACGCGATGTGCGAGGACAAGGGGCAAGGGCAGGGCGGCAGGAACACCCGCCACGACGAAGCAGCACGATGCATCGCATGACAACCGCAACAGCGAAGCCGTCGCGGCATGGCGGCCAACACAGACGGCCAACACAGAGCCAACACAAGGAGACGCAACATGTCGGACTACAACAGGAGGAAGTCTGCACGCGGTGCGATCGTGCGGGCGGTGGTGTCGGTACTGGCGTTGGCGGGCATTGTCGCTGCCGGCGCGGCGCATGCCGACAACGAATACAAGGGCTACACGCTGCGCGTGAAGCTGATAGGCGGCGTGCAGTACGAGGCGCTCTATACGCGTATCCCGCTGTGGGAAAAGCAGACGGGCGCGAAGGTGGAGATCGTGTCGCGCAAGAGCCATTTCGAACTCGACCGCGAACTCAAGCAGGACATCGCGTCGAATCACATCGACTATTGCGTGTCGTCGAACCACACGAACTTCGCGGCGCAGTATCCGATTTTCCGCGACCTGAAGGACCTCTTTCCCGCGGACTATCTCGCGCAATTCGCGCCCAGTCTGCTCAAGCAGTCGGAAGTGAAGGGGCATCTCGTGCAGATTCCGCGCTCGACCGACATCGAGGCGCTCTACTACGACAAGACCGTCTTCGACGACCCCGCCATTCAAGCCGCCTACCGCAAGCAGTTTAACGAAGCGCTGACGCCGCCGAAGAATTTCACCGAATTCACGCAGCAGGCGAAGTTCTTCACGAAGGCCCCCGGCTTTTACGGCACGCAGTTCCCCGGCAAGGACGAGGCGCTGACCGGCACCTTCTATTCGTTGCTCGTCGCGAACGGCGGCCAGTTGCTCGACGCAAAAATGCGCCCCGTGTTCAACTCGCCCGCGGGCGTGAAGACGCTCGACTGGTTCGTCGACCTCTACAAGGCCGGCGCCGTGCCGAAGGGCGCGCCCAACTACGTGTGGGACGACCTGGGCAACAACTTCGCCGCGGGCAAGGTGGCACTCGACATGGACTGGCCGGGCTTCGCGTCGTTCTACAACGACCCGAAGACGTCGAAGCTTGCGGGCAACGTGGGCGTGGTGCGCGCGCCGCTCGGCGCGGCGGGCAAGCGTCCGGGCTGGTCGGGTTCGCATAGTTTCTCGATCACGAAGGCGTGCACCCGGCCCGAGGTGGCGGCGAGCTTCATCCAGTTCCTCACGAGCCATGATTCGCAGATGGTGGAGGCGCGCCTCGGCACCATTCCGTCGCGGCTCGACGCGCAGCGCGATGCGGTGAAGGAGTTTCAGGCGAAGCACGACGACTACATGGCGAACGCCATCGCCGTATTCAGCGCCGCCGCGAAGGACGATTCGTTCACGCCGCCGCGCATCGCGCAGTGGAACGAGATCTCCAATGCGCTGTGGCCGGAACTGCAGAAGGCGATCATCGGCGACAAGAGTTCGAAAGCGGCACTCGACGACGCCGCGAAAAAAGTCTCGGACATCATGCAGGACGCGGCCGATAACGAGTAAGCGTGTAAGCAATTGATCGACTGATGACGAACCTCGAACGACGGGACGGCGACGACATGCACTCTGGCAATCCGCAACTCACGCGACGCGACCTCTATGTGCCGCAGGTGGTGCGCGAGCGTTTGTCGCTGCCCGCGAAGCTGCTGCTGCCGGCGTTCGTTTCGGTCGCCGTCGTCGTCGTGCTGCCGCTGCTGTTCTCGCTGTACACGAGCTTCACGTCGTACCGGCTCACGGACCCGGCCACGCTCACGCACTTCATCGGCTGGCGCAATTACGCGCGCGCACTCGGCAACGGCGAGTTCTGGTCGGCATTCGGCCGCACGGTGCTGTTTCTCACGGTGGCGTTGAACCTGGAAATGCTGCTGGGGCTCGGCATCGCGTTGCTGCTGAATCGCGTGACGGCAGGGCAGCGCGCGCTGCGCACCGTGATGATGTTCCCCATGATGTTTTCGCCCGTACTCGTGGGGTTCCAGTTCAAGTTCATGCTCAACGACAGCACAGGCGTGATCAATCATCTGCTCCAGTCGCTCTTCGGCATGCGGACCTCGGTGCCGTTTCTCGTCAACGAAAATCTGGCGCTTGCCTCGCTGATCGCGGCCGAAGTGTGGAACTCGACGCCCGTGTTCGCCGTGATCCTGCTGGCCGGGCTCATGGCATTGCCTAAAGACCCCATCGAAGCTTCGAAGGTGGATGGCTGCACGCCGTGGCAGACCTTCCGCTACGTGACGCTGCCGTACCTCATGCCGTTCATCTACATCGCGATGACGATCCGCTCGCTCGACGTGGGCCGCGCCTACGACATCGTGCGGATCATGACGAACGGCGGTCCCGGCGGGCGCACCGAACTGCTATGGACCATGGTGGGCCGCATCGCCTACGACGATTCGCACATGGGCTACGCGAACGCCATCGGATACGTGTCCGTGCTCGTGTCGATTCTCTTCACGCTGTACTTCTTTCGCAAACTCAATGCCGCCCGCCGGCACATGGGACCGGGATAGATGAACGAGCCACAAGCTGCCCAACCCCTGCTTCCCGCATCCACGCCGTTTCAGTGGAGCGCGGCCGTCAAACGCTGTGCGTTGTGGCTGGGCGTATTCGTCGTAATGTCGGTGATCTGCCTGCCCGGCCTCTGGGTCGTGCTCAACGCGTTTCGCCCGAACGTCGCGATCCTCTCGAACGAGTCGCCGTTCGCCGCGGGCAGCTACACGCTCGATAATTTCCGCGCGATGTTCGGCTTCGGCGCCATGGCGTCATTGCCCATCGCGAAGTACTTCGTGAATTCGCTGATCATTTCGAGCGCGAGCACGGTGGCGGCGCTCGTGATCGGCGTGCTGGGCGGCTATGCGTTCGCGCGTTTCGAGTTCCGCCGCAAGAACGTGCTGTTCGTGGCGCTGATGTTGACGCGCGCCATTCCCGGCATCGCGCTTTCGCTGCCCATCTTCATGCTGTGGGCCTGGACGGGCCTGCTCGACACGCGCCTTGGCGTGATCGTGGTCTACCTTGCCATGAACGTGCCGTTCACGGTTTGGCTCATCGACGGATTCTTTCGCGAAGTGCCGATCGAACTCTCGCAGGCCGCACTCATCGACGGCTGCACGCGCTGGCAGGCGTTCTGGCGCGTCGAGCTGCCGCTCGCGCGCTCGGGCATCGCATCCGCGGGAATCTTTTCGTTTCTCACCAGCTGGAACGAATTCGCGCTCGCCACCCAGCTGTGCCGCAGCCCCGAGACCAAAACGCTGCCGGTGGGGCTGATGGACTACACCGCGCAGTTTTCGGTGGACTGGGCGGGCATGTGCGCGATGGCTGTGGTCATCATCGTGCCCGCCATCGTGCTGACGTTCATCGTGCAGAAGCACCTCATTGCAGGCCTCACGCTGGGCGGCGTGAAAGGCTGAAGCGCTGAAACTTCATGGAAGCGGCGAGACCGTTCCAGTTCGGGAGACGAATGTCCATGGCAAGAATCGATGCGGTCGAAATCCGCCAGGTAGACCTGCAGCCGAAGGTCAAGCGCACCGACGCGATCCAGTCGTTCGTCGTGCAGGAAACCGTGCTCGTGACGATCCGCTGCGACGACGGCAGTAGCGGCACCGGCTACACGTACACGATCGGCACCGGCGGGTCGTCGGTGGTGGCGCTGCTGCGCGATCATCTGGCGCCGCGCATCATCGGTCGCGACCCGGCCCTGTTCGAGGCGATCTGGCGCGACCTGCTGTTTCACACGCATGCCACCGCCGTGGGCGCGATCACGAGCCTCGCGCTGGCCGCCGTCGACACCGCGCTGTGGGACCGCAACACGCGCGTCGCCGGCCTGCCGCTGTGGATCGCGGCAGGCGGCGCGAAGCCGCGCACGCAAACGTATTCGACCGAGGGCGGCTGGCTTCATCTCGCCACGCAGGAACTGGTCGAGCAGACCTTGCAGGCGCGCGCCGACGGTTTTCGCGGCGCGAAGCTGAAGGTAGGGCGGCCGCATGTTTCGGAGGACGTGCGCCGTCTCGACGCTGTGCGTGAAGCCGTGGGCGAGGGCTTCGAGCTGATGACCGACGCCAATCAGGGTTTCACGTTTCAGGAGGCGTTGCGGCGCGCGCATGCATTCGAGCCGTTTCGCCTTGCCTGGCTCGAGGAGCCCATGCCTGCGGAAAACGTCGATGCGCACCGCAGGCTGTCGCTCGCGACGAACGTGCCGGTCGCGGTGGGCGAGTCGCTGTATCACCTGGGCCAGTTCGGCGAATACGTGAAGGCCGATGCATGCGCCATCGTGCAGGCCGACGTGGCACGCGTGGGCGGCATTACGCCGTGGCTCAAGGTGGCGCACATGGCCGAGGCGCTCAACCTCGACATCTGTCCGCACTTTCTGATGGAGCTGCACGTGAGCCTGTGCTCGGCCGTGCCCAACGCAACGTGGCTGGAGTACATTCCGCAACTGGATTCGTTGACGGCGAATCGCGTGCGTATCGAAGACGGCTACGCCTATGCACCGAACGAACCTGGCCTTGGCATCGAGTGGGACTGGGACGCGGTTCGCGCTGCGGCGCACGTGGAGTTCGCCGTCGACGCATCGAACCTGCAAACCGCATAGAACGAACTAGAGAGGACGCATGCGAAAAATGGCGATGGTGGTGGGGATCCGGCCCGAACAGATCGCGGAATACCGGCGGCTGCACGCGCAGGTGTGGCCCGCGGTGCTCGAACGCATACGGCAAAGCAACATACGCAACTACTCGATCTTCCTGCGCGAGCCGGAAAACCTGTTGTTCGGCTACTGGGAATATCACGGCCACGACTTCGCGGCCGACATGGCGGCGATGGCCGCCGACCCCGAGACCCAGCGCTGGTGGACCTTCACCGCCCCGTGCCAGGTGCGCCTTGCGGGAACGCCCGAAGGCGAGCAGTGGGCGATGATGGAACAGGTTTTCGACCTCGATCCGCAGGACTGAGACGCACGCGGGGCACGCGCGGGGCACGTAAGCCCGCCGTCGAACCCACACCTCCCATCTCGGCGCGCTTGCGCATGCCGGCAAGCGCCTTGCGCATCTTTCCTTCCTGAGCGAGACGCGATGTCTCGTGCCGGCAGACCGCCCGACGCGCGGTCTGCCCCGGCAAGCTCGTCCATGTGTTTCCGCGGCCAACAAGTTTGAGCCATATCAACAGGGCCGGGCCACGAAATCCAGAGCATGAGGGAATACCGGCACGACCGCGCTTGCCGCGTCGCACGTGCGCCCGCGCGTTGCAAAGGCAACGCGAAATGAATGTGGAGCGACCTCATGAAAAACAGGTCTGGCGCCCGGCGGCGTCGCCGCACGGCCCGGTGGGTCCATGCGCTCGTCTCGAGCTTCGCCCTGGCGATTGCCGTGACGTGGCTGGGCGCGACCTACGACCATCCCGTGGATGCCGCCATCGTGGCCGGTATGAACGCGCCCGAATGCGCAAGCGTGGGCGCGATACCGGCCGGTTCGCTGTTGGCGGCCCGCGAACCGGAGAGCGCCGTTTGCCGGTCCTTTTTCCTCTATCGCGTATCGTTCGCTGACGCCGCGCACGATGCGCCGTCCTACCAGGCGCGCGTGCTCCAGCAGCGTGTCGATGAATTCTGGTTGTTGGTCGGCTACGTCCTTGCCCTGTGGTTCGTAGTCGTTTGCCTGATAGCGGGCGCCGCGCTGGTCCTGCGCAAGATCGTGCGGCACATGAACCTCCATCATCCGTAACGAAAGGGCTCGTCTTCCAGGTCCCTCGATCGGCCTGTTCCCGCAGCGCGCCTGCGCCGCGTCCGCGACCCGCAACCGTTCAGCTTTGCCACGACAGACGAAACCAGCGTCACGTTGAAACAGGGTTTGTCAGGATACGGCCGATCGTTCTATTCGACGTTAAAGAGACAGGCGTCCGGCTTTGGCGGTGCGCGCAGCATCCGCACAAAGCCTGGAACGAACGGCAAGAAGATCTGGGGTATCCGGCAATGAAAGGTCTCGACGAAATTTTCGCGACGGTGCGCTCACACCTGCTGACACAAGGGGCCGTTTCCGAAGACGAGAGCGGCAGCTGCCGCCTTCGCGGTCATCACGGACGCCGATGCGCCATCGGTGTCCTTATCCGGGACGAGCATTACAGCGACGCGCTGGAAGGTCTTGGGATCAGTTACTACACGGCCGGCCAGGACGGCCCCTTGCTCCACGCGCTGACGCTGTCGGGCGTGGACGCTTATGAACCGCGCGTCGCTGCATTGCTGCACGATCTGGAAGATGTTCACGACGCAGGGCAGGTGGCCGACTGGCAGGCGCAGCTCGACGAGATCGCACGACGACACGCCGTCGGCGGCATAGGCGCGCCTGGTTAACTCGCGCGCCGCCAACGGTCCCAGCCCAGGGAAAACCACGGCGTATTGCGCAGGGATTTCCGTCTGCCGCGTAAGAAGTCAGTCAGCATCCGTGGCGAGAATGAGGCGTCCCATGCAGAACAATCGAGGAGACCTCAAATGGACGATCCCCTGATCGCAAAGATCCAGGCGCACCCTGGGTACGCCGAACTGAAACGGAGGCGCAACGGCCTCGGGCTGCTGCTGATCAGCCTGATGCTGCTCGTCTACTACGGCTACATCGCCCTTATCGCTTTCGACAAGTCGTTCCTGGCGCGCCCCATCGGCACCGGCGTCACGACGGTCGGCATCCCCGTCGGCGTGGCACTGATCGTCTTTACGGTCGTCATCACCGGCATCTACGTGCGCCGGGCCAACAGCGAATACGACCGGATGACACAAGACATTCTCAGGGACGTGGCGAAATGAACAGGAAACAACTCACAGCCCTTGCCGCGTTTGCAGCGCTCTCGTGGACGGGCATGGCGCTGGCTGCGGGCGGCGACGTCGGACAGACCACGCGCCAGGCAACCAACACGACGGCCATCATCCTCTTTGCGCTCTTCGTATCCGGCACGCTCTGGATCACGAAGTGGGCCGCCTCGCGCACGCGCTCGGCCGCCGATTTCTATACGGCGGGCGGCGGCATCACCGGGTTTCAGAACGGCCTTGCCATTGCGGGCGACTACATGTCCGCGGCGTCCTTCCTCGGCATTTCCGCCGCGGTGATGACGAGCGGTTACGACGGGCTCATCTATTCCATCGGCTTTCTGGTGGGCTGGCCCGTCATCACGTTCCTGATGGCCGAGCGCCTGCGCAACCTCGGGCGATTCACGTTCGCCGACGTGGCCGGCTACCGCTTCGCGCAGGGCCCCATCCGCACGTTCGCGGCCATCGGCACGCTGGTGGTGGTGGCGTTCTACCTCATCGCGCAGATGGTGGGAGCAGGGCAGCTCATCAAGCTGCTGTTCGGGCTCGACTACTGGGTGGCGGTCGTGATCGTCGGTGGCCTGATGATGGTCTACGTGCTGTTCGGCGGCATGACGGCGACCACGTGGGTGCAGATCATCAAGGCGTGCCTGCTGCTGGCCGGCGTCACGTTCATGGCCATCATGGTCATGGCGCAGTACGGCTTCAGCCCCGAAGCGCTGTTCGCGAAGGGCGTCGAGGTGAAGACGGCCATCGCGTCCGCCGCGGGCAAGTCGCCCGAGGAAGCGGCGAAGATCGGACGGTCCGTGATGGGCCCCGGCGGCTTCATCAAAGACCCCATCTCGGCCATCTCGTTCGGCATGGCGCTGATGTTCGGCACGGCAGGTCTGCCGCACATCCTCATGCGCTTCTTCACCGTGCCGGACGCGAAGGAAGCACGCAAGTCGGTGCTGTGGGCCACGACGTGGATCGGCTACTTCTACATCCTCATCTTCATCATCGGTTTCGGCGCCATCACGCTCGTGCTCACCAATCCGGAACTGGCCGATGTCGCGAAGGGCGTGATCAAGGGTGGGGCCGGTACGGCGAACATGGCGGCCGTGCTCGTGGCGAAGTCCGTGGGCGGCAACGTGTTCTACGGGTTCATCTCCGCCGTGGCGTTCGCCACCATCCTCGCGGTCGTGGCAGGTCTCACGCTCTCGGGCGCCTCCGCGGTTTCGCACGACCTGTATGCCACCGTCTTCCGCGGCGGCAAGGCGGACAGCGCCGACGAACTGCGTGTGTCGCGCGTCACCACCGTGGTGCTCGGCATCGTGGCCGTGGTGCTCGGCATCGCGTTCGAGAAGCAGAACATCGCGTTCATGGTGTCGCTCGCGTTCGCTGTCGCGGCCTCGGCGAACTTCCCCGTGCTGTTCCTCTCCATGCTGTGGAAGGGCTGCACCACGCGGGGCGCGGTGATCGGCGGGTTCCTCGGGCTCGTTTCGTCGGTGGCACTGACGATCGTGTCGCCCTCGGTGTGGGAAGCCACGCTGGGTCATCCGAAGGGTTCGGCGTGGTTCCCGTACACGTCGCCGGCACTGTTCTCGATGACCATCGGCTTCGTGGGCGTGTGGCTCTTCTCGGTGCTCGACCGCAGCGAGCGGGCACAGCGCGAGCGCGAGTCGTTCGCCGTGCAGCAGGTGCGTTCGGAAACCGGGCTGGGTGCCGCACGCGCTTCCGGCCACTAAGCGGATCGCTGCAACGGTAGAGACGTGCGGGCGCGTGGATGGTTCGAGCGCGACCCGCACGTTCGTCATCTGGACTGGCATCCATGCCGAACGCCTTCAATTTCGCCGCATCGCCGTTCGACTGTCTGAACGAAGACGAACGGCGCCTCGTGCGCGATAACGTCGATATCGCGTATTACGCGGAAAACGAGGCCATTCTGGAAGCGGGCGGGGCGCCCGCGCATCTCTTCGTCGTGACCAAAGGCCGCGTGACGCAGTACGAAGGCGACGAGGTCGTGGCGACCTACGGGCCGGACGACTGCTTCGACGGACGGGCGCTCGTGGCCGGCAAGTCGGGCAGCCGCTTCGTTGCAACGGAAGAGGTGCTCGCGTATCGCCTCGCGCGCCAGACGGTAAAGGACCTGATTGCCGCCAACGCCGGCTTCGGCGCGCTGCTCTTCTCGGATATCGGGCGGAAACTCGGTGTCATTGCGCAGCGGCGCAGCCAGGAGGAGATGCAGTCGCTCCTGCTCGCTCGCGTCGACGCCGCGTTCATCCGGCCGGCGCACTTCGTCGACGCGAGCACGGACGTCGTCTCCGTCGTCAGGCTCTTTCAGGAGCACAACGTTTCGAGCGTGCTGGTGCGCGACGCCACCACCACGCCGCCGCGGCTCGGCATCTTCACGCGCACGTCGCTGCAGCGGGCGATTCTCGATGGCACGCCGCTCAACCAGTTGCCCGTGGGCAGGATGAGCGCGTTCACGCTCGTGGCCGTGCCGGTTTCCTCGCAAATAGGCGACGCGCTCACCACGATGCTGCGCCACCGTGTGCATCGCCTCGTCGTCATGCGCGACAACGAGGTGGTGGGTCTGCTCGAATCGCTCGACGTCTTCAGCTTTCTCGCCAACCATTCCTTCCTGCTGGCCGAGCAGATCGACATGGCGCGCGACCTGGACGCACTGGCCCAGGCGGCATCGAGCGTGACGCGCATGGTGTCGCTGCTGTTCCGCGGCGGCTCGCGAGTGGAGCTGATCGCGCGCCAGGTGCAGGAAGTAAACGGCCGCCTGTTCGAGCGTGCATGGAAGATGATTGCGCCGCCGGACCTCGTCGCAAACAGCTGCCTGTTCGTCATGGGCAGTGAGGGGCGCGGCGAGCAGTTGCTCAAGACCGACCAGGACAATGCTCTCGTGCTGCGCGACGAATACGCTCCGCCCGCGGAGCTGGACGCGATCGTCACGCGCTTTTCCGACGCGCTGGCGGCGTTCGGCTATCCGCCTTGCCCGGGCGGGATCATGTTGAGCCGTCCCGATTGGTGCATGCCGGTGAGCGCGTTCGGGCGGCGCATTCGCGAGTGGCTAATTGCTCCGGATGCCGAAGGATTGATGAACCTCGCCATTTTCTTCGATGCGCGCGCCGTGTGCGGAGACGCAGCGCTGCTCGAACAGTTGCGGGCGTCGCTCATCGAATTCGCGCTCGACAGCGAAGTCATGCTCGCGCGGTTCGCTTCGGCAACCGAAGCGTTCGGCAATACGCAAGGCTGGTGGAACCGGCTCTTCACGCTTGCCGACGCCGACCGCGGGCTGGACATCAAGAAAGAAGGCATTTTTCCGATCGTGCATGGCGTGCGCAGCCTCGCGCTCGCGTGCCGCGTCACGCGCGAGACGGGCACCGTGCAGCGGCTCGATGCGTTGGTTGCCCATGACGCCGTGAGCGCCGACATGGCCTCGGAACTGGCGGAGAGCCTGCATTTTCTGATGGGGCTGCGCCTGAAGGCGGGACTCGCGGAGATCGATGCACACAAGCCCGTGTCGGGCGAAGTGCACATGGCGCATCTGTCGTCGCTGGAGCGCGATCTGCTCAAGGACGCGCTCGGCGTGGTGAAGCGGTTCAGGACGCTGCTGCGGCAGCGCTTCCGGACCGAGTTCCTGTGAACGGAGCAGGGGCGTGACGCTCGCATCCCGCGCCTGGTTGCAGCCGCTGCGCCGGCGATGGCTCATGCGACGGCTGCGAGACCCAGCCTACCGCTTCATGCTGGAACCGCCGCCGCCCGACGAATACGTTGCGCTCGACTGCGAAACAACGGGACTCGACCGGCGCACGGACGAAATCATTTCGATTGCCGCGGTCCGCATTGCGGGCAACGTGATCCTGACCAGCCAGCGCCTGGAAATGCTGGTCAGGCCCACACGGGACGTTTCGCGCGACAGCGTCTGTGTGCATCGCCTGCGTTCGCGAGACCTGGCCGACGGCGTGCCGGCCGCCGAGGCGCTGGCGGTGCTGCTGCGTTTCATCGGCAGCCGGCCGATCGTGGGCTACTACCTCGAATTCGATCTGGCGATGCTCGACCGGGTGGCGGTGCCCACGCTGGGCATCGGCCTGCCGCAGCGCAGGATCGAGGTGTCAGCCATGTTCTACGACTATATGTTTCGGCGGCTGCCGCCGTGGCGCCAACAGGGCGCGCCGGACATCGACCTGCGCCTCGCCACGATGATGGGCGAACTGGGGCTTCCCATGCGCCCCGCGCACGATGCGCTTAACGATGCCGTGATGGCGGCGGAAGCGTTTTTGAAATTGCGACGATGGGGATAGGGCGCGGTGTGAGGTGATTCGGGTCGTGCCGTTGGGAGGTGGATTGCGGTTGGGATTGGGATTCGCGGGTTTCGAGGGCGCTTGCTTGGGTACGATTGTCGGCCCACGTTATGAGTTTACATAACACAAATTATCGACATATGCCATGCACCAGCCATTCAGCAACGCGCGGCTCCGGCCGTTAGACATGCGTCGACTCAAGCCGGGCCAGGCCGCCGAACGGCTGGAACTGAGTGTGCGGCAGGTCGAACACTCCCCGACGATGCTCCGAATGAGGTGTTGCGGTCTCTCGAAGATTTTCTCGCCTGATACGTTCAGCGCTGTTCGGCGAGATCGTTCGACATCGCCGTCCGGACGGAACTGTAAGGCGAACGGCCGCTTCACTGCTCACGTTCATCCAGATGCCGGAGATAGCCGCTGCTTTATTGAGTGGGCGTTACTATC
This sequence comes from Paraburkholderia kururiensis, assembly GCF_034424375.1. Classification (NCBI taxonomy): domain Bacteria; kingdom Pseudomonadati; phylum Pseudomonadota; class Betaproteobacteria; order Burkholderiales; family Burkholderiaceae; genus Paraburkholderia; species Paraburkholderia kururiensis. Next base: position 5,994,497 of record NZ_CP139965.1, on the reverse strand, counting down.
CCAGAAACCCCAATAATTGCCCCATTAGCATCAACTGCTTTGACTTGAAAATATTGAAAACCATTCCCCGCAAAAGAAATTTTTGTCTCGAAGCCATTTTTCGCAGCACTGGTGATAAGTTTCAAATTATTTGCAGTGGCACCCGCGTAGACTTGCCAAAGTCTGGTTTCAGTCGAACCATTCCATGAAGCGTATACCGCAAGACCACCACCACTAGATGTGGCGACTATACTTGGCGGATAATTTGGCGTAGCCACCCAATTATATCGATATGTCCGATACGAAATGTTATCGCCGGCCATTTTCGTGTCATAAAGTGTATTCGTTGCGGGCGTCAATGCGGTATTGCCGGCCCCTGCGAATTCGGTGTAGTATCCGTTTCCCCACCCAATAAATTTATTGCCATTTTCGAGCCATTGTGTATTGCCTTGCGCGGAGGAAAAGAGATTTGGGTTGTGATAATACGAGTTTTCCACTGCCGCCGTCATGCTATTGAAATCGAGCTTTAACACCAGGCCGTGTGAAGGCGCCGTCCCAGGCGGAACCGATCCATAACAGTCATCGCAAGCATCATCAAACATGCTGATTACATTGTCAGAAATGTATCGAGCGTCATGTTGCCACGAAAACTGCGCGTCGCCGTTGGGAATCTTGAAGTCCCCGCTCCCGTCTCCAGCCAATTGCCAGACAAATTTTCCCGTAGATTTATTCAAGCGATAAATTGTCCACGTGCTTCTGGACGAGAATACGATGTCGTTATCGTTATTTGCCACCAGATCCAGTGAATTCAGATGGTAAGGGTCCCAGACATTGCCACTGGCTGTTGCGGTAGAGGCAGCGAGATGCGAGCTTTCCAATGGAATATGCTCCTTCGCGTCCCAAAAATAGATCAGCTCGTTTGTGGCCAGATCTATTTCCTGGATTGAGAAGTCATGAATCGACCCATTCTGCGGTCCGCCATATGGCGTTAAATCCATGGGGATCACCTTGGTTGCCAAAAATAACGCGGTATTTTTTGGCGTAATCAGAAATTCATGATTGTCCGCAACGAATCCATTGCGTGCAGATACAGTTTTTATTGTCTGATAATGATTATCCAGAATGTAGTAGCACGCGCCGGGCTCGGCCGCACCTGATGGCAAATTAGTGTAAACAGGCGATGTGGCGACAGTGCCCTGCCAGAAAGTCAAAACCGGTGCGCCCAAATATTGCTGAACACGAAAATCAAAATCTGTCAGGCTTGAATTGTTTAACGCCCGAAACCAGATTGGATTTCCGTCATTGTCGGTAATCAATGCACCGCTCTGCCCGTACGTTGCGGTATTCGAACCTGTATAAGGCGAATTGAAAATTGAACCGCTTGCCAGTTGCGTTGCATCATAATAATTGACGTTCACCTTCATCGGGTGCAAATTTGGCTCACTGACAAAGCTCCAGACTTGAGGTGATTCCAGAATGGGAGCCGGCGGGAGGGTGCCGGTATTTGACGGATAGACCTCGGTAGCACACAAGGAATCTTGCGCTGGGGCAGTAATGTTATTGCCTCCGCTACAACCGGTTATCAAGATCGACAATAAAACCAGCAATGCCGATTGCATGAGGCTTTTGAGTTTTGAATTTTGGCATGCTGAATTTTTGCGTAAATATTTTTCGTTCATTGTTTCGCCTTCCAGTCTTATCGAAAAATAATCTGCCAATCTGGCTCACCATTCGAACAGGCTGCCCGGCGAGGTCCAGCCGTTCTCAACCGGGCAAAAGGACTTCCGAATGATCATTCTTTCGGGTTGTAGATCGACCCGGACGGATACTCCGTGTCCGCGATCGACAGGGTGCCGCCGTCCAGGTTGTAGATGCTCGCGCCGGCCAATGCCTTGTTGCCCCGGAACCGGCTCTTCTTCACCGTGACGCTGGTCGACCCCACCTGCGACGCACGGCTGATCATGTAGATTGCGCCGCCTTTGCCGCGCGCCTCGTTGGACTGGAACCGGCTCTCGTCGAAAGAAACGAGCGAGCCGTAGTCCGCGTAAGCGGCGGCGCCGTCGTGCGTGGCCTCGTTGCGCACGAACGATGATCGCTCGTGCGTTGCCGTCACGCCCTCGCGATCGAGCACCGCGCCGCCATAAACGGCGTGGTTACCGGCGAACGTGGTATCGACGATGGTCAGCGCGGCTTTGCCGAACGCGTAGATCGCCCCGCCCTCCAGTGCATCGTTCCGTTCGAACCGGCAACGGCGGATCGTCATGGTGAATCCGACCGGATCGCTGTATGACTCGAGTGCGCGTCCGGCGCGGTACGCCTTGAGTCCGTTGGGCAGATAGGTTTTGCCCGCGTGATAGGCCAGCAGTCCGCCGCCCTTGCCGTTGTAGGTGAAACCCACGGCGTGTCCATCGCGGATCGTCAGCCCGTCGAGCACGGCATGGTTGGCTCCGTAGACGACGTGCGGGTAGCGATAGTCGCCCCCGGCCAGCTTTGCGCTGAGCACCGTGCGGCCGGCGTTCGGGCGGCGCTGCGAGACGTCGGTTTCGGTGCCGGCAAAGCCGCCGTATACCTCGACGTCGTCGTACAGGATGAAGGCCGCAATCCGGTCGTCCCGCTTGGCTGGGTGATAGTTGCCCGCCCTTACCCAGACCGCGGCTTTCGATACCGACGCCAGATCGATGGCCGCCTGCAGGTCGGTCAGCGCCGTGGCCCACGACAGCCCGTCCCGATCGTTGCCGCTTGCGGCTGCCGATGCCGGCGCGACGTAGATGACCTTCGCTGCGACCGCCTCGCCCGTCGCGACGGGCCGCGTGTACTCCCCGTGGTATTCGACTACGCCCTCGTTGTGCGTATAGAACTGGAGCAGCGTCGCGACGACCGGCTCCTTCATGAGCTGCGCGCCATAAAGACGTGCCTGATAGCCCACACCGCCCGTCGGCAACGGCGTGAGGTCGGACGGCTGGATCTGGCCTTTGAAATTGCTGATCGCCAGAAAGTCGACAAGCGGCAGCGTCTTTCCCGCCGGCACGCTGGAGCCGAGCGCGGACACGATGTCCTCGTGCCAGTTGTAGATGTCGTCGACGGCACAACTGACGAGGACCGGATTGTTGTTGGCTCCCGTGCCCTGATAGAGCCCCGCGCCAAGGCCGCTCGTCGCCTTGTTGCCGGCAATCGTGACGTTGACGAGCAGTGGCGACGAGCCGCCGTCGTTGCCTATGCCGCCGGCCGTCTTCGCTTCGTTGCGCGTGACGAGGACGTTGAACAGCAGCGGCGTGGCGGCGAAATCGTTGTAGATCGCCCCGCCCTTGTCCTGGCTTTTGTTCCCGACGAAGCGGCAGTCGATGAAAACGGGCATGGCGCCAAGGTCGTTGCTGACGGCGCCGCCGCGAAGACCGGCCTCGTTGCCAATGAACTCGACGTTGACGAACGATGCCTGGTCCGCGCCGGGCTTGTGGACGTTGTAGACGGCGCCGCCCTTCGGGGAAAAGTTATTCCTGAAGACGCAGTTGCGCACGACAGGACTCGTCATGAAGTTGCGCATGCCGCCTCCTACCACCATGTCGCCCTTCAGGATGTCGTCGGGCACCAGATGCAGCCGCGGCTTGTCGGTTCCGTAGGCGTCGGCGATCGTGAATCCATCGAGCACCGCCCGGTCCGCGCCCATGACGATGGTGTGCGTGTTGCGCGTTTTGTCGCCCTTGCCGATGTTGCCGCTCAGGGTCGTGATGTTGTCTGCGTAGTTGCGCTCGTCGCGTGCCGCCTCGCCGCCGGCGAAGCCGCCGTATATAGCGACGTCGGCCTTGAGGGTGAACGACTGCGTCGCATCGTCGGAATGAGGATAGTAGGTGCCGCGGGCCACCCAGATTTCGTCGCTGGCCGAAGCGGCCGCGAGCGCCTCCTGCAGGGACTGAAACGCAGTGCTCCAGGTCTTGCCGTCGCCGCCCTGCTTTGCGCTTTGATCCACGTGCCAGATCTTGCCCTGCGTGGGCGCGGCCTGGGCGCCCCAACTGCGAGTGACGACCCCGGTGCACATGGCCGAGATCAGTGTGAGTGTCTGTCTGCGGTTCACGCCCACTTCATTCCCCCAGATTGTTAGGTGTTCGCAGTTTCGCCTGTCTGGCCGGCATAGAAACAAACGCTGCCAGTCTGCAATCCCGAAGAACGTCTCTCCTTGACGGAAATCAATGCGTGGCGCCCCCGCTACCGTGAACTCGCACGCTGCCCTTGCGTGCGCTCGGGCGTTCACCCGACCACAGGAGATTGAATCTTGCGGGGACGTCGCAAAGCCGACCGGCTGCCCGCCTGCCGCCGCGGGAACGCGCAATGCGCGACACTATCGCCTCACCCAACGGAGCCGCAACATGAAATACCCCACGAAACGCTGGCCGATGTGCGCGGCGCTGGTGTTCTGGCTCGCCGGCTGCGCCGCGGGCGGCATGCAGCCCGGCCCGCAAAGGCACTTGACCGACACGCAGTGCCGCGACCTGACGGCGCTCAGAAACCACGCGCCGCTCACGCGCGAGCGCAATGCGAGCGAACTCGCGGCACTGGAGGAAGCCGGTTATCACCCGGCATGGGCATGGGATCCGTACTATCCGGACGACCTTCAGGCGGCCCAGCATCTGGTGGATGGCTGGTATCAGGCAGAGTGCCGGCCCGCTCAGGGTCAGTGAACGGCCAGGGAAGCGTCATCGAAGGGCGGCTCAGGCGCCGACGCTGCCGGCGCTGACTCGCCGCTTTCCACTTTCGCGGGCGCAAACGGAAATATCGAGATTCACCGCTTGATCAAATATCCCGCGCCTTCTCGCGAAACAGCGATTCACCACCTCATCAAATAGCCTTCCGACAATCCCGTAAGGCTAACTTCATAGCGCTCTCCGGCAGGCCATCTTCCGCCCGTTTCCCCGAAAAATCTCGGGATTTTCCCTCACCTGGCCTGTAAAACCACCGTCACTGGTATTGCCCTTGCTCTGAATGGCTCACGCCCGGTGCACTGCGTGCCGCTCCGGGACGACGCATCCCATCCCAACAAGGAGACTTCACCATGGCGTTACTGGAACGCGCGGCCTGGTACGACATTGCCCGTGCCACCAACTGGACCCCGACCTACGTTGCGGAGTCCGACCTCTTCCCCGAGATCATGTCCGGTGACCAGGGCATTCCCATGGCCGACTGGGAAACCTACGACGAGCCGTACAAGACGTCGTATCCCGAGTACGTGCGCGTGCAGCGCGAGAAAGACGCCGGCGCCTACTCCGTGAAAGCGGCCCTCGAACGCAGCCGCATGTTCGAAGACGCCGATCCCGGCTGGCTCTCCATCCTGAAGGCGCACTACGGCGCCATCGCGCTGGGCGAATACGCGGCCATGAGCGCCGAGGCCCGCATGGCGCGTTTCGGCCGCGCGCCCGGCATGCGCAACATGGCGACGTTCGGCATGCTCGACGAGAACCGTCATGGCCAGTTGCAGCTCTTCTTCCCTCACGACTACTGCCCAAAAGACCGCCAGTTCGACTGGGCGCACAAGGCTTATCACACGAACGAATGGGGTGCCATTGCCGCACGCAATACCTTCGACGACCTGTTCATGTCGCGCAGCGCCATCGAAATCGCGGTCATGCTGACCTTCGCGTTCGAAACGGGTTTCACGAACATGCAGTTCCTCGGCCTTGCAGCCGACGCAGCGGAGGCCGGCGACTTCACGTTCGCAAGCCTGATCTCGAGCATCCAGACCGACGAGTCGCGCCATGCGCAGATCGGCGGCCCCGCGCTGCAGATCCTCATCGCGAACGGCCGCAAGGAAGAAGCGCAAAAGCTCGTGGACATCGCGATTGCGCGCGCGTGGCGTCTCTTCTGTCTGCTCACGGGCTCGTCCATGGACTACGCCACGCCGCTCGAGCACCGCAAGCAGTCGTTCAAGGAATTCATGCGCGAGTGGATCGTGGGGCAGTTCGAACGCACGCTGATCGACCTGGGCCTCGACCTCCCCTGGTACTGGGACCAGATGATCAACGAGTTCGATTACCAGCATCACGCTTACCAGATGGGCATCTGGTTCTGGCGGCCTACGGTCTGGTGGAACCCCGCGGCCGGCATGACGCCCGACTGCCGCGACTGGCTCGAAGAAAAGTATCCGGGCTGGAACGATACGTTCGGCAAGGCGTGGGACGTGATCATCGACAACCTGCTCGCCGGCAAGCCCGAGCTCACGGTGCCCGAGACGCTGCCCATCGTCTGCAACATGAGCCAGTTGCCCATCTGCGCGATTCCCGGCAACGGCTGGAACGTGAAGGACTATCCGCTCGACTACCACGGCCGCACCTATCACTTCAATTCGGAGATCGACCGCTGGGTGTTCCAGCAAGACCCGCTGCGCTATCGCGATCACCTCACGCTGGTCGATCGCTTTCTCGCCGGTCACATCCAGCCGCCCAACCTCATGGGCGCGCTGCAATACATGGGTCTTGCACCCGGCGAAAGCGGCGACGACGCGCACCACTACGCGTGGATCGAGGCGTATCGCGACCGGCGCTATCAGAAAAAAGCCGCCTGAAGCGGCCAACCAATGGAGGACGACATGGCACTTTTCCCCGTGATTTCCAATTTTCAGTACGACTTCGTATTGCAGCTCGTCGCGGTGGACACCGGCAATACGATGGACGAGGTGGCCGCCGCGGCGGCTCACCATTCCGTGGGCCGGCGCGTTGCGCCGCAGCCTGACAAGGTGGTGCGCGTGCGCCGCCAGGGCAGCGAGGCGTTCTATCCCCGCGATGCGAAGCTCGAAGAAACCGACATTCGCCCCATGGAAACGCTCGAATTCATCTTTTGCGAAAACTGAGGTCGACATGAAGTTCCAGAAAGTTTGCACGCTCGACGACCTCTGGGAAGGCGAGATGACCGAAGCGGAAGTGGATGGCCACGTGATCGTGCTCGTGCGCCCCGAAGGCGGCGAACCGCGCGCGTTCCAGGGCATTTGTCCGCACCAGGACATCCCGCTCGTGGAAGGCAAGTTCGACGGCCGCGTGCTGATGTGCCGCGCCCATCAATGGACCTTCGACGCCAACACCGGCAAGGGCATCAACCCCGGCGACTGCCGGCTCGCCGAATACGCCGTGAAGATCGACGGCGACGACGTGCTCGTTGCCGTCGAGGGCGTCGAGCCCCTCTTCGCCCACTCCTGACCCGCAAGGAAAACCCATGAGCACCGACAACACAGGCGAGGCGTACCGCAATAACCGCGTAGGCCCCGTGCTGCGCGCAAGCAGCATCACCGCGGGCGTCATCGAAGCCGCGCACGAGGACAACCCCGACAAGACGATCCGCGTGGACGACAAGCTCGCCTACGTTCGCATCTATGCGGACGGCGAACTGATCCTGCGCCGCGCGACGCTTGAAGAAACGCTGGGCAGGCCGTTCAGGATGTCCGAACTCGAAGTCAACCTCAGCTCGTTCTCCGGCCGTATCGAGACGACAGACGACTACGTGCGCTTCTATTACGAAAAAACGCTTTGACCGGAGACGAGCATGACTCAGCCCGAAGTTCTCAAGCCCCTGAAAACATGGAGCCATCTCGCTACGCGCCGGCGCAAGCCGAGCGAGTACGAGATCGTGTCCACTAATCTGCACTACACGACCGACAACCCCGATGCGCCGTTCGAACTTGATCCCAACTTCGGCATGGCGCAATGGTTCAAGCGGTACCGCAACGCGTCGCCGCTCACGCACGCCGACTGGAACGCGTTTCGCGACCCGGACGAGATCGTCTACCGCACCTACAACATGCTGCAGGACGGTCAGGAAACCTACGTATTCGGTTTGCTCGACCAGTTTTCGGCGCGTGGGCACGACACCATGCTCGCGCCGTCGTGGGCCGGCACGCTGGCCCGCCTTTACACGCCGGCGCGCTTCCTGTTCCACGCGCTGCAAATGGGCTCGGCTTATCTCACGCAGATGGCGCCGGCCTCCACCATTTCGAACTGCGCCGCCTACCAGACTGCGGACGCGCTGCGCTGGCTCACGCACACGGCGTACCGCACCAAAGAACTCTCGCAGACGTTCGGCGACGTGGGCCTCGGCACCGAAGAGCGGCGCTACTGGGAACAGGATCCGGCGTGGCAGGGTTGGCGCAAGGTGGTCGAAGAGGCGCTCACGGCGTGGGACTGGGCCGAAAACTTCGTTGCCCTGAATCTCGTCGTGCGGCCTGCGGTGGAAGAAACCGTACTGCGCGCGCTGGGCACCGCTGCGCGTCATAACGGCGACACGCTGCTCGGGCTCATCACGGACGCGCACCTCCTCGACGCGCAACGGCATCGCCGCTGGGCCACCGCGCTCGTGCGCATGGCACTCGAGCAGGACGGCAATCACGCCGTGCTGACGAACTGGGTGAGCAAGTGGGAGCCGCTGGCCGATCACGCCATCGACGCCTGGTGCGCCGCCCTGCCCGATGCGCCGGATGCGGCTGCGGCGGCGAAAGCCGCCACGCGTGAATTCCGACGCGCGATGGGTCTGTGAGCGAAGGCCGGCGCAAGCCGGCCGTAAGAACGGAAGCAATCGATGAAACATCACATCACGATCGAAGGCGGCGCGCGGTTCAGCGTGGGCGCCGACGAAGACACGCTGCTGCGTGGCGCCTTGCGTGCCGACGTAGGCTTGCCGCACGAATGCAGTGTGGGCGGCTGCGGCGCCTGCCGTTTCGAACTCGTCGCGGGAACGATGGAAACGCTTTGGCCAGAGGCACCCGGTCTCACGGAGCGTGACCACAAGCGCGGCAAACGCCTTGCGTGCCAGTCGCGGCCGCTCGGCGACTGCACGATACGCGTGCGCTGCGACGAGAGTTATCGCCCTGTCGTGCCGCCCGTTCGCCGTGAAGCCACGCTAGAAGCGAGCCGGGCGCTCACGCCCGACATGAACGAGTTCACGTTCCGCGCACCCGGCGCCGCGTCGTTTCGCGCGGGGCAGTACGCCCTGCTCTATCCGCCGCACGTGCAGGGCGCCCGCGCCTATTCGATGTCCAATCTCGCGAACACGGACGGCATCTGGCAGTTCATCGTTCGCCGCGTGCCGCAAGGCGCCGGCAGCAACAGCCTGTTCGATGCGCTGAAGCCGGGGCAGTCCATCACGATCGACGGCCCGTACGGTCATGCGCATCTGCGTGACGGCGGTTCGCGCGAGATCGTCTGCATCGCGGGCGGGTCGGGACTGGCGCCGATGCTCTCCGTCGCACGCGGCGCACTGGCGCAGCCTGAGGGGCCGCGTGTGCACTTCTTCTACGGTGCGCGCACGCAGGCCGATCTGGGTGCCGCGGCCGAGATCGATGCGCTCGCGCACGAACGTCTGTCCGCCACCGTCGTGCTCTCGTCGCCGCAACCGCTTCCGCCGTGGTCCGGCGCAACCGGCTTCGTTCACGGCGAGGTGGAACGCACTATTGCCTTGCCGCTCGATCAGTACGAGTTCTATTTCGCGGGGCCGCCACCCATGATCGAAGCCGTACAGGAGATGTTGATGCAAAGGTATCGCGTGCCCTTCGATCAGATTCACTTCGATCGTTTCGTCTGATAGCCACGATCACGTGAATCGCGTATTAACACCAATCGCCATACCTTGCCGGGAAGCGTAAGCTCAGCGAACCAATCACGATTCCCAGCTTCCGGCGCAGCCCGCGGGCGATCGGACAGTCGCCCGCTCATCCTTCATGGCATCGAACGCGCATCCGGAAGCGAGCGAGCCAGCATGCCGAAACACCACACGCACGGGGCCGCGCACGCCGCCTCGCCGATGGCGCCGTCCGCTCGATCCGCGGACGGCAAACCGGACGGAAAGCGCTCGAAAGAGGTCCGCGTCCCCGCCATTCACGATCTCGCGAAGCGCCTGCGTTTTGCGCCTCAGCAAGGCCGCATCTGGCTGGACGACCAGCGCATGATGCTCATGCACATCAGTTCGCTCGGTGCGCTGCGCCAGGAACTGATCGAGAGCCTCGGCAAGGAAACCGCTCGCGGCCTCGTGACCCGCATCGGCTATCAGGCGGGCACACGCGACGCCGCGATGACGCGCAAGGTTCGTGCAGGGTCGAACAGCTACGACGACTTTCTCGCCGGCCCGCAACTGGTGTCGCTCGAAGGCATCGTGCACTGCGAGCCTATCGCGCTCGACATCGACGTGGGGCGCGGGCACTACTTCGGCGACTTCTATCTGATCGATTGTGCCGAAGCCGAAACTCACATCGCGAGTTACGGCATCGGCAACGAAGCGGTCTGCTGGATGTTGACCGGCTACGCCTGCGGCTACACGAGCGCTTTCATGGGGCGCCCTATTCTGTGGCGCGAAATCGAATGCCGCGGCATGGGCCACGCGAAATGTCGCGTGGTGGGCAAGCCTGTCGAAGACTGGGAAGACCCGCAGGACGATCTGCGTTTCCTGCAGATCGGTGACTTCGCGAAATGGTCGCTCGAGCCGCAAGCCGCACTGCCCGCCACCAGCCGCATTGCCGAGCGTATTGTCGAGGCGCCTGAGCAGAGTGTCGGCGTGGTTGGTATTTCCGCCGGCTTCAACACCGTTTGCCACATGGTCAACAAGGTGGCGCCAACGGAGGCCACCGTGCTCTTTCTCGGCGAGAGCGGTGTGGGCAAGGAGGTCTTCGCGAACAACCTGCACAATCTCAGCAAGCGTGCGAGTGGCCCCTTCGTGGCCGTGAACTGCGCCTCCATTCCCGAACATCTGATGGAGTCCGAACTCTTCGGCGTGGAGCGCGGCGGCTATACCGGCGCAACGTCGTCACGCGCGGGTCGCTTCGAACGGGCCAACGGCGGCACGCTCTTTCTCGACGAGATCGGCACGCTCAGTTACACGGCGCAGGGCAAGCTGCTGCGCGCGCTTCAACAGGGCGAACTGGAACGCGTGGGCGACACGCGCACGCGCAAGATCGATGTGAGAGTGGTGGCGGCCACCAACGTGAATCTGCGGGAAGCCGTGAAAGCCGGGCTTTTTCGCGAAGACCTGTTCTTCCGTCTGAACGTGTTTCCCATTCACGTGCCGCCTTTGCGCGACCGGCGCGACGACATTCCGTTGATGATGAACTGGTTTCTCCAGCGCCTTGCCAAGAAGCACGACAAGCACATCACGGGCTTTCGCGAACGTGCGGTGGATGCCCTCTTCAACTACGACTGGCCCGGCAACGTACGTGAACTCGAAAACATGATCGAACGCGCCGTCATTCTGGCCGAAGACGGCGGCGCGCTGGACCTGTGCCACCTCTTCACCACCGGCGAGGAAATCGACGTGTCGTCGTTCATTCTCAAGCGCAGCGGCAACATCGGGCTCCTGAACGAACCTGTGGAGGCTGTGCCGCCTGCGCTCGCGGGCGCAGGCCGACCAGGGCTGGCCGAGACGGAGGCCGCGATGTTGCGCGCGGCCGTTGCCGAGGCGAACGGCAATCTCTCGCTTGCCGCGCGCGTGCTGGGCATCAGCCGGCCTAAGCTGGCCTACCGCCTGCGCAAATACGGCATCCCTATCGATCGCGCGTGACATCGCGCACGGGCAGCGCCTCATGGTGGCGTCCGTCCGTGCGCGCCCTGCTTCAGAACCGCTTCTGCCAGGACATTGCCGCGTTGAGTTGCGAGTGAGTCACCTTGAGCGGCGCGGACGTGTTCGGCTGGCTCGTATTCGTCAACGTCTTTTGCAGCGCATACGACAGCGCGAAATCCACCTGATCGTTCTTGCTGAACGCATACGAGACACCACCCGTCACGCTCGTGGTGGGAATGGCCGGTATGACCGCGAACAGCGTGTTGTTCGGAATGGCCTCCTGCGCATAGTGGAAGCCCGCGCGGAACGCGAGGCTCGCGTTGTAGCGGTATTCCGCGCCGATCGCGAACACGTTGATGTCGCGGTAATTCTGCGGCAACGAGAGGTTGAGGTTCGCCCCGCTGCCCGACTGCACGAAGGTCACGTTGATGTCCTTCATCACGCTGGCGAGAAACACGCGCTGATAGTCGGCCGACACGCTCCAGTGGTCGTTGAAACGGTGGCTGAGGCCCGCCGTGAACTGCGCCGGCATCTCGAAGTTATGGACCGTCACCTCGCCCGAAAGCGGAATGTTCCCCGCAACGGAACTCACGGCGGACAACGTTGCGTGGCCGCCCAGGTCCCCCACGTGGGTCTTGAAGTTGTACGCCATGCCCAACACGGTGTCCGGCGTGAGCCGATACGTGAGGCCCAGCTTGCCGCCTATCCCCCATGCGTCGACGCCGCCGCCCACTATGCCGTTGTGCGAGAAATTGATGTAGCCGCCCGAGAGCCCCGGCACGCTGGCCAGGGTGGGCAGCAGCGTGCCCGAGGCACGGCGCTGCGCCGCAAGCGTGCCGATCTGCGAGGCGTCCAGCAGCATGCCGAGGTTCAGCGACGTCCACACGGCGTCCAACGAACCGCCGACGGTGAGTTTGTCCGTAACGTCGTACGAGAGGGCAAACGGAATGCGCAACACGAGCAGCCGCGAGAAATTGTCGAAGCCGGTATCGATGCCGTTGGTCGTGGTGCGCGACAGAAAACTGCTGCCGCCGAACTGCGTGCCCAGCCCGCCTTCGGCAAACGCGCCCACGCCGAACGCGTAGCGCCCGTGGCGGTACACGAACGCGGTCTCCGGCGCGAAGTACGGACCGTTGTTGTTGCCGTGATTGCCTGACGTCGCCGTTTCACCCGTGGCCGTATTGGTGGCCTTGATGTCGGTGGTGACGATGTCGAGGCCCAGGTCGACGTAGCGTCCGTCGCTCATCATGCCGAGCGTGGCGGGGTTCAGCATCATCGCGGCGGGGCCGACGTTGTACGCCACCCCGCTTCCACCCATGGCGCGCGAGACAGGGCCGAAGCCTTCGAGGTTGAATACGTCTGTCGCCAGCGCACGACCGGCCCATACCGCCATGCATAGCGCGACCGCTACACGAATGCCATTACCTTTCACATCTGTCTCCTTATGTCTATATTTAGTAATGCATAATACATACGATGCTACTGGCCACGATGATTGCGGCTAACGACTACGCGGCTTCCGAAGGCGGATCGCCCGCTTCGCTGAAATGGTCGATCACAAGGCGGTTAAAGCGTGCAGCGTGTTCGATCTGTGTCCAGTGGCCGCATTGACCAAACACGTGAAGCTGAGCCCGGGGAATCAGCTCGGCGAGGCGCAGCGAAGAAGTGAGCGGAATGACCTTGTCCTCTCGGCCGTGAACGATCAGCGTTTCGTGCGAAATGGCGCGAATCGCCTGCTCCGGGCTCGCGAGCGCATCCACCCAGCGTTGGCGCGGCGCCGGAAACAGGTTGGCGAATGACTCCTGGTAGCCCGGCTGCACGCTCGCTTCGTAGCGCAGCTTCGCCAGATCGTCGTTCACCAGTGTGCGGTCATAGGCGAAGATGTCGAGCAGCGCGCGCATGTTTTCGATCGACGGCGTATAGCCCCACACCGCATCCAGCCCCTCCGTGATGCGAAATGCGGTGCCGGCGCTTCCCATCAGCACGAGCCGGCCCACGCGTTGGGGCGCTTCGATCGTCAATGCGAGTGCGAGTGCCCCGCCGAACGAGTTGCCCACCACGTGCGCACGCTCCACGCCCAGCACATCGAGCAAGCCCAAGAGGTGCGCCGCCCAGTTCTCCATCGAGTAGCGAAATCCCGCCGGGCGTTCCGTGTCGCCGAAGCCCACCATGTCCGGCGCGATCACGCGAAAACGTTGCGCGAACGCCGGCATGGTGAGCCGCCAGTTCGCAAGGGCCGTGACGCCAGGCCCCGAGCCGTGGATCAACAACACCACGGGCCCTTCGCCCACGTCGTGGTAGTGCGTGCGTATGCCGTTGGCAACAATGCTTTTTGCCGCTTGAGGTTGGGTCTGCATGGAGGAGTCCGACGAAAAGGGAGGAATGGGCGCCGCACGGCATGCGGCGCCTCGTAATCAGCGTCCGCGCTTTTTCGCGCTCTGCCCGCCGATGCCGAAGTGCTCCTTCGGCATTTCGACGATGATGACGCGCACCGATTCGAGCGGCGCGTCGATGGCGCGATGAATCGCCTCGCTGACCTCGGCGATCAGCCGCTCCTTCTTTTCGTCGTCGCGACCTTCCAGGATGTAAAGCTGGGCAATGGGCACAATGGCCTCCTTGTCAGATGAAGCGCAGTCCGGTGGAACCCATTCCCTGGACGCGCAATGTGATGTTGTCGCCGGTCTCGACCGCCACCGCTTCCGTGATGCCGCCCGAAAGAATGAGGCTGCCTGCCGGAATCGATTCGCCGCGTGCGCCGAGATGGTTCGCGAGCATGGCAATGGCCGCGGCCGGATGCCCGAGGACGGCGGCGCCTGCGCCGAACGCGACCGGCTCGCCATTCTTTTCCATGACGATGCCGATCGTGCGCAAGTCCACGCCCTCCACGGCAAGCGGCTGGCCGCCCACAACAAAGCGTGCGGCCGACGTATTGTCGGCCACCACGCTCTTCAGGTCGAACTTGAAGTCGCGGTAACGGCTGTCGATGACTTCGATGCCTGGCAGAACGAAGTCTGTTGCGGCCAGCACGTTGCCGATGTGGCAGCCGGGTCCCTTCAGTTCCGCGCGCGTAACGAAGGCGATCTCCGGCTCCACCTTCGGGTGAATGAGTTCGTTTGCGCGACAGACGCCGCCGTCTTCAATCGCGAACGTATCCATGAGATAGCCGAAGACGGGCGTGTCCACGCCCATCTGGCGCATCTTCGCGTGCGACGTCAGTCCCGCCTTGTACCCGACGAGCCGCGCGCCGCGCACGAGATGCCGCTGCCGCATGGCGTCCTGCACCGCGTAGGCGTCGCCCCAATCCATGGTGGGCCAGGTGTCGGTGATCTTCACGGTGTCGCGCGCGTGAAGGGCGCACTCGTCGAGGTGCGCCGCGAGCGATTGAATGGTGTCGATGGGCAGGTTCATGCGGCTTCCTTGCGGGCGGCCTGTTCGCGGGCCTTCTTCAGCGTGAGCGCGGTGTCTTCGATCATGTCTTCCTGGCCGCCCACCATGCCGCGCCGGCCCAGTTCGACCAGAATGTCGCGCGCCGGGATACCGTACTTCTCGCCCGCGCGCTTGGCGAACAGCAGGAACGAGCCGTACACGCCCGCATAGCCGAGCGTGAGCGAATCGCGGTCGATGCGAATGGGGAAGTCCATCATGGGCACCACGAGGTCTTCGGCCACGTCCTGAATCTTCCAGACGTCCACGCCGGTTTCGATGCCCATGCGGTCGCACACGGCCACGAACACTTCGAGCGGCGTGTTGCCCGCACCGGCGCCGAGCCCCGCGGCGGCACCGTCGATGCGGTTCGCGCCGCATTCGATGGCGGCCAGCGAATTCGCCACGCCCATCGCCAGGTTGTGGTGACCGTGAAAGCCCAGTTCGGTCTCCGGCTTCAGCGCGTCGCGCACCGCGGTAAGACGCACCTTGACGTCGTCGGGCAGCATGTAGCCCGCCGAGTCCGTGATGTAGATGCAGTTCGCGCCATACCCTTCCATCAGCTTCGCCTGCTTCACGAGGCCCTCGGGGCTATTCATGTGGCTCATCATCAGAAAGCCGACGGTGTCCATCTCGAGCTTGCGGGCGAGCGTGATGTGCTGCTCCGACACGTCGGCTTCAGTGCAGTGCGTGGCCACGCGAATGGTATGCACGCCGAGTCTGTGCGCCATCCTCAGATGATCGACCGTGCCGATACCCGGCAGCAGCAGCGCCGACACCTTCGCGCGCTTGAGCAACGGAATCACGGCGCCGAGATACGCTTCGTCCGTGTGCGCGGGGAAGCCGTAGTTCACCGACGACCCACCCAGGCCGTCGCCGTGCGTCACTTCGATGAGGGGCACGCCGGCATCGTCCAGCCCCTGGGCGATGCTGCGCATCTGATCGAGCGTCATTTGGTGACGTTTGGGGTGCATACCGTCGCGCAGCGTCATGTCGTGCACGGTAATGCGCTTGCCTTTGAGATTCATGGCGTTTCCTTTATTCAGCGATGTTCGGTTGCGTCCAGGCCGCGAATGTCCGCACTCAGGCGGCCGCGCCTTCCACGGGCGCAAGCGTGATGCGGCCTGCGATCAGTTCTTCGGCGAACATCTCCGCCGTGCGTGCCGCCGCCGCGGTCATGATGTCGAGATTGCCGGCGTAGCGCGGCAGGTAGTCGCCGAGTCCCGCCACCTCCAGATAGACGGACACGCGTTTGCCGTCAAACACGGGGCCGTTCACCAGCCGGTAGCCGGGCACGTAGCGTTGCACCTCTTCGATCATCGCGAGAATGGAGTCGGTGATGCGCGCTTCGTCGGGCGTATCCGCTGTCAGGCAATGGACGGTGTCGCGCATGATGAGCGGCGGATCGGCCGGATTGATGACGATGATCGCCTTGCCCTCTTTCGCACCGCCCACGCGCGCCACCGCGGCTGCCGTGGTGCGCGTGAACTCGTCGATGTTCTTGCGCGTGCCCGGCCCGGCCGAGCGTGACGAGACGGTCGCAATGATCTCCGCGTAATCCACGGGCTGCACGCGCGAAACGGCATACACCATCGGAATGGTGGCCTGGCCGCCGCACGTCACCATGTTCACGTTCATCTCGCGTTTGCCGATGTGCTGCTTGAGATTGACAGGTGGTACGCAGTACGGACCAATGGCCGCCGGTGTGAGGTCGATCATCATCACGCCGAGTTCGTTGAGCTTGCGGCTGTTTTCGGCGTGCACATAGGCGCTCGTGGCGTCGAAGGCGATCTGCACGTTGTCGGCCTTCACGTGCGGAAGCAGGCCGTCCACGCCCTCCGCCGTGGTCTGGATGCCCAGTTCGCGGGCCCGTTTGAGGCCGTCGGAGTCGGGGTCGATGCCCACCATCCAGACGGGCTCCAGCACTGGGCTGCGCTGCAGTTTCGCGAGCAGGTCCGTCCCGATGTTGCCTGGGCCAATCAACGCGCAACGGATTTTCTGTGTCATGGGAAATGTCCTTTGAATGACGATGGGGTTCAACCGAAGCGCACCGAACACGCGCCGATGCCGCCAATCGCAAGGCGGAAGTTGTCGCCGGCCTTGACGGGCGCCATGGCAGCGAGCGCGCCGGAGAGCACCACTTCGCCGGCCTTGAGCGGAATGCCGAGCCGGCCCAGCGTATTGGCAAGCCAGGCCACGGCGTTGACGGGCGAGCCGAGCGCCGCCGCGCCCGCGCCGGTGCCGATCACCTCGCCGTTCTTTTCCAGCACCATGCCGCAGGTGGCCAGATCCACGGCACGTGCGGATACCGCGCGGTCGCCGAGCACGAACACACCGCACGAGGCGTTATCCGCCACGGTGTCCTGAATGCGGATCTTCCAGTCTCGAATACGCGAATCGACAATCTCGAAGCACGGCATCACGCATTCGGTGGCAGCCAGCACCATCGCGTTGGTGATGCCCGGGCCGAGCAGGTCCTTCTTCAACACGAAGGCAATCTCCCCTTCGGCCTTCGGCTGGATCAGCGTGTTCACGGCAATGCTCTCGCCCTCGCCGTACACCATGCCCGAGAGCAGATAGCCGAAGTCGGGCTGATAGACGCCGAGCATGTCCATAACAGCTTTCGACGTCACCCCGATCTTCTTGCCCACCACCGTTTCGCCTGCATCCAGCCGGCGCTGCACCATGCGCTGCTGGACGTGATAAGCGTCTTCGATGGACATGTCGGGATAACTGTCGGTGAGCGGCGCAACCGTTTCGCGCGCGTTCAACGCGCCGTAGAGCCTGTCGCCAAGCTCGGCAATCAACGTGGATTCCATGAGTCTTCCGGGTGGCAGGGTTGATCAAATGCGCGCATCACAGCTTCACGCACACGTTCTTGAGTTCCGTGTAGAACTCCAGCGAATGCACGCCGCCTTCGCGGCCGATGCCCGACTGCTTCGCGCCCCCGAACGGTGTGCGCAGGTCGCGCAGAAACCACGAGTTGACCCAGGCGATGCCCACCTCGATCGAAGCGGCCACGCGATGCGCACGCGCGAGATGCGTGGTCCAGATGGCCGTTGCAAGGCCGTATGCATTGTCGTTTGTACGCCGAATCACTTCCTGCTCGGAATCGAACGGCATGATGAGCGCGCACGGGCCGAAGATTTCTTCGCGAGCAATGGGCGAATCGTCGCCCAGGCCGGTCCAGAGCGTGGGCTGCACCCAGGCGCCCTCTTTCAGGTCGCCGGGCATGTCGGGCACGCCACCGCCCGTCACGACAGTCGCGCCCAGTTCGGCAGCCTTCGCGTAGTACGACAGCACCTTGCGGCGATGCTCTTCGCTGATGAGCGGACCGAGGCCCGTGGCCGGGTCTTCGGGTCGGCCGATGCGCAGCGCTTCGGCTCCCGCCTTGAGCGCGGCGACGAAGCGCTCGAAGATGGGCCGCTCCACATAGACGCGCTCCGTGCCAAGACACACCTGCCCCGCATTGGCGAAGCACGAGCGCAACGTGCCTTCCACGGCCGCGTCGAAATCGCAGTCGGCGAACACGATGGCCGCGTTCTTGCCGCCCATCTCGAGACTCACCGGCCGCGCGCCGTCCGCGGCGGCCTTCATGATGGCCGCGCCCGTGCGCGTTTCGCCTGTAAACGTGATGGCGTTGACGCCCGGGTGCGTGGTCAAAAACTCGCCGGCCGAACCGGGACCGAAACCATGCACGACGTTGTAGACGCCGCGCGGCACGCCGGCCGCGTTCATGACCTCGCCGAGCAACGCAGCCGTTTGCGGCGTTTCTTCCGAAGGCTTCACCACCACCGTATTGCCGCAGGCGAGTGCGGGCCCGACCTTCCACGTCATGAGCAGCAGCGGCAGGTTCCACGGGCAGATCACGCCCACCACGCCGACCGGGCGGCGCATGGCGTAGTTGATCGCGCCTGCGCCGTCAGGCGTCGCCATTTCGAAGCACTCGGTGGGCACATTCTTCACCACGTCGGCGAAGATCCGGAAGTTGGCCGCGCCGCGCGGAATGTCGAGGTGCCGCGCGAGGCTCATGGGCTTGCCGGTGTCGGCCACTTCAGCGGCGAGGAAGTCGTCGAAGCGACGGTTGATGCCGTCTGCCAGCGCGTACAGCACGTCGACGCGCTCCGTCACCGTCATCGTGCCCCACGGCCCATGCAACGCGTTGCGTGCGGCCTGCACCGCCGCATCCACCTGCTCGCGGCCCGCTTCCGCCACACGGGCGATCACGGCGTGATCGAGTGGCGAGCGCTTGTCGAACCAGCGCACACCGTCCCGATACTGGCCGTCGATGAAATTGCGGATGAGTGGAATGCCGCTGTCGGCGGCGTCGGCTGCGCTCGCGCTATGCGACGCGGCCCTCGGTTCTGTCGTCAGCATGATCGTTTATGCAATGTGTTCGTGTTCGTTCATAACGCCGGGAAACAGGCCGCCGCCTGAAACAACGGGTTTCGGCAGCGGCGCGACGCCCTCAGGTGTACACGCTCGTGAAGGCTTCGTTTAGCTCGCCTGAGTGGAAGAAGATGCCGCGGCCAAGATGGTCTTCGGTCCACGTGGTGACGGGACGGTCCGGCTGCGCCATGTAGCCGAGCCCCGCAAAGGTTTCGTTGCGGTTGCCGCTCGGGTCGAAGAAATAGATGGTCGTGCCGCGCGTAATACCGTGACGCGTGGGCGCCACGTCGATCTTCACCTTGTTCTTCGCCATGACGTCCGCGGACTTCAGCACGTCGGCCCAGTCGTCGAGGAAGAACGCGATGTGATGCAGGCCATTCGTCGGGCCACCCACGAACGCGATGTCATGCGGCGTCGAGCTGCGAAACAGCCACGTGGCAGCCTGAATGCTGTTGCCCGGCCCCACCATCACCTGCTCGGCCAGATGAAAGTCGAGACACGCCTGCATGAACTGCGTGTTCTCCGCCACGCGGTTGATGCCTGCCTCCGGGTTCAGTTCGCACATGAGCAGACAGTGGTCGAGCCAATGAACGCCGGAGCCCTTGATGTCGTCGGGCCACGGGTCGGGGTTGAGCGACCCGACGTCGGTGCCCACCTGTTCCTTGTATGCGTAGAGGCGCATGTCGTGGCCGCTCGGCAAGTTGAATTGCAGCATGCGGCCCGTTGCGGGCAGCGTGCCTTCGGGCAGCATCTGCGTACGGATACCGTAGGCTTCGATGCGCTCCTTCAAGACATCGAGATCGGCATCCTTCTCCACCTTGTAGGCCACGTGGCTCAGGCCCGCGTGGTCGGACGGGCTCAGAATGAGCGAGTATCTGTCCCATTCGTCCCAGCACTTGAGGTACACGTTGCCCGCGTTGTCGCGGAATGTCTCCTTCAGGCCCAGCACGTTCTGGTAATGCCTGAGCGCCGCATCCATGTCCATGACCCGCAGGTTGGCATGGCCGATTCGCATCACACCCATGGTGTCTCTCCTCCGTTTCTGTCTAGTCGGTATAACTAACGGGATGCCTCGCAGGCGAATCCCTTGAAAAACGGCTTTTGCATCTTGCCGGCTACTTCCAGCTCCACGTCGCACTGCGGAGCGATCCGGCAAGCCAGCGAGTAGCCGGCCTCTTCTTCCTCCACGCTCACATGCGCCCGGCTGACCGGCCCCAGCTTGCGGACTTCCCCGCGCAGCACGCGCACCTTGCACACGCCGCAGCCGCCGTTCAGGCAGCCGACGGGAATGCCCCGCCGCCCCAGGCGGGCCATGCCCGCGAGCAGTGACTCGTCCACCGCGCAGGGGTAGTGCTCGCCAGTCTGCGTGAGGGTGACAGCCACCTTCGGCTCGCTCGCGTCCATGTCAGACCTTCCTGAAGAGCGGGCTGCGCACCTGCTGCACGTCCGCTGCCGAAATGAACTTCTCGTGGTAGATATCGCCTTCGAAGAGCCGCCCCTGCATGAGCGTCGTGATGCACGCGTCGATCATGGCGGGCGGCCCGCAGAGGTACGCCTTGTGCCCCGCGAAGTTGTTGTCGAAGTGGGCCTTCGCCGCTTCGTGAACGAAGCCGTGTGCCACGTCGCCGCGCCCTTGCGCTCCTTTTTCCGCGGCGCCTTCCGACAGCGCGGGCACGTAGCGGAAGTTCGGGTATTGCCGCGCCAGTTCGCGGAACGCGGCGTCGTAGTAGAGTTCGGCCGCGTTGCGCTGACCGTAGACCAGCGTGATGGATTCGGTCGCTCCGCCTTGCAGCAGATCGAGAATCATCGAGCGCGGACTCGACAGGCCCGAGCCACCCGCCATGAAAATCATGGGCAGGTGTGCCGACTTGCGCACGAAGAAGCGCCCGTAGGGACCCGATAACGTCACCCTGTCACCCACCCCGAGTTGCTCATGCAGATACGCGGTGCCGACGCCGCCCGGAACCTGCCGCACGTTCAGTTCGATTTCGCCGGTCGCCGCAACGTCGGCCGGCGCATTCGCGATGGAAAACGCGCGGCTCTGATGCAGGTCCGGAATCTCGAGCTGCACGTACTGGCCTGCCTGGAAGTGGAGCGCGTCGTCGAGCCGTAGATAGATGGCCTTGATGGTGGGCGTGAGCTGGACGATGCGCGACACTTCCGCGCTGAAGTCCTTTACAGGAATCACTTCGGCGTCCGGATCTTCTTCCACGTCCGCTTCGATCACGGCGTCGGTGGTGAGCGTGGCACAGCAGGCGAGCGCCTTGCGTTCTTCGCGTTCGAAGTCCATCAGGGCGAACGGATTGGCGTCGCCCAGATCGGCCTCCCCGTCGAGAATCGCGACCTTGCACGTTCCGCACAGGCCGTGGCCGCAGGCGTGCGGAATATAGATGCCCTGGCGCAGTGCGGCATCGAGAATGGTCTGCCCTTCCTCGACTTCGATGGTGGCGCCCAGCGGTTCGATAGTCAGTTGATGGCTCATGATGATCGCTACGTCGAAACTTCAGGTGAGGCTGCTCACGAGCCACTGATACCGGCCAATCCCGGCGTGCGAAACCGGATCAGGTCCTTGTGACCGATACCGTTTTCCGCCAGCGTCTTCGCGTTGTCGGGCTGAAACGCCTTGCCGGATTTGAGCCACTGAACGTGATTCCAGTCGATCTTCGCGAAGTCCGGGTGATAGCCGTAGATGCCCGGCAGAATTTGCGCGGCGAGCGCCCCGAAGGGCGTGTGCGGCGGCACCGGCAGGCAGAACGGCGCCGGGAACATGAGGTGGTCTTCCCAGGCCACGTAGAGCAGCGGCGCCGGAAATTTCTCCACCGTGTCCTGCGGAGCGAAGCGGTAGGGTTTGAGTGCGACGACGGTCATAGCGGTCTCCTGCCGGTCAGTTGCCCGTAGCCTGGCCGCGCCAGACTGCGAAGTTCTTCTGGTCTTCGGATCCTTCGAAGTCCTTGTTGTCGTGCTCGCTGACCTCGTAGTAGTCGAGCACGGCTGCGAGCGGATCGAAGCCTTCCACGGTGGGGTCCGTGCCCGGCTTGAAGCAGTGGCCCTGATAGATCTGGTGCACCGGCAGCCACGACTGCACGTACTTCTCGGGCTCGTGATCGAAGATTTCTTTGCAGTGGTCGCTGCAGAAGTGATAGCGGTTGCCCAGGTAGTCGGACTCGCGTGCGCAGAGCTTCTTCGCGTCGCCGGGTTCCGTGAACAGCATCGGAATCTGGCAGGTCTGGCACAGCATGGGCAGTGTCTTCACGTAGAAGCGCTCGTCCGCCTGCGCACGCTCGCGCCAGTGATCGAAGCGCGGCCGGTAGAGCGCATCGAAGCTCTCGGGATACTTCGCAGCAAGCCACGTCATTTCGTCTTCGCGCGGCAGCCACGTGTGGAACGGTGCCGCTGCGCCGAAGCTGTAGAAGGTGGCCCACGCCTGGTGGCTGATGTGGTCTTTGCCTTCGCACGCGTCTTTCCAGCCCTTCGGTTCGCGAATGCCGTAGCGGGCCAGGTCGCGGAACAGCGCACCGCCGTTCTGCTCGGCATACATCTCCCACGCCTCTTTCCAGCTCATGACGCGCTTGGGCTGCATGTAGTCCATCATCATCGCCACGAGCGTGAGCAACCGGTAGCCGCGCCAGAACCACTTGTCGATCCAGCGCTGCACGATGGGCACGTTGCCCGGGTCCTGCTCGAGCATGAACTTGATGCATTCGATGCCGAGCGTCATGTGACGCGATTCGTCGGACTGCGCCGAAAAGCCGAACGTCACCGTGGACATGTCGCCGTTGTAGGCCGCGCCCGACATGAAAGGCACGAACAGCAGATTGGTCAGCACGTACTCGAACGAGAAGCTCACCGCCGTGAGGAACTCGAAGGGTCCGGCCGTGCACGCATCTTCGAAGAACGACTTCGGCACGGAGAGGTACCAGACGCGATCGAACCAGTGGTTCGAGTGGTGCATGCCGTTGAAGAACCGGTTGTACGTCGACATGGCGTGCGTTTCGGTCTGGTAGTGACGCAGTTCGTCGATGGACTGCATCTGGCACGCCACCCGCGCGCCCTCGCCGGTGAAGTGGCGGCCCACGTGCGCGAAGCCGCGGTGCGCGTAATACTCGAGCGGCGTCACGCCCTGAATGAAGAGCTTGAGCGCGTTGATGTAGCGGGCGTCGGTCACGCCCAGAAAGGCGTTGTTCTGCGTGAACGCGTCGATCACCGCGTACAGCTTCTTTTCCTTTTCGCCCTGGTATTTCCAGTAGGCGTCCATGGTGAGGCGGAACGGGTCCACCCATTTGTCCCAGTCGTGAATCTTGATGCCCTCGTACTGATCGTACGGGAACACCTTTTCCATGGGCTGATACGAAGTCTCCCAGCCGAGACCGCGGGTCATGGCCGCGTAGCGTTCTTTCAGGCCGAGTTTCTTTTTCAGCACGGGCGTGTCCATTCGTGTCTCCTTCCCTCTCGATTCGATGCTCTGTCGTTTAGTGTTTCCAGCTCAGCGTCAACTCATCGTCGTCTTCGTCGATATGGCCGGACAACGTGATGAGGTTCACATGCAGCTGCTGCAGGTTGAAGCGCGTGCCGGTCAGGTTCTCGATGGTTTCGCGGCGGATGGTGAGACGCCCCGGCGCATCGATCTTGACCATGCCGGGAGACTCCACGGCAACGGCGCTGGGGTTGTCCGCGAGGATGGCTTCGACAATCTGTCTGGACTCCTCATTGGCCTGAAAGGCGATGAATACGTTCGACATGAAATGTTCCTGATTTGGGGGCGTTCGGTGAATGGATGGCGGCCGGTTCGTGGCACGGCGACTTCAAGACTCGACGCCCAGCTTCGCGAGCCGCGTGCGCAACTGCTGGCGCACCTCGTCGAGCACGCTGTGCCCGCGCCCCGGGAACGCCAGTTCGGCAACCGGCAGCAGCGCCGCGGCAGCCTGCGCTTCCCAGTGGCTCACCCATTGGGTGAGCAACGCCTTGTTGTCTTCCGATTCGGCGGCCATCGTCTTCACGACCGCGTCGATCCAGCGTGCCGACTCGTCGTGCCATTCCGGCATGAACGACGTGAGCATGGCCACCGCGCTGCCGCCGGCCAGCGCCACGTAACCATCGACGAAGCGGTCATAGACGAGCGGATACAGCAGGCCGTCCAGCACGACGTTTTGCGCCACGTAAAGCTCCACTGGGTCGGCGAGCACCAGCGTGTCTTCGACGTAGCGGCGCAGCGTCTGCCAAGCGGGGTCGTTCATCCAGGCGTCTTTGGCCTCGTCAAGCGCGTCGGAGCCGGACATCGAGAGCGCGAGGCGCGTCAGATACTGCGCGACCCCCAGGTTGTCCATCGCGTGAAACATGGACGGCGCGGTGAACGCCGTGCCGTAGCCCACGGCGCAGATCTGCGAGTTGTTCATGTTCGCGCCCCACGCCACGTGGCGCAACGGCACGAGCACGCGCAACGCATGCGCCGTGAGGCTTTCCGGCATGAGCGCGAACATACCGCGCGATTCGACGAATTCGAAGTTCGCTTCCATCGTGTCCTGCTGACGGGCACGCGTCATCGTCCACGATGCGTAGTAGAACTGACGGGGGTCTTTCAGCGCATACCAGTTCTCCATGCGAATCGCGGTGCGCGCCCTGTCGAACAGTTCGTGCTCCGGGTCCCAGGTGGGCCGGTAGTGGAAGTTCGCCGCCGGCTGCGCGCCCATGGTGCCTTCCTGATAGCGCGAAGCGGTCTTGTCGCCGCCGATGTATTGCGCCACGTGCGCATACGTGTGCCGCAGCGGCTTGATGTCCACTGTTTTCAGATCGATCGTCACTGCCTGCTCCTGCTGGTCATGGGTTCGCCTTCTGCCGTGAGCCGCACGACGTTCTGCGCAACGCAGAACTCTTCGAACGCGGCTCGCGGCAACATCAGTTCGACGCAAAGCTCAGGAATGCCGACGGAAAATTCGAACTCCACGAATCCCCGCCGGTTGATGCCCGTGACCCTGACGAACCTGCGCGTCGGGTCGAATGCGTCGTTGTCTTGCTGCCCGAGTGCCGGATGTCCGGCTACCGGATGTCTGGTCATGGCGCGTGTCTCCTTCATGCCCGGCCCTTCATGCAGCCTCCATGCCACGCGACGGTCTTCAGAACCTAAAATCTCGATAATCGAGGGAAAACACCGAGGACCGAGTACCCCTTTGCAGGCCACAATCAAGGTTAACCCGGGCCGCAATACGCTCCTTTTCGGGCGTCAACGCATTGATTTACATGGTCGTCTCATGTTTTGATGAAGGCCTTCCCGTGCATTTGATGAAATCGTGAAATCGTCGCCCTTTCTCAGGCTGATCAGTTGAGAAAACGGAAAATCTCGACGAAGGAGACAAGATGCCGCCCCAACCCGCCCCCTTTCCCTCTGACGCAGACCTGCGGCGGCTCATCCATTTTTCGGCCGCCGACGGCCGTATCTGGCTGGGCGACCAGCGCATGGTGCTGATCCACGCGGCCGCGCTGGGCGCGCTCAGGAAAGAGATGATGGAAAGCGTGGGGCCGGCGCCCACGCGCCGCTATTTCACGCGTGCGGGATTCGCCGCAGGCGAGCGCGACGCCGTGCTTGCGCGCGAAATACGCGGCAATGCATCGCTCTACGACATGTTCGCCGTGGGCCCGCAGCTCCATATGCTCGAAGGCGCGGCGCAGGTCGCGCCGGTGCGCTTCGACGTCGATGTGGAAACGGGGCATTTTTTTGGCGAATTCCGGTGGGAGCATTCGTGGGAAGCGGAAGTGCACCGGCGCGCCTTCGGTCTGCAAACCGAGCCCGTGTGCTGGATGCTCATCGGCTATGCGTCCGGCTACACCAGCGCATTCATGGGTCGCACCATCCTGTTTCGCGAAACCGCCTGCACGTGCAAGGGCGACACGCATTGCCTGATCGTCGGCAAGCCGCTCGAAGAGTGGGACGATGCTGAAGAGCTTGGCTCGTGGTTCAAGGCCGAATCGCTGCTCAATACGATCCGGAGCCTGCAAACCGAGGTGGAGTCGCTGCGACTCGAGATCGAGCCGGACGCGAATCGTACGGAATTGACGGGACAATCCGAAACGTTTCGGCATGCATATGAATTGTTGCAGACGGCGGCACCCACGAAAGTGACCGTGCTGCTCACCGGCGAAACCGGTGTGGGCAAAGAGCGCTTCGCCCGCGCGCTGCATGCGCTGAGTCCTCGCGCGGACAAGCCGTTCGTGGCCGTCAACTGCGCTGCGATTCCCCATGCGCTCATCGAATCCGAACTGTTCGGCGCGGAGAAAGGCGCATACACGGGCTCGCAGGCCGCGCGGCCGGGCCGTTTCGAGCGCGCCGAGGGCGGCACGCTCTTTCTCGATGAAATCGGCGAATTGCCCATGGACGTGCAGGCCAAGCTGCTGCGTGCTATCCAGGAAGGCGAAATCGAACGGCTGGGTTCCACACAGGGCCGTCGCATCGACGTGCGTCTTGTCGCCGCGACCAATCAGGACCTGGGGCGCGCCGTGCAGGAAGGCCGCTTTCGCGCGGACCTGTATTACCGCATCAACGTCTACCCTGTGGTTATCCCGCCGCTGCGCGAACGCCAGGGCGATATCGAAGCACTGGCACAAACCATGCTGGAACGTTTTGCGCGCCTGCACGGCAAGCCGGTGCCGAAGTTGACCGATCACGCCTGCGAGGCGCTACGCAATCACGCATGGCCAGGCAATGTGCGTGAACTGGAGAATCTCGTGGAGCGAGCGGTGATCTTGTCGCGGCCGAACCGCGACATCGAGGCAAGGGACCTGTTCCCGGGCATCACGCTGCCCGCGGGCGCTTCCGTGGACCGGCGCGGGCTCATTACCGAAGGCCGGACGCTCCCAGTAGACTGCCGGGCGCTGCTCGAACAGTTGCAGAACTCGGGTGCGGGGCTGGACGGTCTTGAACGCGCCTTGCTGCGCGAGGCGGTGGACCGCGCGGACGGCAATCTTTCCGCGGCCGCGCGCATGCTCGGACTCACACGGCCTCAGCTCAGCTATCGCCTCAGCCGGGACCATGACAAGGAGAATCAGCAATCGTGAGTACAACCGATCCGGTGCATCCGCTCAGCCTCGCCTTCGCGATCGGGTCCGTGCCGCACGCCGATGCCGGCGCGTCCGCCATGCAGGCGCTTGCAGACGAAGCCAATGGCGCGCACGCCCGCACCTTGGGCGAACAGGCTTATCACCAGTTGCGCCAGCACATCATCGAAGGTCGCTATCCGCCGGGCACGAAGTTGCGCGTGGAACATCTGAAGGACGTGTACGGCGTGGGTGCCGGCACGCTGCGCGAAGCGCTCACGCGGCTCGTGAGCGATGCACTCGTGGTGGCCGAAGG
Organism: Paraburkholderia kururiensis; assembly: GCF_034424375.1. Lineage (NCBI taxonomy): Bacteria > Pseudomonadati > Pseudomonadota > Betaproteobacteria > Burkholderiales > Burkholderiaceae > Paraburkholderia > Paraburkholderia kururiensis. The sequence continues at coordinate 5,966,848 of NZ_CP139965.1, read as the reverse complement.
CCAGCGCGGATTCCGCGTCATGCCGATGTCGCTTGCGGACCTCGAAGACATCACGCGTCTGCGCATTCACATCGAAGTGGACGCATTGCGCCAATCCGTGCGTCATGGCGACGACGCCTGGGAGCAGCGTGTGCGCCAAAGCTTCGAAGTGCTTTCCGGTTTCGAGCAACCTGTGTCCGTCGAAAACCGTCCCGCCTGGGAAGTGCATAACCGTCGCTTCCACGAGGAGTTGATCTCGGCGGCCGCGTCGCCGTGGACCTACCTCGTGCTGCGCATCCTGTCCCAGCATGGCGAGCGTTATCGCCGCGTCTGCATCGGGCTTGAAGACTCGCATCGCGACGTGCACGAAGAGCATCTGCGGATTTTCGAAGCCGCTATGCAGCGAGCCGACGCGCGCGCGGCGCTCGCACTGGAAGACCACATCAGTACGACATTGAGCATCGTGAAAAGAGCGCCGGCGGGCACGCTGCCGTTCGACCGTTGATGTCGCTGCCGCACGCCGGCACGCCGGAAAACCGGCACGAAACGCAGAGTTGGCCGGTATCGGGCATCGTCTTTCGACGCTGTGCGCACGAATCGTCTTGTGAATGCAGCATGGCCCGAATTCGCGTGATGCGAATGGCGCCGAAGCTTGTCCCCGCGAAGCATCCCGATAAAAGCGCGGCGAAGCCCTGAATTTTCCCGCCGATTTGCCGATAATCCAGCTGGAAGCCCGCGCATTCCAGCCGTACATGCCGGCGGCGCCCTAAACAAGATCGGCACCCTACAAGACGATTACCGTGTTTCCTAATTCTGTCAGGCGGGCGGCCGTTCTCGCGGGCCGCCGTCCTTTCATCGTGGGCGCGCTCGGCACGCTGCTGGCCGCGGGCGTGCTGGGCGTCAGCCTGCTCACACTCGTCGCCGCACGCGACACGGCAATCCAGCACGCTCACGAGACCTCGCGAAACGTAGTCGCCGTTTTGTCGAGCAATATCTCGCGCACCATCGAATCGTCGGATCAATCGTTGCAGACGCTGATCGCGGCAGTCGACAAGCCGGCCGTGCAACACATGGACGCCGACGTGCGGCACGAACTGCTGTTCAACCGCACGGCCGCTTCGCGTTACGTGACCGGCATGGGCGTGACCGACGCGCGCGGGCGGCTCATAGACGGCTGCTGTTCCAGCACGCATCACTGGGACTTCAGCGACCGCGATTACTTCCTCGTGCATCGTCAGTCGGCAAAGGTCGGTCTGTACATTTCGGCGGTGTATCGCGCGCGCTCGCGCGGCGGCGTGGAAGCCATGGCATTGAGCCGACGCATCGACAACGCAGACGGTTCCTTCAAGGGCGTGGCCCTGGTTGCCATCGACGTGGCGTATTTCCGGCACCTGCTGGACGACCTCGACGTCGGTCCGCACGGCATCACGGCTATCGTTCGAACCGACGGTACGCTGGTGGCAAGGAATCCTTACTTACCGCCGGCGCTGACGCCGAACTTCAGCAAGTCGCCCTCCTTCCCGCTCATGATTAACCACGCGTCGGGCTTCTATGCAGCGCGTGCGTCCACGGATGGCGTGTTCCGGCTCTACACGTTTCAGCGCGTGCCCGGTACGCCGCTCATCGCCGTCGTGGCACCCGCGCTGGACGACGTGCTCGCCTCGTGGAGAACGCTTGCGTGGATGGTGGGCGTGTCCGCTTCGGCCATCAGCTTCGCTTTTTGCGCGGTGGTGTGGCTGCTCGCGTTTGCGCTGCGCGACCGCGCGCTCGCCGAAGACCGCCTGACGGAACTCACGCAAACCGATTCGCTGACGGGCCTCAAGAACCGGCGCGCGCTGGACGACGTGCTGGAAAACGAGTGGGAGAGATTGCAGCGTAACGACAGCAGCCTCTCGGTGCTCTACGTCGATGCCGATCACTTCAAGCAATACAACGACAAATACGGGCATGCCGAGGGCGACAAGGCCTTGAAGCATCTCGCCGCGTGCATCGCGCGGCGCGTTCGGCGCCGTGGCGATTGCGCCGCCCGCTATGGCGGCGAGGAATTCGTGGTGGTCCTGCCCGACACGGACGCGGCGAACGCGTTGCTCGTGGCCGAAGGCATTCGCGAGGCGCTGGAGAAATCGTGGCGCGCGCGGCGTGAAACCGCTACGGCAGGCCTTCATCCGTTCACCGTGAGCATCGGTTGCGCGACGGCACGGCGCACGCGCCCTGCGTCCCTCGGCGAACTGACGAAGGCAGCGGACCTCGCACTCTACGAAGCCAAGCGTGCCGGCCGCAATTGCGTCAGAGCGGCAAGCATGGACGCCCCGCGGACCGACGCTGCCCAAGGCAATTAGCCGCCGGCCCTACCGGGACTCCAGCCACGCGGCCACCGCTTTCGCTTCATCGGCATCCAGCGAATGTGCGATGGCCGTCATGACGGGCGCGTTGGCGCGCGTGCCGTTGCTGAAGACTTCGATCTGCCGTTGCAGATATTCGTGGTGCTGGCCCGCGAGGCGCGGGAACGTGCCGTTGCCCTGGCCCTGCTCGCCGTGGCATGACGCGCACGCAGGCGTGCCTCGATCCGGTGCGCCATGTTCGAAGAGGTCCTGCCCCTTCGCGAGCAATGCGGCGTCGCCCGGTGTGCCGTGCACCGGCTCCTGATGCGCGTAATAGTCCGCCAGCGACGCGATGGTGGCATCGTCCAGCTGCGATGCAATGGCCCACATGTACGAGCGCGCGTCGGTTTCGCCGCGCGCGTGGTCGCGAAAGCCCTTGAGCTGTGCCGTCAGATACTCGGGCGTTTGTGCGGAAAGCCGCGGAAAGATGGGCGACTCGCTGTGCCCATGTACGCCGTGACACGCGGCGCACAGCTGGCCGGCAAGGCGCTCGCCGTCTTCGGCATGTGTGAGCGACGGCAGGCCGGCAAAGACCACGGCGAATGAAACGAGCCGCCTCGCGAGACGCAGCCGCGTTTTTAGCCGCGACGGCGCCGGCGGAATCGGGAGATGAAGAGTGCGCATGAATGACCCCGCAGATCAGAAAACGAACCAGGCGAGCATGTACAACGTGTTGTTGTCGCTGGCGTTTCGTCCGTTGCCGTCGTAGTTGAAGCGCGCGCCGTCGAATTTGAGGAACCACGTGTATTGCAGCGAGAGTTTTATCTGCGGCAGCGGCAGGTAATCGAGTTCGAAGATAAGGCCGCGCGTGTCCGGCAGACCGTTGACGCTGCCCGTTACCGGCACGGCGCCGTACAGGCCCGCATCGGCATTGCCTGTCGTCGAGAAGTACGCGAGTGTCGCGCCATACTTGCGCAGGTAGTAGTACGAAGCTTTGAGCTTGAGCGTGTTGAGGTGATCGGTCGGATTGGCGGGCGTGGGCCCTGCGCCAATGCCGCCGCTCGGAAAGCTCGCGCTCCAGTCCTGCTTTTCGTGGATGAAGGTGATCTGCGTGGTGAACGCATGCGACAGCGTGAGGTACTGGTACTGCAGGTCGAGGCCGTAATCGCTGAAGCGGTCGGTGGGGGAGCCGGGAATCGTGTTGTCCGGATAGACGTCTGCGATCAGGCCGAACGTGCCCACTTCGATGGAATGCGGCCCGAACTCGCGGTTGTAGGCCACCCGCCAGTACGGATTGGCGCCCTTGAGGCGCTTCACTGCACCCGGCGTGGTGATGTCCTGCCCCGTGCGAAACACCGAGAACATCTGGTCTGCCGTGCGGTAAAACCCGAACTCGGCATATACGCTGCGATTCCAGAACGCGTAGGCCGACACGCCCGCCACCTGCTGGGCGAGGCCGCCGTCGATCAACGTGGCCGCGGTCGGCGTGAGCGAAACGCTGCTCGACGCATAGGGGAAGCCGAACGCCGGCGTGGTGTTCCACACGTCGGACACGGTCGGGTTGTTGTTGACCGTGACGCCGTAGATGAAGTCGATGTCGCCCTGCGTGAAATGACCCGCTGCGCGAATGTCCGTATTGTCGATGCCGCTGTGATGTGCGACGCCGTCATAGGTCCACTGCGCGAAGGCGCCCACCGGGCCGGCAATGCGTCCGCCGTAGAACAGGCTCGCCTGTTGCAGCACCACGTCCTGGTTGCGCACGAAGTCGTAGTTGGTGTTGTTGATGCTGCGCGTGTTGGTCTGGGATATCTGCGCCATGCCCGCGAGTGGAATGGTCCACTTGTTCGATAGCGTGTAGGCGGTCAACTTGAAGAAACGCCCGAACGGCGTGAGTTCCGGGAAGCTGACGTGGCACGCCACACAGGCGAGTCCCGTTTGCCGTGCGAACGCGGGGACTGCTTTCGCCCCCGGCGCATGCAACAGCGCAGCCGCAACGAGTGCGAATGCGGCAAACCCATGCCGTCTTGTCCGGTTAGCCATGTCGTCCCCTCCGCTTCTTTTTTTTGCGGGTCCGACTGCGCTGGTTCGTGACTCGATCGACTCTCGATCGACGAACGAGCACATGGCCGTATCGGCGCGCGCCGGACACGGCTTCAATATAGGAGTGCGATGCGTACTGGTTTTGACCGAAGTCAACCGCTCGATAGCACACCCGAAGGCTCAACCGGAAACAGCGCGCGCCGTTCCACCCGCCTGTGTCGAGATTGCGCCGAGTGTGCGCCGCAGACTGTGGCCGGGACCACACTGCGAGCATCGAGCCTGCATTACGTCATACAAGACGTCGAAGGCATGGTGTAAGTGTGCATGTAAGCCTGCGCATAAACCGCAGGCGTGATCCCGTAGCACCGCACGAAGTGCTTGTTCAATGCGCTCTGATCGCAGAAGCCGCTCGTGATGGCGGCGTCGGCCGGCGTCATGCCAGCGCGTAGCAAACGGCTTGCTGCACGAAGCCGGGTCTGGACGAGCCACGCGTGAGGCGTGAGACCGGTAGTAGCCCGAAACGACTGGATGAGTCGAAACGGCGTGACCTCGCAGGCCGCGGCCATCTGCTCGAGCGTAACCGGCGAGTCGTATCGATCGGCGACGAGTTGCAGCGCGGGCTCGATCACCGTGCGCGCGTGCAACGGTCCCGCACCCTTAAGCGGCATGCCGGCGTGGCGCGAAACGAGCGTGCCGAGCGCGGCGATGAGCATCTCGTGTCCGGCTTGCCCTTCGCCCGCTTCGAAAAGCGCGTGGGCCGAAAGCAGGGCGCGCGCCAGTTGCGGATCGGCCAGTCCGTTCGCCACGAAGCCCGGCTCGGTTGTGAGACCGATCTGCGCGCGCAGTGCCGCGAGCGCCGGCTGTTCGAGATAGAAGCCGCGATAGCGCCAGATCTCGTGGTCCACGGTGTGTCCCGCGTGCACTTCCATCGGGTTGAACGCGAGCACCTGGCCCGTGCCGGCTCGCTGCGTGCTGCCGCGGCTGAAAAACGCGCTGCCGCCCTCTTCCGTGACCGCGAGCACCAGCGCCTCATGCACGTGCGGCGTGTACCGATGGCCCAGCAGATTCGCGCGCAGCAGCGAAAGGCCCGGCAAGGCCGGTTCGGTCCAGTAGCGCATCCTTTCCCGGGCAGTGGAGCGGGTCACGGGTACCTCACGAAGAGAGAAAGCCGCCGTCGGCCGCGAGCACGTGACCCACGACGTACGACGCATCGTCCGATGCAAGCCACACGACTGCCTGCGCCACTTCCTCGGGCTGACCGAGGCGCCGTACCGGCAGGCTCGCCGCGATCGTGTCCGGGTCGATGCCGGAGCCCAGCATCATGCTCGTCACGACGCGGCCCGGCGCGATGGCGTTGATGCGAATGCCGCGCGGCGCGCATTCCATGGCCGCCGACCGCATGAGCGAAATGACCGCGGCCTTGGACGCCGAATACAGCGCGAGCCCCGGATTCGGATTGCGGATGCCGCTCACCGACGCGTTCACGATGATACGACCGCCGCGTTCCAGCATCGCGGGAATCTGATGCTTCATGCCGTAGAACACGGAGCGCAGGTTCGCGTCGAGCACGGCGTCGAAGGTCTCGCGCGTCTGGGCTTCGAGGGGCGCGCGCGGCTCCTGGTAGCCGGCGTTGTTGAAGGCGACGTCGAGCCGGCCGAAGCGTGTCAGGGCGAATTCGACGAGCGCCGCGGCATCGGCTTCGTCGGTGACGTCGGCCTGCACGTACCGGGCGTCGCAGCCGAACGCGTGGCCGGCCTCGCGGCATGCCTGCACGGCGGCTTCGCCGGGCTCGCGGCGGCGCCCCGCCACGATCACGCCCGCCGCGCCTTCGCGCGCCATGAGGACTGCGGTGGCCCGGCCGATGCCGCTGCCGCCGCCGGTGACGAGGCAGACGCGGCCCGCCATGCGTGGCGGACGATGGGCGGTGGTGGAAACGGGCGTGTCGGATGCAGGAATGTCGGACATGAGCGGAACCGTCTGGCTGCGGCGCAAACCGCGCCGTGACGCTATTCCACCCAGGCCGACCGGCCGCCGTCTTGGTCGAAATTTGCGGCGGGCGCGCGCGCGGGCGCCTGCACGCCCGAGGGCCCCGCGCGATGCACGCGCCCTTTGGCACGGACGGCCGCAAATGGCGAGCGCAGTGTCCACCGCCGTGCCCGCTGCGGCGACCCCGCATAGCGCCACGTAAGCAGCAGCAACGCCGCGAGCGCAAGTGCCCAGCGCACGTCGGTGGGCACGGGTTCCCGATGCGCGAGCGACGGGTCGCGCAACGCAGTGGCAAGCGACGCCGGCCCCAGCAGCCGCCGATACCCGAAGCCGATACGGCTCGCCACGCTCGCCAGATACGGTCCGCGCAGGCCGGACAGCTCCTCGTGGCTTTCGCCCGCGCCGGGCGGTCGATCGGCCGGCGGCACCTGGACCACGTCGGCGGCGCTCCAGTAGCCGGTCTTGCGGCCGGACGCGTCGGTCTTCGGCACCGGCACGGGCTGTTCGCCGCCCACGCCGATGAGCCAGCCTTTCACGCCCGGCATGCCGATCTCGATAGCCGGCCCGTTCGAGGGCAGGATGGGCGGCGCCTCCTGGCCATCGGTGAAGAACACCACGGCGACGCCGCGTGCGGCAGGGTCTTGCCTGACTGTTTGTCCTTCCGACTGCCCGCGCGCTTGCCCGCCTGTTTGCGCGATGCCTGGGTCGCTGCCTTGCCCGCCGCCCTGCCCGATGGTGTGCGCGACCCGCACGGCCGAATAGATGCCGCCCTCCGCGATGCGGCTCCAGTTGGTCCAGCGCATGCGGCCGTCGATCGCGGCGAGCGACGCCAGCAGCGCGTCGTAATGCCGGCACACCTCCACGGGCGTCACGAGCGGCAGCGCGGCCTGGCCCGTGAACACGCTCCAGCCCACTTTCGAGCCGCACGGCAGTTGACCCAGCGCGTCGCGCATCGACGCCTTCGCAAACGCCAGCCGGCTCGCGGGCGCCCCGTTCAGGCTCATGTCTTCGGCGTCCATGCTCTGCGTGATGTCGAAGGTGACCATGTAGGTGAAGGTGTCGCGCGGCAGATCCACCGACGGCACGGCGAACGCCGCGGCCAGCAGCACGAGCGCAGCCGCCACGGCCCAGTCGCGTCCTGCAAGGAAGTGCCGCGGCGCATGCAGAAGACGGCGCGCAAGGGTGCGCACGCGCGCGCCCCCTGCCACCGATGCCGGCGCATGACGCGTCATGGCAGGTCCTCGCTTTGCGCGCCGCGCAGCTTGATCTGGCTTTTCTTCGCGATCTCGGCGGGCGCCTCCGTGGCCTGCTCGGGCGCGAGCCGCAACGCGAGTTCCAGGTTGTAGCGCGCGTCCCAGTCGTCGGGCGCGATGCGCAGCAGCGCGCGGTAGCGCGCCTTCGCCTGCTCGATCATCGGTGCCGGGCTGGCCGCTCCCGCGCTGTCGTGATTGCCCTGGGCTTCGCGCAGCGACATGTTGGCGAAATCGAACAGCGCGGCGCGGCCGGTCTCGTCGTCCACGCCGTCTTCGATGAGCGCATCGAAGCGGCGTGCTGCCGCGTCATAACGGCGCTGCGCCGAAAGCGCGACGGCCTGCGCGAGTTGCACGGGGCGCGGCACATGGGAATCGATCGTATCGGTGCCGCTGGCGGGGGCGGCAACGCGTGACGAACCGGCCGGTGCCGTTGTCGATGCAGTCGATGCAACCGCCAGTTCGCGCGCCACAGCCGCGACCTCGCGGTTCACGCGTTGCGCCTTCACGAGCCGGATCGTCTCGAAACCCGCCAACGCCCCACACGCGAGCGCAACGACGGCGAATGCAGCGTGAACGGTGGTGCGCTTCATGCCCAGCTCCGTACCTGAAGGGCGCGCGCCGCGAGCAACACCGCGCACGCCGCGAGCGCGACGGCAAAGCAGATGCCGCTGCGGTCCTGGCGCGGCAACTGCTCCACGAACGAAACGGGAAAGCTCTGCTGGCGGTCGATCTCGTTCATCGCCGCCGTCATCGCGCCGGGGTCGCCGGCCTCGTAGAGCCGGTACGGCGTGCCGAGCGAAAGAAAGAAGCGGTGCAGGTCGGCCTCGGGCGACGCGCTGCCCTCGCGCGCGGCCACGTCGAGCTTCGCGCCGTAGAAGCTGCTGCGCAGAAAGACGAAATACAGCGCGATGCGGTTGCGCGCGAGCCCTTCGGCAATGAGCGTGCGTTCCGTATCCGAGAGCTTCGCGCCGCCGTCGGACACCATCACGATGGCGCGATGCCCAGTCCAGGGCAGACCGTCGAATTGCCCGATGGCCGCAAGCAGACCGCGGCCCAGCTGCGTGTCCGGCATGCCGCGGCCGATCTGCGTGCTGCCGATCGCGGCGCGAATCACGGCGTGGTCGTAGGTGAACGGCACCGCGAGCATGGGATTGATGCCGAACATCATGAACGCGAAGCGGTCGTTGGGGCGGCCGTTCACGAACTCGTCGAGCGCGGCGCGCGCCACGGTGTTCTTGGCGTCGCCGGTGGCGTTGGCGCCCTTGCTCGCCATCACGCCGTTCATGCTGCCGCTGCGGTCCATCAGAATCAGCGTCTCCGCGCCGCGCCCCGTGCGGTGCGCTTCCAGATGGATGCGGCCCGGCTGCGCGAGTCCCACTACGATCGCCGCCATCGCCAGTGCGGCGGCCGCACGCGACACCCAGCCCAGCACGCGGCCCGCGCGATCGGGCGGCAGCCACGCGGCCCACGAGAACGGCAGCGTGTCGTCGCGGCGCGGCATGAAGGGCAACAGCGCAAGCGGCAGCAGCAGGAGCATCCAGGGCGCGGCGAAGTCGATGGGAGCGGCGACGGGCGCGATCATCGTTGCCGGCGCCTTTCCGCGAGATAGAGCGCGCGGCACAGATCGACGAGGCCGCGCGTGTCGGTGTCCGCCGTGGCGGGCGCCGCTTCGCTCTGCCGCGTCACGGCGAAGAAGTACTCGTCCGATTGGCGGTAGAACTGTTCGAGCTGCGGCCGCAGCGGTTGCAGCCACGGCTCGCGGACCATCATCGCGGCGAGCGACCCCGCATGCACGACGTGCCCCGCCGTCTCGTTGACCGCGCGATGCAGCACGCGCCACGCGGATTCGGCGCGCGCCTGCCGGGCATCGAGGCGCCGCATCTGCCGCCAGGCGCGCGCGAACGGCAGCCGCGCGGCCTCGCGCGCACTGCGCCACCAGGCCCAGGCGCCCCACGCGGCGAGTGTGACCATGAGTGCCGCCAGCGCCACGCCGAGCCGTCGGCGGATAGGCGCGAGCGGAACGGGCGCGGCGAGCCGGTCGGGCCGTATCCCGTTCAAGCCTGCCTGCGGGGCAGCGAACAACGCGGCACCGGAGGCATCCGCCGACACGGCGCCGGACGCCTCATTGGCAACATCGGCCACATCGGTCACGAGCGGCCCGATACCGACGCGCCACGCGGGCACGTGCAGCACGTCGCCCGCGGCGGTGTGCAGTTCGAGCGCGGGCAACGCGACCTGCGTGGGCGCGAGCGGCGCATTGGTGAGCTGGTAGTCGAGGACGAGCCAGCGGCGCCCTTCGGCGTCGGTCTCGAAGCGCGCCGCACGGCGCTCGAACCAGACGCCGACGCGGCCCGCCGAAGGCGCCGCCACGCCGCTCGCCGCGCGCCCGTCCGCTTCGAGCAGAACCCGTTGCGTCAGAACATCGCCGATGGTGTGGCCGAACGCACGCGGCTCGTCCACGTGCGCTGGCCACTCCGCAGCGGCGGCCGTGGATGCTGCGAAGGCGCCGCATGAAACCGCGATAGCGAGCCATGCGGTGGTCGCCACGGTGAGGGCAGCGAAGGCCGCCACCCCGCCCCGCCCGACGACATCGCGACCCGCCGCACCCCGCCTCATACGCTCTGCTCCAGAAAGTATCGCGAGAGCGCCTCGGGTTCGAACGCGCCCTCCATGAAGAACGGCGCCATGGCGCGCTTGCCGAAGAGGCTCACCAGTTCCGCGCGCCGTCGCGCGACGCCGTCGCGCCACTTCTCGCGCACCTGGCCCGAGAGCCATACCGTGCGGCGCGCGCCGGTCTCCATGTCGCGCACGTCGAGCAGGCCGCCACGCTCGGGCGCCTGCAGTTCCGCGGGGTCCCACACCACCATCGGCACGACGAGCGCATGCAACAGCATGTCGAGCACCGCGGGCATGCCGTCGAGCGGCCAGTGGAAGTCCGAGACGATGAACACGAGCGCATGCCGACCGGCGAGCTTCGCCACCACGCGCGCGAGCGCCGCCGCGCCGTTGCCGGCCGCAGCCGCGTTCCTCGCCGCGGGCATGGCCGCATGCTGCGCGGCGGCCTCGTCGCGCAGCATCGCGGCCATCACGTCGCCGCTGCCGCGTCCGTAGCGCGGCGGCGCGCTCAGGTCGTTGCGCTCGGTGTGGTCGAACGCGGCCATGCCCACGCGGTCGCCGCTCCGGAACGCGCTGTAGCCGAGCGCCTCGACGAAGTCGGCCACCACGTGGAGCTTCGAGCGCTGCACGCCGAAGCGCATGGACGCGGACACGTCCACGATCACCTGCACCGGCACCGCCACGCGCTGCAGATTGAGCCGCACGAGCCATTCGCCGCGCACCGACTGCACGCTCGCGCGCAAGTCGAGCCGGCGCGGGTCGGGGTAATCGACGAGCCGCGCGTGCAACGCGAATTCCTGCCCCGGCCCGAAGCTCGTGCCGGGGTGCGAGCCGGGACGAAAACCGCTTGCGCGGCCCGGCAGACGATAGTGGAACTCGCGCGGCGCCTTCATGAACGATGTCCCGCCGCGCTCAAGGCACCGCGAGCCGCGCCACGATCTGCGCGACCAAGGCTTGCGCCAGCTCCTGGCGGCGCAGTTCGTAGATGGGTGTGAAGAAAACGCGATGGCCGAGCGCCGCCGGCAGCACGGCGTGCACGTCTTCCGGCGTGAGATGCGAGCGGCCCGCAAGCCAGGCACTCACGCGCGCGGCGCGCAGCAGCGCGCTCATGCCGCGCGGGCTCGCGCCGGCCAGAATCAGGCGGTCCATGTCCACGTCGTCGAGGGCGATGCCGAAGGTCTGCGGCGTTTCCGTCGCGCTCCAGATGTCGAGCACGTAGCGCTCGATCGCCTCGCTCGCGTGAATGCCCTGCTGGATCGCCGCGCCCATGCTGTTGAGTTCCTCCCACGCCACCACGCCGGGCCGCACGGTTTCGATGAGCGCGTCGGCGTCGTGGAAGGCGGTGTCGAATACGAGGGCGCGGCGCACGTCGGGGTCGGCCGGCGTCGGCATGTTGAGTTCGAAGAGAAAGCGGTCGCGCGCCGCGGAGGCCAGCTCGAAGGTCTCTTCCTTTTCCACCTTGTTGCGGTCCGCGAACACCGTCATGTGCGGGAAGCGGTACTCGCGGTCGAAGGCGGAAACCGAGCGCTCCGCCATCGCGCGCAACAGCAGTGACTGCACCTGCGGGCGCGCACGGTTGATCTCGTTGAAGAAGAACGTGGTGAGCCGCTCACCCTTGCGCAAGAGCGGGCCGGGGTCGATGCGCGGCTTGCCTTCGGCATCCACGTAGGTGTGATAGACGAGGTCGCCGGGCATGAGGTCGATGGTGCCCTCCACGCGCTCGAACTCGCCGCCCACGGCCCGCGCGAAGGCGCGCAGCACGGTGGTCTTGCCCACGCCCACGCCGCCTTCCAGCAGCACGTGGCCGCGCGCGAAGAGCGCGACGGTGATGAGGCGGATGGTCGGCTGCTGGCCGATCACGACCTTGCCTACTTCGTCTTCGAGCCGCAGCGCGCTTGCGCGCCAGTCCTGAAGTCTCTCGCCCAATGCCATCGGCCGCTCCTCCGTCTTTTCTTCGCGAAACCGGCTTGCGAGGGCGACGACGCCCGCCGACCGGCCGCATCGCGAGCCCGCAAGCAGCTCTCATGCCGATTGCGCCGCAGCAGAGCGGCCAAGGGTGCGGGAAGGCGTGGGCCATGGGGCGCAGCGCTCGCCGCAACGACGCGCGTGGCGCGTGCGCCGCGAGGTTCGATCGGAGGGAACGGCACACACTGTCACCGAACCGGCGCAGTGTGGCGAAGGAAAAGACGCGCAAGGGCGACGAGGCGGTGCGGCGAAGTGTGCCGCGAGGCGAGACGCTCGGCGGTCAGCGCGAACCGGCCTCGGCATAGCACGACGGTCAACGTGAACCGAAGCGGCGCGAGCCCGTCAGTTGGAAACGGCGGCCGCCTCGCCGTCGTGCGGAATGGTGATGGCGAGCGTGCCGCCTGCTGCCGCCGAAGGCTCGCTCAAAGCGGCCTGCGAGGCCACATACTCGACGCGTCCACCCAACGCGGCCACGCGCTCCTGCACGGAGAGCAGCCACGCGGGCGTGGGCGTATGGATCGCGGGCTGCGACGCCGCCCCCATGCTTGCGGCACCGATGGCGCCCCCCGCCACCACCGCCCCTTGCGCATCCTTCGCCTCGCGAGGCGTGTCGACGTCGGGCGGGGCACCGCGCGGCGCCTCGCCCAGCCTCAGCACCACGAACCCGCCCGCCTTCGCCAGCACCAGCGAAAAATCCGCGTCGCGCTGCTGGCGGCCCGCATCGTCGAGGGTCTCCTGCACGATGCGATAGAGCACGGTGGCCACGTCGCGGTCCAGTTCGGTATCCGTGACGTCGAGCGCCACACGCAGGCCGTAGCGCGTGGCGAGGTCGCCGGCCAGCCAGTCGAGCGCGGCTGCAAGGCCCAGGTCGTCGAGCATCGGCGGACGCAGTTCGGACGCGAGCGCCCGCACGAGCGCGACGAGATGGTCCACGAGGCCATCCACGTTCTCGCGCAGCACGCGGGCCGCGTCGCTCTCGCCTTCGATGCGCGCGAGGTTGTCGCGATGCGTTTGGGCGTCGAGCGCCGACATCTCCATCTTGAGCGCGGTGAGCGGCTGCCCGAGCCCTTCGTGGAGCCGCCGCGCCAGCACGGCGCGCTCGTCTTCACGCACGCGTTGCAGCGACCGCGCGAGTTCGCGATAGCGCGCCTCGCTCTCGCGCAGCGCGTTCTGGAAGCGCTGGCGTTCGGTCATGTCGCGCGCCACCACCGTGTAGAAGCGCTTGCCCAGCGCGGTTGCGCGGGAAATGGAGGCGTCTATCAGGAACTCGGTGCCGTCCGCGCGCAGCGCGACCACGTCGCGCCCGCCGTTCATGGCCTTTAGGCTTACGCCTTCCTCGCCGAAGCGCGCCACGTGCTGACGATGGTCGGTGCGAAACCGCGCCGGAATCAGCACGCCCACGTCCTCGCCCAGCACGGTGGCAGCCGTGTGGCCGAACATGTGCTCGGCGGCGGGATTGAACATGACGATGCGATGCTGTTCGTCCACGGTGACGATGGCGTCCGCCGCGGTCGAGACGATGGCCTGCAGTTGGCTTTCCTGCGTTTCGGCCTGCCTCACGGCGAGGCGCATTCTGGCGAACAGCCAGGCGGATGCCCCGAGCGCGGCAATCAACAGGGCGCTGAGAACCAGGACGGCGGGTGAATTCATTGGTTTATTGGTTCGGCGGGTGCCGCCACGATCCGATGCGAAACAGATCGGACGATTGTGGCGGGCGCGCAGGCGTTTCAATTGACTCAGATCAACGACCGCGGGCAAACCGTTCCCACGCTGGTCCGCAGCGGCCTGCCGGACGTGCACATGAAGCCCGAACCGACGCTCGATACGAAGCTGAACCCGATCCCCGCCCCGAACGTTGGCGCGCAGCGTGCCGCGACGCGCTCGCCGTGCGGGCGCAGCGCGCGCCGCACGTGCGCATCGTCAATCCGGAGCGGATGTAATCCACGGCCACTCGTCGCGTCACTTGCGGGCTATCGAGGTGTATCGCGGCAAACCGGTGTTCTACGGCTGCGGCGACTTTCTGGACGATTACGAGGGCATTCCGGGCCACGCGCCGTACCGGCCCGACCTGACGCTGATGTACTTTCCGGTGCTGGATGCGGCCACGGGTCTGCTCGGTGGACCGGAAGCGGTGCCCATGCGCATCCGTCATGTCCGGCTGGCGCATGCACTCGACGAAGACGTGGCCTGGTTGCGCGAAACGCTCGCGCAGCAAGGCGAGCGTTTCGGGGTGCGCGTGGAGCGGATCGAACGCGCGGAGGGAGAAGAAAACGTGCTGGGCGCGGGTAAGTCGGAACGCCAGCCGCTTCAGTGGGCTCTTGAGGGCGCTTCAGTTGCCGCTTCGGCGACGCGCCTCAAACCGCCCGGCGGCTGCGCCGGAACTGGTCGAACAGCACCGCGAGCAGCAGGATGCCGCCGCGAATCAGGTATTGATAGAACGTCGGCACGTTCATGAGGCTCATGGCGTCCTGCACCGCGCCCATGATGAGCACGCCCACCAGCACGCCCGAGATGGTCGCGACGCCGCCCGTCAGCGACACGCCGCCCAGCACGCACGCCGAGATCACGCCCAGCTCCAGGCCCACGGACGTCTTCGGGTCGCCGAGGCTCATGCGCGAGGCCAGCATCACGCCCGCGAAGCCGGTTACGAGACCTTGCAGCACGAACACGACGATCTTGATGCGCGTCACGGGCAAGCCCGCGAGCAACGCCGCCTCGCTGTTGCCGCCCACCGCCAGCACGTTCTTGCCGAACACCGTCTTCTTCAGCAGGAAGCCGAACACCACGAAGCCGATGATGTTGCTCCAGATCGGAAACGAGATGCCGAGGAACGAGCCGCCGCCCAGGTCGAAGAAGCGCTCTTCCGAGATCATCACCGCGTCGCCGTTCGACGTGAGGAACGCGAGGCCGCGCACCGCTTCCATCATGGCGAGCGTCGCGATCAGCGAGTTGATCTTGAAGCGCGCAATGAGCACGCCGTTCACGAGGCCCACCGCCCCGCCCGCCAGCACGCCGGCCGCGATGCCGAGCAGCACGCTATGCGACTGCGTGATGACGGTGGACGCCACCACGCCCGAAAACGCGACGATGGAGGCGACCGAAAGGTCCACCTCGCCGAGCGCGAGCACGAACATCATCGTGACCGCGATCGAGCCGATCAGCGTGACCGAGAGCAGCAGGCCCTGGATGTTGCGGGTGGTGAGAAAGTCGGGCACGGTCGCGGAGAGCACCGCGAACAGCACGACGAACACCACCACGATGCCCGACTTGTTGATGACGTCCCACGTGCGCGCCTTGCGGGGCGTGATGGGGCCGGCGGCGTCGGCAACTGCGTCGGCGGCCGGTTCGGTAACGGAGGAAGTGCCCTGGGGTTGCATGGCTTGGCTCATCTCGTGTTCGTGTTTCGTGGTACGTCCGGTCTCTGGAGAATCCGGGTGAATCAGCGGGTGAATCAGCAATGCCGGCGCGCTAGCGCGGCAGCGCCAGCTTGATCAGTTCGTCGGGGCTCGCCTGCGCCTTCGGCACGGTGCCGGCAATGCGGCCTTCGCGCATCACGATGATGCGGTCGGCCACGCCGATCACTTCGGCCAGGTCGCTCGACACCATCACGACGGTGCGCCCCGCCGCCGCCAGGTCGTACAGCAGGTTGTAGATTTCCGCGCGCGCGCCCACGTCGATGCCGCGCGTGGGTTCGTCCATCAGGAACACGTCGATGCGTTCGGCGAGCCAGCGCGACAGGATCACCTTCTGCTGGTTGCCGCCCGACAGCGTGCCGATGGCCGTGTCGCCGTTGCGCGTCTTGATGGCGAGCTTCGCGATGTATTCCTGCGCCAGCTCGCGTTCGCGGCGCGCATTGAGCAGGAAGCGCGCGGGGCTGAAATGACGCCGCGCGCTGATGTTGAGGTTGTCCGCCACCGATGCGATGGCCACGATGCCTTCCTGCTTGCGGTCTTCGGGGCACAGCGCAATGCCGGCGCGCACGGCGTCGCGCGGGCTCGCAAAGGCCACGCGCCGGCCGTTCAGCTCGACGTGGCCCGCGCTCGGCCGCTCGGCGCCGTACAGCAGCTTCATGAGCTCGGAGCGCCCCGCGCCCACCAGCCCGAAGAAGCCCACGATCTCGCCGCGCCGCGCGGCAAACGAGACCGGTTCGGCAAGGCCCGGGCCCATCAGGCCCTTCGCCTCGATCATCACGTCGCCCGCCTCGCGCGGCCGGTAGCCGTACACGTCGGCAATCGAGCGCCCCACCATGCAGGCGATCAGCCGGTCGCGCTCGAGTCCGTCCACCTCGTCGAACGTCTCGATATGGCGGCCGTCGCGAAACACCGTCACGCGGTCGCACAGCTCGTAGACCTCGTCCATGCGGTGGGTGACGTAGATGATGGCGCGCCCTTCGGCGCGCAGCGCGTTGATGATGCGAAAGAGGTTCACCGTCTCGCGCGCCGAGAGCGAGCTCGTCGGTTCGTCGAAGGCGATGACGCGCGCGTCGCGCATCAGCGCCTTGCCGATCTCGATCATCTGGCGCTGGCCGATGGAGAGATTCTTGACCGGCGTGTTCGGGTCGATGCGCTCGCCAAGGCGCTTCAATTCGTCCATGGCGCGCGAGACGAGCGTGCGCTCGTCCACCACGCCGAGCCGGTTCGGCAACTGCCCGAGCATCAGGTTTTCCGCCACCGTCAGCTCGGGCACGAGATGCAGTTCCTGATAGATGATCGCGATGCCCGCATCCAGCGCGGCGCGCGTGGTCGCGAAGCGGTGCTCCACGCCGTTTAAGCGCAACGTGCCTTCCTGCGGATGGTTCACGCCCGAGAGCACCTTGAGCAGCGTCGATTTGCCGGCGCCGTTCTCGCCCATCAGGCCGAGCACTTCGCCGGCGCGCACCGTGAGCGACACGCGGTCGAGCGCGCGCACGCCCGGAAAGCTCACGGAGATCCCGTCGAGCTCGAGGTAAGCGCGCCCTGCCGCTTCGCCGCCGTCACGCGCAGGCGCGGCGGCCGCGCCTGCTTGAGTCATCGTTTCAGTCATTGCATCCCTGCCCGCACGCCTTCAGATTAAATGCCCAGCTCGGTGCGCACGGCCTGCCAGTTTTCGCGCGTCATCAGCTTGCCCGTGGTCTGCGTGTCGGCGGGCGGCTGCTTGCCGCTGCGGATCCAGTCCACGAGGTTCTGCGTGCTTTGCTTGCCGTGGTTCGTGGAGCTCACCGCGATGGTGCCGTAGAAGCCCGTGGGTTCCTTCTTCTGGAACTCGGCAAACGCTTCGCCCGCGCCGTTGATGCCCACACCGATCACGTCGGCTGCCGGAATGTGCAGCTGCTCCGTGGCGCGCACGGCGCCCAGCACCGTTTCCTCGTTGAGCGCGAACACCACCCACTTCTTGATGTTCGGATGCTGCGCGAGCACGGGCGACGCTGCGTTGAAGCCGCCTTCGTCGTCGGTGGTCTTCTGCGGCGCGTCGAAGATGTTTTCCTTCTTGAAGCCGTTGGCGAGCAGCGTCTGCGTGGCGCCGTCGGTGCGCAGCTTGGCCGTGGGCAGTTCGTAGTCGGTCACGCGCAGCGCGCCCACTTCTTCGGGCTTCCAGCCGCGCTTCTTCATTTCGTCGGAGATCGCCTGGCCTACCTGATTGCCGATCTTGAACGCCGACATGCCGAGGTGCGGCACGGTGGCGAGCGGCTTGCCCGACGAGTCGACGAGCTGGTCGTCCACCGTCACGAACTTCATGTTGTAGCGCTTCGCGCGCGCGGCGATGGCCGGTCCGAGGCGCACGTCCGGCGCGCAGATCACGAAGCCTTGCGCGCCTTGTGCGCCGAGGTTGTCGATGGCCGACAGCACTTTTTCACCGTCCGGCGTGCCGATGTTCACCACCGAAAAACCTTCCTGCTTGCCGAGCGCCGTGGCGGCCTTCTGCTCGTTGATGAACCATGCCTGCTCCGGCATCTTCACAAGAAAGCCGATCTTGAGCGGCGTGTCGGCCTGGGCCGTGGCGAGCATGCCGAGCGGCGCCACGCACATGGCGGCGAGCGCGGCGCGCAGGGTCAGACGGCGAAGGGTGCGGGTCATGCGAGTCTCCTGGTGAGTGGTTGTTGTTCAACCGTTTGTTTCAAGCTGGGTCCAACTGATGCAATGGGTTCGGGCGTGGATGCTGCCTCGGTTGTTCTGTTCTGTCCTGCGTTGTTCGGCATCGCGCGCGGCGCCATGCGCTGCCGCGCGAGGCCGCTCAACCGCCGAACGCTTCCACTTCCACCTGACGACCGAGCAGGAACGCGTCGGCCACCAGTTGCAGCGGACGCACGTCCACGTCGTGCGCGCCGTTGGCGATCAGCGTGTGAAAGTGTTCGTAGAGCGACGGATACTCGCGCTCGGGTCCCAGTTCGACCGGCTCGCCGCCGATCGACAGGCGCTTGCCGCCTTCGCTGATCGAGAGCAGACCATCGGTGGTTTCCACGTCGATTTCCCATTGCTCGACCGGGCCGTGACGCCAGTCGAACTCGGCGCGCACGGGCACGCCGAGCGTGTCGACGCAGTCGAGTTCAGCGGCGATCGGCGTGGCGGCGTCCGAGGGCACCCAGAGCGTAGCCGCGCGCAGCAGCACCGCACGCGGCAGGATGCGCGTGACGATGGACAGCGCGTTGATGCCCGGATCGAATACGCCGAGGCCGCCCGGTTCCCAGATCCATTGCTGGCCCGGATGCCAGCGGCGCACGTCTTCCTTCCAGCGCACGTGCACGCCGCGAATGGTGCGTTGCGCGAGCCAGCCGCGCGCCGGTTCCACGGCGCTGGCATGGCGCGAGTGCCACGTCGCGAAGAGCGTGCGGTTGTGGGCGCTCGCGAGTTCGCGCAGCGCTTCCACTTCGCTCACGCCCGCGCCGGGCGGTTTTTCGAGCATCACGTGCTTGCCCGCTTCGAGCGCGGCGCGCGCCTGCGCGTAGCGCACCTGGGGCGGCGCGCAGAGCGACACGGCGTCCAGTCCGGTTTCAGCGGCGAGCAGTTCTTCGATGGTCTTGTAGTTGCGCACGCCGTCCACTTCGGCATGGCGGCTTGCACAGGCCACGAGGTCGAAGCCGCTGTGCGCCGCGATGGCGGGCAGATGCTGGTCGCGGGCAATCTTGCCGACGCCCGCGATGGCGATGCTGTAGGTCGAATTCGTCGTCATGGTGGCTCTTGCGTTCTTACTTCGCCCAGCGCAGCACGAGCGGATCGAGCCGGCGCGCAATGGCGACGAGTTCGGCACGCGTCTCGGGATGCATGGCCGGCAGCGGATGGCGCGGCAGTTCGCAGTCGATCACGCCGCCCTCCTTCATGAGCGCCTTGCAGGCGAGCAGCCCAGCCTGGCGATTCTCGTGATTGATGAGCGGCAGCCAGCGCTGATAGAGCGTGAAGGCGTCGTCGAGGCGGCCTTCGCGATGCGCCTCGATGATCGGACGGATGCCGTCGGGAAAACCGCCGCCCGTCATGGAGCCCGTCGCGCCCGCGTTGAGGTCGGCCAGCAGCGTGATGGCCTCTTCGCCGTCCCACGGGCCTTCCACGGCTTCGCCGCCCAGCCGGATCAGCTCGCGCAGCTTGTTCGCGGCGCCCGGCGTTTCGATCTTGAAGTACGCCACGTGCTCGATCTCGCGCGCCATGCGGGCAAGGAACGGCGCGGAGAGCACCGTGCCGCTCGCCGGCGCGTCCTGGATCATGACGGGAATGTCGATGGCGTCGGACACGCGCGCGTAGAAGTCGTAGATCTGCGGCTCGGGCACGCGGAAGGTGGCGCCGTGATACGGCGGCATCAGCATGACCATGGCCGCGCCCTGGTCCTGCGCGCGGCGGCTGCGCTCGGCGGCGACGCGCGTGCCGTAGTGCGTCGTGGTCACGATGACGGGCACGCGGCCCGCCACGTGTTCGAGAATCGTGCGCGTGAGCGTCTCGCGCTCGTCGTCGGTCAGCGCGAACTGCTCGGAGAAGTTCGCGAGAATGCACAGGCCGTCCGAACCGGCGTCGATCATGAAGTCGACCGCGCGCTTCTGGCTGGCCAGATCGAGTTCGCCGGTCTCGGTGAACGTGGTCGGCACCACCGGGAAGATGCCGCTATAGGGACGCTTCGCGTTCGTGTTCATGGCTGGGAATCCTGCTCAATGCCTCAATGCGAATGACGCGGCACGGCGCAGCCGCGCTGGCCCACGAGGAAGTCGAGGTCGCAGCCTTCGTCGGCCTGCAGCACGTGGTCGACGTACAGGCGCGCATAGCCGCCGCGATCGCTCTGCTCGGCGACGCCCGGCGCCGCGAGCGGATCGACGTCGGACAGGCGCCGCGCCAGTTCCTCGTCGCTGATGTCCAGATGCAGCCGGCCGGCGTCGCAGTCCAGCTCGATCCAGTCGCCCGTGCGTACCGCCGCGAGCGGGCCGCCCGCCGCGGCTTCGGGCGCCACGTGCAATACCACGGTGCCGTAAGCGGTGCCGCTCATGCGGGCGTCCGAAATTCGCACCATGTCCTTCACGCCCTGCCGCAAGAGCTTGGGCGGCAGGCCCATGTTGCCCACTTCGGCCATGCCAGGATAGCCGCGCGGACCGCAATTCTTCATGACAAGCACGGAATCCGCATCCACGTCGAGCGACTCGTCGTTGATGGTCGCCTTGTAGTGGTCGAAGTTTTCGAACACCACGGCGCGGCCGCGATGCTTGAGCAGTTCTGGCGTGGCCGCCGACGGTTTGAGCACCGCGCCGCGCGGCGCCAGGTTGCCGCGCAGGATGCAGATGCCGCCGTCCGCGATGAGCGGCTTGTCGAGCGGGCGGATCACTTCGTCGTTGTAGTTGGGCGCCGTGCGCACGTTGTCCCACAGCGTCTTGCCGTTCGCCGTGAGCGCGTCGGGATGCGGAATCAGGCCCGCTTCGCCCAGGCGCCGCAGCACGGCGGGCAGGCCGCCTGCGTAATAGAACTCTTCCATCAGGAAGCGGCCCGAGGGCAGCAGGTCGACGATGGTCGGCGTGTTGCGGCCAATGCGCATCCAGTCTTCCAGTTCGAGCGGCACGCCGATGCGGCCGGCAATCGCCTTCAGGTGGATCACGGCGTTGGTCGAACCGCCGATGGCGGCGTTGGTGCGAATCGCGTTTTCGAACGCTCCGCGCGTGAGCAGCTTCGAGAGCGTGAGCCCTTCGAGCGCCATCTCGACGATACGGATGCCCGACATGTGGGCCAGCACGTAGCGGCGCGCGTCCACGGCGGGAATGGCGGCGTTGTGCGGCAGCGTGACGCCGAGCGCTTCGGCCATGCACGCCATCGTGGAGGCCGTGCCCATCGTGTTGCAGGTGCCCGCCGAGCGCGACATGCCCGCTTCGGCGGACAGGAAATGATGCAGGTCGATCTCGCCCGCCTTCAGCGACTCGTGCAGTTGCCACACCGCCGTGCCGGAGCCGATGTCCTTGCCTTCCAGCTTGCCGTTGAGCATGGGGCCGCCCGAGACGACGATGGCCGGCACGTCGCAGCTCGCGGCGCCCATCAAGAGCGCGGGCGTGGTCTTGTCGCAGCCGGCCAGCAGCACGACGGCGTCGATGGGGTTGCCGCGAATGGCCTCTTCCACGTCCATGCTCGCGAGGTTGCGCGTGAGCATGGCGGTGGGCCGCAGGTTCGACTCGCCGTTCGAGAACACCGGGAATTCCACCGGGAAGCCGCCGGCTTCGTAGATGCCGCGCTTGACGTGTTCGGCCAGCTTGCGGAAGTGCGCGTTACACGGCGTGAGTTCCGACCACGTATTGCAGATACCAATGATGGGCCGGCCGTCGAATTCGTGGTCCGGAATGCCCTGGTTCTTCATCCAGCTTCGGTACATGAAGCCGTTCTTGTCCGTGGTGCCGAACCACTGTTGGGAGCGCAGTTTGGGTTTCGAAGCCGACATCGTCTCTGTTTGTTCTCAAGGCGAAATATGCGGCACAGTTTAAGGACAAGTCTGATAACCTTCCAATGAAAATCCAGACGTTTCCGATATCCATTTCGACATTAGTGTAAATACCTACGCCATGCTGGAGACAAGCCACTCTTACGTCCGAACCCGCCTGAAAACACGCCAGTTGTTGCTGGTCGTGGCGCTCGCGGAGACGGGCAACATCCACCGTGCGGCGGCCACGCTCAATATGACGCAGCCGGCGGCGTCGAAGGTACTGCGCGAACTGGAGGAACTTCTGGGTGCGGTGCTGTTCGAGCGCATGCCGCGCGGCATGCGGCCCACGCTCTATGGCGACGCCCTGATCCGTCATGCCCGCGCGGTGCTGGAAAGCCTCGACCAGGCCCAGGAGGAACTGACGGCGCTCAAGGCCGGGCGGCTCGGCCACGTGGCCGTGGGCGCCATCACGTCGCCCAGCGTGCGCCTCTTGCCCGCGGCCGTGGCGGCCGTGAAGCGCACCCACGCGAACATGCGCGTTTCCGTGGAGATCGAAGCAAGCAACGTGTTGCTGGAGCGGCTTGCGCAAGACAAGCTCGACGTGGTGCTCGGGCGGCTTTCTGCCGACCACGACGACCTGCAACTGCGCTACGAGCCGCTCGCCGGCGAGCCGATCTGCGCCGTGGTGCGACCCGGCCATCCCATGCTGGCCCGCGCGCCCGCGGCGCTGCCCGACGTGGAGCGCTTCGCCTGGGTCGTGCCGCCCGCCGGCAGCGTGCTGCGCCACCGCTTCGACATGATGTTCCAGCGCGCAAGCCTTGCGCCGCCGTCGAACGTGGTGGAGACCTCGGCGCTGCTCTTCATTACGCGCGTGCTGGAACAGAGCGACATGATCGCGGTGATTGCCGAAGACGTGGGACGCTATTACGCGGGCCACGGCATGGTGGAGATCCTGCCGCTACAGATGAACTGCCAGATGGACGACTTCGGCATCATCACGCGGGCCGACCGGCTGCTTTCGCCGGCGGCGGGCGTGATGGTGGACGCGTTGCGGGCGGCAAGCCGCGAGGCTTACGGCGAGGCGGCCGTGGTTTGATGTGGGTTGGGTTTGACGTGAGTTTGACGCGGACTCGATGCAGGTCAGCGCGAGCCGCACGCCTTCAAGCCCCGCTGCGCGCTTCGCGCCGCACCGCCTGCGGCGGCACGCCGAAGCCGCGCACGAAGGCCTCGCGCAGGTGGCGGCGGTCGCGAAAGCCGGTTTCCTTGGCGATGACGTCGAGCGAATGCCGGCTCTGCTCGATCATGAGACGGGCCGCTTCCAGTCGTAGTCCCTCCACGGCCTTCGCGGGCGATTGCCCCGTTTCCATCGTGAACACGCGGCTGAACTGGCGCGCGCTCAGATGCACCGCCGCGGCCAGCTCTTCCACCGTGAGCGGGCGCGTCAGGTTCTGGCGCGCGTAGTTCAGCGCGTTCTGGATACGGTCGGACTTCGGCGCGAGGTCGAGCATCTCCGAATGCTGGGACTGCCCGCCCGCACGCCGCTGGTGCATGACAAGTTTGTGCGCGACCGAGCGCGCCACCTCGGCGCCCAGGTCCTTTTCCACCATGCCGAGCGCGAGATCGAGTCCGGCCGTCATGCCCGCCGACGTCCAGAGCGAGCCGTCGATGATGAAGATCCGGTCGGCTTCCACGTGAATGTCGGGAAAACGCGCCTCCATCTCGCGGGCGAAAGCCCAGTGCGTGGTGGCGCGGCGTCCGTCCAGCAGGCCGGCTTGCGCCAGCACGAAACCGCCCGTGCAGATGGCCGCGACGCGACGTGCACGTCCAGCGGCTTTACGGAGGAAGGCGAGCACGTCGGGTCGGGCGGGCATGGCCACCGGATCGCTCACGCCGGCCACGATCCACGTGTCCGCCTGGGTGCGCGGCCCCGCCGCGCGCGTGCCGACGGCGAGGCCAATCGACGACCGCACCTCGCCTCCCTCAACCGAGTAGTGCTCCATCGTGTAGAAGGGGCTGCCCGCGGTCTCGTTGGCGTACTCGAACACCGCCTGGGTGGCGAGCGCCATGATCTGAAACCCGTCGGACAGCAGATAGCCGATGCGATGCATGCGAGTGCTCCGTGCGCCTGGGTGTGCGCTTGTACGTGCGTGTGTCTGGAAACGTGATCATAGACGTTATTCCAGCCATTTGCGCACCATCACGCGCAGCACCCGCTGGCCGCCGACATTCCTGAGCGGGAAGTAGACGCGGTGCGTTGCCGGATCCGTGCGTTCGCCACGCCCGCCGGGGCCGCCTCGTCCCTTGCCTTGCCCGCGGGTTTCATGGCGCCTCCGGCTGCGGCCCTCGCCTTCGCGCGGATCAAAGCGCGTGCGAATGAAGAAGCGGATAGATCACGAGCCCGAGGAGCGCCGCCGCCGTGACGACCACTGGTTCCTGAAGCTTCTTGAAGCGCCACAGCAAGACGACCGTGACGAGGCCGATGGCAAGCGTTGGCACGTCGACAATCGAGCGCTTCGCGATCACGATCACCGAACCCGTGATGGCGCCCACCGCGGCGGCGGTAATGCCGTCGACGAAGGCCTTTACCGCGGGCAACCGGCCGTACTTCTTGAAATACGGCGCAGGAACCACGGTGAACAGATAGCACGGCAGGAACGTGCCGAGTGCCGCAACGACGGCGCCCGGCAGCCCCGCCACGAGGTAGCCGATGAAGCCCACCGTGATGACGACGGGACCGGGCGTGATCATCGCGACGGCGACGGCGTCGACGAATTGCCTGTCGTTGAGCCAGTGGTGCTGGGTCACGACGCCGCCATACAGGAACGGCACGATCGCGAGTCCCGACCCGAAGACGAAGGCGCCCGCCTTCATGAAAAAGCCGCCGATCTGCGCGAGCAGCGGCCAGTCGAATCCCGCGACGATTCCCGCGCCTGCCGGCAGGTTCGCCGCGGCAACGGCCTGGATGCCGCCTTTGTGCAGCCATTGCGGCGGCGCGCGCCAGAACCAGCCAATCAGTCCGCC
This sequence comes from Paraburkholderia kururiensis, assembly GCF_034424375.1. Taxonomy (NCBI): domain Bacteria; kingdom Pseudomonadati; phylum Pseudomonadota; class Betaproteobacteria; order Burkholderiales; family Burkholderiaceae; genus Paraburkholderia; species Paraburkholderia kururiensis. The sequence continues at coordinate 5,941,818 of NZ_CP139965.1, read as the reverse complement.
GGCGATGAAAAGCCAGGCGATCTCGGATTCGGTCACGAACGTGACGACCGCGAGCGTCAGATAGATGGCCCACAGCAGCCGGTCTTTGCCCACCGTCTTCAACGTGAGCCGCGCGGCGCTCATGGCGATGATGCCGACCACCGCCGCGCCCACGCCGTAGAACACCGCCTGCATCCACGCGAGGCCGCCGAAGTGCGCGTACGCCCAGCCGAGCGCCACCACCATCACGAACGACGGCAGGACGAACGCAAACCCGACGAGCGTTGCGCCCCAGATCCGGTAATGCACATAACCCAGGTACATCGCGAGCTGGGCGGCGAGCGGTCCCGGCGCGAGTTGCGCGAGCGCGAGGCCCTCCTTGTAGTCGGATTCGGAAATCCACCCCAGCCGCTCGACGAGATCACGGCGCATATAGCCCGCAAGCGCCACGGGGCCGCCGAAGCCCAACGTGCCGAGGCGCAGCATGTAGCGGACGAGCTGACCCAGCGAATAGGCGGGCGCCGCAGTGGTGACGATGCTCATGAACGCCTCCCTGAACTTTCCTTCGCGCTTGCCGCGAAGTGCGTATAAAGCGCATCCAGAACGGGGCTCATCTGTTCGAGCAGTTGATCGTCGTTCTCGACGCGCTCGCGCGTGCCGGCCATCACCGCTTCGAAGCCGGCGGCCTCCGGCGCGGCGGGGCCGCCCACGTCGAGCGCGTGCACGATTTCGCCGAGCCGCAGCAACGCGGGGTCGTCGTCGAAGCCGAAGCTCGCGAGCAGCACTTCGAACGTCACACACTCGCCCACGTGCGTGAACGCGGCGCCGTCGAAGTCGAAGCCCACGGCGTCCTCGGGGCATGCCTCGGGCGACGTGAGCCAGAGGAACCGCGACTGGGTGTCGATGAAGCGCCGGATGAGCCAGGCGCTCGCCACGCGATCCACCCACATCCGCCGGCGCGTGGCCCAGAGGCGGCCCTGGTAGGCGTCCGGCAAACGCCGCAGAATCGCGCCTTCGGCCCGATGCGGCTCACCGGGCGCGAGCACCGTATCGACGAGGCCGACGAAATCCTGCCAGGCCGCCTCGGCACGCGTGGCGGCCTCGCCCGGGAAGTAGTCGATAGCCTGGATCGTCTCGTAGTCCTTGCGCAGGCGGCGCAGCAGCCGGGTCAGGCCGGCGGCCGGCTGCCCCGCGACCGTCTTGCGCGCCTCGGCCAGCGTGCGAACGAACGTCTCGTACTCGCCTGCGCGGTCGAACAACGTGCGGAATTCGTCCTCCTGGGCCGCGTCGAGGCCCGGCAACCGCAGCAGGTGCGCCGTGCCGCCGCTTGCCGCAATGGCGTCGGCCAGGTCGCGCAGCATGGCTTCGTGCGGCGCGCTGTCGGGCAGAAGATAAACGCCGTCGCGCAGCACCCCGCAGCCCTTCGCCTTCAGCGCGCGATAGAAGCGCATGCGCGCCGTCGCGTTTTCGGTGGGCAGCGTGAGGACGAGCAGCAACCAGGTCGACGATGTTTTCATGTCGATGATGCTACGTTCATGTTGATATTAATACAAGTTAACTTCGTCCAGTCCCGCAGGACGGCGCGGGGCCGTGCCGGCGCGCCGCCCCGAATGATGCAGGTCAAGCGGATGCACAAGCCCCGATGACCTAATGTGGTGATATTCCCGACTGCTCATGAGCCGCCCCATACGCTCCGCCTGACCATGCCCCGTTCCGAACCGCCCTTGCCCTCCGGCGCCGCGCGCAGTGCGTCGCGTCTCGACCGCTGGGTGCCGGGCGTCGCCATGCTGCGCGGCTACCAGCGCGCGTGGTTCGCCAAAGACCTCTTTGCCGGCCTCGCCCTGACGGCGGTGCTGATTCCGGTCGGCATGAGCTATGCGGAGGCGTCGGGCCTGCCCGTCATGGCCGGGCTCTATGCCACGATTGCGGCGCTCGTCGGTTACGCCGTGTTCGGGCCGAGCCGCATCCTCGTGCTCGGTCCCGACTCCGCGCTCGCCGCGCTCATCGCCGCGACCGTGCTGCCGCTCGCCCACGGCGACGCCGGCCACACCGTGGCGCTCGCCGCCATGCTGGCCGTCATGGCCGGCGCCGTCTGCGTGTTGTTCGGCCTGCTGCGCTTCGGCTTCGTCTCCGACCTGCTCTCGCAGCCCATCCGCTATGGCTATCTGAACGGCATTGCCGTGACGCTCGCCGCGAGCCAGTTGCCGCGGCTGCTGGGGCTCGACGGCGGCAGCCACACGTTCGCGGGCTCGCTACTGCACGTGGTGCACGGCGTGGCCGACGGCGAGGCCAACGTGGCCGCCGCGGCCATCGGCGTGTCGTGCATCGTCGCGATCATGGTGCTGCGCAGGGTCGCGCCGTCGCTGCCCGGCATGCTGCTGGTCTGCGCCGCGGCCGCGCTTGCCGGCTGGTGGCTGCACGACGAACGCCGGTTGCCGCTCGCCGTGATCGGCGCGCTGCCGTCCGTTGGGGGGCGCCCGCAATGGCCCGCGCTCACGCTTGCCGAGATCGGCGGACTCGCGGGCGGCGCGATCGCCATCGCGCTCGTCTCGTTCGCCGACATCAGCGTGTTGTCGCGCGCGTTCGCGCCGCGCACCGACACCGAAGCCAACCGCAACCAGGAGCTGATCGCACTGGGCGCGGCGAATCTGCTGGCCGGGCTGTTCCAGGGATGCCCGGTGAGCAGCAGTTCGTCGCGCACGCCCGTGGCGCAGGCGGCCGGCGCGCAGACGCAGGTGACGGGCCTCGTGGCCGCCGCCTGCATGGCCGCGCTGCTGCTCGCCGCGCCCGCGCTGCTGGCCCACATGCCGTATTCGGCGCTGGCGGCCATCGTGATCTGCGCGTCGGTGGGCATCGTGGAAATCCGCAACGTGGCGCGGCTCTTTCGCACCCGGCGCAGCGAGTTCGCGGTGTCGATGCTGTGCTTCGCGGGCGTCGTGCTGCTCGGCGTGATTCAGGGCATTTTTCTGTCGGTGGGGCTCGCGCTGCTCTCGTTCGTGTGGCGCGCGTGGCATCCCTACGACGCCGTGCTGGGCCGCGTCACCGGCATGCGCGGCTACCACGACGTGAGCCGCCATCCCGAGGCGCAGCAGTTGCCCGGGCTCGTGCTGTTCCGCTGGGACGCGCCGCTTTTCTTCGCCAACGCGAACATCTTCGCGGACCATCTGCGCCGCGCCATTGCCGGCTCGCCCACGAAGGTGGAATGGGCGATCGTGGCCGCCGAGCCGATCACCGACATCGACGTGACGGCCGCCGACGTGCTCGACGCCTTGCGCGACGAACTGGAGGCCGAGGGCATCCGGCTCTGCTTTGCGGAGATGAAGGGGCCGGTCAAGGACTGGCTGCGCGCCTACGGCATGTTCGGCCGCTTCGGCAGCCGCACGCCGTTTTTCGCGACGGTGAGCGAGGCGGTGGAACATTGCCTCGCGGCACGGCGGCGGCATGGCGAGCAGACGAAGCGGACGAAGGGCAATCCGGAACAACCGGCGGCGGGTGGGCAGGATGAACGTCGCGCGCGTCCTTAAGGTTCCCTTCAGCAGCGCGTCCGTACGATGCAGGCGACCCTCTCGCGCCTGGGCCATCGGTCGTGAAAGCAGGAGTTAAAGGTCGCTCCGGCGCGGTGAGTCATTTTCCATTCATAAAACAGGTGCGCAATGACCATCTCTTCAATTGGCAATCCGGTCGCTATGTCCATGCAGGCTGCCCAGCAGTCGGCACGTTACGCGTCCACGGGGAACGAAGCACAGGAAGTCGGCCCGGATATCGACGGCGATGCCGACGACAGCGGCGCCAAAGCGGTGCAGGCTCAACCGCAGACGCAACCGCCCGTCGTGAACGCAAGCGGTCAGACCATCGGCACGACGATCAACGTCACGGCCTGAGCACGGCGGGCTCGCCGATGAGGCGAGCGAAGCCGATGCCGTCTTGACCGACAGTACGCCGGCCTCCCAGGAACCCTTCCTGGCGAGGCCGGCTTCGTTTTGGGCGGGGAAAAATGGCCGCCGCCCTGGCTTGATGGATTCGCCCGGGGCCAGGGCGCTACGCGCGATACGCGAAGGTGGTCATCATGCCCGCCGCCATGTGGTACAGGTGGTGGCAGTGAAACGCCCATTGCCCGGGGTTGTTGGCGTCGACGGCAATCGTCACCGAGCGTCCCGGCGGCAGCAGCACGGTGTCGCGCACGGCGCCATTGAAGCGACGGCCGTCGATGGCGACCACCTGGAAGTGGTGACCGTGCAGGTGCATGGGGTGCGCCATCATGCTCGCATTGCGCATCGTCACTTCGACGCGCTCGCCGCGCTCCACCTCGATGCGCGGCTGCGTGGCGAGCGCCCAGCGGTAGGCCGCCATGTCGCCCATGAGCGTCATCTTGAAGGTGTTGGCTGGGCGCCGTTGCAGGAGCGGCGCGGCGGCACGCAGCCTGGATTCCAGCGCGAGGTCGAGCACCGGCCCTGCGGCGCTGCCCGTGGCCGCCATCTTGCGCACCGGCGCGCCGGCGGGCTGCAGAACGATGCCGGTGCGCTCCCTCGCGCCTTCGCGCAGCGCGAGAATCGGGAACGCACGCGCCTCGCTCGGCAACTGCAGGCGAACGTCGATGCGCTGCCCCATGCTGACCGGGAACCGGCGGCCCATCACGGGTTGCACGGGTTGACCGTCCACCGCGATCAGCGCGCCGCTGAGGCCGCCCAGATCCACCGTAAACGCCGTGGCCGTCGCGCCGTTGATGATGCGCAGACGCACCCGCCCGCCCCGCTCCACCTTCACGATTTCGGGATCGGCGAGCGTGCGCTCGTTGGCGAGATAGGCGTCGTAGTCGATGTCGTTGAGGTCCATCGGCATGCCGGCGCTCATGTCGCCCATGTGCCCCATGTCGCCCATGTCCATGCCGGCCATCGTGCCGTGGGTCGATGACGGGTTCTGCATCTGCATGCCGCTCATGTTCATGCCGCCTGCCGCGTGCGCGCTCCCCATGGCGCCCTGGCCGCTCATGGCACCGTGGCCTGCCGGCGCGTTCGCGGCGGCGCCCTGCTGGCCGCCCTTCGTGAGGCCGGCCAGCAGTTCTTCCGGCGACTTGAACGAAAAGTCGTGCAGCATGACGACCACCTCCTGTTCGTCGCGACGGCTGTCGGCCGGGTCGGCAACGATCAGCGGCGCCGCAAGCAACTGCTGCTCCTGCAACGTGTGCGCGTGCATCCAGTAGGTGCCGGGCGCGTTCACCGGGAAGCGATAGGTCTGCTGGGCGCGTGCCGCGAGAAGCGGCATGGGCGCGTCCGGCACGCCGTCCTGATTCCACGGCGGCGTGAGGCCGTGCCAGTGGATGAGCGTGGCGTCGTCGGTGTCGTTGCGCAGCGCGACGTCGAACGCATCGCCCGCGGTCAACCGGATGCCGTGCGCGCCATTCGGCTGAACGACGCCGTAGACGCTCGCGGCGCGGCCGTTCACCTCGATCGTGCGGCGCACGACGGCAAGCGGCGTCGGCGCCCCTGTGGCGGCAGGCGTGGATGCCGACGCCGAAGCGGCGGCAGGCTCGGCCGCCCAGACGCGCGGCAGGCGTGCCGGATACAGCGCGAGCGCGGCGGCGCCGGCGAGCGTAGTAGTAATGAACCGTCGGCGGCTCGCAGCGTTGTCGGCGAGGCGAGTGGAACCGGACGTGTTGAGAGACGCGACGTGCGCGTCGTTGAAGCGCTTCATGATGATGCTTTCCTTGACATGAATGGACAGGGCGGCCCGACGATCGGGCGACCTCATGACCGACAAGCGGCAACTGGCGGCGGCAAGCGGCAGCAAGCGGCGACAGGCCGTCAGCGACGGCCAGGACGTTCAGGCAAGGAAAAGCCGGGGCGGACGTTCGATGCCGTCCGTGAAGAAATGGGAGGCCGCGTCGGAGCGCGGCGGCGAGGCGCGCAGCACCGCGACTTTCGTGGGGCCCGCGGGGAAGCGGAAGCCGGGCGCCGCCGCGGCGGTACAACAGGCGGCGGCCATCCCGGCGCACTGCCCGGCCACGTGGCAATGGCCGCTCCCTGGGCAAACGCCATGCGGAGCGTTCGCCGAATCGTCGATTGCCGTGGCGGCCACGGCGTGACGATGCGCGAGCCGCGCATCCGGCACGGCCATGTGCGCGTCACTGTGCGCCGAGGGCGAAGACACGGCTGGCGCCGTGCACAGCTGCTGCGCCTCGCAAGGCATAACGACCGCACGCGCCCATGCGGCCGTCGCGGGGCGCAGCAGCAGGCTTGCCCCGGTCAGCAGCAGGATCAGCAATAGCACGCGCCAGCGGTTCATCGGACGTATCGAGGAAGTCAAGCGGGAAGATGAGCAGATGCCGGATTATCGCTCAACCCACATGGATGCGACCCCGCCGATGTGGCCGGCGCGCATTTGACGCATTGCCCGCCGACGCGGCGGTGGCCCGCGTACCTTCCGGTCACGATGCGTTGGCAGCCCGAGCACCGGCGTTGCGCCGGAATTCTGGAGAGGGTTTCCCGGCGTGGCTTGCGTCGGAAATAAAGGGAATGATTGAAATTCGATTATGTTTCGGCGGATATGCCGAACGGATAAATATATCCATTAATCTAAATCCGGGATTGATTTATGGTCTGCAGACGCCTAAGATGGCAGCGCCGCTGCGCAACGATTAACACATTAGATTTAATGCATTCCCACGGTCATTTCACGCGCAATCCATTTGACGAGAAAACAATGACACAACCCACCTCATCCGATAATCCATCCATCATCGAACCGCAATTCGTCGCGCAGGGAAACCGGTTTGTGATTCCCACCCTGGTCATACTTTGGGTGGTGATTTTTCCGGCCATCATGTATTTTTTATCAGGCCCATTTTCCGGCCTCGATTTTAGCGATATATGGAAAATTTTTATTTTCCCCACCATCATGCTCGTCTGGCTGATTTTCAGAACGCGTGCCCGATTTTATGACGACTTTTGCCAGATCGAAAAATCGGTCATCCACTACCAGAACATCATCAGCCTGAAACGGGGCTGGCTGACGCTGCTCATCTGCTATACCCGGCCGGACGACGCGCGCAGCAAGCCACGTAAAGCCCGCCTGTCGCTCTATGAAATGCCGCGGGCGGACCAGCAGCGCTGTCTGGAGATTTTGCGCACCCATTTGCCGGCCACGGCGACCGCGGACATCTAGATAATCGGCGTATTCTCCTGCAGCCACCATCCGCTCCAAAAGGCGGATGGTGCGTGCAGCCCCTTCACCGCCCCGCGCGCTTGCGCACGATCACGCCGTACCATCCCATCCCTTCGTAGGTTTCGTAGCCGGGCGTCAACGCGTAGGCAACCAACGTGTCGGCGTCCGGCCGATACGCGCCGGCCTTCGGATCACCCACTTTGAGCGGCAGCACCTCTTGCAGCACGCCTTTGTCGTCGGAGCTGGCGATCACGCGTTTGCGCGCATCCACGAGCAGGCAGCGCGTACGCGTCCACTCCTCGGCCGACAGACGCACGCCCTTCACCACCGTCGACGCCTGCGGCGCCCAGTTGAAGAAAACCGCGAGTACGCCGAGCGGGCGCCCCCGGTTCGCGCCGCCTTCGCGAATGGCCGCGGCGTAGGTGGCCACGGCAGCGCCGCCCAATGCCTCCATCGTCTCCAGTTCGGCCGACGCGTATTCGGCGCCCGACGCCGACTTCGCCGCGGCCTTGAACCACGGCTTGTCCGCCACGTTCTGGCGCCCCGCCGGGGCGAACCGGCCGGGCCGTCCGGTGGCCACGACGTTGCCGGCCATGTCGATCACCCACAGATCGAGGTACACGGTATAGCTGTCCAGGATCACGCCCAGCCGCTCGGACGCGAACGCGCGGTGTTCGGGCGTGTCGTGCGCAAGGCAATCGACGATCGCGGAGTCGGTCGCCCACCAGCGCACGTCGCAGGAACGTTCGTAGAGGTTGCGGTCGATGATTTCGATCATGTTGAGCGCGAGATCCGTGAGGCGCTGCGCTTCCTGCTGCTCCAACTGCGTGATCATCCGGTCGCCCAGGGCCGTGAGTTCGCGGCCCAGTTCGGTGGTCAACTGTCCGATGCGTTGCGACACGACCTTGACCTGATTCGCGACCACCGCAAAACCGCGCCCGGCATCGCCGGCACGCGCCGATTCGATCAGCGCGTTGATGGCGAGGAACGTCGTTTCCCGATTGATGTCGTTAATGTCCGATACGTTGCCCTTCGCAATACGGTGAACTTCTCGCGTCAAATCGACAATCTCGTTGGCGTCAGCCATGACTTTCCCTCTGCTTATCGTTTAAGTTCGTCTTTTGCGTGCGACAGATCGCACCAAAGCAATGCAAGTCGGCGCCATTACTGTGCAGCCGCACTTTTATTCCCTTTCGTTGGGCGGCTTTTTCGTCAGATAAAGATTCCGGCGCGAAAACAACTCATAAACGGCATAACGCGGGCATTTCTTTAGGCCTTTCGGAGGGACGAGGGGCACGCGGAACGAGTTGGTGCAGGTTTGCCCCGACGGGCTGCGGGCGTGGCTCGGCGCCTGTGCATGACCGTCGTTTAATGGTTTTAAATAACGCTCGCCCCGCCCCGAAAGTCGGTTTTATAGGCCTGTCGATTTTATTTAAATCAAAACATCAGCCTCTAATAATGGGCCCCGTGCCTAGGTCGTCTTTTCAATAGATAGAAGATTAACGGCACTCGTCCCAAGGCCTGCTCGTTCAGCCGCTCATCGGAACGAATTACCGGAATCGCACAAGTCGTTGCCGCGTCGCACACGTCTCTGCAATGCCCAAATCAATAGGGCATTCGTTCGGCTATTTGACCAATCGCCGGCGCGCCGCGTCTCTTACGCTCTTGAAACGCCATCTCGATGCGGCAGCGCATCGGTAATATCGACCGTCTTTTTGCTTTATCCCGCTCAATCGTGAAATCAATCAAGCTCACTTCCGTGGCGAGCGCCGTACTCGCGCTCAGCGTGGCCGCCTGCGGATCGTCCACGCCGTCCCTGTCCGGCAGTGCCTGGATGGGTGCCGTAGCGAACGCCACGGTCGCCGTCTATCCGTTGAATCCCGACGGCAGCGCCGCCCACGAACCGCTCGCCACCACGACCACGGCGAGCGACGGCTCTTTCTCGCTATGGCAGACGCTGCGCTACCCCGTGCTGGTGCGCGTGACGGGCGGCCGCTACGAGGAAGAGGCCACGGGCGCCAGCGCCGATCTGTCCGGCGAAGTGGACGCGGTCTATCTCTCGACGCCAGCGCGGATGGTCGTGTCGCCCTGGTCGAACGCCGTTGTTGCGGACGCCGTGAGCGCGGGCGGTCTGACGGCGGGCAACGTCACGGCCGCCCTGTCGCGCGTGAACGCGTTCGCCGGCAACATCGACGTGCAGCAGACGCTGCCCACCTTCGTGACAGCGGGCGCCGCGGCCGCTATGACGCCGGGCGCCGTCATGGCGCTCGCGCTCGGCGCGGAATCGCAGAGCCGCACGTCGGCCGGCCTGTCGATTGCCGATAGCACGGCGAACATCGTCGCGCAGGCGGCCAACGGCGACACGCTCGCGGAATGCAACGCCGGCGCGGGCGACGTGGCCGCCGACGGCACGCTGGGCGCGCCGGCCACCGCCAACTGCGCGCTCACCGTGGGCGCCGCCGATTACGTCGCTGGTGCCCATAACCGCTCCGGCATCACGTCGATCTCGGCGCTCACCGCGGTCGTTCCGGGCAAACCGGCCGCCGTCACCGTGAGCAGCGCGGCCTGCCACGACCGCATCGCCCTTCTCGCCGAGCAGTTCGGCCTCTTTGCGAGCCGCAAGAACGACGTTCAGGCGCTGCTCGGCAACGGCGTGACGGCCGCCAACTGGGCAAGCTACGCGAACGGCGGCACGTGGGGTCCGCACGCGGCCGTATACGGCGCGATCACCACCGCCTCGTGCAACGACGACGTGGCCACCTTCCAGCGCGAACTCGTGATGGCCGTCGAGAACTACTGGGTCGACCAGGGCATCAACTATTGCCACCACCACATTCCCGGCTGGCTGCCGCCCGTGAGTCCGGCCAAATTCCGTAACTCGACGTCGGGCAGCACGTCGGGCGGCGACAGCTCCGGCATGACCTGTACCGCGAACCGCAGAAGCGACGGATCGCAGAGCCTCACTGCCGTTGCGCACGACGACGTGAACTGGCAAGGCGTGGACTGCTCCGACTTCACGTCGTGGGTCTACGACTTCGCCGGCGTGACGCACGACACGGGCAATCTGGAAACCGGCATCGGCACGCAGGCGTGCTCCACGGGCGGCGACCCGCTCGTCGGCAAAGAACAGGCCGGCGTGCTGCTCGACATCAACCAGGGCAATATCGCGAGCCTCGTCGATCATCTGCGGCCGGGCGACCTGCTCTACATCACGCAGACCGCGCCGCAGGCGGCCGACGCCACGCCGTCGAACATCGCGAACGGCTACATCGTCTCGCACGTGATCACGTGGACGGGCAAGCACTTCAGCGATCTGCGCAACGGTCCGGACGGCAGCCTCTACGATCCCGCCACGGCGGGGCAGCGCGGCTCGCGTCTGGGCGCCGACATCGCGTCGTATCTGAAGAGCACCGCGCCAGGACAGAAGGTGCTGCCCTCCGACCTGGGCAGCGCCGGCAAGGACCCGTGGATGATCATCGACAGCCACTTCGCCGGCCCGGCGTATCGCCCGTTCGTGATTCCGACGGCGTCCATGAAGGCGGACTGGTACGTGCAGAACCTCTCGCACGTGCGCCGCATCATCGACGCGGATTCGGCGCGCACCGACCCCGTGCTCGCCCCGCTCGTCATCGGCCAGGTGAGCACCACGGACGGCGATTTCGGCAAGGTGGTGACGTTCAGCTCGCCGCAGTCGCGCACGTCGGCGGGCGGCTACAAGCTGATCTATCAGCGCCCCAAGAAGAACGCGATTCCTACGTGCTACCGCGTAGGGACGGCTGCGGCGGCGCAGTAAGTCGAAGGCAGCGGACCCGCTGCGTAAGAGCGGGTCCGGCGTCGTGACTGGTTCTTGGCGTTCGTTGGACAGCTGCAAGCCGATGCCGCTTCCGTAGAGGGCGCCGCGGGCGCGACGACCCATCGCGGGCCGCGTGCCTGCCGAGGCCTGCCCACGCCCGCTCAAGCGCCTTCGACGCGCGCGATCACCGCCTTCAATCGTTCGAGCCCGGCATCGGCGCCCACCTCCTGCGCCAGTGCCACCACCGGCACCATCCTGCGCCTCACCTTCTCCGCGTGATTCTGCGCAATGTCCGCAAGGCGATGCCGCAGGAACGGATTCAGAAACCGCTCCCGCACGCTGGCTACGTACTGTTCCGCGCGTTCGGCGAGACTCATGGCCGCGAACACCGGCATCACCTCTTCCCACCAGGCCGCTTCCACGGAGGCGCGCATGGCGTCGTCGTTCATGGCCTCGAAGACGGTTTCGTCCGCGCGGCGGCCTTGCACGAGCCATTGCTCGGCAAGCCATGTGTGGCCCAGGTTCAGGAAGAAGAGCTTCAGTTGCTCGAAACTTTTGAGGTCGTCGGTCAGGACGATGGCCGGGTGGGTGCACGGCAACTCGAGCCGGGGCTGCCGCTCGATGGCCCAGAGCGCATACGGCTCGGCCACGGCGCCTACCGGGTCGATGGCTTCGGAGACGATGCGGTCCACCAGCGAATTGGCCCAGACGCAATGCGTCGCGAGCCACGACACGAACGCCGGTTCTGCCTGCCATTGCCGCGCGAGTCCGATCACGAGGTCGCGCAACGTGTCGCCGTTGTTCGCCACGAGTTCGCACGGAAAGAGCGAGACCGGCGCCTCCGCGCGTTCTGCCCAGCGCGCGTGCAAAAGCACGAGCAGCTTGGCAGGAAAGCTGCGCGGCACGTGGTCCGTCTGCGCGAGCAGTGGCGCGCCGTCGCGCTCGTCGAGGCGATAGCCCGTGTCGCCCGTGTTCGAAACGATCACGCGCATGTCTTCAATCGCGGCGCGGCGAATGGCGGGCCAGTCTTCGTCCGCAATCCACGCGCGGCGGATGGCGCGCCCTGTCACCCCGCGATCGACTGCGGCGCCCGACTCCATGCCGCGAATCCGCACGGGGTAGCCCTCGCCCGAGGCGAGCGCTGCAATGCGCGCGCGGCTCACGGGGTTGTTCGTGGTCTGCACCACGGCGATGCCGCCCATCGCCTCGTCGCGCGCGAGCGCCTCCGAAACGAACAGCGCGGCATGCGCCTGCAGGAAGCGGCTGGTGCCGAACTGGAGAATGGGTGCCCTGATGGATGCCTGGGAAGGTTCGCTCATGCGCAACGACGCCGTTCAAGAATAGGGAAAACAGGCGGGCGACACACGCCGTTCAGCATTCGACCAGCGCCTTCACCACCGTCTGCTGCGGATCGAGCAGCTTCGGAAATTCCGCGGGCACGTCGGCGAGGCGCATGCGATGCGTGTTGAGCGCCTTGTCCGGAATCCTGCCCGCGCGCATTGCATCGAGCACGGTCTCGAAGTCCTGCGCCGTGGCGTTGCGGCTGCCCAGCAGCGTCGCTTCGCGCTTGTGGAACTCGGGGTCCGAGAACGTGATCTGCCCCGGCACGATGGAGATGAGCACGTACTTGCCGCCGTGCGCGATGAACTCGAAGCCGCGGTTCATCGCGTTCACGTTGCCCGTGGCGTCGAACACCACGTCGAAGAACTCGCCGTTCGTGAGCTTCGACAACGCGTCCGCATCGCCTGCGCCGGTCTGCACGGTGGTCTTGATGTCGAGGTGGCTCGCACAGAACGCGAGGCGGTCGGCGCGCGTGTCGAGGCAGGTCACTTCGCCGCCGCGCAAGCCCGCGAAAATCATCGCGGCCATGCCGATGGGCCCCGCGCCCACCACGAGCACGCGCTGTTTCGGCTGCACGTCGGCGCGGCGCACGGCATGCGCGCCGATGGCGAGAAATTCGAGCATGGCGGCCTGGTCGAGCGTCACGCCGTCCGCCTTGTGCACGAACTGTGCAGGCACGCTGAGGTATTCGGCCAGCCCGCCGTCGCGATGCACGCCGAGCACCTTGATGTTCACGCAGCAATTCGTCTTGCCCTGGCGGCACGCCACGCATTGCCCGCAGGAGAGATACGGCATCACGTACACGGCGTCACCCGCGGCAAGCTTCGTCTGCGGCTCGGCTTCCACGACGATGCCCGACAGCTCGTGCCCCATCACGCGCGGATACGAAAGGTACGGCTGGTTGCCCGTGAAAATGTGCAGGTCGGTGCCGCAGATGCCGACGCGCGACACGCGCAGCAGCACCTCGCCCGCGCCGCGCAGCGGCGTTTCGCGTTGTTCGGAACGCAACACGCCGGGGGATTCGCAAATGACGCTCAGCATGTGACTTCTTCTCCAGTGGACCGGCCGCGCCTCGCAGCGGGCAACGCTTCGCACGCCATGCGCGAGGCACAGCCGGTCGGGTTCAATACGACTGCTTCACTACGACTGCTTCAACGCGCCCTCAATACAGCACGTTCTTCGCCTCGGGCGTGTCGATGTTCTGCTTGTCGACCATCACGACGCCGGTGTCCACCACCTTCGCGACCGGCTTGTGATCGATCACGTTGACGAGCGTCTGGATGCCCTTGTAGCCCATCTGATACGAACTCTGCACGGCAATGCCCTGGATGGTGCCGTCGCGCACGAAGCCTTGCAGGTCCTGGTTGCCGTCGAAGCCGATGGCCACCACCTTGCCTGCCTTGCCCGACTGCGCGAGCGCGCGGCCCATGCCGATCGCCGTGGGCTCGTTGGCGCCGAAGATGCCCTTGAGGTCAGGGTTCGCGGAGAGCACGTCGGTGGTCTGGTTCAGCGCGGTGGCCATCTGCGACTGCGAGTAGAACGGTCCCACGATCTGCAGCTTCGAATGCGCCGCCAGGTACTTGCGGAAGCCGCCCACGCGGCCGATCTCCGAGCCCGCGCCCGGCACGTACGACATGATCGCGACCTTGCCGGTCTGTCCAACCTTGTCGATCATCGCCTTCGCGCAGAGTTCGCCGGCCTTGTTGTTGTCCGTCGAGAGGAACGACTGGTAGTACTGCTTACCAGCGTCCGAGATCATCGAGTCGATCAGCACGACCGGAATGTGCGCCTCCCACGCTTTCTTGATGGCGGGCACGAGCGCGTCCGGGTCCGACGGCGCAAGCACGATGCCGGCCACGTGACGGTTCACGGCGTTCTCCACCATGTTCACTTCGGCGGCGATGTCGGATTCCGCGGCCGGACCCTGGAAGGTCATGGTGTAGCCCTTGGCGTTCGCCATGGCGGCGGTGGCGCCCTTCTGCACGTTCTGCCAGTAGTTCGAATTAGCGGTCTTCACGATCACGGCGATCTCGCCGCCCGCGGCCTGCGCGTAAGTGGTGAACGCGGCGCACAGCGTGGCGGCCGCGGCCAGGATGGAAAGCTTTTTCATGTCTCGCTCCTATGCCCGTGGTTAGGGACGTGTTGTTGGAATTGCGCTTGTGATGGCTTACCGCTTCCTGCTTCTCAACTGATCGATCCACACGGTGCCCAGAATCACGACGCCGATGATGATCTGCTGGATGAAACTCGACACCCCGTTCATGTTCAGGCCGTTGCGCAGCACGCCGATCACGAACGCGCCGATGGCCGTGCCCGAGATGGTGCCCACGCCGCCCATCAGCGACGTGCCGCCGATCACGGCGCTCGCAATCGCATCGAGTTCGTACATCACGCCTTCGTTGGGCTGGCCCGTGACGAGCCGCGACATCAGCACGCAACCCGTCACGCCCGCCAGCACGCCCGAGAGCACGTAAGTGAAAAGCTGCACGCCGCGCACGTTGACGCCCGAAAGCCGCGCGGCCTCCGCGTTCGAACCGGCCGCATAGATGTGGCGGCCCAGCGCCGTGCGCGACAGCAATATCGACGCCGCAATGAACAGCACGACCATGATCACCACGGGGTACGGAATGCCCGGGAACGTGGTGTCGGGAAAACCATCGGCGCCGATGTGCGAAATCTTGAAGAGCGCACCGTTGCCGAGCGCGCCGAACGCGTCGCCCAGTTCCGAGACAGGCCGCGCGCCCGTGATCTGCAAGGCGACGCCGCGCGCCACGAGCATCATGCCGAGCGTCGCGATGAACGGCGGCAGGCCCATGCGCGTCACACACAGCCCGTTGACGAAGCCGCACAGGCCGCCCACCAGCACGCCGCCCAGCATCGCGACCGGCACCGGTGCGCCCGCCTTCACGAGCAGCGCGGCCACCACGCCCGCCAGCGCGAGCACCGACCCGACGGAAAGGTCGATGCCGCCCGTGATGATCACGCAGGTGGCGGCCACGCCTAGGTAGGCAATCGAGGTCACTTGCAGCGAGACCGTCATGAGATTGCCCACCGAGAAGAACGCCGCACTCGTGAGCGAAAACGCGATCACGAGCACGACGAGGCTGCCCAATGCGGCGAACTTCTGAATCAGGTCACGGCGCCGCTGCCGTGCGGCCTTGTCGACCGCTTCGCTTCGATCCGATGTCATTTCAAGCATGAGTGCGCCCCGACGCGTAGTGCATGATTTCTTCCTGAGAAGTCTCTTTCGTTTCGAGAACCGCGGTGATGCGGCCTTCGTGGAACACGGCGATGCGATCGGTCATGCCCATCAGTTCGGGCAACTCCGAGCTGATCAGCACGACACCCACGCCGTCCGCCGCGAGCCGGTCCATGAGCCCGTAGATGGCGTACTTGGCGCCCACGTCGATGCCGCGCGTGGGTTCGTCGAAAAACAGGATCTTCGAGCCGCGATACAGCCACTTGCTCACCACGACCTTCTGCTGGTTGCCGCCCGAGAGATTGCGCGCGGTCTGCCCGACGCCCGGCGTGCGGATGCCGAGTTCGCGCACGTAGCGTTCGGCCACCGCGGTTTCCTCGTCGAAGCGCAGAAAGCCGGCGCGCGACGAAATGGCCCGCACGTTGGCGAGCGTCACGTTCGCCGACACCGGCATGGCGAGCGCGAGGCCGTCCTTCTTGCGGTCTTCGGAGAGGTAGGCAATGCCGTGCTTGATGGCTTCGCGCGGCGAGCGGATGGTGACCGCTTCGCCGGCGAGCAGCACCGCGCCGCTATCGGTGCGGTCCGCGCCGAAGATGGCGCGCGCCACCTCGGTACGGCCCGCGCCCATCAGCCCGGCGAAGCCCAGAATCTCGCCGCGGCGCAGTTCGAACGACACGGGGCCGAACACGCCCTCGCGCCGCAGGTCTTTCACGGCGAGCAGGACGTCGGTGGTCGGCACCGACTGGCGCGGCGGATACGCGTCGTGCAGCGGACGCCCCACCATGCGCGCCACGATCTCGTCCACGGTGGTCGCGGCGAAGTCGTGCGTGGAAATGTGGCGGCCGTCGCGCAGCACGGTGACGCGATCCACGATCTCGGCCATTTCGTCGAGCCGGTGCGAGATGTAGAGAATCGCGACGCCAGCCGCGCGCAGTTCCTTGATGATGCGAAAGAGCTGCACCGTCTCCTGCTCGGTGAGCGAAGACGTGGGCTCGTCCATGATCAGCACCTGGGCATCGAGCGAGAGCGCCTTCGCGATCTCCACCATCTGCTGCTGCGCGATGGAGAGCGCGCCCACGAGCGTGCCGGGCGACACGTTGAGTCCGATGCGGGCGAGGCAGCGCTGCGCGTTTTCGTGCAGCCGGCGGTAATCGACGAACGGCCCGCGCTTCGGCTCGCGTGCCAGGTAGAGGTTCTCCGCCACCGAGAGGTGGGGAACGAGGTTCAGCTCCTGGTGAATGATGGCGATGCCCGCGGCCTGCGCCTGCGTGGTGGACTGGAACTGCACCGGCTGATCTTTGTAGCGGATCGTGCCTTCGTCCGCGCGGTACTGGCCGCTGATGATCTTCATCAGCGTCGACTTGCCGGCGCCGTTCTCGCCGCAGATGGCATGCACCTCGCCGTAGCGCAGATCGAGGTCGATGCCGTCGAGCGCGACGACGCCCGGAAAGCGCTTGCCGACGCCTTCCAGCCGCAGGATCTCGCGCAGCGGCGGCTGCTCCGGCGCGGCCGTACCGGCCGGCTGGACGCTGGGACTTGCCATGCCCGTCTCCATGGTTGTTCTGTGTGACGAAAACCCGGGCTGCACTGCGCGCCATCTCTGTCGTCAGTCCGGGTGGGCACCGGTCAGGCCGGTTGCGAGAAATTCGGCTGAATTTCGTGTCGCCGCCGTCCGTTTGGTCAAGCCAATATCGTTTTTTTATAAGTGCTCTGACCATTGGTGAAAACCCCGAGCAGCGCGCAAACCCGCGCTGAATGGGGCGAGAGACGCGTATGCTAGACTCCGTCCCCGCTTGCGACCCCGGTCGTTCGCGTGTGAAACCGCTCAGAAACGGGCCCCCGATGAAACAGACAGAACCCAAGCGGCTTTACCAATCCGTGGCCGCGCAGATCCTTGCGTTGATCCGCCAGGGCGAATTCCCGCCGGGCGAACGTCTGCCGCCCGAGCGCGAGCTGGCGCAGCAGCTGGGCGTGTCGCGTCCGTCGCTGCGCGAGGCGCTGATTGCGCTGGAAATTGGCGGGCAGATCGAGATCCGCATGGGCTCGGGCGTCTACGTCCGCGAGGCGGCCGGCGGCAGCACAGGCGGCGAGCACGCCATCGCCGCGCTGGGCGAAAGCCCGTCCGAGCTGATGCAGGCGCGTATCGCCATTGAAGGCACCGTGATCGTGCTGGCCACCGGCAAGTTCACGGCGGCCACGCTGGACCGCTTACGCCGCGTACTGGAACGCATGCGCAAGCTGGCCGCGGCCGGCAAGTCGCCCGTGGATGCCGACCGTCAGTTCCACATGCTGATTGCCGAGACCACCGGCAATTCGGTGCTCGCGCGCTTCGTGGGCGAGCTGTTCGACAGCCGGCACGACCCCATTGCGGCGGCCATGCGCGGCCATGCCGAGAGCGCGCAGACGTGGTCAGTGGCCGTGCGCGAGCATGAAGACATTCTCAAGGCGTTGCAGGCGGGCGACCCCATCGCGGCGCAAACCGCGATGCGCGCCCATCTGAAGGCATCGGAGGAACGGTGGATGGCGGGTGCGTTGAAGCAGGACGTGCAGTAACGCGCGCAGGGGTTGCCCCGCTGCGCGCGTTGTCCTGCGGTGCGACGTGCATGACTGCATGAGGTGACGCGAAGGCGTCTTAGTGCAGCGGCCCGGAACCCCGCTGCTGCGAGTTGCCCTCGGCCGAAGGCGGCCGCGCTTCACTGCCTGCGGGTCCGCCCGCCGCGCCGTCCGCACTGCGCTCATGAAGCGGCGGGATCGAAGGCTCCTCTTTCGCCACCTTCGTCTCGCCGTCCGCGCGACCCTTGCCCGACGCAGCGGGCTCGAACGTGACCTCGCCCGTTGCCGCATCGATAGCGCAACGCACGTCCGCGCCTTCGCGGATGTCCCCGCTCAGCATGCGCTTCGCGAGTTCGTTCTCGATGGTCTGACGCACGAGGCGCCGCAATTCGCGCGCGCCGTACTCGGGCCGGTAGCCCTGGGTGGCGAGCCGGTCCACCACGCTCTCGTCGAACTCGATCTCCACGTTCTGCGACCGCGCCACGCGCTTCACCTGGTCCAGCTGCAACGTCGTGATGGCGCGCATTTCTTCCTGCGTGAGCGCATTGAAGATGATGATGTCGTCGATGCGGTTCAGGAACTCGGGCCGGAAGTGCTGGCGCAGTTCGCCCATCACGCCGCTCTCCACGGAAGCTGCGCCGCCCGACAAAAAGCCCGGGCCGCGTTGACGCTGACCGGCGATCACGTCGGAGGCGAGGTTGCTCGTGGCGATGATGAGCGCGTTGCTGAAGTCCACCACACGACCCTTGCCGTCGGTGAGACGGCCATCGTCGAACACCTGGAGCAGCACGTTGTAGACGTCGGGGTGCGCCTTCTCGATCTCGTCGAGCAGGATCACCGAATAGGGCCGCCGCCGCACGCGTTCGGTCAGCTGGCCGCCCTCCTCGTAGCCCACGTAGCCGGGCGGCGCGCCGATCAGCCGCGCCACCGAATGGCGCTCCATGTACTCACTCATGTCGATGCGCACCACGGCGTTCTCGTCGCCGAACACCACTTCGGCCAGCGCCTTCGCGAGTTCCGTCTTGCCCACACCGGTCGGCCCGAGGAACAGGAACACCGCCGTGGGACGCCGCACGTCGTGCAGCCCCGCGCGCGAACGGCGCACCGCATCGCTCACCGCGGCAATCGCGCGTTGCTGGCCGATCACGCGTTCGTGCAGACGCTCTTCCATGTGCAGCAGGCGCTCGCGCTCCTCGGTGGTGAGGTTCGTCACGGGAATGCCCGTGATTTTCGCGACGATCTCGGCAATGTGCTCGATGCGCACGTCCGACGTGTTCGACTCCATCTGGCGCTTCCACGAGTCCGTCACCTCGGCGAGCGCACGTTCGGCCTGGGTGATCTCCTCGCCGAGCGTGTGGGCCTTTTCGTACTGCTTGCGCGAGGCCGCGTAGTCCTGGTCGCGGCGCAACTGCGCAAGCTGCGCTTCCTGTTCGAGAATGCGCGCGGGCCGCGACGTGCCCGACAGATGCACACGCGCCGCGGCCTGATCGACGAGGTCGATGGCCTTGTCCGGCAGGAAGCGGCCGCTGATGTAGCGGTTCGACAGTTCCGCTGCGGACACTAGCGCCGAGTCCTGGATCGTCACCTTGTGGTGCGCCTCCAGCTTGTCGCGCAGGCCGCGCAGAATCGTGATGGTCTGCTCGACGCTCGGCTCCGCGATGAACACGGGCTGGAAGCGCCGCTCGAGCGCCGCGTCCTTCTCGATGTACTTCTGGTACTCGGACAGCGTGGTGGCGCCGATCAGGTTCAGTTCGCCGCGCGCCATCGCGGGCTTGAAGACGTTGGCGATGTCGAGCCCGCCCTCGCCGCCGCCCTGCCCCGCGCCCACGATGGTATGAATCTCGTCGACGAAGATCACGAGCGCTTCGCGATGCTCGGTGATCTCGTCGATCACCTGCTTCACGCGTTCCTCGAATTCGCCGCGATATTTCGAGCCCGCCACGAGCGAGTTCACGTTGAGTTCCACGAGCCGCTTGTCGCGCAGCGACTCGGGCACGTCGCCGCCCACGATGCGCTGCGCGAGGCCTTCCACCACGGCCGTCTTGCCGACGCCGGGCTCGCCGATCAGCACCGGGTTGTTCTTGCGGCGCCGCGCGAGCACTTCGACCATGGTTTCGATCTCGCTGGAGCGGCCGATCACGGGGTCGAGCCGCCCTTCGCGCGCAAGCGCCGTGAGGTCGCGGCTATAGCGGTCCAGATGCGGCGTGCTCGGTCCTTTCGGCGGACCAGCGCGGTCGCGCCCGGCCTGCACCGTGCCCGACTGCACCATCTGTTCCAGCAGCTTGCGCGCGTCGATGCCGTAATTGCGCATGACGTTGCCGGCGAAGCTGTCGGGCACGTCGGCAAGCCCCACGAGCAGATGCTCCGGACCGACGAAGCCCTGGCCCAACTGACGCGAGGCGAGGAAGGCACGATCGAGCGCGCTTTTCACGCGCGGCGAGACGGCAATCGTGTCGTTCTCGGGCGCGTCGCCGGGCGCGCCCTTCGGCGCGTTCGCATCGATGTAGGCGCGCAGCTGGCCCGGGTCCACGCCGAGCCGCGTGAGAATGCCGGCCGCCACGTCGTTGCCCGCGAGTTCGTACAGCAGATGGTCGGACTCGATCTGCCGGCGGCCCCACTGCACCGCGCGTTCCGCGGCGCGCTGCAGCAGTTCGCGCGCGGTCTCGCTGAAGTAGCGTTCGAGGCCGGCGCTTTCCTCGGGCGGCACGCCGGTCGCGACGCCCGCGGGCGTGTCCGGTTGCGGCTGGCCGTAGCCCGCGGGCTGGCCGCCGTTGTCGGCCATCGCGCCGAGGAACAGCGATTCGAGCGGCGACAGCGTGCGCTGATGCCGCGTGAGCTGCGCGTAGTGGTAGTCGCAGACGTCGAGGAAACGGCGATAGCCGTTCTGGATGATTGCGACGCGAACGGCGGCGGGCCGCGCGCCGCAGATTTCACAGGTCTGTCGTGCCATATCGGATTCCCGTTGTGTGACGGCGCGCCGGGCCGGCGCAGCCATTGACCGCAAAACACAGGGCGCGCAAACCGCGCGCCTGTGCGCTTTCTGCAAGGTGCGCGCGGTGGCGGGGAAATCAAGGGCAGAACGCAAAGACGCGCGGGGCTGTGTTTGCAGGGAGGCGGCCTGGCGGGAAGGCCTGGCGATGAGCCGGCCCTACGCGCAGGCCGCCTCTTCAAAGATAGTCCGAAATGTGCGGGTTCCCCAGGCCTGATGGCAGGTATACGCGAGGAAGTCAGAAAGCGAGGAAAAAGCGCGCGCGCCGCACCCAGGTGCGGCGACGTGCCACGTGCTAGCCGAACCCCACACGACGGGCGGCTCAGAAGCCGCGCCGCGCATATCAAGAGGCAGGCGCAAGGGCTATTCCTGTTAGCGCCCCGCGAAGTCCCCTTTGTGCGAACCGTTCGGGCCGGCAAGCACGCCGGCCCCAGATCGTGGAGAAAAGAAGCGGTCTACGCCGCGGCAACCGCGCCTCGCCCGTAGTCCTCGGCGTCGATGTCGTAGCCCGCCGGGTCCCAGCGGATGAGCAACAGCACGACGAGCGAGGTCAACGGCGCGAGCGCGATGACCCAGAACACCTGCGTGCCGAGCGCCGCCGCGAGAATCGGAAACAGGAACAGCGAGACCGTGGAGGCCGTGCGCACGAGCGTCTGGTTGAAGCCCACGCCCACGCCGCGCAGCGAAGTCGGGTAGCTGAGCGACGCGAAGCTCATGCTGTGCGCACCCGGCCCGAACCCTTGCCCCAACAGATAGCCGCCCAGCAGCAGGATGGCGAGCACCACGAACACGCCGCTGCCGGGCCGCCCGATGAGCGCGAGTCCGATCAGCGACGCGAACTGCAACGCGTGGCCCACCGCGGTCATCTTCCATGCGCCGAAGCGCGACACGAAGCGCACGCCGATCAAACCGCCCACGAACGCGAACAGCAGGTTCAGCGTCAGCGCCGCGACGATGGCGGTGAGCGGCCCCTGCTTGAGAAAGCTCGCGAGAATCACGGGCAAGCCGTAGACGATTGCGTTGTAGCCGAACGAGGACGCCGCGCCGATCGTCGCGGCCAGCACCGTGCGCCGCGCGTAGCGTCCGCGAAAGAGCGCGCCGTAGCTGCGCCAGGAGGCCACGCGCGGCTCGTGCGTGGCGGTATGCTCGCGCTGGACGACGACCTCAACGCCATACGCCCGCTTGAGAATGCGCGCCGCGCCTTCCAGGTCGCCCTGATTCGCGGCCCACACGGGCGACTCGCTGATATAGCGGCTGCGCACGGCGATGATGAGGAGCGCCGGCACCGCGCCGAACGCGAGCGTGAAGCGCCACAGCCAGCCCAGCTGATGCTCGGGCAGCGCCGCATAGAGCCCGAGGATCAGCAGATAGCAGGTGCTCGTGGCGGCGTACCACGCCGGGCACCATGCCGCGACGCTCGCGGCCTTGCTGCCCTTGCCCGTCACCTTCGAAAACTCCGCGAGAAACGCCATGGCCACCGGCAGGTCGAGCCCCACGCCGAAGCCCATCAAAAAGCGCGCGCCGCCCAGCACCCACGCGTTGGGCGCGAACCCGGCCGCAATCGCGGCCACCACGAAGAACAGCATGTCGGCCATGAAGACGCGATAGCGTCCGATGCGATCCGTGAGATAGCCGCCCACCAGCGCGCCCAGGATCGCGCCGAACGTAATGGCTGCCGACACGAGCCCCACCTGGGCGGGACTCAGCGCGAACTCGCGGGCAATGTCCTTCACGCCGTACGCGAGCGAAGTGAGGTCGTAGGCGTCGAGGAACACGCCGCCCAGCGCAATGGCGATGACCCAGCGCGCGTTGCCGCCCGTCGAGGCGCCCTCGCCGACCATGCGCGCGACGTCTTCGGCGGACCGCACGATGCGCGGTGCCGATGCGTCGCCGTGCGGCGGTGGATGGACCGCGTCGGCGGCATCGGTGGAAACAGCGGGGGAAAGATTCGAAGCGTCGGCAACGGTGGACATGAGGACGAGGCGCTTATGCGCGATGGTGGCAAGTCCGCTGCATCGTAGCGAACGCATTGCAGCGCACCAAGCAACGTTTTTTCATATGCTTTTCGCGGGCGCCGCCGTGGATGTCGCAGCAGACACGCGTGCGTCGCCTCGTTCGCGGCGATCCGGTATTTCGGATCCCGAAGCATGCGGTTGCCCGACGCGGAACGCTGCCCCCGCATGCCGCGCGGCCAGCGTATCGCCTTCGCCGAACAGCTTGTGCCGCAACGTGCCCGCTTCGTAAGCCGTCTTGTAGAGGCCGCGGTTCTGCAGCTCGGGCACGACGAGATCCACGAAGTCTTCGTAGCTCTCCGGCACGACGGTGCGGCTCAGGTTGAAACCGTCCACGTCGGCTTCGTCCACCCACTTCTGCAATTCGTCGGCCACCTGGTCCGCCGTACCGACGATGGCCGGATAGCGCCCGCCCAACGCGAAGAGGTCTAGCAGCTTGCGGCGTGTCCAGCCGTGCGCCTGCGCGGTGCGCGTGGCGGATTCGATGGCGTTGCCCGGCGAGTAGTCCACCGGCTCGTCGAGGTCGTACTGCGCGTAGTCGATGCCCGTGCTCGCCGCGAAGTGCGCGAGGCCTGCCTCGCGGCTCGCATAGTGCAGATAGTCGGCGTGCTTCTCGCGCGCTTCGGCCTCGGTCGCGCCGGGCACCACGGCCGCGCCGACGAATACCTTCACGTCCTCGGGCCGTCTGCCCGCTTTCACGAGCTGCTCGCGCAACGCGCGCACCGTTTCGCGTCCCACCTCGCGGTTGGGCGGCGAAATGAACACGCATTCCGCGTGACGCGCGGCAAAGCGCTGCCCGCGGCCGGAACTGCCCGCCTGGAACAATACCGGCGTGCGTTGCGGCGAGGGCTCCGCGAGGTGGTAGCCGTGCACGTCGTAGTAGCGGCCTGTGTGCTCCACGCGGTGCACCTTCGCCGGATCCGCGTAGACGCGCGCGGCCTTGTCACGCCGCACCGCGTCGTTCTCCCAGCTGCCCTCCCAAAGCTGATAGAGCACCTCGAGATACTCGTCGGCGCGGTCGTAGCGCTCGTCGTGCGGCAGTTGCGCGGGCTGCCCCATCGCGCGCGCCGCGCTGTCCAGGTAGCCCGTCACGATGTTCCAGCCGATGCGGCCTTGCGTGAGGTGGTCGAGCGTCGAGAAGCGCCGTGCGAGCAGATACGGCGCCTCGTAGGTGAGATTGACCGTCACGCCGAAGCCCAGATGCTGCGTGGCGGCGGCCATCGCGGGCACGAGCAGCGTCGGATCGTTGACCGGCAACTGGATCGATTCGCGCAGCGTCACGTCGACGTTGCGCTGATACACGTCGTAGACGCCCACGATGTCCGCCAGAAAAAGCCCGTCGAAGAGGCCGCGTTCGAGCGTGCGAGCGAGGTCCGTCCAGTACGACAGCAGCCGGTAGTCCGAGGAGCGGTCGCGCGGATGCGTCCACAGCCCGTGGTTGATGTGGCCGACGCAGTTCATGTTGAACGCGTTGAGCAGGATGCGTTTGCGGGCGCGCGTGTTCGCCATTACAGGGCTCCGTGGCGCGGCGGCCGTTTGCCGTTCAGATAGAAGTTGCCGATAGCGTGGTACTTCCAGCGCACCGGGTCGTGCAGGGTGTGCGTGCGCGCGTTGCGCCAGAAACGGTCGAGGCCGAGGCCGTCGAGCGTGGCCGCCGTGCCCGCGAGTTCGAAGAGGCGCGAGCCCGCGTCGAGCGAAACGGTGGTGGTGGCCGCGCGTGCTTCGGCCACGGCGATGGAGGCTTCGGCAACGGAGGCTTCGTCAGGCGCCGCCTGCGCGGCATCGACGAAACGCCCCGCGCGGCGCAGCAACGCCTCGGCGCCGCGCAGCCGTGCGGCGAGGTCGCCGAATTGCACGATGGCGAGCGGGTCGTCCGCGGCGCGCGCCACCTTCGCGTCGATCCATGGGCGCGCGTGCTCGCGCACGAAATCGAGCGCGGCGGCGAACGCGCCGCGCGCCTGGCCCAGATCGATGGCGGCATGCATGATCTGCGCGAGGGGCCCGATGGTGGTTGCGCGCTCGAACGACGCCTGGAACGGCACCACCCATTCGGGTTCCACTTCCACATGCTCGAACTGCACGGAACCGCTGCCGGTCACGCGTTGCCCGAACCCGTCCCAGTCGTCGATCACGGTCACCCCTTTCGCGTGGCGCGGCACGAATGCGAGATACGAGACCTCGCGACCGTCTTCTTCGGCCACGACGAGCGTCGGGATCCAGTGCGCGTAGAGCGCGCCGGTGCAATAGAACTTGCGGCCGTCGATATGCCAGCCCGCGCTCGTGCGCGTGAGCCGCGTGCGGCGCTTGAAGTCGCGCTGGCCGATCTCGGCGAGCGCGTTGCCGAAGCGCTCGCCCGCGAGCACGCGGTCGTAGAAGAAGCGCTGCTGCGCCGCACTGCCGCCCACGCGCAGCACTTCGAGCGCGTAGAAGTGGTTCTGCGGGATCTGGCCGAGCGAGCCGTCCGCGGCGGAAATCGTCGCGATCACTTCGGCGAGCGTGCCCGCCTTGACGCCGGGCCCGCCGTACTCGCGCGGCACGGTGATGCCCCACAAGCCGCTCGCGACGAAGGCATCGAGCTCGGCCCACGGCAGGCGGCGCTCGCGGTCGCGCAGCGCGGCCTGCGGCGCGAATTGCGCGGCAAGGCGAATGGCGGTCTGAACGGCATGGGCGTCGTTTTCGATCCGCTCGGGCACGGTCGGCGCATTCGGTGCGGCCGGTGCGGTGGGCAATGGCGCGGGCGCGGCCGATACGGCAGATGCAGCGGCTCGCGTCGACACAGCATCGGGCGCCGCGGTCAATTCGACGGTCATCGTCGGGCTCCTTGTCAGTTCCAGGCGTGGCGCGCGGGCAGCACGTGGTTCAGGTGATAGTTGCCGAGCAGGTGCAGCTTCCAGCGCACCGGGTCGTGCAGCGTATGCGTGCGGGCGTTGCGCCAGTGGCGGTCGAGGTTGTGCGCAGCGCGCGTGGCCGCGGAGCCCGCCAGTTCGAAGAGCTTCTCGCTCGCTTCGAGCGCGATGCGCGTGGTGAGCACCTTCGCTTCGGCCACGGCCACCGAGGCCCGCGCGCTCGCTTCGGCATCCAGTGGACTTTGCCGTTGCCGGGCCGCGAGGTCGTCGAGCGTGCGGCCCGCTTCCATCAGCACTTCGTGCGCGGCGTGCAGGTCGATCTCCAGCCGGCCGACGTCCGCGATGATGTAGGGGTCGTCGCTCGCGTGATCGAGGCCCGAGTCGATCCAGGGCCGGGCGCGCTCGCGCACGAAACCGAGCGCGTCGGCGACGGCGGCCTGCGCGATGCCTTGATCGATGGCGGCCTGGATCAGCTGCGAGGTGGGACCGTAGAGGCCCGGCTGGTCGGCAATCGCCCAGACGGCAACGACGTCGCTCGCCTCGACGGGAACGTTGTCGAACACGACGGTGCCGCTCGCCGTAACGCGCTGGCCGAAGGCGCTCCAGTCGTCGATCACGGCGAGCCCCGGCGCGTCGCGCGGCACCCAGACCTGGACGGCGCGGCCTTCGTCGTCGGTGGCGCGCGTGGGGATGCGATGCGCGAAAAGCGCGCCCGTCGAATAGAAGCGCCGGCCCGAGAGGCGCAGGCCGTGCGGCGTGGTCTGCAGGCGCGTGGTGCCTTGCAGGATAGTGGGCGCGGCCACGGCGCCGGCTGCGTTGGCGCGACGCTCCGGGCCTGCGTTGCCGAGGCGGCGGCCCGCCAGCACTTCGCCGTAGAAGCGCGCTTGCTGTTCCCGCGTGCCGGCTTCGCGCAGCAGACCGAGCACGCCGAAGTGGTTCTGCGGAATCTGGCCGAGCGCCGGGTCGGCCTCGCACAGCGTGACGAACACTTCGGCGAGCGTGGCGTACGACACCTCGGCTCCGCCGTATTCGCGCGGCACGGTGATGGCGCCGAGGCCGCTTTCGGACCACTGATCGAGTTCGTCCCACGGCAGCGCGCGCTCGCGGTCGCGAGCGGCGGCGCCTTGTGCGAAGGCGTCGGCGAGCGTGCGCGCAGCGGCGAGTGCGGCGGCATCGTCGGCGATGCGCTGCACGCGTGCGAGGTCGGGCGGTCGAGGAAGGCGCGCTGTGGAAGGCGCAGGCGGGATGGACTGAAGCGACGTTGGCGACGTGAGCGACATGGCTGTTCGAACCGGAGAATGACCGCGCCCGTCCCGCGCAAGGCGAATGGACGTGCGGAAAACCTCCATTGGAACAGCCCGGGGCGCGATGCCCTACCAGCAATTTTTCACTTGCTTATCGGCTTTGCCGATTTTGGTTTGCCGGTCTCGCGAGCGCCGATTCCGGTTTGCCGATCGAGCACCGCAAGCCGCTTCGTTGCCGCCTCTTTGCCGCCGCGTTCGCCTACCCCCTGAAGCGCTGCTCCTCGATCGCCTGCAAGCGCCCCACGCGCGACACGTCCACGAGCATGGAGGCGAGATATTCGACCACGTCATCCATCGCGACAATGCCGGTGAGCTTGCCGGTTTCGTCGACCACCGGCAGGCGGCGCACGCCCGAGCGGCGCATCTGTTCGAGCGCGACGCTCACGTCGTCGCCCTCGTTCGCGACCACCACGCCGCGCGACATGATCTCGCCCGCCGTGACGCGCTCGGGGTCCTGGTTGGTGGCCAGCACGGTGACGACGAGATCGCGGTCGGTCACGAGCCCGACCGGCACCGCCTCGCCGTTGCGATATTCGATGACCACGAGATTGCCCACGTGCGACTGACGCATGCGTGCGGCAAGCGCCGAGGCGCTCTCGTTGACGCCGCAGGTCTCCACGGGACGCGTAACGATTTTTCCGACGTGCATGATGCAATTCCTCTTGTCTGCCTCCGACGACCATTGACGAAGCGCGTGTTCAGCGTAGAACGCGGCCGGGTGCCGGCATTGACGTGCGTCAACCGGCCCGTGGGGAACGAGCGGCCGGTGCGGCGACATACGGCGAGAGGAAAAGCGTAGAGAGGATAAAGCTAAGGCAGACCGGAGCTGACGGGAGTCAGACAGACTCGGTGCCCTCGGCAAAGCGCCGCACCACGTCGCGCAGCGTGCCGATTTCGGTGGCCTTGTCGAAGAAGTAGCGCGCGCCCGCGGCGAAGCAGGCGTCGCGATACTGCGGCAAAGCGGAGTTGGTGAGCACGATGGCCACGATGCCCGGATGCTGGCTCGCAAGCCCCTTGAGCACCGTGAGGCCGCTGCTGCCGTCGAGCAGTTGCAGGTCGACGATCGCGATATCCACGTCTTCGGCGGCGGCGATGCCCGCCAGCGCCGAGACCGGCTCGTCCGCCTCGCCCACGATCTTCACGCCACCGACCGTCTCGAGCAAAGCGGCGAGCCGCTTGCGCACGAGCGTCGAATCTTCCACGAGAAAGATGTTCAGTGAGGGCACGAGGGTATCCGCAGTCATAGGTGCAGTATCCACAACACGCCCATTCGAAGAAATCAGCGCAGGACGAGTTCTTTGTAGGGCTTTTCCGACAAGCGCCCAAAGGCCGCCGGGCGTGGCTTCGGGTGCGCGCGCTGCGATGCGCCAGCAGACGGCGCACAAAATTTCATTTGTCTTTCAATCGAAGCACTTCAGCGAGCCTTCGTTGCTGCCCCACCTGCCCTTTATCCAGCCCTTTGTCCTGCGCTTTGTGGGGATCCCTTGGAGCCGATCAATGCCAGCCGCCGCCCTGGCCCCATTGCGGTCCGCGCCGGGTTCCGCCCCCGCCGCCACCGCCATTTCCACCATTGCCGCCGCCGCGCGCGCCCGACTGCGCTGGCGGCGGAGCCGGGGCAGGCGCCGGTGCGGCAGCCACTGCCGGAGCGGGCGGCCGCGCGCCCGGAGGACCGCCGCCCGGCGGACGGTGGCCCGGCATCGGACGCGCGTCCTGGGGCGGACGGCCGCGATCGCCCCACGACCCGCGTCCCCAGTCACGGTCGCCGTCGTGCCAGTAACCGCGGTCGCCATACCAGCCGCCGTAGCCCGGCCCGTAATAGACGGGGCCGTTGTCATAGACGGTTGCCGGCCCATACGGCGCGTAGTAATAGCCGCCGTTGTCCACTGCGCCGCCGTAATACGAACTGTCGTACGTGCTGTAGGTGTTGTAGGGATACGCCGCACAGCCGGCTACGGTGAGCACCGCGAGCGCCGCCGCGGTTCGCAGCGCGATGCTGCGCAGGCTCGCCCTACGCGCCGGGGTGCCGTTCTTCCGGCTTGCGGAAGGGATACTTCTCGAATGCTGGGTACACATGGCTTCACAAAACTCAAGGTCGATGCGCATTTGACCACAAGCCTTACCCCTCCGTTGTCGAAGGCCGTAGCGTTTTTGTAAGCGGATCTTTCTGCGCGGCCGGTTGGCACTGCTTCGCATGGGGCCGCACGCCGCATGCCTTGCCACGCACGCCGTCATTCGCGGCGGGTCTTTAGTCAGGTCCTTAGTCAGGTCCTTAATCAGCTCTTTAGCCGGGCCTTTACCCCGGCCCCCGAGGCATAGTTCTTTCGAACTACCCGAACCGCTTCGGCATCGTTCTTCCGCCTCGCTCCGCGCACCCACCGGGCGGATATTCACGCACCGGCCCGCCCACCACAATGAGCCATCCTGTCAACGATGGCGGTACGCCGTGCGCAGCTCCCCCACTCCCGTTCCCCGCAAAGCCTGGTCCGTACTCGCGGTCAGCACCTTCGCGTTCACCGTGTGCTTCATGGTCTGGATGATGTTTGCCGTCATCGGCATTCCCATCCGCAAGACGCTCGGACTGAACGCGACGGAATTCGGCTTGCTCACCGCGATGCCGGTGCTCTCCGGGTCGCTGATCCGCGTGCCGCTCGGTATCTGGACCGACCGCTTCGGCGGCCGCATCGTCATGGCCGTGCTGCTCGCCGTCGTCGTGCCCGCCGTGTGGCTGATGGCGTATGCCACGCAGTACTGGCACTACCTCGCCATCGGCATGGTGCTGGGGCTGGCGGGCGGCGCGTTCTCCGTGGGCACGCCCTACGTCGCGCGCTGGTTCCCGAAAGAGCGGCAAGGCACGGCGATGGGCGTGTTCGGCGCGGGCAACTCGGGCGCCGCGGTCAACAAGTTTCTCGCGCCCGCGCTGCTGGTCGCCTACGGCTGGACGAGCGTGCCCAAGGTCTACGCCGCGCTGCTGCTCGGCACGCTGATCGTCTTCTGGCTGGGCAGCGCAAGCGACCCGAAGCATCTCGTGCCCGCGAACACGACCTTCACCGAACAGTTGCGCGTGCTGAAAGACCCGAAGGTGCTGCGCTACTGTCAGTACTACAGCATCGTGTTCGGCGGCTATGTGGGCTTGAGCCTCTGGATGGTGCAGTACTACGTCGGCGAATACGGGCTCGACATTCGTGTCGCGGCGCTGCTTGCGGCCTGCTTCTCGCTGCCGGGCGGCGTGCTGCGTGCCATCGGCGGCGTGCTCTCGGACCGTCACGGCGCGCACCGCGTCACCTGGTGGGTGATGTGGGTGAGCTGGGTCTGCCTCTTCCTGCTGAGCTACCCGCAGACCTCTTTCACCGTATCGACCGTGGCCGGCGCGAAGACCTTCCACGTCGGCCTCAACGTCTACGCCTTCACCGCGCTGATGTTCCTGCTCGGCATCTGCTGGGCCTTCGGCAAGGCGAGCGTCTTCAAGTACATCAGCAACGACTTCTCGCACAACATCGGCGCCGTGAGCGGCATCGTCGGCCTGGCCGGCGGCCTCGGCGGTTTCCTGCTGCCCATTCTGTTCGGGGCGCTGCTCGATCTCACCGGCATCCGCTCCAGCGCCTTCATGCTGCTTTACGGAATCGTCTGGGTCTCGCTGATCTGGATGTACTGGACCGAAGTGCGCACGGCCAACGTGCTCAATGTGCCGGATCTGCGCCCCTCTCAAGGAGAATCCAAATGAACTCCCAACCGCTGGGCTCGCGGCGTGGCCGCCTGCTCGAAATCTGGACGCCTGAAGACAAGGCGTTCTGGGAACGCGAAGGCGAAGCCGTCGCGCGACTGAACCTGTGGATCTCGGTGCCGGCGCTGTTTCTCGCCTTCGCCATCTGGCAGGTGTGGAGCGTGGTGGCCGTGAGCCTGCCCGCGCTCGGCTTCCACTACTCGACGAACCAGCTGTTCTGGCTCGCCGCCGCGCCCGCGCTGAGCGGCGCGACGCTGCGCATCTTCTACTCGTTCATGGTGCCGCTCGTGGGCGGGCGCCGCTGGACGGCGATCTCCACTGCCTCGCTGCTGATTCCCGCGCTCGGCATCGGCTTCGCCGTGCAGGACAACACGACGAGCTACCCCACCATGCTGCTGCTCGCGCTGCTGTGCGGCTTCGGCGGCGGCAACTTCAGCTCGAGCATGGCCAACATCAGCTTCTTCTTTCCGAAGGAGCGCAAGGGTTCGGCGCTCGGCGTGAATGCGGGCCTCGGCAACCTGGGTGTCTCGGTGGTGCAGTTCCTGAGCCCGCTCGTGGTGACGGCCGGTGTCTTCGGCATCTTCGGCGGCGCGCCGCAAACCATCATCAAGAATCACGAGACCATCCAGGTCTGGACGCAGAACGCCGCGTTCATCTGGGTGCCGTGGATCGCCATCGCCTCGCTCGCCGCCTGGTTCGGCATGAACGATCTGGCCGAAGCCAGGGCGTCGTTCTCCGAGCAAGCCGTGATCTTCCGCCGCAAGCACAACTGGCTCATGTGCGTGCTCTATCTGGGCACCTTCGGCTCGTTCATCGGTTATGCGGCGGGCTTTCCGCTTCTCATCAAGAGCCAGTTCCCCGGCATCAACCCGCTCGCCTACGCATGGCTCGGACCGCTCGGCGGCGCGGTGGTGCGTCCGTTCGGCGGCTGGCTCGCGGACCGGCTCGGCGGCGCGCGCGTCACGCTCTGGAACTTCGTCGTGATGGCCTGCGCCGTGGGCGGCGTGCTGTACTTCCTGCCCACCGGCCCTTCGGGCGGCGTGTTCGGCGGCTTCTTCACGAGCTTCCTCGTGCTGTTCCTGACCACGGGCATCGGCAACGGCTCGACGTTTCGCATGATCCCCGTGATCTTCCAGACGCTGAAGCTGCGCGAAGTGAACGCGAAGGACCGCGATGCCGTGGCGCGCGCCACGAAGGAAGGCAACACCGAAGCCGCCGCCACGCTCGGCTTTTCCGCCGCGATGGCGGCCTACGGCGGCTTCTTCATCCCGAAGAGCTACGGCAGCTCCATCGCGCTCACGGGCGGCCCGGAAGCGGCGCTCTACGTGTTCATCGCCTTCTACCTCATCTGCATCGCCGTGACCTGGTGGCACTACGCCCGCCGCAACGCGCCTATGCCCTGCTGATCCCTGCTGATTTCAAACGGAGCCGTTACATGAGTCACTTCCTCGATCGCCTGACGCACTTCGTGCTGCCCAGGGAACGCTTCTCGGACGGACACGGCGTCACCACGGGCGAGGACCGCACGTGGGAAGACGCCTATCGCAACCGCTGGTCGCACGACAAGATCGTGCGCAGCACGCACGGCGTCAACTGTACGGGCTCGTGCTCCTGGAAGATCTACGTGAAGGGCGGCATCGTCACGTGGGAAACCCAGCAGACCGACTATCCGCGCACGCGCTGGGACATGCCCAATCACGAGCCGCGCGGCTGCGCGCGCGGCGCTTCCTACTCGTGGTACCTCTATAGCGCGAACCGCGTGAAGTACCCGATGGTGCGCGGCCGGCTGCTCTCGCGCTGGCGCGCGGCGCTCGCCGTCGCGAAAGATCCGGTGGCCGCGTGGGCCTCCATCGTGCAGGACGACGAAGCGCGGCGCGACTACCAGAAGATGCGCGGCATGGGCGGCTTCGTGCGCAGCACGTGGGACGAAGTCAACCAGCTCGTGGCCGCCGCGAACGTCTACACCATCAAGAAGCACGGGCCGGACCGCATCATCGGCTTCTCGCCCATTCCGGCCATGAGCATGGTGAGCTACGCCGCGGGCAGCCGCTACCTGAGCCTGATCGGCGGCGTCTGCATGAGCTTCTACGACTGGTATTGCGACCTGCCGCCGTCCAGCCCGCAGGTGTGGGGCGAACAGACCGACGTGCCCGAATCCGCCGACTGGTACAACTCGAGCTACATCATCGCGTGGGGCAGCAACGTTCCGCAGACCCGCACGCCCGACGCGCACTTCTTCACCGAAGTGCGCTACAAAGGCACGAAGACGGTAGCCGTCACGCCCGACTACAGCGAAGTGGCCAAGCTCTCCGACCTCTGGCTGCATCCGCGCCAGGGCACGGACGCGGCGCTCGCCATGGCGATGGGCCACGTCGCACTCAACGAGTTCTACTTCCGCACGCGCAGCGCCTATTTCGACGACTACGCGCGCCGCTACACCGACCTGCCCATGCTCGTGCTGCTGCGCGAGCACACGCTGCCCGACGGCCGCACGACGCTCGTGCCCGACCGCTATCTGCGCGCGAGCGACTTCAACGGCAAGCTGGGCCAGTCGAACAACCCCGAATGGAAAACCATGGCGTTCGACATGGCGGGCCACGCCGTGCTGCCGAACGGCTCGATCGGCTTCCGCTGGGGCGCCGAAGGCCGCGACGACGAAGGCAAGTGGAACCTCGAAGACAAGGAAGCACGCCACGGCGGACCGGTGCATCTGAAGCTCTCCGTGATCGAAGGTGAAGAGCAGGCCCACGAAATCGTCGACGTGGCGTTCCCCTACTTCGGCGGCGTGAACTCGCCGCACTTCCCCGCCAACGCGCAGCAAGGCGACATCAACATGGCGCGCGTGCCGGCCGTGCGCCTGCCGCTCGGCAAGGACGGCGAAGTGCGCGAAGCGATCGTCGCCACGGTGTTCGACCTGCAGGCCGCGCAGTACGGCATCGACCGCGGCCTCGGCAGCGGCGCCGCGAGCTACGACGACGACGCGCCCTACACGCCCGCCTGGGCCGAGAGCATCACCGGCGTGCCGCGCGAGCAGATCGTCACCGTGGCGCGCGAATTCGCCGCCAACGCGGACAAGACGCAGGGCCGCTCGATGGTCATCATCGGCGCCGCCATGAACCACTGGTATCACGCCGACATGAATTACCGCGGCGTGATCAACCTGCTCATGATGTGCGGCTGCATCGGCAAGAGCGGCGGCGGCTGGGCGCACTACGTGGGCCAGGAAAAGCTGCGTCCGCAGACGGGCTGGACCGCGCTCGCCTTTGCGCTCGACTGGGTGCGTCCGCCGCGCCAGACCAACAGCACGAGCTTCTTCTACGCGCACACCGACCAGTGGCGCTACGAGAAGCTCAACGTCGAGGAAATCGTTTCGCCGCTCGCCGACCGCAAGCAGTACGGCGGCAGCATGATCGACTACAACGTGCGCGCCGAACGCATGGGCTGGCTGCCCAGCGCGCCGCAGCTGAAGACCAACCCGCTGCATATCGCGGCGGCCGCCGCGGCGCAAGGCATGGAGCCGAAGGACTACGTGGTTAAAGGCCTGACCGACGGCAGTCTGCGCATGAGCTGCGAAGACCCCGACGCGCCGGAAAACTGGCCGCGCAACATGTTCGTGTGGCGCTCGAACCTGCTCGGTTCGTCGGGCAAGGGTCACGAGTATTTCTGCAAGCATCTGCTCGGCACCGAAAACGGCGTGCAAGGCAAAGACCTGGGCCGCGACGACGCGAAGCCCGCCGAAGTGAAATGGCACGAGCACGCGCCGCAAGGCAAGCTCGACCTGCTCGTCACGCTCGACTTCCGCATGAGCACCACGTGCCTCTATTCGGACATCGTGCTGCCCACGGCCAGCTGGTACGAGAAGAACGACCTCAACACGAGCGACATGCATCCGTTCATCCACCCGCTCTCCGCGGCCGTGGACCCGGTGTGGCAGGCGCGCTCGGACTGGGAGATCTACAAGGGTTTCGCGAAGGCCGTGAGCGAAGTGAGCGTGGGGCACCTGGGCGTCGAGAAGGACGTGGTGCTCACGCCGCTCATGCACGACTCGCCGGGCGAACTGGCGCAGCCCTTCGGCGTGCAGGAGTGGCACAAGGGCGAATGCCCCGTGGTGCCGGGCAAGACCGCGCCGCAGATCAACGTGGTGGAGCGCGACTACCCGAACCTCTACAAGCGCTTCACGGCGCTCGGGCCGCTCATGAACCGCGTGGGCAACGGCGGCAAGGGCATTGCGTGGCAGACCGAAACCGAAGTGCGGCAACTGGGCGAACTCAACGGCGTGACGCGTGAACCGGGCGTGACGCAAGGCATGCCGAAGATCGTCACCGACATCGACGCCTGCGAAGTGATTCTGCAACTGGCGCCCGAAACCAATGGCCACGTCGCCGTGAAGGCCTGGGACGCGCTCTCGAAGGCGACGGGCCGCGAGCACCGGCACCTCGCGCTCTATCGCGAAGACGAGAAGATCCGTTATCGCGACGTGCAGGCGCAGCCGCGCAAGATCATCAGCTCGCCTACGTGGAGCGGGATCGAAAGCGAGACGGTCAGCTACAACGCGGGCTACACCAACGTGCATGAACTGATTCCCTGGCGCACGCTCACCGGGCGGCAGCAGTTCTACCAGGACCACCCGTGGATGATCGCGTTCGGCGAAGGCTTTTCGAGTTACCGGCCGCCCGTGGACCTCAAGGCGACGAGCGAGATTCACAACATCCGCTCGAACGGCGAGCCCGAGATCGTGCTGAACTTCATCACGCCGCACCAGAAGTGGGGCATTCACAGCACCTACAGCGACAACCTGCTGATGCTCACGCTGAACCGCGGCGGCCCCGTGGTGTGGCTCTCCGAAGACGACGCGAAGCGCGCCGGCATCGAAGACAACGACTGGGTGGAACTCTTCAACATCAACGGCGCCATTGCAGCACGGGCGGTGGTGAGCCAGCGCGTGAATCAGGGCATGGTGCTCATGTACCACGCGCAGGAAAAGATCATCAACACGCCGGGCTCGGAGATCACGGGCGTGCGCGGCGGCATTCACAACTCCGTCACGCGCATCGTGCTCAAGCCGACTCACATGATCGGCGGCTACGCGCAGCTTGCCTACGGATTCAACTATTACGGAACGATCGGCACCAACCGCGACGAGTTCGTCGTGGTGCGCAAGATGAAACAAGTGGACTGGCTCGACACGCCGCGCGGCGACGAGCTCGCGAAAGCCTTCCAGTCGCAGGGCGAGAACCCCTGAAGCATCGTCGATCACAAGGAGCCAGACATGAAAGTACGCGCACAGATCGGCATGGTGCTGAATCTCGACAAGTGCATTGGCTGCCACACCTGCAGCGTGACCTGCAAGAACGTGTGGACGAGCCGCCCAGGCGTGGAATACGCGTGGTTCAACAACGTGGAAACGAAGCCGGGCATCGGCTACCCGAAGGAGTGGGAGAACCAGGACAAGTGGAACGGCGGCTGGATTCGCCAGGCCGACGGCTCCATCGTCCCGCGCCAGGGCGCGAAGTGGAAGCTGCTGATGCGCATCTTCGCGAACCCGAACCTGCCGCAGATCGACGACTACTACGAGCCGTTCACGTTCGACTACGAGCATCTGCACACGGCGCCCGAAATGAAGGCCGCGCCCACGGCGCGCCCGCGCAGCCTGATTACGGGCCAGCGCATGGAGAAGATCGTGTGGGGGCCGAACTGGGAAGAAATTCTGGGCGGCGAGTTTTCGAAGCGCAGCAAAGACCGCAACTTCGACGACATCCAGAAGGACATCTATGGCCAGTTCGAGAACACCTTCATGATGTATCTGCCGCGCCTGTGCGAGCACTGCCTGAACCCGGCGTGCGTGGCGTCGTGCCCCTCGGGCTCCATCTACAAGCGCGAGGAAGACGGCATCGTGCTGATCGACCAGGACAAGTGCCGCGGCTGGCGCATGTGCGTGTCGGGCTGCCCGTACAAGAAGATCTACTACAACTGGAAGAGCGGCAAGGCCGAGAAGTGCATCTTCTGCTATCCGCGCATCGAAGCGGGCCAGCCCACGGTGTGCTCCGAAACCTGCGTGGGCCGTATCCGCTACCTGGGCGTGATGCTCTACGACGCGGACCGCATCGAAGAAGCGGCAAGCGTGGCCGAAGACCGCAACCTCTATGAAGCGCAGCTCGGCATCTTCCTCGACCCGAACGACCCCGAAGTGGTCGAGCAGGCCCGCCGCGACGGCGTGCCCGACAACTGGCTGGAAGCCGCGCGTTCGAGCCCCGTCTACCGCATGGCCGTGGACTGGAAAGTGGCGCTGCCGCTGCACCCGGAATACCGCACGCTGCCGATGGTCTGGTACGTGCCGCCGCTCTCGCCCATCACGTCCGCGGCACAGGCCGGCCACGTGAGCGCAAACGGCGAGATTCCGGACGTGCGCCAGCTGCGCATTCCCGTGAAGTACCTCGCGAACCTGCTGACGGCGGGCGACACGGCACCGGTGGTGCGCGCGCTCGAACGCATGCTCGCCATGCGCGCGTGGCAGCGCGGCAAGCACGTGGACGGCGTGGAAAACCACGCGGCGCTCACGCAGACGGGACTCACGCCCGCCCAGGTGGAAGAGATGTATCGCGTGATGGCCATCGCGAACTACGAAGACCGCTTCGTGATTCCGACCACGCACCGCGAGTACGCCGAGAACGCGTTCAACGTGCGCGGCGGCTGCGGCTTCAGCTTCGGCAACGGCTGCTCGGAAGGCACGACGGAAACGAGCCTCTTCGGCAGCGAAAAGAAACGCACCATTCCGATCAAGGTGGAGATCTGAGCATGACGTCCCGCACCCTTTCTTCTCACGGCCTGCCGGTGACGCTGCGCGCGCTGGCGCGCCTGCTCGACTACCCGGACGCCGCCATGCGCGCCGACCTGCCCGACGTGCGCGAGGCGCTGCATGCGCAGGCCGTGCTCGGCGCGGCGCGACTTGCGGCGCTCGATGCGCTGATCGACACGTTGATCGCGCGCCCGGGCCTCGAATCCGAAGCGGTCTACGTGGACCTGTTCGATCGCGGCCGCGGCACGGCGCTGCATCTCTTTGAGCACGTGCACGGCGATTCGCGCGACCGCGGTCCCGCGATGATCGACCTCATTCAGACCTACGAGGCCGCGGGCATGTACCTCGCCTCGAACGAACTGCCCGACCACCTGACCGTGCTGCTCGAATACGCGTCGACGCAGCCGCCGCAATCGGCGGTGGGCCTGCTGGGCGAAGTCGCGCACATCGTGCAGACGATCTTCAGCGCGCTCACGAAGCGCGAGAGCGATTACGCAAGCGTGCTGGGCGCGCTGCTCGATCTGGCCGGACAACCGGCGCAGCCCGTGGCCGTGCCCGCCGAACCCGCGCTCGACGAAAGCTGGAGCGAGCCGGAAGCATTCGGTGCGTGTCCGTCGGCGAGCATCTCGCCGGATGCTCAGGCAACCGCTCAGGCAGCGGCGCAAGCCGGCGCGCCCCAACCCATCCGCATCGTGCGCGGCGCCGCGGCGTCGCATCGCTCATCGTCCAGTCCTTCTTCTTCGCAGGGAGCGTCCGCATGAACTCCGCCCTCAATACCTTCCTGTTCAGCGTCTATCCGTACCTCTGCCTCGCGGTGTTCCTGATGGGCAGCCTCGCCCGCTTCGACCGCGACCAGTACACGTGGAAGAGCGACTCGTCGCAACTGCTGCGTGCGGGGCAACTGCGCTGGGGCAGCAACCTGTTCCACATCGGCATCCTGTTTCTACTGTTCGGGCACACGGTGGGTCTGCTCACGCCGCACTTCATCTACTCGCCGTTCATCAGCGCGCAGCACAAGCAGATGCTCGCCATTCTCTCGGGCGGCACGGCCGGCGTGATCTGCTTCATCGGCCTCACGCTGCTGCTGCACCGGCGCATGTTCGACCCGCGCATTCGCCTGACGAGCCATCGCACCGACCTCGCCATTCTCGCGATCCTCTGGCTCCAGTTGTGCCTCGGCCTCGTCACGCTGCCGTTTTCGTATGCGGACCGCGGCGACGCGGCGACCATGCTCTCGCTGGCCGAATGGGCGCAGCACGTCGTCACGTTCCGTCCCGACGCGAGCTTCCTTGCTGCCGTCGGGTGGCCGTTCAAGGTGCACATCGTGCTGGGCATGACGATCTTCCTGCTGTTTCCGTTCAGCCGGCTCGTGCATATCTGGAGCGGATTCGCCTCGGTCGGTTATCTGTTCCGCCCCTACCAGCTTGTGCGCTCGCGCCGCATGAACCTGCCCTCGGCGCGCCGCAAGGCGTAAGGCCCAGCAAGGAGACCACACCATGACTACCCCGGACTCGCTCGTTGCCGTCGATGTCGCCACCGTCAACGGCGTCCCGCTGCATCACGCCGACGAGACGTTGAGCCCCGACGAATTGCGCCAGCGCGCCTGCACAGAACTGCTGCGCCAGGCCGCGATGGCGGCCGGCCTGCTCGCCGCCGACGACCCGGCGCCCGTGGAGGGCGCGACGAGCGCGGCGGCGTCGGCCGCCATCGAGGCGCTGCTGGAAACCGCGCTCAAGGTGCCCGAGCCGTCGGACGAAGCCTGCCGCCGCTACTACGACGCCAACCCGAACCGCTACGCCGTGGGCGAACGGCTGCTCGCGCGCCACATCCTCTTTGCCGTGACGCCCGGTGTGGACATCACCTTGCTGCGCCAGCGCGCGGAAGCGTGTCTGCTGCAACTGCGCTGCCGCGACACCGACGCAGCAACGAGCGCCGACGAGAGCTTCGCGCGCGCCGCCGCCGAACTGTCGAACTGCCCGAGCGCCGCCGAAGGCGGCCAGCTGGGCTGGCTGCGCGCCGAGGAATGCGCGCCGGAGTTCGCGCGCGCGATCTTCGGCATCCGCGACACGGGCGTGCTGCCGCAACTCGTGCACAGCCGCTTCGGCCTGCACGTGGTGGACGTGCTCGCGCGCGAGCCCGGCACCGTGCCGCCTTACGAGGCCGTGAGCCAGGCTGCCGCGCAGTCGCTGCGGCAGCAGGCGTTCGTCACGGCGCTGCGCCAGTACGTGACCGTGCTGGCCGGCGAGGCGGACATCATGGGCGTGGATCTCGACAGCGTGCCCACGCCGCTGGTCCAATAGCGGTTCTGTCGAAGGCTGCGCCGGCCGTTTCATGGCCCACGCAGCCTGACGCCCTGCTCCCGCACCATGTCCCTGATCGAACTGTGGCCCGCGCTGCGCCACGCGCACATGACCCTCGCCGCGTGCAGCGGCGCCCTCTTCGCCACGCGCGGCGCCGCCGTGCTGCTGCAACGGCCGTGGCCGATGCGCCGTCATTGGCGCATGGCGAGCTACGCGATCGATACGCTGCTGCTCGCGGCCGGCATCACCTTGTGGGCCACGCTGCGTTTGAACCCCGTGCACGACGCGTGGCTCGGCACCAAGCTGCTGGTGCTGGTGGCGTACATTCTGGCGGGGTCGGTTGCGCTCAAGCGCGGCAAAACGCTCACGGCGCGCGGCGCCGCCTATGGCACTGCGCTTGCGCTGTATCTGTTCATCGCTTCCGTCGCGATTGCGCACAGCCCGGCGGGGGTCTTCAGTTCTCTGTTGGCGCGTTGACGATCGAGGACACGCAGGCGTCGCAGCCGCCTTAGCCTTAAGCCTTCGCCTTAGCGCCACACTTCAACGCTGCCATTGACCGAGCGCGCCGAGCGCTGCCCTGCCATGTCGCCCTTACTCTTTCCCGGCTCCCGACCCGCCGCCAGCTTCGACGAACCGTTCGAGATGCTCGCCGCCTGCCACGGCAACGCCGAGCGCATGCTGCGTCTGCTCGAACGCCTCGCAGCCAGACTTGCCGAAACAGGGTGCGATGAAGCCGCGCAGCAAGCCGCGCGCGATGTGATCCGATATTTCGACATCGCGGCGCCCGCCCATCACGAGGACGAGGAACGGCACGTCTTTCCACTGCTCGCCGCCCACGGCACGCCCGAGCAAAAGCTGTTGGTGGAGCGCCTGAAGCAGGAACACGTCGAGATGTCCAGACACTGGCAGGCCATCAAGCTTGACCTCGATCAAGTGATCAGCGGCCAGTGGACGGTACAAACGCAGGGTGCCGCAGGCCATGATGCCGACCGGTCCCCGCTTGCCGATTGGGCGAGTTTTGCCGCGCTGTACCGCGCGCACATCGAGGCCGAGGAAAGCGGGGCGTATCCCGCCGTGCAGACCTCGATGGACGACACCACGCGCGCCGGAATGGGCCGCGAGATGGCGAAACGGCGCAGCGTGCGCTGGCCCCCCGAGTCCTGAGACGTGCTCTGCCCTTGAGCAGTGGCCTGGTCGCGAAGAACTCCGGAAAAGGGGATCGCGGGGAACCTGCGCCAACACGGCGGAAAACGACCGAAGGGATGCAGCGGGCCAGCATCCCAGGCCTCTGCGGCACGCGTAGAACACACCCAAGCACCGCGCTGCACCCAGGAAAGCGCAACAGAAGGACTTCAATGAGCCGGTTTCGTACCCTCTCGGCCAAACTCGGCCTGATCGGCGGCACGCTGCTGCTGGTCGCCCTTGCCTCCATCAGCTTTACGCTGTGGGCCAGCTGGCAGCTGGAAGGCGGCGCCGCGGCCGTCAACGAAGCGGGCCGCATGCGCATGCAGACCTGGCGCATCGCGCAGACGCTGGGCCGCGGCGACACCGCGCAGCTTGCGCAACAGGTCGCGCAGTTCGACCGCAGCGTGGTGCTGCTGCGCAACGGCGACCCCGCGCGGCCCCTGTTCCTGCCGCACGACGCCCGCTCCACGCAAGCCTTTCTCGACGTGCAGCGCGACTGGCAGACGCTGCGCGCACAATGGACGGGCTCCGCCGCGCCCAACGCCGCCGAGGCCGCGCGGCAGGCCGAAGCGTTCGTCCAGCACATCGACGTGCTGGTGTCGTCGGTGGAAACGCGGCTCTCGTCGCTCACCGGCATCCTCAACGCCTTGCAACTCTTCATGGTGGCGCTGACCGTGGCGAGCGCCGTCACGCTGCTCTACTCGGCTTACCTCTTCGTGTTCAATCCGCTCGAACGGCTGCAAACGGGACTCGCCCGCGCGCGCGAAGGCGACCTTTCGGCGCGCGTGACCGTGGATTCGAGCGACGAATTCGGCGAGCTGTCCGAAGGCTTCAACCGTATGGCCGAAACGCTGCAAGGCCTCTACCAGAACCTCGAAGTGAAGGTCGAGGAAAAGACGGTGCGCCTTGCCGCCCAGCACGAGCGCCTGAGCACGCTCTACCAGGCCACCGCATTCGCCGCGCACGCTGCAACGCTCGACGAACTGGCTCAGGGCTTCGCGCAGCGCGTGCGGCGCGCGGCCCACGCCGACGCCGCCGCCATCCGCTGGTCCGACGAAGGGAACCGCCGCTACGTGATGCTCGCCTCCGACGGCCTGCCCGCCGAGGTGGCGGCCAACGAACATTGCGTGATGACGGGCGACTGCCTGTGCGCGCAGCCGCAGGAAGAAGCGCTGACGCGCGTCATTCCGATCCGCTCGGAAAGCACGGAGCCGCTGCTCGGCCATTGCGAGCGCGCCGGCTACCGCACCGTGGTGAGCGTGCCCGTGCGGTTGCAGGACCGCCTCGTCGGCGAAATGGATCTGTTCTACACGACCCAGGCCACGCTCACGGACGAGGACCGCGGCCTGCTCGATACGCTCGCGAACCACCTGGCCGTGGCGATCGAAGGCTTGCGCGCAAGCGCGCTGGAACGCGAAGCCGCGGTGGCCGCGGAGCGCGGGCTGCTGGCGCGCGAGCTGCACGATTCGATTGCGCAGAGCCTCGCGTTCATGAAGATCCAGATCGCGCTGCTGCGCGCGGCGCTGCGCCGCGACGACGACGCGCAGGTGGCGCGCACCGTGGGCGAACTCGAAGCCGGCATTCATGAGAGCCTCTCCGACGTACGCGAACTGCTCGTCCACTTCCGCACGCGTTCCGGCGTGGCACTTCGACGTCACAGCAGGCACGCAGCGGCTCTGCGAACAACTAGAAGTGG
The DNA here is from genome assembly GCF_034424375.1 of Paraburkholderia kururiensis. NCBI lineage: Bacteria > Pseudomonadati > Pseudomonadota > Betaproteobacteria > Burkholderiales > Burkholderiaceae > Paraburkholderia > Paraburkholderia kururiensis. The sequence continues at coordinate 5,898,943 of NZ_CP139965.1, read as the reverse complement.
CCAGCCTGGATGGCTTCAGCGCCCAGACGCTGACGAGCGCGTGCGGCGCCGCCGGCGCCCTGCTACTCTACGCCGCGGCGACGCAAGGCCAGCAGTTGCGGCACGTGCGCAGCCTCAAGGTCGAATACGAATCCGAGTACATCGGGCTCGATCCCGCCACGCGCCGCAATCTCGAACTGACGGAAACGCTGCGCGGCACCGAATCGCCCACGTTGTGCTCGTTGCTCGACACGTGCAGCACGACGATGGGGAGCCGGCTGCTGCGTCACTGGCTGCATCACCCGCCGCGCGATGCGTCGATTGCCGGTGCACGTCAGCAGGCCATCGGTGCGCTGCTGGAGGCGCCGCCACAAGCCAGTCTCGATGCGTTGCGCAGCGCGCTGCGCCAGATAGCGGACGTCGAGCGGATTACAGGGCGGCTCGCCCTGCTCTCGGCGCGCCCGCGCGACCTCTCGAGCCTGCGTGACACGTTCATCGCATTGCCGTCGCTGCGCGAGCAAATGGCCGCGGTGAGCGGCGCTGCGCCTATGCTCGCGCACATCGAAGCGACGCTGGAGCCGCCCGGGTCTTGCGTGGAGTTGCTGGCTCGTGCGGTCGCGCCGGAACCCGCAGCCATGGTGCGCGACGGCGGTGTCATCGCGCGCGGCTACGACGCCGAACTCGACGAATTGCGCGACATCTCCGAAAACTGCGGCCAGTTCCTGCTCGAACTCGAAACGCGCGAACGCGAGCGCACCGGCATCAACAATCTGCGGGTCGAGTACAACAAGGTTCACGGCTTCTACATCGAAGTGACGCGCGGGCAAACCGACAAGGTGCCCGACGATTATCGGCGGCGTCAGACGCTCAAGAATGCCGAGCGCTACATCACGCCGGAACTGAAGACGTTCGAAGACAAGGCGCTATCAGCCCAGGAACGGGCGCTCGCGCGCGAGCGGGCGCTCTACGACGCGCTCCTGCAATCACTGCTGCCGTTCATTCCCGATTGCCAGCGTGTTGCGACCGCGCTCGCGGAACTCGACGTACTCGCGACCTTCGCTGAACGCGCGCGAGCACTCGACTGGGTCGCGCCCTCGTTCGACGAAAGCGCAGGCATCGAGATCGAGCAGGGACGGCATCCTGTCGTCGAAGCCCAGGTCGAGCAGTTCATCGCGAACGACTGCCGGCTCGACGCGGAGCGCAAACTGCTGCTCATCACGGGCCCGAACATGGGCGGTAAATCGACATTCATGCGCCAGACCGCGCTGATTGCGCTGTTGGCCTACGTCGGCAGCTACGTCCCGGCACGGCGGGCACGCTTCGGTCCGATCGATCGCATCTTCACGCGCATTGGCGCCGCCGACGACCTGGCGGGCGGCCGTTCCACGTTCATGGTGGAAATGACCGAGGCAGCCGCGATCCTCAACGACGCAACCTCGCAAAGTCTCGTGCTGATGGATGAAATCGGTCGCGGCACGTCGACGTTCGACGGGCTTGCGCTTGCCTGGGCCATCGCGCGGCACCTGCTCTCGCATAACAGCTGCTACACGCTCTTTGCCACGCACTACTTCGAACTCACGCAGCTGCCGGCGGAGTTTCCTCAGGCGGCCAACGTACACCTGTCCGCTGTCGAACACGGGCACGTGATCGTGTTCCTGCACGCCGTCAACGAAGGTCCAGCGAGCCAGAGTTACGGTCTTCAGGTGGCGCAGCTCGCCGGCGTGCCGTCCACGGTAATCCGGGCAGCACGTAAGCATCTCGCGCTGCTCGAGCAGCAGTCCGCAGCGCAGCCTACGCCGCAGCTCGATCTGTTTGCCCCGCGCCCCACGACGGAAGCCGAAGACGAAACGGAGCCGCGCCACGAAGTGCGGGACGAAAACGATCAGCATAGCGAAGCGTCCCCGGTCGATCCGGTCGCCGAAGCGGTTGCCGAGCGATTGCGTGCCATCGACCCGGATGAACTGCGGCCACGCGAGGCGCTCGATCTGCTCTATGAATTGCACGGGCTCGCGACGGCGCCACATGAGAAACGCTGAGCGGTCTGCGCGCACTGCACGGCAAAGGCATGCGTGCGTGCGGGCGGTCGCCGCGGCCGCCTTGGTTGGCGCGCTGCTGGGGCTTGCTTGCGCCCCGGCTCGCGCCGCGGGGCAGCGCTACTCGTTTGCCGTCATTTCAGGCGCGATGCGAAGCCCGGCCGACGAAGCCGCGACGCAGCGGTTGATCGAAGCAGCCGGACTGAACAGGAATGTGGCGTTCATCGTCTATGACGGCGATCTCAAAGGGCCTACCGAAGCATGCAGCGACGCGCTTTACGAGCGTCGCCAGGCGGTGCTGGAAACGGCGCGGCCAGCACTGATATTCGTTCCCGGCCAATACGACTGGGTCAGTTGCTCCGCACGCGACGCAGGCGGCTTCGACCCGGTAGAAAGGCTCGATCGGTTACGGCAAACATTTTTCGCGGACCCCACTTCGATGGGACAAACGCGCCTACCCCTTACCCGCGAAAGCGAAGTATCGCGCTTCAGGCCATATCGGGAAAACGCGCGATGGCAGGTGGGGGACACGATCTTCATCGGACTCAACGTGCCGGGCGGCAACAATCATTACCTGACCGCTGGCGGCCGCAATGGTGAATTCGAAGATCGCACGATCGCCAATGCCTTCTGGCTCGAACATGCAGGCGAGTACGCCCGGCGTCGTGGCGCGCGAGCCATCGTGATCTTCACTCAGGGCGATCCGGACCCCGAGCGCTACGAACGGCCAGACCGCTTCGCCTGGCTGCGCTTTGCGCGTCGTGAGCGGCGCGATGGATATCTGGAATTCAAGCGAAGTCTGGTCAAACTCGCCGAAACGTTTCATGGCCCGGTCGTGGTGATCCATGAAGACGATGGCCACCCGGCTGGCGGTTTTCAGATCGATCAGCCGCTACGCAACGACAAAGGCGCGCGAGTCGCCAATCTCACGCGTATCGCATTCGCGCCGCGTAACAGGCTTATGCAGTGGATAGAGGTGGATGCAGACATGGCGCGGCAGCCACCGTTTCGCGTAAGCGTGCGTGACGTGCCGAAAGACTTGCCGCTGCCACAGCCACCGGCCCTCGTGCCCGGAGGCGACAGCGCACCGCCGATTCCCGCAATGCCGGAAGTCTCTTCCGCGCCGGATGTACCCACTCCCTCGTCGGGGTATGCAGAGCCGGCCAGTCAGCCGCCCGACTCCAGCACAGGCAACGGCGGCAATACGACTCATCCCGGCTATACCGTTCCGCCACCGAGCGGCACGGGCACCGTGCCTTGAACTGCACCGGCGTCAGTTGACGACGCCGGCATACCACGAGGTTCAGTGCAACGTGGGCTTTGAACCGGCTTCGCCCTCGTCATCATCTTCGTCTTCGTCGACGATTTCGAGGCCGTTCGCGCCATGCGCGTGCTCGTGCTGGATCTCGTCGTCCGTGGCCTGACGCACTTCCGTAACAGTCAGTGCAAACCGCAGGGCCATGCCGGCGAGCGGATGATTGCCATCGAGTACGACCTTGTCCTCGGCAACATCCGTCACCGTGTAGATCAGCGTGTCGACATCTTCGTCGCCCTCTTCGGGCGTACCTTCGAACTGCATGCCCACTTCGAGCGGCTCGGGAAAGCGGTTGCGCGGCTCGATCTTTACCAGTTCGGGATCGTATTCGCCAAATGCATCTTGCGGATCAAGCTGAATCTGGGTTTCGAAGCCCGGCTCCTGCCCGTCAAGCACTTCCTCGATCTTGGGGAACGTGCCATCATAGCCGCCGTGCAGATAGACCATCGGCTCGTCGCTTTCCTCAATCAGATTGCCCTGCGCATCCGACAGCTTGTAAGCGACCGAAACGACAGTGTCCTTTGCGATTTTCATTCGATTCTCCAGAATACAAATCACATTATACGATGCCCAAGCGGCCCTCCGACTATCCGGCCGGCCAACGCGCGACCGCGTCGCGCATGCCGGCTCCGGCTTCCGGCCGGCCCCTTCCCGATCAGCCCACGCCGTTGCTCGGCGGCCTCACTCCGACGCAATTCATGCGCCGGTATTGGCAGAAAAAACCGTTCCTGGTCCGTCAGGCGGTGCCCGGCATTGCCTCTCCCGTCACACGCGAAGAACTCTTCGAGCTGGCCGCGGGCGATGATGTCGAATCACGTCTGGTCACGCATTTTCGTGGACGCTGGCAACTCGATCACGGCCCATTCGACACGACTGCCCTGCCGCGCGTCACCCAACGTGCCTGGACGCTGCTCGTCCAGGGCGTGAACCTGCATGACGACCGCGCCCGCGCGCTGCTGGACAGGTTTCGCTTCGCGCCGGATGCCCGGCTCGACGACCTGATGATCTCGTACGCCACCGATGGTGGCGGTGTGGGACCGCACTTCGATTCATACGACGTGTTTTTGCTGCAGGTGCACGGCAAGCGGCATTGGCGCATCGGGGCACAACGAGACCTGTCGTTGCGTGACGATCTGCCCTTGAAAATACTGGCGCATTTCGAGCCCGAAGAGGAATGGGTACTTGAGCCAGGCGACATGCTTTATTTGCCGCCGCATATTGCGCACGACGGCATCGCCATCGGCGAGTGCATGACCTGCTCCATCGGCTTTCGAGCGCCCTCCGCAAGCGAACTCACGTCACAATTCCTCTACTACCTGGCGGAACGCGGCAACGCCCATCGCGGGGACGACACGCTCTACAGAGATCCGAAACAGCCCCCCGTGAGTGAACCGGCCCGACTGCCGACAGGGCTGGTGGAACGCGTGGGCGCGATCCTTGCGAACATTCGCTGGAAGCAATCCGACGTGTCCGCATTTCTCGGTGCCTGGCTAAGCGAACCGAAGTCAAACGTGGTGTTCGAGCCCCCCGCGCGCCCGGCAAATGAAGCCGCATTTGTGAACCGCGCTACCCGCGCCGGTGTGCGGCTGCACCGGAAGACAGTTCTGCTGTACGACAATCACTCATATTTCCTGAATGGTGAGCAAAACTCTCTTCCATCAGGCAAAAGTTGGCTCATTGACCTCGCGAATAGCCGCACGTTGAGTGCGAAACGCTTTGTAACACTCTCGCACGATTCGTCGGTGACAGCACTACTGCACGAGTGGTATTGTGCGGGCTGGGTAGAGTTGGGCGGGCTTGCATAAGCCTTTCCACCTGCTATACCGTTACGGAAACGTCTGTATGAGAAAGACAACGTATTGACCCCGCATTTGTCGACGGTCGGTACGAAAGTGCATATAATTTCCGCCCAAGCCGTAGGGAAGATTCACGCTCATGAAGTGCGTCTCCACCAGCGGCCCGGGTCGGTGTTGGAGCACATTACCGGTATTATTTTGCGCTGTTGCTTACCTTTAACCATAAAAGGACGTGATCATGAAGAAATCCCTCCTCGTAGCATCCCTGTTGGCAGCCGTTGCACTGGCTGCTTGCAACAAGAGCAGCGATCAAGCAGCTGCCCCGGCCGCTAGCGACACGTCGGCTGCTTCGGCACCGGCTGCTGCCGCGAGCGACACGGGTGCTGCTTCGAGCGCCGCTGCTGCGAGCGACACGGGCGCTGCTTCGGCTACGACGGGTGCTTCGGACGCAGGCGCTGCTGCTTCGGCTGCTGCTCCGGCGTCGGGCGCAAGCCAGTAAGTCGTTGTTGCGCGAGTTCGCCTTCGGGCGAACGTCTGCCAGAAGCCAGACGCGCTATACGCGAGCCCGGCTTCCGGCAGGCAAAAAACAAAACGCCACGAAGTTCGCTTCGTGGCGTTTTGTTTTGCGCGCTGTCTTTGATATGGACGATCAGCTCCTCGGCTTTCCGTCGCCAAAGAACTCCCGAACCACCTCGATCTCGCGTGTGCGCCTGAACGGCGGCAAGCTCTGCCAGATCCGGCGCCCGTATGGCTTATCCACGAGTCGTGTGTCGCAGATCATCAACACGCCGCGGTCCGTCTCGGCGCGAATGAGCCGCCCTGCCCCCTGCTTGAGCGTGATGACAGCCTGCGGAAGCTGATGGACCGCAAACGGGCTCAGCCCCTTCTTCGTCAGCGCGTCGAGGCGCGCCGCCAGAACGGGATCGTCGGGCGGTGCGAACGGCAGTTTGTCGATGACCACCAGCGACAGCGCATCTCCACGCACGTCGACACCCTCCCAAAAGCTCTGGCTGCCCACGAGAATGGCATTGCCGTAGGCGCGGAACCGCTCCAGCAATTCCGTCCGGCTCGCGTCGCCCTGCACGAGCAACGGTGTATTCCAGCCACGCGCATCAATGGTGTCGCGCAATTTTGCTGCTATCCGGTCCACGGCGCGCAGCGTCGTGCAGAGCATGAACACGCCGCCGCCGGAAGCTTCGATGGCGGGCAGCGCCGCATCGAAGACCGCATCCGTGAACGCGGGCGACGACGGCTGCGGCAAATTGCGCGGCACGTATAACAGGCCTTGCGTCGGATAGTCGAATGGACTGGGCAGCGTCATCGAGCGGCGCGCGTTCAGTCCCATCTGCGCGGCATAGTGCGTGAAATCGCCGCGCACCGACAGTGTCGCCGACGTGAAGATCCACGCGCGCGGCACACCTGCGCGCTGCTTCGCGAAAATGGGCGCCACCGACAACGGCGTCTCGTGCAACTGAACCGTATGCGAAAAGACCTCGACCCACCGCACCTTCTCGTTCGGGTCCGCTGCGATATGTGTGCCCGATGCGTTCTGCGCCGCATCCTGAGGCTTCGAAGAGGCCTCGGCGGGCTCGGGCACCGTCCATCCTGCGAGCGTGTCCTGCAGTTCGCGTGCACGGCGCAAACAGGCGCCCAGTGACTCCGCTCGTTCGGCTTGACCGGCCAACGCGGTGGCGAGCGCCGCGAGTTCCGCTTCGACCGCAACCAGCGCCGGGAACAGCGGATGGTCCTCCGGCAGTTGCGTCACCGACAGTCGCACCGAATCTTCCTTGAACGCGAGCCGCACGTCGCGCGCCGCGCGCTCGAGCGCCGCGCCGAGCTTCACCCATTCGACAGCGTCGCGCGCATGACTCAGCCCCTCAGCAACACAGTCTCGTGCCAGTTCGAGCAGTTGCGTCGTAGAAAGCGTCTCGCCGAAGAAAAGCGTCGCTGTCTCGGGCAGTTGGTGCGCTTCGTCGAAGATGATCGTGTTCGCCGTGGGCAGCAACTCCGCCATGCCCGTGTCGCGCAGCATGATGTCGGCGAAGAAGAGGTGATGATTGACCACCACGATGTCGGCCTGCTGCGCTTCGCGGCGTGCCTGCATCACGAAGCAGTCCTTGTAATGCGGACACTCCTGACCGAGGCAGTTCTCACGCGTCGAGGTCACCATCGACCAGACGGCAGCCGTCTCCGGCACGCTCGCCAGTTCGGCCTTGTCGCCCGACTTCGTGATTTTCGCGAACCGCACGATCTCCTGAAGCCACGCCGTTTCCTGACGCGACGGCAGGCGCCCGTTGTCTGCGGTGCGCTGCAGGTAGTAGTGGCAAAGATAGTTCGCGCGACCCTTGAGCATCGCGACCGACACCGGTACAGCGAGCGCGTCGCGCACGGTGGGAATGTCGCGCTGGAACAGCTGATCCTGAAGATGCTTGGTGCCCGTCGACACTACGACCTTGCCGCCCCACAGCATGGCGGGCACAAGGTAGGCATATGTCTTGCCGGTGCCCGTCCCCGCTTCCACGATGAGCGTGTTTTCGCCGCCGTCGATGCCCGCCTGCTCGTCGCCGCCAGCGTCAGCCTGGCTGTTGCCCGAGCTGGGCGCGCCCGCACCTTGCAGGCGCCGCGCCGGACGCTTCTGCGCCTCGAACATGGCTGGCTCGGGCATGGCACGGCCCGAGGCCTCCATGGCGGCCGCCACGGCGTGCGCCATCTCGATCTGCGAGGCACGCGGGCGATAGCCGTCGATCTCGCGCGCGAGCACGCCGTCGGCCGCGAAGATGGCATCGAGTTCCGACACGCGGCGCGCATTTAGCACAGGCGCGTCCGCGTTGGCGCGCAAGGCGGACGCCGGCGCATCGCCGTCGGGCGTCGCGCCGGAAAGAGAAACAGGCGATGAATTCAAGGCAAGCGGTTTCCTGCAAAGTCCGGTGTGCGCGTAGGCCCCGGCGCCTGCCAGGGCGCGATTAAACGCGCCTGTCGGATGTCCTCAATGAATCGGGTTCCAGTTGCAACTGCAACAGGATGATGTTGTCCTTGACCTTCAGCTTGCGCTTCTTGAGACGCTGCAGCTCCAGGTCGTCGGAGCCGGGGTCGTCCGACATCCTCTCGATCAAGCGGTCCAGATCGCCGTGCTCCGATTCCAGTTGCAGAATGCGGTCGCGAATGACCTCGGCCTTGACATGATGTTGATCGCGCATGCTCGCCTCCTCACCGATGCGGCGAACGCCGCGCCGCGTGCGCGGTTTCGCCTGAGGTTGCCGTCCGACTGACAAGCGGCAGTGCCGGTGCTGCTGCCGCCCTTCCTGCCTTACTGCGATTGCTGCTGACCCTGCTGTTGCTTCAACTGATCCTGCTGCTTCTGCTGCGCTTTTTCCGCGGCCTGACGCTGACGCTCGTCCACGTCAGCCTTATGCCTCGCAGCGTCTTCCTGCTTCTGCTCGAAACGCTGAGCCTTCTCCTGCCGCTCCACCGCCTTCTGCTGGCCTTCGCGACGCGCCTCGTCGAGCTGCCGCTGGAAGTCGGCCTGCTTCTTGTCGTACGCGGCCTGATTTGCGGCCTTTTGTGCGGCGTCGGGACCACGACGAGCCTGGTCGACTGCGTGTTGCTGCTGCTTCTGCTCGAAGGCCGCTGCGTTGGCCGCGCGCTGCGGCGCTTCGGCGGCGCGCTGCGCTTCGTCCAGCGCATGCTGGCGCTGCTTCTCTTCGTAGGTCTCTTGATTGCGAGCTTCGTCTGCGGCCCGCTGCGGCGCGTCGGCTTCGTCCTGAGCGCGCTTGAGCGCCGCCTGCTGGTCGCGCTGCTGCGCCCGCACGGCTCGCTGTTCGTCGTCGAGCGCCAGTTGCTCCTTGCGGATGTCGGCCTGGACCGCGCGCATCTGGTCGCGTGCCTTGTTCAGGCAGTGATTGACGAAGAAAGTGCTGTAGCAATTGTGCTGCGCCACGGCATAACGATAGTTGTTATCCGCGCCACGCCGGTCGAGTTCCTTTTGCCGCACGTCGAAATCGCTCTGCGCGGCGGGTGCTGTGTCCGAACCGCCGGAAACGGCAGCGGACGCGCCGGCTGGCGCACTCGTGCCATGAGGTGCATCGGTAGTGGCCTCCACCGGCGGCGTCTGCGCAGCAACCGATGACGCCGGGCAAACCACGATCGATGCGACCACCACAAGTGCAGCGCCAAGCGCGACATCCCGTGCCGCGGTAGCCCTGCCCATAACGGGCAAAACGGGGAAAAAACGCAAGTTTGTCAACGTCATTAGAGGGCCACGGAACATGCGCGAAATTCTATCACCGTGCGCTTGAGCGCTCGGGCATTTATGGCAAAATGCCCCGCTTCAGCAATCCGCCGCGCAAGGCGCCCAGCCCGCCGGCGCGCGGCTTTCCGCGCCGTAGCGCGGGCCTCGCAGGAGCATCGAACAGCTTATGACGGACACCGTAGCACTCAAGATCGTACAGCGCATCGCCAACGAACTGTCGGTTCAACCACGCCAGGTGGCGGCCGCCGTGCAACTGCTCGACGAGGGGTCGACCGTTCCGTTCATCGCCCGCTACCGCAAGGAAGTGACGGGCAACCTGGACGACACGCAGCTGCGTACGCTCGAAGAGCGGCTCCTTTATCTGCGCGAGCTCGAAGAGCGCCGCACGGCGATCATCGCGAGCATCGACGAACAGGGCAAGCTCACGGAAGAACTGCGTGCCGCCATCGAGGGCGCCGACAGCAAGCAGCTGCTCGAAGACCTCTACCTGCCCTACAAGCCGAAACGCCGCACGCGCGCCCAGATCGCTCGCGAAGCTGGGCTGCAACCGCTCGCCGACGCGCTGCTCGCCGACCCGCAACTCGATCCGCAAACCGAAGCGGCGAAGTACGTCGACGCCGAAAAAGGCGTGGCCGACGTGAAGGCCGCACTCGACGGCGCGCGCGACATCCTCTCGGAGCAGTTCGGCGAAACGGCCGATCTGCTCGGCAAGCTGCGCGACTACCTCTACAACCAGGGCGTGGTGTCGTCGAGCGTGATCGAAGGCAAGGAAGGCGAAGAAGGCGAGAAGTTCCGCGACTACTACGACTACGACGAACCGATCAAGACCGTGCCGTCGCACCGCGCGCTCGCCCTCTTCCGCGGCCGCAACGCCGGCGTGCTGCTGGTGAAGCTGGGCTTGGGCGAAGAACTCGACGCTCAGGTGCCGCATCCCGGCGAGGCCATGATCGCGCGGCACTTCGGTATCGCGAACCAGGGCCGTCCCGCCGACAAATGGCTCTCGGACGTCTCCCGCTGGTGCTGGCGTGTGAAGGTGCAGCCGCACATCGAAAACGAATTGCTCACCAACCTGCGTGAGCAGGCCGAAGCGGAAGCGATTCGCGTGTTCGCACGCAACCTCAAGGACCTGCTGCTTGCTGCGCCCGCGGGCCCGCGTGCCGTGATCGGCCTGGACCCGGGGCTGCGCACCGGCGTGAAAGTCGCCGTAGTGGACCGCACGGGCAAGCTGCTTGCCACCGACACCATCTACCCGCACGAGCCGCGCCGCGATTGGGACGGCTCCCTCGCGAAGCTCGCACGCCTTGCGCGCGAGACGCAGGCGGAGCTGATCAGCATCGGCAACGGCACGGCCTCGCGCGAAACCGACAGGCTCGCGGCCGAGCTGATCGCGCGCCATCCCGAACTGAAGCTGCAGAAGATCGTGGTCTCGGAAGCGGGGGCTTCGGTGTATTCGGCTTCGGAACTCGCCGCGAAGGAATTTCCCGATCTGGACGTTTCGCTGCGCGGCGCGGTATCGATCGCGCGGCGCCTGCAAGACCCGCTCGCTGAGCTCGTCAAGATCGAGCCGAAAGCGATCGGCGTGGGACAGTACCAGCACGACGTGAACCAGCGCGAACTGGCGCGCTCGCTCGACGCTGTCGTCGAAGACTGTGTGAACGCGGTGGGCGTGGACGCCAACACCGCGTCGGTCGCGCTCCTCGCGCGCGTGTCGGGTCTCAATGCCACGCTTGCGCGCAACATCGTCGACTATCGCGACTCGAACGGTCCGTTCCCGTCGCGCGAACATCTGCGCAAGGTGCCGCGCCTCGGCGACAAGACCTTCGAGCAGGCCGCAGGCTTCCTGCGCATCAATGGCGGCGAGAATCCGCTCGACCGGTCCTCGGTGCACCCGGAAGCGTATCCCGTCGTCGAACGGATTCTGGCGAAAATCCGTCGTGGCATCGGCGAAGTGCTGGGTAATCGCGACGCGCTATCCGGCCTCTCGCCCACCGAGTTCGTCGATGACCGGTTCGGCCTGCCCACCGTGCGCGACATTCTCAGCGAGCTGGAAAAACCCGGCCGCGATCCACGTCCGGAATTCAAGACGGCGACGTTCCGCGAAGGCGTCGAGAAGATCTCCGATCTTTCGCCGGGCATGGTGCTGGAAGGCGTGGTCACCAACGTTGCGGCGTTCGGCGCGTTCATCGACATCGGCGTGCATCAGGACGGCCTCGTGCACGTCTCGGCCATGTCGACGAAGTTCATCAAAGACCCGCACGAGGTAGTCAAAGCCGGCCAGATCGTCAAGGTCAAGGTGCTCGAGGTCGATGTAAAACGCCAGCGCATCTCGCTCACCATGCGGATGGACGACGACGTGGCCGCAGCCGGCACCTCTGGACAGCGTAGCGGCGCCCGGGACGACCGCACCATGCAGGGACGCAATGGCGGCGGCGCAAGGCCGCAGCAGCGCTCGCGCGAGTCCGAAGCCGTAGGCGCCATGGCAGCCGCGTTCGCCAAGCTGAAGCAACGCGGCTGATCATCCGGCATACACGCTGCGGACGGCGTGCCCTCGAGCCACGCCATCCGCATCACGTCGATATCGCAGAAACACGCGCGTAGGCAAAAACGAAAAGGGGGATCCCCGTTCTTCTTGGACGACGCCTGCGCCGATCAGATCTCGATCTTCGTACCCAACTCCACCACGCGATTCGCGGGAATGGCGAAGAAGTCGGTTGGCTTCGCCGCGTTCTGATGCATCCACGCGAACACGCGTTCGCGCCACAGCGACATGCCGGGCAGCTGGGTCGGCACCACGGTTTCGCGCGCGAGGAAGAACGACGTGTCCATCATGTCGAAGGTCATACTGTGCTGCTGGCCCATATGGAGCAGCACGGCCTTCACGTCAGGCGTCTCGTTGAAGCCATAGTCCGCCTTCACGAGAAAAAGTCCGCCGCCGATGTCCTTGACCGTCATGCGCTCTTCGTCCTTCACATAAGGAATGTCGCGCGTGACAAACGTGAGGAAGATGGTGCGCTCGTGCAGCACCTTGTTGTGCTTGAGGTTGTGCAGCAGGCTCACCGGCACGAGCGAGGCACTGCCCGTCAGATAGATCGCGGTGCCCGACACGCGATGCGGCGGATGCGCGAGCAGGCCCTGCAGGAACGGCATGAGCGGAATACCGTCCGCAGCCGTGCGTTCCTTGACGATCAAGCGGCCCTTGTACCAGGTCATCAGCAGGAAGAACAGCAACGCGCCGACGCCGAGCGGCAGCCAGCCGCCCTCTTCGACCTTCAGCAGATTGGCGCCGAAGAAGCCGAGGTCCACGGTCATGAAGACCGCGATGATGACTGCGACCAGCACCTTGTTCCAGTTCCACACATTGACCATGACGACGCAGGCGAGCACCGTGGTGATCACCATCGTGGCGGTCACGGCGATGCCGTATGCCGCAGCAAGGTTATCCGAACTCTTGAAGCCGATCACGATGCATAGAATCACGGCCAGCAGCAGCCAGTTCACGACGGGCACGTAGATCTGCCCGATGGCGAGTTCGGACGTATGGAGAACCTTCATGCGCGGCACGTAGCCGAGCTGGATCGCCTGGCTCGTCAACGAATACGCGCCCGAAATGACGGCCTGCGATGCGATCACCGTGGCGACCGTCGAGAGCACGACGAGCGGCAGCAATGCCCATTCGGGCGCGAGCAGGAAGAACGGATTCTCGATGGCCTTCGGGTTGTGCATGAGCAGCGCAGCTTGCCCGAAATAGTTGAGCACGAGCGACGGCATGACGAGCGCATACCACGCCACACGAATCGGCTTTGCGCCGAAGTGACCCATGTCGGCGTAAAGCGCTTCGGCGCCCGTCAGCACCAGCACGACAGAACCGAGCACCACGTAGGCCTGCAGCATGTGCGCAGACATGAAGGCGACGGCATACCAGGGATTGAGCGCGGCGATGATGCCAGGCGACTGCGCGACGTGCCAGACGCCGAGCGCGCCAATGGTCGCGAACCATACCAGCATGATGGGTCCGAAGAGACGGCCGACTACTGCCGTGCCATGTCGCTGGATCCAGAACAGCGCGATCAGAATGACGATGGTGAGCGGCACCACCAGATGCGCCAGCTTCGGCGCGGCGACCTCCAGCCCCTCGACGGCCGAGATCACCGAAATGGCAGGCGTGATCACTGCATCGCCGTAGAACATGCAGGACCCGAAGATGCCCAGCATCATCAGCACGCCGGCGGCTTTGGTCTTCGTGCCGAAGGGCCGCAGCGAGAGCGCCATCAGTGCGAGTACGCCACCTTCGCCGTTGTTGTCGGCGCGCATCACGAACAGCACGTACTTGATGCTGACCACGATGATGATCGCCCAGAACAGCAGCGAGGCAACGCCAAGAATGGACGTTTCGTTCAGCGGAATGCCGTGGGAGGGACTGAACGCCTCTTTCAGCGCATACAGCGGGCTGGTGCCGATGTCGCCGAAAACGACGCCGATGGCGGCGAGCGCGAGAGACGGCAACGAATGCTTGCCCGCGTGGTTGCTATCGTTCATAAGCAGTTTGCGTGTCGGGGGCGAAAAACGTGCGCTATTCTAAACCGGGCCTCCAAATCTGGCCCCGTGCTCGTTGTGGCAGCACCACGTCGTCATACTGGACAGTCTGGCGCCGCACTGTTACAGGCAGCACGGCGGCTCGCGGTGGTCCAACTTTCCGATGAACCGTCCGCCGCCGAAGTTCGCCGCCGAAACGACCGGTCGTTCGCAGCCGTGTGGCGCCACCTTCAGCTCAGCCTCGCGCGAAAGCGTAGCTTGCATGAAAAACGGAGCCGATAGTGGCTCCGTTCTGATTCGCGACACATGCACTTTCGACCGCATGACGGGCGCCGCTCACGTGCAGCGTTACGGCTGCTTCCCCGTGCCGCGCTTGATCCATGCGCCCAGGTTGTGCGGCCTGACCGTGTCCCATTCTTCGAACGGCTGATGAATCCACGGATTCGTGGGCAGGTGCTGCACGTAATAGTCCGGCTTCACCTTCGAGCACGCCTTGTACCAGAGCACCGCGGAACGCACCGTCTCGACGGCCGGATAGCGGTCCTTCAGATGCTGTTGCACGCGTGCCAGCGTCACGCCGGAGTCGACGAGGTCGTCCACCAGCAGAACGTTGCCCGACAGTTCACCACGCGTCATGGTGATGTATTGGGCAATGTCGAGGTCGCCCTGCTCCGTGCCCGCCGCTTCGCGATACGAACTCGTGGCGAGGATGGCAAGCGGCAGATCGTAGATGCGCGACAGCTGATCACCCACGCGCAGACCGCCTCGCGCGAGGCACAGGATCTTGTCGAACTTCCACCCCGAGTCGTGCACGGCGAGCGCGAGCAGTTCGATGAGGCGGTGGTACTCGTCCCAGTTGACCCACAGGTTCCGGTCATCGTTGCGCGGATCCGTCATCTGAATCATGTCCGTACCCCGCCAGTCAAACCTTGAACGGATGGCGCAGCAGGATCGTTTCGTCGCGATCGGGACCGGTGGACACCATGTCGATCGGCACGCCCGCCACTTCCTGCACGCGCTGGAGATAGGCCTGCGCGTTGGGCGGCAGTTCGCTCCACTGCGTAATGCCGATCGTGCTTTCCTTCCAGCCGACGAACGTTTCGTACAACGGTTCGCAACGCGCCACTTCGGCTGCGCCGCGCGGCAGGATGTCCGCGTCCTTGCCGTCCACCTTGTAGCCGACGCACAGCTTCACCTCGTCGAGCCCATCGAGCACGTCGAGCTTCGTGATGCACAGGCCGGACACGCCATTGATCTGGATCGAGCGGCGCAGCGCGGCGGCATCGAGCCAGCCCGTGCGGCGCGGACGCCCCGTCACCGAGCCGAACTCCTTGCCCACGTTGGCAAGCGTCACGCCCACCTGTTCCTGGCGATCCGGATTGTCGGCGTCGTACAGTTCGCTCGGGAACGGGCCCGCACCCACGCGCGTGCAATACGCCTTCGTGATGCCGAGGATGTAGTTCAGCTTTTGCGGCCCCACGCCAGCACCCGCAGTGGCGGCACCCGCCACGCAGTTGCTCGAGGTGACGAACGGATAGGTGCCGTGATCGATATCGAGCAGCGTGCCCTGCGCGCCTTCGAACAGCAGATTGCGGCCTTCGTGGTTTTCGTCGTAGAGACGGCGCGACACGTCCGTCACCATGGGCGCGAGACGGTCGGCATAGCTGAGCATCGTGTCGAGCGTCTGCTGGAAGTCGACGGCGGGCGCACCCAGGTACTGGGTCAACACGAAATTGTGGAAGTCGAGGTTTTCGCGCAGGCGATCGGCGAAGGCCTTGGGCTCGAACAGGTCCTGCACGCGCAGCCCGCGGCGGCCCACCTTGTCTTCGTACGCAGGCCCGATGCCGCGGCCCGTGGTGCCGATCTTGCCGGCGCCGCGGCGCGCTTCGCGTGCCTGATCGATTGCGATGTGATACGGGAGAATCAGCGTGGCCGCTTCGGAGATGAAGAGGCGCTTCATGACGTCGACGCCAGCGCTTTCCAGCTCGTCGATTTCCTTGAAGAGCGCCTCGGGCGAAAGCACGACACCATTGCCGATATAGCACGCCACGCCGGGACGCATGATGCCCGACGGGATCAGACGCAGAATGGTTTTCTTGCCGCCGATGATGAGCGTGTGGCCTGCGTTGTGGCCGCCCTGGAAACGCACGACGCCCTGAGCGTGGTCCGTCAGCCAGTCGACGATCTTGCCTTTGCCCTCATCTCCCCACTGGGTCCCTACGACAACGACGTTGCGCCCGGGATTCACATTCACTGCGCTGGCAGACATGGTGTTTCGTAAGCTGGTTAAAAACGTATTTTACCTGGGTTCGCGCAGGGTTCCGAGTTTTTTCCCGAATTTTCCTTTTGCGCTCAACGATATGGCGCGGTCGGCTCGTCTAACGGAGAGCCTGCTTCGATGCGCATGGAACGCATCCCGCGCCGCGTCGACCGGCTGCATTCACCGGCCGCGAAGACAACGCCCGGAGTCGTGCTTCAGGGTCGTGCTTCAACGACCCATGCGCCGTTGCGCTCGACCAACACGCGGTCGCAAGCGAACTCGTCGAGATCGTGCTCGTGTCCGGGGAGCGCCTGGATCACGACTTCGCCCGCATCGCGCAGCGCGGCCACGCTGGCCCGCAGCGCATCGCCGTGCTGCCACGGCGCAAGAATCGCACTGCTGCGCGCTTCCACGGGCGACACGCGCGCCACTTCGCGCAGATCGAGCGAAAAGCCCGTTGCGGCGCGGGCACGCCCGTAGGCCTGGCCGATCTGATCGTAGCGACCACCGCGCGCCACCGCATTCGGCACACCGTCGACATACGCGGAGAACATCACGCCGCTGTGATACGCGTAGCCGCGCAGATCGGCGAGGTCGATCATGACTTCGGCGCCTTCGACCTGACCCGCGAGGTATTCGAGGTCGTCGAGCGCACGCCCGATCTCGGGTCGCTGCGGCAACCGCGCGCGGGCTTCGGCGAGCACCGATGCGTCGCCGTACAGCATGGGCAGCGCACGCAGCGCGTCGCGCGTCACAGGTTCGAGTGACGCTGTGAGTTCCACAAGTCGCGGCACGTCTTTGCCCGCAAGCGCTTCATACAAAGTCTCGCCCAGTATCGCCACGGCCGGCTGACCGTCCATCAACGCGGCCAGCACGCCGGCGTGGCAGAGGTCGAGCCGCACTTTCGCAAGACCCGCCAGACGCAGGGCATCCAGCATCAACTGCTGGATCTCGACGTCGGCTTCGAGTCCGCCATGACCGTAGATTTCCGCACCGATCTGGATCTGCTCGCGTGTGGCATGCAGCCCGCGCGGGCGCGTATGCAGCACGTTGCCCGCGTAGCACAGCCGCGTCACACCCTGGCGGTTGAGCAAATGAGCGTCGATGCGCGCCACCTGCGGCGTCATGTCGGCTCGCAGGCCCAGCGTGCGGCCCGATAGCTGGTCGACAAGCTTGAACGTGCGCAGATTCAGATCGCTGCCGCCGCCCGTGAGAAGCGACTCGATATATTCGAGCAGCGGCGGCATGACCATCTCGTAGCCGTACGAGCGGAAGCGGTCCAGCAAACGGCGCCGCAACTCTTCGATCTTGCGCGCCTCGGCAGGCAGCACGTCGGCGATATTCTCGGGAAGTAACCAGGTCGACATCGGTTGAGTCCTACGACATTGAAAACGGCGCTTGCGCACCGCTGAAACGTGAGCGCGATGCAACTGCCGCACTCCGGCACCCCGGCGGCATCGCAGCGCATATCGCATGCGTTGGACGCGCCTTGGGCGTTCGCTCCGCCTGCCGCACCGCCTACGTGGCGATCAGCAGCAACACGAGCCCCAGCCCCATCACGATCAGGCCGCCGATGCGAATGTGATGCACCGGACGCTCCGCTATTCTACGAAACGTGTCGCGCCATGCCGACGGGAACACGAACGGAAACATGCCCTCGATGATCAGCATGAGGGCGATCGCGAGCAATAACGAGCCGGCTATGTCCATGGGGGCAAGGCGCCGCGTGCAATGCGCGGCGGTTGTTAGTGTTTGCGCGAGGGCGCGGGTGTATCCGAAGAGCCGGTACCACCAGGTCCGCGCATGAAGCGGAAGAACTCGCTCGACGAATCGACGACCACGACGTCGTTCGGCTTGAAGCTCGCACGGTAGGCCTGCATGCTCTGATAGAACTGATAGAACTGCGGGTCGCGGCTGAATGCCTGCGCGGCGATCGCCGCGGCCTTGCCGTCACCCTCGCCCTTGATCGACTGCGCCTCGCGATACGCGTTGGCCACGACCGCCTGCTGCTGACGTTCGGCGTCGGCCTTGATCTGTTCGGCCTCCGATGCGCCCTGCGCGCGTTCGTCGCTCGCCTGCTGCTCGCGCGCCGCGATCATGCGCTTGTAGACGGTATCGGCCATCGCGGCGGGAAAGTCGACGCGCGTCAGCGTGACGTCGAGCACATCGACGCCCAGCGGCGCGGCCGCCTTCTGCAATTCGTCGCGCGCGGCGGCCGCGATGTCCTGCTGCTTCGCGAGCGCGTCGGTCAACGTGTATTTCGAGAACGCGTCGCCAAGCACGTCGCGCGACAGCGAAGCGAGGCGGTCCGTGAGCGTCTGCGTGTCGCCCTTCGTCGCGGCGAACAGCTTCAGCGGTTCGTTCACGCGATATTTGATGACGGGGTTCACGAGGAGATCCGTCTTGTCCGACGTCGTGTACTTGTCGGCGTCGGGCGCGTCGAAGCTGCGCACGCGGGTATCGATCCACGTCGCCGTCTGCAACGGAGGCGGCAGCTTGACGTGCAGCCCCGCGCCGACAACGGCCGGCGCACCGCCGCTGCGGCCCGAGACCACGACCACATGGCGCGGATCGACCACGAACACCGTGGACGACGCCACGAGCAACACGACGACGATAGCGATGACGAGCGCAATGATTCGGTTCATGTGGGCGCTCCTTACTGCAGGTCGTCTTCGCGACCGCGACTGCGGAACGCGTCGCGCGAGCGCAGCGCGTCGTCCGACGCGGCCGCCGGATTGGCGGCGCTCGCCGGTGCCGGCGCGGAGGCGGCCGAAGCAGCCGATGCGGCGGGCGCAGCAGGCGCTGGAACGGCCTGCATCGCCGCAGCAGCGGACGACGCCGACGCGGCTTCAGCCGCCCGGCGACGCGTTTCGTCGACGATCTTGTCGAGCGGCAAATAGATCACGTTGTTGCCCGACTTGCTGTCGACAAACACCTTCGTCGTATTCGAGTAGATGTGCTGCATGGTGTCCAGATACAGACGTTCGCGAATCACCGCAGGCGCTTTCGCGTACTGCTCGTACACCTGCGTGAAGCGGTCGGCGTCGCCTTGCGCTTCGGCGACCACGCGGTCGCTGTAGGCCTTGGCATCGTCGATCATACGTGCGGCGTCGGCCTGGGCGCGTGGCAGCAACTGGTCCGCGTAGGCCTTCGCGTCGCGCTTCGCGCGCTCGCGGTCCTGACGGGCCTTCGCGGCGTCATCGAATGCCGACTGCACCTGCTCAGGCGGCTGAACGCCCTGGATCGTCACGCCCACCACCGCGAGACCGGTCTTGTACGCATCCAGCGAACGCTGGATGGCATCGGTCAACTGCTGGCGGATCGCTTCGCGGTCCTGATAGAGCACGTCACTGGTACTGCGTGCACCGACGATTTCGCGCACGGCGGCCTGCGCCGCCTGCGTCACGCTCAGATCGGGATCGGCGCTCTGGAAGAGATATTCGGTGGGTTGGCGAATCTGATACTGCACGACGAAGCGCACGTCCAGGATATCGCCGTCGTGGGTGAGCATGGACGCGTCCTTGACGTTGGCTTGACGCACCACGTTGCTACGGCCGATCTCGACCGAACGGATCTGCCCCACGTTGACGATCTCGTGCGCTTCGAACGGATACGGAAGGCGCCAGTGCACACCCTGCTGGGCCGTGTAGCGATACTGGCCGAACTGGAGCACCACCGCGGCCTGCCCTTCCTGGACGACGAACACGCCGCTGCCGAGGTACACCGCCAGCAACACGCCGATGACGATGCCTACGCCGATGCGCGCGCCGCGACCGTTGTCGGGCCGACGCTCGCCGAGCCCCGGTCCCTTGCGCCCGAAAAGCCCCGACAGACGCCGGTTGAAATCGCGCCACATTTCGTCGAGATCGGGAGGGCCGTCACCGCCATTCTTGCCGTTTTGCGGACGGCGCGATTCGTCCGAACGCTGACCGCCGCCATTGCCCTCGCCGCGTCCCCACCGGGGGTCGTTCAGCGAAAAGATGCCATGTGATCGCAGCCAGCCAATCCGCTTCTTGTAATCGTTCACCTGTGTTCGTTCGCCAGTGTAGACAGCGGGTCGTTGCATGTTCATGCGGAGGGGAGCGGGTCAGTGCCCGTGTTCCGGGACCTTGCGGGAATCGTACGGTGTCGCCGGCCACCCGTCTTGCGGCCCCTCATCTGGCCCGTTACGCACGTCGTGTACGCCACGTACATCGTGTACGTCACGCACCTCGTCCGAAAGATATTCGGCAGTAGCGATTTCGGCGATGGCGGCGCGCAGTGCATCGAGCCCCTGGCCCGTGCGCGCGCTCAAAAAGACGCGCGAAATATTACCATACTCATCGCGCTCGACCGCGCTGCCGCGGGCCGCCAGCTCCGGCACGGCGTCGATCTTGTTGAACACGAGCACCTGGCGGATGGAGTCCGCACCGATGTCGTGCAACACGCCGTTCACCTGCTCGATCTGGTCGAGCCGCACGGCGCTCGACGCATCGACGACGTGAAGCAGCAAGTCGGCGTGAACCGTTTCTTCGAGCGTGGCGCGAAACGCCGCCACGAGCTGGTGAGGCAGTTCGCGGATGAACCCCACCGTGTCGGAAACCACCACCTGTCCCACCCCGTCGCCCAGATAGACACGGCGCGACGTGGTATCGAGCGTAGCGAAGAGCTGGTTTGCCGCGTAGGCCTGCGCCTTCGTCAGCGCATTGAACAATGTCGACTTGCCCGCGTTCGTGTAGCCCACGAGCGATACCGACATGGTGCGGTTGCGCTCGCGCTGCCGACGCTGCGTACCGTGCTGGCGGCGCAGCTTCGCAAGACGCGACTGCAACATCTTGATGCGCTCGCCGATGAGGCGGCGGTCCGTTTCGAGCTGCGTTTCACCAGGACCGCGCAGACCGATACCGCCCTTCTGGCGTTCGAGGTGGGTCCACGCGCGGATGAGCCGCGTAGACAGATACTGCAATTGCGCGAGTTCGACCTGCAACTTGCCTTCGTGGCTGCGGGCGCGCTGCGCAAAGATATCGAGAATGAGGCTCGTGCGGTCCACGACACGCCGGTTAAGCGTTCGCTCCAGATTGCGCTGCTGCGCGGGCGCGAGTGCGTGGTTGAAGATGACGATTTCGACGTCGTTCGCCTCGCACGCGAGACGCAGTTCTTCCGCCTTTCCGCTGCCGACGAACATGGCGGCATCAGGGCTGGAGCGGCGACCGGTGAGTGTGACGGCGGGATGGGCGCCCGCGCTTTGCGCGAGCAGACTGAGTTCTTCGAGGCTGGCTTCGAAATCGATCTTGCCGAAGTCGATGCCGACGAGCGCTGCGTTGATCAAATTGGAGGATGTCAAAATGGAAACGGCCGGTTCGTGTCGCCGACTGGCGACGTTGCGCCGGCCGTGACGGGGATCAGGTGGATTCGGTATCCGGGTGGAAATTCACGGGGCGTGCAGGCACGACCGTCGAGATGGCATGCTTGTACACCATCTGGGTCACCGTGTTCCGGAGCAACACAACGTACTGGTCGAACGATTCGATGTTCCCTTGAAGCTTGATGCCGTTGACGAGATAGATCGAAACCGGCACATGCTCTTTACGCAGTGCGTTCAAAAACGGGTCTTGTAACAATTGCCCTTTGTTGCTCATAGCAAACTCCGTATTTTTTTGCAGGTTGTCCAGATTGTCGGCGAAGAAAAAGAAATTCGCCGCCAATCGCTACACTATAGCCGATTTTCGTTTCGGCGCGAGTCCTGGCCATCCGGCCAAACCCGTGCCACACATGGGTCTCAGCCTTTGTCGGCGTACGGGTTCCTGGACGAGCGGAACTCTATGCGCAATGGAGTCCCGGTAAGCGCGAAAGTTTCCCGGAAGCGATTTTCGAGGTAACGCTTGTACGTGTCGGTGACCGCGTCCAGCGCATTGCCGTGAATTACGATGATGGGCGGGTTCTGCCCCCCCTGGTGCGCGTAGCGCAGCTTCGGACGCACCGGGCCGCGTCGGCGCGGCTGCTGGAACTCCACGGCGTCGATGAGCGCGCGCGTGAGTTTCGGCGTGGGCAGCTTCGACATCGCGGCGGCATAGGCTGCATCCACCGAACGCATTAATGCGCCGATGCCGAAATTCTCGGTAGCCGAAATGAAGTGAAATTTCGCGAACTCGAGAAATTTTAGCTTGCGCTGCAAGGTGTGCTTCGTACGCTCTCGCACATGCTCGTCGAGCCCATCCCACTTGTTCACGCCCACCACGAGCGCACGGCCCTGCTCCACGACGAAGCCCGCGATGTGCGCGTCCTGGTCGGAGATGTCCTGGCGCGCGTCGAGCAGCAGGATCACGACGTTGGCGTCGGCGATGGACTGCAGTGTCTTCACCACCGAAAACTTTTCGATGGCCTCGAACACCTTGCCGCGACGGCGCAGGCCAGCGGTATCGATGAGCGTGTACTGCTTGCCCTGCCGCTCGAAGTCGACATAAATCGAATCGCGCGTGGTGCCCGGCATGTCGAACGCAATCACGCGGTCTTCGCCGATCAGCGTGTTGACGAGCGTGGACTTGCCCACATTCGGACGCCCGACGATCGCGATCTTCACGCCGTGCGCTTCCTTCTCCTCTTCGGTCTCTTCGGGGTACCCGGCGTACGCGACGGCGAGCGCCTCATTGATCATTTCCGTGACGCCGTCGCCATGCGCCGCGGAGATGGCGCGCGGGTCGCCGAGACCCAGTTCGTAGAAGTCAGCGGCTACCGCGCTGTACTTCATGCCCTCGGCCTTGTTGATGACGAGGAAGATCGGCCGCCCGGTCTTGCGCAGATAGTCCGCGATGTTCTTGTCCTGGGGCGCGAGACCGTTGCGGCCGTCCACGATGAACACGACGACGTCGGCCTCTTCCACCGCCTGGCGCGTTTGCCGGGCCATCTCGTGGAGGATGCCGTCCTTCGCGACCGGCTCGAAGCCGCCCGTGTCCACGACGAGATAGGGTCGATCGCCCGCCCGCCCCTCGCCGTAGTGGCGGTCGCGCGTGAGACCCGGCAGGTCCGCGACGAGCGCGTCGCGCGAACGCGTAAGCCGGTTGAACAGGGTGGATTTCCCCACATTGGGGCGCCCAACGAGGGCGATTACGGGTTTCATCTGATGTCGTTCACGGTGAAGCGCTGCACCGGCCGCCGAGCCGGCACGGCAAGGTCACGCTGCGCAGCCGCGCGGCTGCGCTTGATGCAAATTATCACGATCCGGGCGCGATCGGGCATTGCCCGCACGGCGCCGATAGCGCGGTACGAAAAACAGGTCGGGCCGGCATGATACCGGCCCGCATGTTCGCATTTCGGCAAGCCGCCGCTTACGTCGGGGCGCCAAGGGGCGACGCGCGACCGTCCTTTCGATACTGTTCGCCCCTCTTTCCAAGCCAGCCCTCACCGGCCTGCGGCTCAACGAGGAGAGACGTGTCTTGCGGGCGGCCGCAAGGCATAGGACCCAGGAATCAGCGCGGACGGAACCCGTACAGGTCGCCGTCGTGCGTCTGCACGACGAGCGTGTCGCCGGCGAGAACCGGCGCCGCCGTGATGGGGCTGCCGTCGGTCTTCACGCGCGCGATCAGACTGCCGTCGTCGCGCGACAGGAAGTGCACATACCCCTGGTAGTCGCCCACCACAGCCGCATGGCCGAGCAGGTACGGCACGCTGACATCGCGGTTCTTGAGCTTGTCGCTACGCCACAGCAGCGCGCCGCTCGACGCGTCGAACGCGTCCACCACCGACCAGTCGTCGCCGCCCACCACCACGCGGTCGTCCTGCGCGATACCGCTCGTGCTGGAGAACGGCTTTTCCCAGATCGGGCGGCCGGAGTTCGCATCGAAGCAGCCCAGCTGACCCTGGAACGTCACGGCACACGTCGCTGCGCCCACGAGCGTCGGCGCGCCCGTCACGTCGTTGATTCGTTCGACTTCCGTCACGCCCTTCGGATACGAAACCGGCGTTTCCCAGAAGGCGTCGCCCGTCTGCAGGTTGATGGCCGCGAACGTGCCGCCCGGGAAGCCCGCCAGTACTGCGGCGTTACCCGCGAACGTCATGCCGGCCGACACGCGCAGGTTGAGCGGCACGGCGCGATTGCGATACACCCACTTCTGCTCGCCCGTTTCGGCGTTGAACGCGGTGATCTGACCGTCGACGGTACGCACGACCACGAAGCCGTTGCCCACGAGCGGCGGCGAAATGATTTCGCCCGGCGCGGTCGCCTTCCAGAGCAGCTTGCCGTCCGCCCCGAGCACATAGACTTGACCTTTCAGCGCGCCCACGGCCGTCAGCGTGCCGTCACTGCCTACGCCGGCCGACAGGTCGCTATCCAGCTTGGTGCGCCACACTTCCTTGCCGGTCTTGGCGTCGAACTTGGCAACCGAGCCATTCGTGCCCGCGGCGTAGACCGCGTCGCCCACCGCAACCGGCGAGAAGAGGTAACGTCCGCCCTTGCCGACGCTTGCCTTCCACGCCTGTTGCACCTCGAGCACGGGCTTGAATTCCGTGAGCGGCGTGGGCACGCGGCGCTCGTCTTTCGTCGATGAGCAGGCCGCCATCGTGAGGACAGTCATCGCGCAGGCAACGGGCACAGCGTATCGTTTCAGCAGATTCATCGGTGGACGAAACATGTATGGAAATTAATCAAATGAAGCGGTTCTGACCGCCGCTCTCGTGTGGCGGACTCAGCCGCCAAGCGCATCCAGCTTGAACTGGATCAGCTGACGCGACGACGTATCGCTCTGCGGCAGAGAGTCCAGCGCGAGCTTGTACGCCGCCCGCGCTTCATCGCGCTTGCCGGCGGCAGCGAGCAGGTCGCCCCGACCATCGGCCACCACGCCCTTGAATGCGTCGGATTCGGGTGTTGCGAGCAGCGCGAGGCCTTGATCGTAGGCTTTCTCGTCGAGCAGCAGCGACGCAAGGCGCAGCTTCGCGATCTGGCGGAATTCGTCGTCCTTCGCATGGTCGGCAGTCCACTGCAGTTGCGCCTTCGCGCCCGCGGTGTCACCTGCCGTGTAAAGCGCCTTGGCGGCTTCGAGCGCCGTCATCTGCGCATAGGCGGTGCTGCCGTACCGGTCTTCCATGTCGGACGCAACGCGGCTGACCGTCGCCTTGTCGCCCGACTGCACCGCCTGCTGCACCTGGTCGTACAGCACGGCTGCTTGAGCCGCCTGACGACGCTGCCAGAAATTCCAGCCGTTCCAGGCCGCAGCGGCGAGAAGCACCACCAGCACCACCCACGTGGTCGCATTACCCCATTGCGCCCACCATGCCTTCAGGCTTTCGATCGATTCCTGTTCGTCGTGATAACTCATCGCGAAGCGATTTCCTCTTTATTGCGTACGTGCTTTTGTTGTCGCGCCATCCCGCGATCAGTCCTCGCCGTCTTCGGCGGTTGCAACCATGGCACCGATTAGAAATTCGGTCAAGTCTTCGACCGGCACCGTTTGCTGCTCACCCTTACCGTCTTGCTGAGCCCCGGCACGCAGCGCTTTGACGCCGGCCGTACCGTTCGCGATCTCGTCTTCGCCGAGGATCACAGCGAACGCGGCACCGCTCGCATCCGCCCGTTTCATCTGCGACTTGAAGCTCGCGGACTGGCCGTCGGCGCTGCAATGAAGGATGACGTCGAGACCCGTATCACGCAGACGCTCCGCGATGACGAACGCCTGCTCGCGCGCCGCTTCGCCCTGATGTACGACGTAGACGTCGCAGCCTTCGTCTTCAGGCACGAGCTCCTCTTCTTTGAGGAGCTCGAGAATGCGCTCGACGCCCATCGCCCACCCGCACGCGCCGGTGGGCTTGCCGCCCAGTTGCTCGATCAGCGGATCGTAGCGGCCACCCGCGGCAACCGTGCCCTGGGCGCCCAGCTTGTCCGTGATCCACTCGAACACCGTGAGGTTGTAATAATCGAGTCCACGCACGAGCCGCGGATTGATCGTGAACGGAATGTTGTTCGCCTTGAGGATGCGCTGCAGTCCGTCGAAGTGCGCGCGCGATTCCTCGCCGAGAAAGTCGATCAGCTTCGGCGCGTTCTGCGCGATTTCCTGCAGCGCCGGATTCTTCGTGTCCAGCACGCGCAGCGGATTCGTATAGAGGCGCCGCTTCGCGTCTTCGTCGAGCGCGTCCTTGTGTTGTTCGAGGTAAGCGATCAGTTCGACGCGATGCGCGGCACGCTCATGCGCGAGGCCCAGCGAGTTGAGTTCCAGGCGAATGCCCGTGAGGCCCAGGTCATCCCACAGCCGCTGGCACATGAGGATGATTTCGGCGTCGGCATCGGGACCGGCGAAGCCCAGCGCTTCGATACCGACCTGATGAAACTGCCGGTAGCGGCCACGCTGCGGACGTTCGTGGCGGAACATCGGCCCGATGTACCACAGCCGCTTCGGACCGTCGTACAGCAGGTTGTGCTCGATCGCCGAACGTACGACCGCGGCTGTGTTTTCGGGGCGCAGCGTGAGGTTCTCGCCGTTGAGCGCGTCGGTGAAGCTGTACATCTCTTTTTCGACGATGTCGGTCACTTCGCCGATACCACGCGTGAAGAGCTGCGTATGCTCGACGATCGGCGTGCGGATGTTCTGGTATCCGTACGAACGGAGCATCGACTTCACGGTCGATTCAAAAAACTCCCACAAACCGGCGTCCTGCGGCAGGACGTCGTTCATGCCTTTCACACCAGCCAGCTTTTCGAGCTTTCTTTTCTGTTCAGTCATCTGTCTGCGTCGACGGTTATTCAGTTGAGCGCGGCGGCACCGTAAGTGCGCTCGACGTAATCGCTCACGATCTGCTGGAACTCCTGCGCGATGTTCTCGCCGCGCAGCGTCTTGACCTTCTCGCCGTCGATGAACACCGGCGCGGCCGGGTTCTCGCCCGAACCCGGCAGGCTGATGCCGATGTTCGCGTGCTTCGATTCGCCCGGCCCGTTCACGATGCAACCCATCACGGCCACGTGCATCTCTTCGACGCCGGGGTACTTGTCGCGCCAGACCGGCATCTGCGTGCGCAGGTACGTCTGGATCTGCGAGGCCAGTTCCTGGAACAGCGTGCTGGTGGTACGACCGCAGCCCGGGCATGCGATCACCATCGGCGTAAACGAGCGCAGGCCCATCGTCTGCAGGATCTCCTGACCGACCACCACTTCGCCCGTGCGCGACGCGCCCGGCTCCGGCGTGAGCGAAATACGGATCGTGTCGCCGATGCCCTGCTGCAACAGCACCGAGAGCGCAGCCGTGGAGGCGACGATGCCCTTCGAACCCATGCCCGCCTCGGTGAGCCCGAGGTGCAGCGCGAAATCGCAGCGGCGCGCGAGTTGCTGGTATACGGCGATCAGATCCTGCACGCCGCTCACCTTGCACGACAGCACGATGCGGTCGCGGCCGAGGCCGAGTTCCACCGCGCGTTCGGCCGACCCGATCGCAGAGCGGATCAGCGCCTCGTACATCACGCTCTGCGCGTCCCACGGCTCGGCCCGCGCGCCGTTCTCGTCCATCATCCGCGCGAGCAGATCCTGGTCGAGACTGCCCCAGTTCACGCCGATGCGCACCGGCTTGTCATACTTGATGGCCGCTTCGATCATCTGGGCGAACTGGGTGTCGCGCTTGGCG
Source organism: Paraburkholderia kururiensis (assembly GCF_034424375.1). Lineage (NCBI taxonomy): Bacteria > Pseudomonadati > Pseudomonadota > Betaproteobacteria > Burkholderiales > Burkholderiaceae > Paraburkholderia > Paraburkholderia kururiensis. Next base: position 5,871,196 of record NZ_CP139965.1, on the reverse strand, counting down.
CCCTGCCCCACGTTGCCCGGGTTGATGCGGTACTTCGACAGCGCTTCGGCACAGCCGGGGTAATCGCGCAGCAGCAGATGGCCGTTGTAATGGAAGTCGCCGACGAGCGGCACGGTCACGCCCATGCGGTCGAGCTGCTCCCGGATGGCCGGCACGGCCGCCGCCGCTTCCGGCGTGTTGACCGTGATGCGCACGAGTTCGGAACCTGCTTGGGCGAGTTCCTTGATCTGGATGGCAGTGCCGATGGCATCGGCGGTGTCGGTATTCGTCATCGACTGCACGCGCACCGGCGCATCGCCGCCGATCGTCACGAGCTGGCCGCCCCAGCGCACGTGCACGGCTTGCGATTTACGGCGCGCCGCGTGGCCGCCCACGATCGGTTCCGACGACGAAATCTGGCTGCAGGATTGGACTTGCGGTTCGGATTGCATCAAAAGACCCATTTACGCCGCACGCGCCCCGCAACAGACGGGACGCGCGAATTGAAAAGGCGTCGCGGTACGAGCGACCGCGGCGCATGCCTTGACAGGATCAGGGCAGGACGAAGCGTGCCACATTGCCCCGCGCCGCTGCATATTTGGCCGGATCGACCGGCTGCCCGTCGAGCGTGATCGACTCAAGACCGGCCTTGTTGCCGATGGTCACCTTCAGCGGCGGCTCGCCGGCGATCTCGCGCGACTCGCCAGCGCGAACGATACCGGAAAACACTTCCTTGCCGTCTTTCTGCCGGACGCTGAACCAGCTGTCCTGCGTCACGCGCACGGCGACGGTGGACTGCCCGGCTACCGAGGACGCCGCCGCGGACGCGCCTGATGCCGGGGCGACGGCGGGAGCGCTTGCCGTCTGTGCTACCGCGGCGTTTGCCGCCGCGCTCGCGGCGGCGCCCGGAGAGGCGACCGCAGGCTGGGCCGCAGATGCGCCAGCCGGGGCCTGCTCGACCTGCGCGTCGCTGCCGGCTGCGGCCGCCTGATCGTTCGACGCCGCCGCTGCCGCCTCCGCGCCGGACGCCTGCTGCGCGCCGGCCGTCTCGCCTTGCGCGACTGTAGCGGACGCGGCCTGCGGGCCCGCTGCCGTCGCGCCGTTGGCGCTCGCCTTCAACCGTGCCAGCCAGGCGGACGACTCGCCGCCGTTGTTGTGCCACATCGCAAGCGCAATCACCGCGACGACCAAGGCCGCGATGCCCCAAAGCCACGAACGGTGGCGCGACTGGTTGCCGCCGAGGGACAGCGACACGCGCCCACGCGGCAGGTCGGCGCCCGCCGACGCAGGCATGCTGAGATCGGGCTGGGGCACACCCTTTTCGCGCCGCAGTGCCTGGGTGAACGGTGCCGGATCGGCGCCCAGCATCTTCGCGTAGCTGCGCACGACGCCGAGCGCGAAAGTCGTGTCGGGCAACTGGCTGATGTCGCCGGCCTCCAGCGCACGCAGCTTGGCGGCGGAGACCTTGAGCCGGGACGACACGTCGTCGATGGTCCAACCCTTCGATTCGCGCAGTTGCGCGAGTCTGGCTCCGAGGGCTGCGAGAGAATCAGGTACCGGCTGCGCCGCAGCCTGCGCGGGAGCGGGCTCCGGCGTCGCGCCTGGTAGCGGACGCGCCATGTTCCTGTCTGACCCGTATGGCTGCTGCGGCTCGCTCATCCCAAATCCTTGCGTCGATTCTTGTTTATGCCATCCGGCGGTACCGGATGTGCAGACCGTTTATAACAAAATGCGCGGCCGGTGTGCCGCATCCGATCGCAACTGCAACGTATCGCGACGTGTCGTGTACGACGCGCCGCTCGCTTTCCACCTACTTTCCGGCCCGTTCCCCGCGGGCCGACTACACCAGCAACCGCGACGCCATTCGTCGCCGCGCCTTTTACCTCTGCCGTCAAACCGCCCGCACCTCGATCACCTTCCCTGCACCGCGGCCGGTGCGCTCCGCAAGCCGCGTACGGTCCTTCACCGCGCCCGCGAGCTGGCCGCAGGCGGCGTCGATATCGTCGCCGCGCGTCTTGCGCACGGTGGTCACGACGCCCGCATCCATCAGCACCTGAGCGAATCGCTTGATCTGTTCCGGCTTCGAGCGGATCAGCCCGGATTCGGGGAACGGATTGAACGGAATCAGGTTGAACTTGCACGGTACGTCGCGCGTCACGGCCAGCAATTCGCGCGCATGGGCTTCCGTGTCGTTGACGCCTTCGAGCATGCAGTATTCGAACGTAATGAAATCGCGCGGCGCAACTTTCAGGTAGCGCTCGCATGCAGCCATCAACTCGCGCAACGGGTACTTTCGGTTGAGCGGCACGAGTTCGTCACGCAGGGGGTCGTTCGGTGCGTGGAGCGACACTGCGAGCGCGACCGGCAGATCGGCGCCGAGTCGGTCCATCATGGGCACCACACCCGAGGTCGACAGCGTGACGCGGCGGCGCGACAGCCCGTAGGCGTTGTCGTCGAGCATCAGCCGCATGGCCGGCACGACTGCGTCGTAATTGAGCAAGGGTTCACCCATGCCCATCATGACGACGTTGGTGACGACGCGTTCACCCTTGCCTTGGCCCCCCACGGCCCGGCCGCCTGCTTCGGCGCCTCGCGAGGCGCGCAGCGCGAACTCGGCCATGCGCAACTGGCCAATGATCTCGCCCGTTGTGAGATTACGGGAAAAGCCCTGCTTGCCGGTGGAACAGAACCGGCAGTTCACCGCACACCCCGCCTGCGACGACACGCACAGCGTGCCGCGCGTCTCTTCCGGGATATACACGGTTTCCACGGCATTGCCGCTACCGACATCGATCAGCCACTTTCTCGTACCATCGGCCGAAACATGGTCCGACAGAATGTGCGGCATGCTGATGACGGCGCGGCCTTTCAGCTTCTCGCGCAACGATTTGGCGAGGTCCGTCATGCCGTCGAAGTCGGCAGCGTTGTACTGGTGAATCCAGCGTTGAAGCTGTTTGGCGCGAAACGGCTTCTCGCCGAGGCGCTCGCAGTATGCGACGAGGCCCTGGGCGTCGAGATCGAGAAGGTTGACGGTTGAACTGCTCGTCATGTCGAATCCTGCCATTTCAGTGCGAGGCGGAATTCCGGCGGCACCCTTGCCGTGCCGCCCGAAGACCACGCCGCTCGCGACCGTATTGCTGCCGGTGAACGTTTACAAGCTTAGCGCGAGTAGACGTTGACTTCCGGGAAGAAAAACGCGATTTCCACGCTCGCCGTTTCGGCGGCATCGGAACCGTGGACGGCATTGGCGTCGATGCTGTCGGCAAAGTCCGCACGGATCGTGCCCTTCTCGGCCTTCTTCGGGTCCGTGGCACCCATCAGCTCGCGGTTCTTCGCGATAGCGTTTTCGCCTTCCAGCGCCTGCACCATCACGGGACCGGACACCATGAAGTCGACGAGGTCCTTGAAGAAGGGGCGGCCGGCGTGCACGGCGTAGAATTTCTCAGCGTCGGCGCGCGACAGTTGGACCATACGGGCAGCGACGATCTTCAGGCCGGCATTTTCAAAGCGGCTGTAGATCTGGCCGATCACGTTCTTGGCCACTGCGTCCGGCTTGATAATCGACAGGGTGCGTTCGATCGCCATAAAAACTCCAGAAAATTAAGAGGTTACAAATCCAAACGAATCTGCAATTGTAGCATGTTCCAATGTATGATTGCGATTGAACCCTTACACCGCAGAAAGGATCCAACGGATTTAATCCGAAGAGAAGCGCAGCATCCGGGCAATGCGTTGAAACTCCGGGGCGCCGCGCTTATCTTAGGAATGTGACGTGGCGTGCGGCGCACAAAACCCGCTGCCACCCTTTCACCGGGACCACCGCGCAACATTTGCGTCTGACGCAAGGAGAAACCATGAACGACTATCCCTACAACTTCGGCCGCAGCGGTACGGTTGTAGCGGCCGAGACCCGCAACCGCGTACTGCGCAACACCTACTGGCTCCTTGCGCTGTCGATGGTGCCCACCGTGCTGGGCGCGTGGGTGGGCGTGGCGACCGGCTTCTCGCTGTTCGCGGCCACGAGCCCCGCCATGAGCCTGCTCGCCTTCTTCGCGATCGCCTTCGGTTTCATGTTCGCCATCGAGCGCACCAAGAACAGCGCCGCCGGCGTGTTCGTGCTGCTAGGCTTCACTTTCTTCATGGGCCTGATGCTGTCGCGGCTGCTCGCCTTCATCCTGGGCTTTTCCAACGGGCCGTCGCTGATCATGCTCGCGTTTGGTGGCACCGGTGTGATCTTTACGGCCATGGCGACCATCGCCACGGTCAGCAAGCGCGACTTTTCGGGGCTCGGCAAGTGGCTCTTCATGGGCGTCATCGTGATCCTGCTCGCAGGCATCGCGAACATGTTCCTGCATCTGCCTGCGCTCATGCTGACGGTGTCCGTGCTGGCTATCGTGATCTTCTCCGCGTACATGCTGTTCGACGTTCAGCGTGTCGTGAATGGCGGCGAAACGAATTACATCACCGCCACGCTCGCGATCTACCTGGATCTCTATAACGTCTTCACGAACCTGCTGGCGCTGCTAGGCATCTTCGGCGGCAACCGCAATTAAGAAACTTCAGCGGCAATGAAAAGGCCCATGACCGGGTAGGTCATGGGCCTTTCGTTTTGCGGTTCAACCGACCAGGATCGCGCGGGCGACGCTCACAGGGTCAGCCAGCCAAACCCCTCGGCTTGCGTGGCGATGGCAATTTCGGTTGCGGCATTGCCCAGCACCGTCGCCATCGCGGCGCGGGCCAGCTCCGCCGTATTGTTCTCCTGGCTCAGATGCGCGGCGACGAGGTAGCGAAGCCTGGAACGGTCGAGCGAGGCGAGGATGCCCGCTGCCGCCTCGTTGTTCAAATGCCCATGGGCACCGCCGATACGAGCCTTCAGCGAAGGCGGATAGCGACTCGCGGCCAGCATCTGCAAATCGTGATTGCACTCCAGCACGAGCGCGTCGCAGCCGCTTAATACGGTGCCGATGTGTGGCGTCGACGTGCCGACGTCGGTCAGCACGCCAAGCCGGCTGGCGCCGTCCGAGAACACGAACTGCAACGGCTCGCGAGCGTCGTGGGGAACGGTGTAAGCCAACACGTGCACGTCGCCGATCGCCACCGCCTCGTCGCCCCATAACACGTTGAGTTCGACATCGGCCTCGTCGGCACCTACTGCGCGTGCCGTCCCCCAACTCATGTAGAGCGGAATCGACCACTTGCGGGCGAGCGTCAGTGCACTGCCGATGTGGTCACTGTGTTCGTGAGTGGTGAGGATGGCGTCAAGCTGGCCGGCCTCGAAGCCGGCCCGCGCGAGGCGGCGCTCCATCTCGCGCGCGGAAAAACCGCAATCGAGCAGCACGCGGGTCGCGGTCGCGCCGCTCGACGCCTCGACGATCAGTGCATTGCCCTCGCTGCCGCTGCCAAGACTGGCGAAGCGCACGGCGGGCTTAGTTGAGCTGCGCGTGGAGCAGCGACACGATGCGCTGCGCTTCCGACGACGTATCGACCTGGCCGTTGGCATCCAACACGGCCACTTGCGTCAGTGCGTCGCCTTTGGCCCGCACGTTGACCATGAACTCCTGGCCGGGCTTCCTCGACTTCGAGCCGCTGTAGAACAGCTTGCCGAGAAGGCCGTCGCCCTTGAGTTCTTCCATCGAATCCGCGTAGCGCACGTAGTAAATGCCCTTCGCGCGATCGCGGTTGTCCACGGTGAAGTTAGTGCGGTCGAGCGCCAGGCCGACGCGCAGCCAGGCGCGGTCGAACGACTCGGCCAGATCGAGCGTCGCGGCGCCCGCGCTCTTGTCGATCTGCGCCGGCGCCGTGTTCGTGCGGGCGTCCGTCAGCAGTTGCTTCGACTGCGCGTCGGTCAAGCCGAACTTCTGCATCAGCTTCGAGAGGAACGAGGCTTCCAGCGCCGGATCCCGCGGGCGCTCCACCCATCGCGACGAGGTCTTGTCCTGCCCCGTCAGTACTTCCTCCATCGCGCTGTGCGTGATGGAGATGTCGGTCGTGCCGTTCGGTCCGCGCGATACGAGCGTGCGGAAACGGTCGCGCGTACCAGACGAATACGCGAAGTCGATCACGCGGCCAATCGTGCGGCGGAACCAGTCGTCGGGAATGTTCGCGCGGTTTTCAGCCCAGTCTGTCGACATGATGCCGGTGGCCGGCGCGTCGGTGGTCAGCGTAAAACCGTTCTCCTGCCAGAACGCCTGGAGCTGCGGCCACAGCTGTTCGGGCGTGCGCCCGTCCACCACCAGCCAGCGGCGATCGCCGTCGCGCTCCACGTGCATGCCGAGCGGGTCTTGCGCATTCGGCGTGCCTTCGGTGGCGTTGCCCGCCGCGGTCACGGCACGTTGCGGCGCGCCGCCGAGCGCAAGGCTCGCAGGCGGCGCGATGTAACGTTGATCCTGCTGTGCGGCCGACAGGTCCTTCGGTACGTTGAGCGCGGGTGCGCTCGGTGTGTCTTTGTAGTTGACGCGATCGGACGCGAACCAGTCGTTCAGCGACTCGCAACCGGCGAGCGAACCAAGGGCGAGCGCCAGCGCCGCCATGCGGGCTGCGTTCAAAGAAAATGCGGAACGTTTCATGGGGTCCTTCGTGATGCTGGAACGCGGTGCCTTGCTCGATACGGAACGAGAGCGGTGTCGACGTCGTTTAGGGGAATGCCGGGTGAGGAATACCACGCAACCTGGGCTTCGCGCGGCCTGCCTCAGGCCAATGCGCCGGACACGCCGGACAGTCCCGCCTCACGCAGCGCAGCGCGCACGATCTCGTGATAGCGGGCGTCGAGCGGCGTCAGCGGCAGCCGGATGCCGCCTTCGATGCGCCCCAGCGCCTGGAGTGCCCACTTCACCGGAATCGGATTCGATTCGATGAACAGGTTCTTGTGCAGCGAAAGCAACTTCAGGTGGATGGCGCGTGCCGTCTTGACGTCGCAGTTGAGCGCGGCCTTGCACAGGTCGCTCATGGCGCGCGGCGCCACGTTGGCCGTGACGGAAATGTTGCCGTGGCCACCCAGCAGCATGAGCGCGATCGCGGTGGGGTCGTCGCCGCTGAAAATCGAGAAGCCGGCCGGCGCCGCCTTGATGAGATGCGCCGCGCGGTCGATATTGCCCGTCGCGTCCTTCACGCCGACGATGCCCGGCACGTCGGCAAGACGCAGGATCGTCTCGTTGGACATATCGGCCACCGTACGCCCCGGCACGTTGTACAGGATGACCGGCAGGTCGACCGTCTCGGCGATCTTGCGAAAATGGCGATAGATGCCCTCCTGCGTGGGCTTGTTGTAGTACGGCACCACCTGCAGCGTAGCGTCGGCCCCCACGGCCTTGGCCCGCTCGGTCAACTCGATGGCCTCGGCGGTCGAATTGCCGCCCGAGCCCGCGATCACGGGAATGCGGCCCGCCGTGTGCTCCACCGCGGTCTTGACCATCAGGATGTGTTCTTCGACCGACAGCGTGGCGGACTCGCCGCTTGTCCCCACTACCACCAGCGCATCCGTGCCCTCGTCCACGTGCCAGTCGATCAGTTTGCGGAACGCCGGCAGATCGAGGCTGCCGTCTTCGTGCATGGGGGTGACGATCGCGGGGATGCTGCCGCGGAAAATGATGCCGTCCTGAGTGCCGTTAGCCATGAAACGCCAGTCAAATTAATCGGATAAACCGGGATTGTAACGGATTAGCCAGCCAGATCGTAACGAGCGGGAGGTAAGGATTCCGCGGAGTCCGCGTGCCGTTCCGGCACCAGAACTGCGCAGACGCGCTGCACGAACGCCTCCTTGGGTGTGGCGAGAAAACCGTCCTGAAAAGCGACCACGCGTAGCTGCGGTCGCACCACGTCGAGCAGTTCGCCCGGCGCGAGCAGAAACGCGGGATTCGACGGCTTGCCCACCGTCTCGTTGCTCTGCGCGAAGGTTTCGTAGATCAGCACGCCGCCCGGCGCGAGCGCATCCAGCAATCGGCCGAAGAGCGGTCGGTGCAGATAGTTCGTGACGACCACGGCGGCGAACTTGCGGCCGTCGTCGAGCGGCCAGGGACCGCCTTCGATGTCCGCCTGCACGGTCACGATGCCGGCTTCGTGCCGCATGGCGGCGAGTGCGGCCGGATCACGGTCGATGGCCACGACAGGGTACCCGCGCGACGCGAACCAGCGCGCGTGCCGTCCGCTGCCGCAGGCGACGTCGAGCACCGTGCCGCCGGGGGTCACGAGATGCGCCCAGCGGCGCACCCAGCGCGACGGCTCGGGTATCGCGACCACGGCGCCCTCAGCGGACGCGCCGGGGTTCATCCCACACGACGTCGAGCCCATCGATCAGCTGTACGCGAGACCCATGGCCTCGCGGACGTCGCGCATCGTCTCGGTGGCGAACTTGCGGGCCTTGTCGCAGCCGTCGGCGACGATTGCTCGCAGCAGCGACGGGTCGTCCATGTACTTCTGCGCACGCTCGAGCATCGGCTGCTGCTCCCGCAGAATGCCTTCGATCACCGGCTGCTTGCACTCCAGGCACCCGATGCCCGCCGAACGGCAGCCCTTCTGCACCCATTCGTGCGTGGTCTCGTCCGTGTAGACCTGATGCAGTTGCCAGACGGGGCACTTGTCCGGATCGCCTGGGTCGGTGCGGCGCACGCGCGCCGGGTCGGTCGGCATGGTGCGCACTTTCTTCGTGATGGTCTCGGCGTCTTCGCGCAAGCCGATGGTGTTGCCGTACGACTTCGACATCTTCTGGCCGTCCAGCCCCGGCATGCGCGACGCTTCGGTGAGGAGCGCCTGCGGCTCGGGCAGGATGATCTTGCGTGCGCCTTCCAGATAGCCGAACAGCCGCTCACGGTCGTTCATCGAAAGACTTTGCGACTCCTGCAGCATCGCGCGCGCCTGTTCGAGTGCCTCGTCGTCGCCTTCCTGCTGGTATGCGTTGCGCAGCTCGTGATAGAGCTTGGCGCGCTTGCCGCCGAGCTTCTTCGCCGCCTCCAGTGCCTTTTCCTCGAAGCCCGGCTCGCGGCCGTACATGTAGTTGAAGCGCCGCGCGATCTCGCGCGTCATCTCGACGTGCGGCACCTGGTCCTCGCCCACCGGCACGAGCGACGCGCGGTACAGCAGAATGTCTGCCGCCATCAGCACCGGGTAGCCGAGAAAGCCGTAGGTCGAGAGGTCCTTGTCCTTGAGCTTTTCCATCTGCTCCTTGTACGTCGGCACGCGTTCGAGCCAGCCGAGCGGCGTGCTCATGCCGAGCAGCAGCGCGAGTTCGGCGTGTTCGGGCACCCGGCTCTGGATGAAGAGCGTGGCCTGGGCCGGATCGATGCCCGAGGCGAGCCAGTCGATCAGCACTTCCCAGACGTTCCCCTCGATCACCTCCGGCGTTTCGTAGTGCGTAGTGAGCGCGTGCCAGTCGACCACGCAGAAGAAGCATGGGTACTCGGACTGCAGCCGAACCCAGTTTTTCAGCACGCCGTGGTAGTGGCCGAGGTGCAGCGACCCCGTGGGTCGCATGCCGGAGAAGATACGGTCTGGGAACATGGTGTTATGAAAAGAGCGAGACAAGGGGAGTCAGAATCGCGGTGATCGCGTCGTAGCCGAGCGAGACGAGCGGCTGGAGCCAGAACCTCGTCAGCACGCCGGTAACCACGAGCGCCATCACGATAAAAAAGCCGTAAGGCTCGAGGCGGGAAAGCGCAATCGACTGGCGCGCGGGCAGCAGTGCGGCGAGGACGCGCCCGCCGTCGAGCGGCGGCAGCGGAAACAGGTTCAGCACGCCGAGCACGAGATTGACGCCCACGCCGGCCGCGGCCATGCGCGTGAAGAACGGCTCGTCAACGGCGAGCACCGCAAGCACAACGCCGAACACGCCCCAGATGAGCGCCTGGACGAAGTTGCACGCGGGTCCCGCGAGCGCGACCCACAGGCTACCCCAGCGCGGATCGCGCAGATTACGGAACGTGACGGGCACCGGCTTGGCATAGCCGAACATGAACGCGCCGCTGGTGAGGAAATACAAGACGAGCGGAATCGCGATGGTGCCGAGCGGATCGATGTGCCGCATCGGGTTGAACGACACGCGGCCCATCATGTAAGCGGTGTTGTCGCCCAGGAGGCGCGCGACGTAGCCGTGTGCCGCCTCATGCAGCGTGATGGCGAAGATGACGGGCAGCGCGTAGACGACGATGGTCTGTATCAAGGAAGAATCCATAGCGGGCTATTGTATCCGGGCAGCGCGCTCATGCCGTTTCTTCGAGCCCGAACGGCGCGAGACTGCCGCGGCCGGCGCGCACGAGCACTGGCGTTTCGCCCGTCAGATCGATCACCGTCGACGGTTCGCACGGACACGCGCCGCCGTCTATCACAAGGTCGATCTGTTTTTCGAGCCGCACGCGGATTTCCTCGGGGTCGTTGAGCGGCACGGTATCGGGCGGCACGATCAGCGTGGAGCCGATGAGCGGCTGACCAAGCTCTTCGAGGATCGCGAGCGTGATGGCGTGATCGGGAACGCGCAGGCCGATGGTCTTGCGCGACGGATGCGAGAGCCGCCGCGGCACTTCCTTCGTCGCCTGCAGCACGAACACATACGGCCCCGGCGTGACCGACTTGATCAGCCTGTACTGGCGGTTGTCCACCATGGCGAAGTTCGCGAGTTCCGAGAGATCGCGCACGAGCAGCGAAAGCAGTTGGCGTTCGTCGAGCCCGCGAATGCGCCGTAGCCGCTCCACCGCCTGCTTGTCGTCGAGATGGCAGGCGAGCGCGTAGCTCGAATCCGTGGGCAGCGCGACGAGGCCGCCGTCGTTGATGATCTGCACCGCCTGCTTGACGAGCCGCGGTTGCGGGTTGTCGGGGTGAAGCCGGAAGTATTGGGACATGAGTCGGAGTTCAGGAAATCCGCTGCGGGACGCTCATCGACCGTGTCGGCCGACGCCGGCCGGACGGATGAGCGAGAGCCGGATGAAGACAGGCAAGAAAGACGGACGAACGGGCGGGCCGTTCGCGGCGCGCCATCACAGCCAGCGGTCCCAGACCGGCGTCAGATAGTCGGGCAACGGCGGCAAGCTGCCGAGCTCGACGCTGTCCGGTCCCGGCGCGTGGAAGTCCGAGCCGCGCGACGCTTCGAAACCATAACGACGCGCCACCGTGGCGTACTCGGCGTACTGGTCGGGCGTATGGCTGCCGGTTACCACTTCGATCGCCTTGCCGCCCAGGTCGATGAACTCGCCGAAGAGCGCGCCGAACTCCAGCGGCGAATAGGCGTAGCGGCCCGGGTGGGCGATGACGGCCTCGCCGCCCGCGCCCTTGATCCACTGAACGGCGTCCTGCAGTCTGGCCCACCGATGCGGTACGTAGCCGGGTTTGCCGTCGCCGAGAAAGCGGGTAAAGGCGTCCTGCGTCGAAGCGGCGTAGCCTTTCTCGACCATGAAACGCGCGAAATGGGTACGCGAAATCAGATCGGGATTCGAGACGTATTCGAGTGCGCCCGTGTAGGCCTCCGGGATGCCGAGTTCGGCGAGCCGCTCTGCAATGGCCTCGGCTCGCGCCGCGCGTCCGTTCCGGGTGCGCGCGAGTCCCGCCACCAGTTCCTCGTTCTCCGGATCGATGTTGAGCCCCACGACGTGCACCGTGCGCGACGCCCAGGTGACTGAAATCTCCACACCGCACAGATACCGCATGCCGAGCGCGGCGGCGGCTTCGCGCGCCTGCGTCTGACCGCCCACCTCGTCGTGATCGGTGAGCGACCACAGCGTGACACCGCCCTCGTGCGCGCGCTGCGCCACGACGGCGGGCGCGAGCTGGCCGTCTGAAACGGTCGAATGGCAGTGCAGATCAGCGTTCATTGGCAGTGGAAAAAGTTAAGCAATCATTCTACTGCAATGCAGTACGCGCGGTTCGGGCAAGGCGGGCTGCGCCGCGCAGCCCGCCGCCTCGATCTGGAAGCAATCCTTATGCGCACAAACTCGTGTTGCCGGGTTCACGCGCAGAACGCTTCGATCAGCGCGGCCACCTGTTCGGGCTGGTCGTGATGAACCATATGACCGGCGTCGTCGATGATCTTTTCGCGCCAGTCGGCAAACGCGCGAAAGCGCGCCTTGAATTCGTCGAGCGGAATGTCGCCTGCCAGTTGCGCGAGCGTGGGCGAAGCGGCGGCCTCCACATGAAGCACCTTCGCGGCGACCTTCGACCACACCGCCATGACCTCGTCGAGCCGGTACAGCAGCGGCCCGCGCAGTTTGTGCGCGGGATCGGCGAGCAGCATGTAGCCACCCTCGCCGTCCGGCTTCGACCAATGGCGCGCGAGGAAACGCGCACGCGCCGGATCGAGTCGCGGATTGGTCTTGATGAGGCGTGCCGCAACATCGTCGAGAGACGCGTAGCGGCGCAGCGCGGGCGGCTCGCGCAGGTCGTCGAGCCAGGCGCGCAGCCGTCCGGGCGACTGCGCGGCGTGGGCCGGCGCAAGCCCGAAGCCTTCCAGATCCACCACGCGCCGCACGCGTTCCGGTCGTACGCCCGCGTACAGGCACACCACGTTCGCGCCCATGCTGTGCCCGACGAGGTTCACCTGCCCTTGGGGCGCGTAGCGGTCGAGCAACGCATCAAGGTCGGCGAGATACTCCTGGAACCAGTAAGTACCGCCGCCGCGCTCCGCCACGGGCCAGTCCGACAGACCGAACCCGCGGGCGTCCGGCGCGATGACCTGCCAGTCGCCGCCCAGCGCATCGACGACGAACTGGAACGACGCGGCGACGTCCATCCAGCCGTGCAACATGAAGAGCGTCGGCGCGTCCGGGCGGCCCCAGCGCAAGGTGTGCAAGCGAACGCCGCGGACGGTGACGAAATCGGACTGGGGAGTATTCATGTGCGCCTGCCGCAAAAAAGAATGATCGTTCGATTATAGTGGCAGCCAGGAGCAGGCGCCGGGCGCCGTGCTTGAGTGGACTCGATGTGCTGCGGCGCGGGTTACCAGCCGGCGTTCTTTAGGCATCCCCAGCAACTGGGTCTTCGCCAGAGGAAAGTTTGGTCAGTGCCGCCAGTTCCGTCTCGTCGAATCCGGCCTCGCGCCGCGCCTCGAAATTGAACGGACCGCGCAGGCGCGGCGCCTTGTAGCGTTCCGCGAGCGCGAGCCACGTCCCGTGCGGATCGAGACCGCGCCCCGCGCACACATGCCTGAACCAATGGTTGCCGATCAGCACGTGCCCCACTTCGTCATGCAGGATCACGTCGAGGATGGCGGCCGAGGCGTCGTCGCCGGCCTGCACAAGCCGCGCGCGAATCGGCGGCGAGGCGTCGAGGCCGCGAGCCTCCAGCGTGCGCGGCACGAGCGCCATGCGGGCCAGCACGTCGTCGCGCGTGCGCTCGCACATTTCCCACAGGCCATCGTGAGCCGGAAAGTCGCCGTAGGCGGTACCGAAGTCGGCCAGCCGCGCGGCGAGCAGCGAGAAATGGTGCGCCTCTTCAGCGGCCACCTTCAGCCAGTCGCGATAAAAGGGCTCGGGCATGCCGGCGAAGCGCCAGACGGCATCGAGCGCGAGATTGATGGCGTTGAACTCGATATGCGCGAGCGCGTGCAGCAGCGCCGCCCGTCCCGCTACGGTGCGCATGCTGCGTCGCTGCAGCCGTCGCGGCTCGACCAGTTCGGGCCGCGCGGGCCGGCCCGGCAGCGCGACCGGTTCCTCGAACGTTCGAGCCGGGTCGATTTCGGTCACACCGGCAAGCACGCTTTCGTATAGCGCGCTCGCTGCGCGGGCCTTCGTCACCGGATCGCGCTCGGCCAGCACGCTGAGCGCAATGGCGCGAGCGCACGGGACCTGAAGCACAGCGGAGCCGCAAGCTGGTGCGGCGGTCGAGCGAGCGGGATCACGCTGCTCATTGGCGTGAGGGCCGGAGCCGGAGACAGCCGACGAAGCGGCTTCCGGGCTACGGCTGGCCGCAGCGGCAGCCGGGAAAGACGAGTCGGAACGGGAGGAATTCATACGGCAACGAGACTGAAGGCAGGCGCAGCGGCGCACGGCGGCATTGTGCCAGACGGGCTCTTCACGCATCCATTTACAATACGGGATTGACTATGCGGCGCCCCGCGCGTGCGGGCAGTGACACACCCATCCCATCTGAAGGAGACAGTTCACCGTGGCAATCTACAAGCTTGGCGACGCCGCCCCGACCATCCACGAAAGCGTGTTCGTCGCGGACACGGCGACCGTCATCGGCAAGGTCACGCTGGACGAAAATTCGAGCGTCTGGTTCGGCGCGGCCATCCGCGGCGACAACGAGCCGATCACGATCGGCCGCGGCAGCAACGTTCAGGAAGGCGCCGTGCTGCATACCGATCCCGGCTATCCGCTGTCGATCGAAGCCGGCGTGACGGTCGGCCACCAGGCCATGCTGCACGGCTGCACGATCAAGGAAGGCGCGCTGATCGGTATTCAGGCGGTGGTCTTGAATGGCGCGGTGATCGGCCGCAACTGTCTGGTTGGCGCCGGAGCCGTGGTGACGGAAGGCAAGGTGTTCCCCGACAACTCGCTCATCCTCGGCGCTCCCGCCAAGGTCGTGCGCGAGCTGACGGAGGAGGACGTCGCGAAGCTGCGCCGCAACGCAGAAAACTATGCAGAACGCCGCGCCTGGTTCAAGGCGAATCTCGTGCGGATCGGCTAACGCCGCATCCCGCGCGTCGTACCGCAAGGAACCGGCACGGAACGAGGCAAGACAGCGGCGTGACGCGTAGCAGCGCGACGCCGGGCAATTCAGTGAAGGAAATATTGTGAGCGATCAGTTGCAGAAATTCATGTTCAGTACGGCCCCGGTGCGCGGCGAGATCGTCTCGCTGCGCAATACGTGGCAGGAAGTGCTGACGCGCCGTTCCTACCCCGCGCCTGTGCAGACCGTGCTCGGCGAAATGATGGCCGCGTGCGCGCTGCTGTGCGCGAACCTCAAGTTCGACGGCACGCTGATCATGCAGATTTTCGGCGACGGCCCCGTCAAGATGCTGGTCGTGCAGTGCAATTCGGAACTGTCGATGCGCGCCACGGCGCGCTACGGCGACGCCTCGGCGAACGCGATCGGCGAGGAGGCAAGCCTCGTCGATCTCGTGAACATCGGCGGCAACGGCCGTTGCGTGATCACGCTGGATCCGCACAACAAGGTGCCGGGACAGCAGCCGTATCAGGGCATCGTGCCGCTCAACGGCGAAGACGGTCCGTTGCAGTCCATCGCGGCCGTGCTCGAGCACTACATGCATCACTCCGAGCAACTGGACACGCGTCTGTGGCTCGCCGCGAACACCGAACGCGCGGTGGGCATGCTGCTGCAGAAACTGCCTGGCGACGGCGGGATCGTGCCGCACCCCGGCGAACTCGACGCCGATACGTGGGAACGCGTGTGTACGCTCGGCAATACGCTCTCGCAGGACGAACTGCTGAAGGAAGAACCGCAGACAGTGTTCCGCCGGCTCTTCTGGCAAGAGAACGTGCGCCATTTCGATCCGGCGCCGGCGCGCTTCGAGTGCTCGTGCTCGCGCGAAAAAGTGGGCGCCATGCTGAAGATGCTAGGCCGTCCCGAAGTGGATAGCGTGATCGAGGAACGCGGGCACGTCGAAATTCATTGCGACTTCTGTAACCAGCGGTATGAATTCGACCCGGTGGACGTCGCGCAACTTTTCGTCGCGAGCGGCCTCTCAGAAGGAGTCGCGCCCGCAACCGGACAGCGGCACTGAAACTGCTGCACTGAACCGGCACAAAAGCGCGCCGCTTCCGCTCGCTCCATCGGGAGACCACGAGCACACAGCGGAAGCGACAGAAAGTGTTAAACGGCGGCGCCTCGCGGGGTGATCTTGTTCAGGCGTCCGACCGATGGAGGTCGTCATGAACGTTCACACCCGTGCCTCGCTCGCGCGGCGCACACTCTTCGCCGTGTCGGCGCTCGCTGCAGTCGTCGCCTTGAGCGGCTGCATGATGGACCCGCCGGGGCCATCGCCGATCTATAGTCGCTTGCCCGCCGACCAGTCCGGCGTGCCGACAGGCGCCCAAGCCCTCACACCGGAAGAACGGCAACGTTACGACGCCATCGACAAGCAGGTGCTCGCCGACCAGAACCGCGCCATCGCCGCCGAACAGGCTGCCGAAACGTGGTCGCGCTATTACTCGGCGCCGGCGCCCATGACGGTCTACGGCAGCTATTACAGCGGCGGTTGGGGGCACGGCTGGGGGACGGGAATCGGATACGGCTATCCCGGCTGGGGATGGGGCTGGTGACCTGGTGACGATGCCGGCGGCGGCACCGCCGCCGGTATTCAGCCGGCACCTTTCGGCTTGACGTTCTTGCCGTGCGCGTCCTTTGCGGCGCGCGCGTGTTTCTTATCCGGCTTCGCGCGGGACTCGGGGTTCGGCACTACCCGCACGGGCGCGGCCGAAACTTCCCCACGCGTCGAGGTATTCGGCGCCACGTTGTTTGATGCAGGCAGCGGCGCATTCGGCGAGACAAACTGTACGAATACTTCGCTGTCCTTCACCATGCCCATCTCGTAGCGGGCCCGTTCCTCCACGGCGGCCGTCCCGCTCCGCAGATCCTGCACCTCGCCGGCAATGCGCTCGTTGCGCAGCTTTTCGTCCGCGTTTTTCTTCTGCTGTTCGGCAAGTTGCTGCTGCAGTTCATGGACACGCAGCCAGCCGCCATGCCCCCACCAGAGCGGGTACTGGATCAACACCAGCAGAATGATCAGAACGACAGTGACAAGCCGCATGAAAGGAGCCGGACAATACAAGTCGCCCTGCGCTATACGCAGGGCGACGGGGAGGATCAAAAGCCAGAAACGACGCTGACGTTCATCAACGCAGATTGTAGAACGTCGACTTGCCCGGGTAGCTCGCGATATCGCCGAGGTCTTCCTCGATGCGCAGCAACTGGTTGTACTTCGAGATGCGGTCGCTGCGCGAGAGCGAACCGGTCTTGATCTGGCCGGCGTTCAGGCCCACGGCGATGTCGGCAATGGTCGAATCTTCGGTTTCGCCCGAGCGGTGCGAAATCACAGCCGTGTAGCCCGCGCGCTTGGCCATCTCGATGGCGGCGAACGTTTCGGTCAGCGTGCCGATCTGGTTGATCTTGATGAGGATCGAGTTCGCGATGCCCTTCTCGATGCCTTCCTTCAGGATGCGCGTGTTCGTGACGAACAGGTCGTCGCCCACCAGCTGGATCTTCTTGCCGAGGCGCTCCGTCAGCAGCTTCCAGCCGTCCCAGTCGCCTTCGTGCATGCCGTCTTCGATCGAGACGATCGGGAATTTGTCGGCCAACGTGGCGAGGTAGTCGGTGAACTCGGCCGACGACAGTTGCAGGCCTTCGCCCGCGAGCTGGTACTTGCCGTCGTGATAGAACTCGCTCGCCGCGCAGTCGAGCGCGAGCAGCACGTCTTCACCGGCACGGTAGCCGGCCTTTTCGATGGCCTGGAGAATCGTGGAGAGGCATTCGTCGTTGCTGCCGAAGTTCGGCGCGAAGCCGCCTTCGTCGCCCACGGCCGTGCTCATGCCGCGGTCCGAGAGAATCTTCTTGAGCGCGTGGAACACTTCCGCGCCGCAACGCAACGCTTCGCGGAAGGTCGGCTGGCTCACCGGCACGATCATGAATTCCTGGATGTCGAGGCTGTTGTTCGCGTGCGCGCCGCCGTTGACGATGTTCATCATCGGAACCGGCAGTTGCATCGCGCCCGAGCCGCCGAAATAGCGGTACAGCGGCAAGCCGGCTTCTTCGGCGGCGGCCTTCGCCACGGCCATGGACACCGCGAGCAGCGCGTTGGCGCCCAGACGCGACTTGTTGTCCGTACCGTCGAGCTCCAGCAGCGTCTTGTCGAGGAACGCCTGTTCCGACGCGTCGAGGCCCATGATCGCTTCGGAAATCTCGGTGTTGATGTGCTCGACCGCCTTCAGCACGCCCTTGCCGCCGTAGCGGCCGGTTTCGCCGTCGCGCAGTTCGATCGCCTCGCGCGAGCCGGTGGATGCGCCCGACGGCACCGCCGCGCGGCCCATCGTGCCCGACTCGAGCAACACGTCGCATTCGACGGTGGGGTTGCCTCGCGAATCCAGAATCTCACGACCGATGATGTCTACGATTGCACTCATGGTTTCCTCAGGAAATGACGTTGAATTCTTACGGCGACGACGGCGTTCGAATCGCTCCGGCATGAACCTCGTATCGCCGCCGGATGCGGTTCGCGGTGGGCGCCGCACACGACGTGCGCCCACGCGAGACGCGCATCAGTTGAAATCGTGCTCGAGGAACGGCTTGCGCTTCACGGCCTCGTCGAGCGTGAGCAGCGTTTCGAGCAGGTCCGCCATGCGGTGGAGCGGCACCGCGTTGGGACCGTCCGACTTCGCCTCGGCCGGGCGCGGATGGGTTTCCATGAAGAGCCCGGCCACGCCCGTCGCGACGGCCGCGCGCGCGAGCACCGGCACGAACTCGCGCTGACCGCCCGAACTCGTGCCCTGCCCGCCCGGCAACTGCACCGAGTGCGTGGCGTCGAACACGACCGGCGCGCCCGTCTCGCGCATGATCGCAAGCGAGCGCATGTCCGAGACGAGATTGTTGTAACCGAATGAAACGCCGCGTTCGCAGGCAAGAAAGCGATCTTCGGAGAGCCCGGCCTCGCGCGCCGCTTCGCGTGCCTTGTCGATCACGTTCTTCATGTCGTGCGGCGCGAGAAACTGGCCCTTCTTGATGTTGACAGGCTTGCCCGAGCGCGCGCAGGCGTGGATGAAGTCGGTCTGACGGCAGAGGAACGCCGGCGTCTGCAGCACGTCCACCACCGCCGCTACCGGTTCGATTTCCGCTTCGCTGTGCACGTCGGTGAGCACCGGCAGGCCGAGCTGACGCTTCACTTCACCGAGGATACGCAGCCCTTCGTCCATACCCAGCCCGCGAAACGACTTGCCGCTGCTGCGATTGGCCTTGTCGTACGAGGACTTGTAGATGAACGGCACGCCGAGCTTCGCGCAAATTTCCTTGAGACGCCCGGCCGTGTCGATCGTCATCTGCTCCGACTCGACCACGCAGGTGCCCGCGATCAGGAAGAACGGCTTGTCGAGACCGACCTCGAACCCGCACAGCTTCATGCCTGCTCCTTGACGCGCGACTGTTGGCAAGCGAGCGCCGCTTCGACATACGCCTTGAAAAGCGGATGACCGTCGCGCGGCGTCGACGTGAATTCGGGGTGAAACTGCACGCCGACGAACCACGGGTGCAGGTCGCGCGGCAACTCCATCATTTCCGGCAGATCTTCGCTCGGCGTGCGGGCGCTGATGACGAGGCCGCCCGTCTCCAGTTGCGGCACGAAGCGGTTGTTGACTTCATAGCGGTGACGGTGACGCTCGTTGACGTCCTTGCCGTAGATCTCCGACGCCATCGTGCCGGGCTTGATCGGGCAACGCTGCGAGCCGAGGCGCATGGTGCCGCCCAGGTCCGACTCCTCGTCGCGCTTTTCCACCTTGCCTTCGCGGTCGTACCATTCGGTGATGAGCGCGACGACACGGTTCGGTGTTTCCGGATCGAACTCGGTGCTGTTGGCGTCCTTGAGGCCCACCACGTGGCGCGCGAACTCGATCACGGCGAGCTGCATGCCGAGGCAGATGCCGAGGTACGGCACCTTCGCCTCGCGGGCGTACTGGATCGCCTTGATCTTGCCTTCGGTGCCGCGCCGGCCGAAACCGCCCGGCACGAGCACGGCGTCGAGATGCTTCAGGCTTTCGACGCCTTCGGTCTCGATCTGCTCGGAGTCGATGTACTCGATGTTGACCTTCGTCGACGTGTGGATCGACGCGTGCTTGAGCGCTTCGATGAGCGACTTGTACGACTCGGTGAGATCGACGTACTTGCCGACCATGCCGATGGTCACTTCATGCTTCGGATGCTCGAGCTTCTCGACCATCTCCGACCACACTGTGAGGTCTGCGGGCTTCGGCGAGAGCTTCAGTTCCTCGCACACGATCGCGTCGAGCCCCTGGTCGTGCAGCATCTGCGGAATCTTGTAGATGCTGTCCACGTCCCACACTGAAATCACGGCGTCCTGCGGCACGTTCGAGAAGAGCGAGATCTTCTGGCGTTCGTCGTCGGGAATGCGGCGGTCGGCACGGCACAGCAGCACGTTCGGATAGATACCGATCTCGCGCAGCTTCTGCACGCTGTGCTGCGTGGGTTTGGTCTTCAGTTCGCCCGCCGTCGCGATGAACGGCACCAGCGTGAGGTGGATAAAGCACGCGTTGTTGCGGCCCATGCGCAGGCTCATCTGCCGCGCCGCTTCGAGAAACGGCAGCGATTCGATGTCGCCCACCGTGCCGCCGATTTCCACGATCGCCACGTCCGGTTCGCCACACGTGGCCGACGCGGCGCCGCGCTCGATGAACGCCTGGATTTCGTTGGTGATGTGCGGAATGACCTGCACCGTCTTGCCGAGATAATCGCCGCGGCGTTCCTTGCGGATCACCGATTCGTAGATCTGGCCCGTGGTGAAGTTGTTGGCCTTGCGCATCTTCGTGCTGATGAAGCGCTCGTAGTGGCCGAGGTCGAGATCGGTTTCCGCTCCGTCTTCCGTCACGAACACTTCGCCGTGCTGAAACGGACTCATCGTGCCGGGGTCGACGTTGATGTAGGGATCGAGCTTGAGGAGGGTGACTTTCAGACCGCGCGATTCGAGGATCGCGGCGAGAGAGGCGGCGGCAATACCCTTGCCGAGGGAGGAAACTACGCCGCCGGTGACGAAAACATATTTGGTCATCGCTGGATGCTCGCGGGAAAAACGGATTATACCGTAAAGGCTCCCCTTTCCTGGAATCCGTCCCCGCAAAAAACACCGCGCGAGGATGCCGCGAAGCGTACTGCAACATGTGCTGCAAAGCGCCCCGCCGCTACCCTTCGCGTCCGAGCCGACGCAGCATGCCGAGCACCGCTCGCGCAGTGTCGATGGGTCGCTCCATCGGATAGAGATGGCTGCCTTCCATCCATTCGATGCGCTCGCCCGCGGCTCGCCGCGTCGCCGCCAGTCCCACCTGACGAATCTCCTTCGAGCGCGTGCCCGCGATGAATCCGACCGGCACCGGCGCGCCATGCGCGAGCCGCGCGCCGAGCGTGTGCGGCAACGTGCGGTAAATCAGATATTCGACGCGCCGGTCGAAGGCGAGCGAGCGGCTGCCGTCGGGCGCCGTCTGCGGAATGCCGAAGTCGATGTAATCGGAGAGCACACGTTCGTCCCAGCGCGCGAACGCCGGCTTCGCATGGAAATGCCGCCAGGCCTCGTCGCGGCTCGCCCAATGCGTGCGGCGCGTGCGCGTAGCCGCGGCGGGCGAGAGCCGCTCGTCGAGTCCGGTCCACTGCGAAACGCGCAGCACGCTGCTGCGCCAGCCCGCGATCACGGGCGAGTCGAGCATCACGACGCCCCTCACCCACTGCGGGCGCCGCAACGCCGCCATCAGCGAGAGGTAGCCGCCCAGCGAATGCCCGACAAGCCAGACGGGCTGCTCGTACGAACGTTCGATGTCGGCGAGCAGTTCCTCGACGAGATGCGGCCAGTCGCGCGTCACGGGATACCGCGGGTCGTGACCAATGCGCTCGACGAAGCGGATCTCGTAGTCGTCGGCGAGTTCGGCGAAAAGCGTCCGGTAGGTTGGCGCCGGAAAACCGTTCGCATGCGAGAAGTGAATGACGTTCTTCAAATGCGTGCTGTCTCCTTGATGAGGCTCGCGGGTTCTTCGCGTCCCGCTGCGGTTGGCCGCCGACCGTGAGCGGTGGCCGCCCACGCTCGAAGGCCCGTTCGACGTGCCTGTTCGCTCTTCTCTCTAGCGATCCATCCAGTAGCGCCGGTGCGTCTCGCGATAGCGCTCGGGCTGCGGCGGCGCCGTCGGGTGTTGCCCCTGCCCACTCGCGTCATCGGGTCGGACGAACGCTACGTCGAGCCGGACCGCGCCATCCACGTCGCTACGCGTGAGCGTCGTCTCGCGCGCCTCGTAGCGCGCGAGCACGCGCGGATTCGGGTGGTGGAAACGGTTGCGATAGCCTACCTGAAATATCGCGACGAGCGGTTCGACGGAATCGAGGAACGGCTCGGTAGACGAGGTCGCGCTGCCGTGATGCGGCACGACGAGCACCTGGGCGCGCAAGGCCGAGCGGTCGCGGGCGATCAGCGTGCGTTCGGTTTGCGCGTCGGCATCTGCGCTGAGGAGTGCCGATGGTGGCGGATTCCGCGCGGGTGCGGCGTCGGACGCAGCCTGCGCCGTCATGCCCGGCGCTGAACCTGCCGGCACCGCCGCCGTCACGCGCAACACGCAGCAATGCTCGTTGGTCTTGCCGCGCAGCGGACCGGGATCGGGCCACAGCATCTCGAAGTCGACGCCATCCCACTGCCAGCGCTGCCCCGCCGCGCACTGCACCGTCTGCGCACCGGCCGCACGCGCCGCCGTCCAGAGAGGATGCGACGGCGCGACGGCCGCCAGCACCTGGCCCACCTCCACGCCGTCGAGCACAGCCGCCGCGCCGCCCGAATGATCGGAATCGTCGTGGCTCAGCACCAGCGTATCGAGCCGCCGCAGGCCGCGCGCATCGAGGTACGGCACGACCACGCGCTCGCCGGCGCGCGTCGATTCGGGCCCGGGCCCCGCGTCGAACAGCAAGGCATGCTGCGCCGTTTCGATCAACACCGAGGAACCCTGACCGATGTCGAGCGCCGTCAGACGAAACGCGCCCACAGCGAGCCCGGACGGCGGCGGCACGAGCAATGGCAGCCACGTGAGCGGCGCTGCCCAGCGCAACGGCCAGCCCCGCGGCGCGAGGCACCAGAGCACACCCGCCGCCGCAGCGGCAAGCGCCCACGGCCCTGGCATCGGCACGTGAAGCAGCGCCCACGAAGGCCGCGAAACCCCTTCCAACGCCACCGCAAGCCACACGAGCAGTTCATGCGCGACACGAAAGACGGGCGCATCGAGCGGCGCGGGCAGCACGCAACCCACCAGCACGACCGGCGTCACGACGACGCTCACCCATGGGATGGCAAACGCATTCGCCAATGGTCCGACGAGCGGAATCTGCGCAAACCACAAGGCCGTAAGCGGCGCGAGCGCGATGGTCACGGCGAACTGCACATGGGCGCCTTCCCGCAGCCATCCGCCGAGGGCACTGCCCATCCGCCGAACGAACACGGCGAGCCACGCGAACCACGCGATTCGTCGCGGTGAATCCTCGCCGCTGTGCAGCGCGGTCGCGTCACGCTCGGCGTCATCGGGTCCGATCGCCGTGCTCGCTTCGCGTCGACGCACGGTGCGCGACATCGCATAGAAGATCGCGACGACCGCGCCGAACGACAGCCAGAACCCCGCCGACAGGACGGCCCACGGGTCGATCAGCAGCACGATGCCGAGTGCCCATGCAAGCGCCGTGGACCGCCCCACCTGACGACCGCTCAGAAACGCGAGGCCGATCACGGCGAGCATCCATAACGCGCGCTGAGCGGGCACGTTGAAGCCGGCGAGGCCGGCATAGACCGCCGCGGCCAACGCACCGCCCACCACGGCAACCTTTTGCGCCGGCACGACGAGCGGCCAGTCGCGGCCAACGAAGCACGAGCGACGCCACAACGCGGCCACGAGCCACCCCACCATGCCTGCAACCAGACCGATATGCAGCCCCGACACAGCCACCAGATGACTCGTGCCGGTGCGGCGCATCAGCCGCCAGTCGTCGTCGCCGATGAGATCCTGCGCGCCGTTCGCGAGCGCGACCACGATGCCGCGATGCGGCGCGTCGCCCAGTGCCTCGACGATGCGATCGCGCAGCGCCATGCGCGCACGCTCGAAGGCGATGCCTACGCCGCGTTCATCGCCGGGCAGTCGCTGCGCGTTCTGCGTCGCGCTCACGTAGCCCGTGGCGCGCACGTTGCGCGCGATGAGCGCCGCTTCCGCGTCGCGCACGCCGAAGTTCGCCGTGCCATGCGGACGTTTGAGCCGCACCGTCAGGCGCCAGCGCTGCCCCGGCTCGAGCACGGGCACCGGCGCATCGCGTGCGATCCACGAAAGCTGGACGCGCCGCGCAAAGTGTTTCGCCACAGCGCGATCCTGCGGCTCGGCCGCTCGACCAGCAAGCGCTGGGGACTCCACCGCGAACTGAAAGCGCACACCGGTGGCGTCCGTAGCGGGCAGGTTCTCGATATAGCCCTGCAGTTCGACGTCGCGCACTTCCCATGCCTTGGGCAATTCGTACGCGAGCCGCGTTTCGGCGCGCCACGCCGCGTAGACGAATCCGATGCAAGCCGCGGCGATCCAGACGGCACACCAGCCGCCCGCACGCACGACGCGTCCGCGACCCTTTCGCCCCATCGCGCTTGCCCCGACGGCCGCCGTCGCCGCCATCAGCAAGCACGCCATCACAACGTGCCAGCCGGGCAACGCCGCCTGCTGCTGCAACCCCACCACGCCTAACGCAAACCCGCACCACACTGCCCGCATGCCGCCTCCCGATCCGGCGCGGACCGTTCGATGCGAAGCTGCATCCGCACGGATGCCGTCCCGCCGGGCGACATCCGGCGAGGCGTGGCTTCGAGCGCATCGAAATACAAACGCGCAGCCGCTCTCGCCGTTCGTTGTGCAAAGTTGCGCAAAGCCACAACGAAGACGAAGGCGCGCCGCGCGCGGCCCGCTCTACAGGAAACGATTATGAAGACGAAAGCGCGAGTCGCGGCAGCGCCGCGTGCGCGTTAGCCGTTGTGCCTAGGGCGAGTTCGTGCTCACTCATGCCGCGCAGTTCGGCGAGCACCGCGCCGATGCGCGAGACCTGATCGGGCGTGTTGCGTCCGCGATAGATCCATGATGGAGGAATGTCGGGCGCGTCGGTTTCCACGACGATTGCGTCCAGCGGCAATTGCTGCGCGAGCCGCCGGATCTGCCGCGCACGCTCGAACGTCAGATTGCCGCCAAAGCCGAGGCGAATGCCGTGATCGAGATAGGCCTGCGCCTGCTGGAAGCTGCCGTTGAACGCATGGGCGATGCCGCGATGCACGCCGTGCCGCCGCAGCCCCTTCAACACCTGGTCCTGCGACTTGCGCACGTGGCAGATCACGGGCAGTTCGAACTCGCGCGCCAGTTCGAGTTGCGCCTGGTAGAAGTGCTGCTGCCGCGCCTCGTCGAGCCCGGCCACGAAAAAATCGAGGCCGATTTCGCCGATGCCGACGAAGCGCTCGTCGGCGAGGCTCGCCTCGATTTCCATGCGCAGCCGGTCGAGGTCGGCTTCGGCCGCGTGCGGCGTAAAAAGCGGATGAATGCCGAGCGCGTACGTGCCGCCTTGCACGCGATGCGCCAGCTCGCGCACCGTCGCAAAGTTCTCGCGCCCCACGGCCGGAATCACGATGCGGCCCACGCCCGCTTGCTGCGCGGCGCGCGCCACCGTGTCACGGTCTTCGTCGAACTCGGCCGCGTCGAGATGACAGTGCGTATCGATCCACATGGCAATGCCCTCCTCGCGACGGGCCGCCGCAAGGCGCGGGCCCGGCTTGCGGCGCGTCCGTCGTTCGATCCTTCGATCTCGTGACCCGAACGCGCCGCGGATTCAGCCGTGATGTGCCGCCGGCTCCTCGTGCAGCGTGCCGTCGCGCAACCGCAGGATGCGATCGCAGCGATCGGCGAGATCGGGGTCGTGCGTGACGATCACGAAGCTCGTTTCGAGCGTTGCGGAAAGTTCGAGCATCAGGTTGAACACGGTATCGGCCGTGGTGCCGTCGAGGTTGCCGGTGGGCTCGTCGGCCAGCACGCAGGCGGGCTTCGTCACCAGCGCCCGCGCAATGGCCACGCGCTGGCGCTCGCCGCCCGACAGCTCGCCCGGCCGGTGTTTCGCGCGATGCCCCAGCCCCACGCGTTCGAGCATCGCGAGCGCTTCGCGACGAGCTTCCTCGGTCGACATGCGGCGAATGCGCAACGGCATCGCGACGTTGTCGAGCGCGGAAAACTCGGGCAGCAGATGGTGAAACTGATAGACGAAGCCAAGCGCGCGGTTGCGCAGGTCGTTGCGCTCGCGCTCGGAAAGCTGCGTGAACGGCTTGCCGAGCACGGACACCGCGCCCGCCCCGGGTTCGTCGAGGCCGCCCAGCACGTGCAGCAGCGTGCTCTTGCCCGAGCCCGAGGCACCCACGATGGCGAGCTTCTCACCGCGCTTCACGACGAGTTCCGCGTCCTTGAGCACCGACACGTCGAGGCCGCCCTGCACGAACGACTTCGAAATGCCGTTCGCTTCGAGCACGTAAGGCGAATGGCCGGCCGGGCCTGCCGCCTTCGCCGCAGCGAGAGAAAGATCATTCATAGCGCAGCGCCTCCGCCGGGCGAACCTTCGCGCCGCGCCAGCTGGGATAGAGCGTCGCGAGCGCCGAGAGCAGGAAGGCAATGCCGCCGATGCGAATCACGTCGGAGGCGACCAGCTCGGAAGGCAGCTCGCTGATGAAGTAGACGGACGGCGGCAGGAACTGCACGCCGAGCATGTGTTCGATCATCGGCACGAGCCACGGGATGCTCCATGCGATGAGGCAGCCCAGCGCGACGCCCGTTGCCGTGCCGACGAAGCCGATGGTCACGCCCTGCACCACGAAGATCTTCATGATGGAACCGGGCTGCGCGCCGAGCGTGCGCAGGATCGCGATGTCGGCCTGCTTGTTGGTGACCGTCATCACGAGCGACGAGACGAGATTGAACGCGGCCACCGCGATGATCAGCGTGAGGATGATGAACATCATGCGCTTTTCGATCTGGACGGCCGAGAACCAAGTCTTGTTCTGCTGCGTCCAGTCGCGGATGTAGAGGTCGCCCGAAAGCGTGCGCGCCAGTTGGTGCGCGACTTCGGGCGCGCGCTGCATGTCTTTGAGACGCAGCCGCACGCCGGTGGGCGCGGGCAGCCGGTACAGCGCCTGCGCATCACGGATGTTCACGAGCGCGAGCGTGCTGTCGTATTCGTAGTGGCCCGATTCGAACACGCCCGCCACGGTGAACTGCTTGAGGCGCGGCAACAGGCCGGCGGGCGTCATGGAGCCTTCGGGCGCGACGAGCGTGATCTTGTCGCCCATCTGCACGCCGAGATTGGCCGCGAGATCCGCACCCAGCACGATGTCGAAGCTGCCCGGCGTGAGATCGGTCAGCTGACCCGCCTTCATTTCCTTGCCGATGTCCGAGACTTCGGGTTCGAGCGACGGCTCCACGCCGCGCAGCGCCACGCCGCTCACGGTGTCGCCGCGCGTGAGGAGCGCCTGGGCATCCACGTACGGCGCCGCGCCGATCACGGAGGGGTTCTGCCGCGCTTCCTTCGCGGTGAGCTGCCAGTCGGGCATGGACCCCGTGGGCGAAAAGATTTCGACGTGCGCGAGCACCGAGAGCATGCGGTCGCGCACTTCGCGCTGAAAGCCGTTCATCACCGAAAGCACCACGATGAGCGCCGCCACGCCGAGCGCGATGCCGGACATGGAAACGAGCGCGATGAACGAAATGAAGCCGTTGCCGGTGGTGCGTTTGCCTGCGCGCGTGTAGCGCAGGCCGATCTGATATTCGTAGGGAAGTTTCAAGCGAATCCTTGTTTGCGCCCCCGGCGCGTGATTCCTGTGGTGATGCGTGTCGTGCGACCGCGCTGCGGCGTGGCGGAGCGGCGGCGTATTCGTCAGCGCATTGCCCCCGTCTCATCGCTCACTCATTGCCCGCTCATTGCTCATGTTGGGCGCGGATCGCGGCCGATGGTTCCACGCCGCGGTCGTCCACGCGCGGCGCGGCGATCAAATCAACCGCGAAGTTTGCCATACAATGCGCACCATCATGCACGTCGAACCCCTCCACCGTCTGCACCTGCTCCTGCCTTTCGCGCTGCCCTCCGCAGCCGACGCTTCCACCGCGCTTGCCCATCTCGCCCACCCCGCGCTCGATCAGCTCGTCGCGCGCGCCACGCTGGTGGAGCGCGTGATCGGCGAAGACTTTCAGCGCACGCTGCCGCACGAGCGCTGGGTGGCACGCCGGTTCGGCGCAGTGCCTGCCGGTGCCGCGGCAGCCGACGAAGCGCCGCTCGCGCCGTACATGCTGCGCGCCGACGGCGGCGCGCCCGACGCCGCGGCATGGGCATGCGTGGAGCCTGTGCACGTGCGCATCGCACATGACCATCTCGTGCTGGTCGATCCCGCGGCGCTCGAACTGACCGACGAAGAAGCGGCCGTGCTGCACGGCATCGCGCGGCCGCTCATCGAGGAACTGGGCGTTCGCGTCGAAGCGCCTACGCCGCGACGCTGGTATCTCTCGAGCGACGCGTTCGGCACGCTCGCGGGCGCGTCGCCGCTGCGCGCAAGCGGCCGCAACATCGAAATCTGGCTGCCGCACGAAGCCCATACCGGCGAGCGCTCGCGGCTCTGGATGAAGCTGCAGAACGAGATCCAGATGGCGTGGTTCGAGCATCCCGTGAACGAGGCGCGCGAGGCACGCGGCCTGCCGGCCGTCAATTCGATCTGGTTCCACGGTCAGGGCACGGCGCAGCCCGTCACGAGCCCGTTCGCGCACGTCTACTCGAACGCCGTCGCCACGCGCGGGCTCGCGCTCGCGGCGCAAACGCCGCATGAGGCACCGCCCGCAACTTTCGCGGCGCTGCGCGAGGCGGAAGGCCCCACCGACGGCGCCACGCTCGTCGAGCTCGATCCGTTCTCCGTGCCGTTCGTCGAGCAGGACTGGGCGCGCTGGAATGCCGCGTTCGCCGCGCTGGAGCGCAACTGGTTCGCGCCCGCCCTCGCCGCCCTGCAAAAGGGCGAACTGCGCACACTAGAACTCACGCTGTGCGGCGACACGGGCTCGGTCACGCTCGCCGTCACGCGCGGCGATCTGCGCAAATTCTGGCGCCGGCGCGTATTCGCGTCGCTGTTCATCGAATGAGCGCGCCGCTTTCGCATTCGCACCCGCCGGCGGCCCGACGCCGAAGCACGAACCCTCTGCGCAGCACGCACCGAACAGCATGACCCGAATCGTTACCCGCGCAGCGTCCATGGCCGACGTCGAAGTCCTGATCCGGCACGGCCTGCATCCCGTGCTCGCGCGCCTCTATGCCTCGCGTGGCGTCTGCGAGCCGGGCGAGATCGAAACCGGCCTCGCGCGCCTCACGCCGCCCGCCATGCTGAGCGGCTGCGACGAGGCGGCCGCGCTGTTGGCCGATGCCATCGAAGCAAAGCGCCGCATGCTGGTGGTCGCCGACTACGACTGCGACGGCGCCACCGCCTGCGCCGTTGCGGTGCGCGGCCTGCGCATGTTCGGCGGCGAGGTGGACTACCTCGTGCCGAACCGCTTCGAGTACGGCTACGGGCTCACGCCGGAGATCGTCGCGCTCGCGGCGTCCCGGCCCGGCGGCAAGCCCGATCTGCTCATCACCGTGGACAACGGCATTGCGAGCGTCGAGGGCGTGGAGGCAGCCAACGCGCTCGGCATCGACGTGCTCGTCACCGACCATCACCTGCCCGGCGACACGCTGCCCGCCGCACGCGCCATCGTCAATCCGAACCAGCCGGGCTGCGGCTTTCCGAGCAAGTGCATTGCGGGTGTGGGCGTGATGTTCTACGTGCTGCTGGCCGTGCGCGCGGAACTGCGCCGGCGCGGCGCCTTTAATGACGGACGCGCCGAGCCGCGGCTCGACGGCCTGCTCGACCTCGTCGCACTCGGCACCGTGGCCGATGTCGTGAAGCTCGACGCGAACAACCGCGTGCTGGTCGCACAAGGCCTGCAACGCATTCGTAACGGACGCATGCAGCCCGGTATCGCCGCCCTCTTTCGCGCGGCGGGCCGCGACGCGCGCAGCGCCTCGGGCTTCGACCTCGGCTTCGCGCTGGGCCCGCGGCTGAACGCGGCCGGGCGTCTCTCGGACATGTCGCTCGGCATCGAATGCCTCACCACGGACGACGTCGGCCGCGCCTGGCAACTGGCGCAGCAGCTCGACGCGATGAACCGCGAGCGCCGCGAGATCGAAGCCGGCATGCAGCAGCAGGCGCTCGACGACCTCGCGCAGGTCGACCCCGCGGATGCCGCCACCATCACGCTCTTCAACCCCGCCTGGCATCAGGGCGTGATCGGCATCGTCGCGGGACGGCTCAAGGAGCGCTTTCACCGGCCCGTGTTCACGTTCGCGCGCGCCGACCAAAGCGGCGTGCTCGTGCGCGGCTCGGGCCGCTCGATTGCGGGCTTTCATCTGCGCGATGCGCTCGATCTCGTCTCGAAGCGCGAGCCGGGGCTGATCCTGAAGTTCGGCGGCCACGCCATGGCGGCCGGCCTCACGATCGCCAGTGCCGACGTGCCGCGCTTCACGGCCGCGTTCGAGTCCGTGGGCCGCGAATGGCTTTCCGACGACGCGCTCGCGCGCATCGTCGAGACCGACGGCGAGCTCGAAGACGCGTATTTCACGCCGCAGTTCGTCGAGATGCTCGATGCCGCCGTTTGGGGCCAGGGCTTCCCGGCACCGGTCTTTTCGGGCGAATTCGACGTGGTCTCGCAGGCGCTCGTGAAGGACCGCCATCTCAAGCTGCAACTGGTGCGCGCCCGCCAGCGCTACAACGCGATCTGGTTCAACCACACCGACCTGCTGCCGGCGCGCGCCATGCTCGCCTACCGGCTTGCATCCGACACCTGGAACGGCGTTTCGCGGGTGCAGCTGATCGTGGAACACGCGGCGGCGTGACCCCGCAATCGGCTATAATTTCACGTTTTTACAGCATCAAATCAGGACCGACATGGAAGCGGAACGTCTGAACGCGATCGAAAGCTCTCTAGCCGACCTGCGCCGCCGCGCAGACGAGCTTCGGGGGTATCTTTGACTACGACGCCAAATCTGCGCGTCTAGCCGAAGTCGACAAGGAACTCGAAGACCCGAACGTCTGGGACGATGCGAAGCACGCCCAGGCACTCGGCAAGGAAAAGAAGCTGCTCGAAGGCGTCGTCACTTCGCTCACCGGCATCGGCAACGACCTGCGTGACACGCAGGAACTGTTCGAGATGGGCCGCGAGGAAAACGACGAAGACACGCTCGTCGCCTGCGAAGCCGACGCGGCCGCCATCGAGAAGCGCGTCGCCGACCTCGAATTCCGCCGCATGTTCGCGAACCCCGCGGACCCCAACAACGCCTTCATCGACATCCAGGCCGGCGCCGGCGGCACCGAAGCGTGCGACTGGGCTTCGATGCTGCTGCGCCAGTACCTGCGCTACTGCGAGCGCAAAGGCTTCAAGGCCGAAGTGCTCGAAGAGTCCGAAGGCGACGTCGCGGGCATCAAGAGCGCGACCATCAAGGTGGAAGGCGAATACGCCTACGGCTTTTTGCGCACGGAAACCGGCATTCACCGCCTCGTGCGCAAGTCGCCGTTCGATTCGTCGGGCGGGCGCCACACCTCGTTCTCGTCGGTGTTCGTGTATCCCGAGGTGGACGAATCGTTCGAAGTGGACATCAACCCGGCCGATCTGCGCATCGACACGTTCCGCGCTTCGGGCGCGGGCGGCCAGCACATCAACAAGACCGATTCGGCCGTGCGGATCACGCACATTCCGACGGGCATCGTCGTGCAGTGCCAGAACGACCGCTCGCAGCACCGCAACCGCGCCGAGGCGATGGCCATGCTGAAGTCGCGCCTCTACGAAGCCGAGCTGCGCAAGCGCCAGGCCGAGCAGGACAAGCTCGAATCGAGCAAGTCGGACGTGGGCTGGGGCCATCAGATCCGCTCCTACGTGCTCGACCAGAGCCGCGTGAAGGATCTGCGCACCAACGTCGAAATGAGCAACACGAAAGCGGTGCTCGACGGCGACCTCGACGACTTCATCAGCGCGAGCCTCAAGCAGGGCGTGTAAGCCGCGCCGTCCCGCTACCGAACATCAACCGATCATGACCGAACCCACCCAGCCGAACGCCGCCCAGGAACTGGACGACAACCAGATCATGGCCGAGCGCCGCGAAAAGCTGCGCGCGCTGCGCGAGCAAGGCGTCGCGTACCCCAACGACTTCCGTCCCACTCACCAGGCCGCGGCACTGCAGTCGGCCTATGCCGAGGCCACGAAGGAAACGCTCGAAGCCGAAGCGCTCGACGTGGCCGTGGCCGGCCGCATGATGCTCAAGCGCGTGATGGGCAAGGCGAGCTTCGCGACGGTGCAGGACGGCTCGGGCCAGATCCAGTTCTTCATCACGCCCGCCGACGTGGGCGAAGCCACCTACGACGCGTTCAAGAAGTGGGACCTGGGCGACATCGTCGCGGCGCGCGGCGTGCTGTTTCGCACCAACAAGGGCGAGCTTTCCGTGCGCTGCACGGAATTGCGCCTGCTCTCGAAAGCGCTGCGTCCGCTGCCGGACAAGTTCCACGGTCTCGCGGACCAGGAAATGCGCTACCGCCAGCGCTACGTCGACCTGATCGTGACGCCCGAGGCGCGCAAGACTTTCGTCGCGCGCACGAAGGCGATCTCGTCGATTCGCCGCTTCATGTCGGAGGCCGAATTCATGGAAGTGGAAACGCCGATGCTGCACCCCATTCCGGGCGGCGCGGCGGCCAAGCCTTTCATCACGCACCACAACGCGCTGGACATGGAAATGTTCATGCGCATCGCGCCGGAGCTGTATCTGAAGCGGCTGATCGTGGGCGGCTTCGAGCGCGTGTTCGAGATCAACCGGAATTTCCGCAACGAGGGCGTCTCGCCGCGCCACAACCCGGAATTCACGATGATGGAGTTCTACGCCGCGTACACGGACTACACGTGGCTCATGGACTTCGTCGAGCGGCTCATCCGCCAGGCCGCCGTCGATTCGCTCGGCACGGCCACCCTCACCTACCAGGGCCGCGAGCTGGACCTCGGCAAGCCGTTCCATCGCCTCACGATTACGCAGGCCATCCAGAAGTACGCGCCGGATTACACGCCGGCCCAACTGGGCGACGAAGCGTTCGTGCGTACCGAGCTGAAGAAGTTCGGCGTGGACACCACCGAGCCGAAATTCCTGAATTCGGGCCTCGGCGCGCTGCAACTCGCACTCTTCGAGGAAACCGCGGAATCGCAGCTGTGGGAGCCCACCTACATCATCGACTACCCGGTGGAAGTCTCGCCGCTCGCGCGCGCGTCGGACACGGTGCCCGGCATCACGGAGCGTTTCGAGCTGTTCATCACTGGCCGCGAAATCGCGAACGGCTTCTCGGAGCTCAACGATCCGGAAGACCAGGCTGCACGGTTCAAGAAGCAGGTCGAGCAAAAGGACGCCGGCGACGAGGAAGCGATGTACTACGACGCCGACTACATCCGCGCGCTGGAATACGGCATGCCGCCCACCGGCGGCTGCGGCATCGGCATCGACCGGCTGGTCATGCTGCTCACGGACAGCCCCAGCATCCGCGACGTCATCCTGTTCCCGCATCTGCGCCGCGAGGAGTGATCGCGCGGAGCAGTGGCGCCGCCGTATTGCGGTGGGTCGCTGCTTGTTCGATCTGGAAAGCGCCGGGCGATGATGCCCGGCGCTTTTTTTGTGCCCGGCTTTGAAGGGGCTCCTTCGTCATCCGGCCCTTCCCGCCGATGGTTTGTAACTACCGGTAAATGGATTCGATCCCGTTTTGCCCTCGCACCCAGGCGCGTCGGCAAAAGCGGCAGCGACGCGGTTTCCCACGACCGTGCCCAAGCTTCCCCTCTTTTCCTCTGCTTCCCCGCCGGATTTCGTTACAAAGTGAAAAGGTCCGACGGATCGAACTGGGCGACACTCGGTCTGATAAAGACCGACTCTGTCACGACGGAGGCCATCAATGAATAACCCGACCAACGTTCAACCCACACAGCCGCGCCGCCTTCATCCGCTCATCGCGGTCGCGGCAGGCGCCGTCATCGTGGCGAGCCTCGCCGCCACGGCGGCCATCACGGGCCTCTTTCCGAAGGCCACGAGCGGCAGCGCGGAGAACAATCAGGTTCAGTCCGCGGCCATCGCGTCGCAGCCGGTGGTGGATGCCTCGCAGCCGGCGAATCCGGCCACGTACGCTCAATCGCAACAGCCCACGCAGGCACAGCAACAGCCGGCGCCGGTTCAGCGCGCCCCGGCCCAGCCGGTACCCAGCCAGGAAGCGCAATACGCACAGCAAGCCGCGCCGCAACCGCAGACGTATGCCCAGCAACAGCCGTACGCGCAGCGCGAACCGGCGCAGCCCGCGTATTGCCAGAGTTGCGGCACGGTAGAAGCGATCTCCGCGGTACGCACGGAAGGCCACGGCACCGGCATCGGCGCGGTAGGCGGTGCCGTTGCGGGCGGCGTGGTCGGCAACCAGTTCGGCTCGGGCAACGGGCGTACCGCCATGACGCTGCTCGGCGCGTTGGGCGGCGGCCTCGCCGGCAACTCGGTGGAGAAACGTCTGCGCAGCAGCACCAGCTACTCGGTGCGCGTGCACATGGAGAACGGCAAGACGCGCTATTTCACGTATCACCAGGCGCCGCCGTTCCAGCAAGGCCAACGCGTACGCGTCGAGAACGGCACGCTGGTGGCTTACTGAGCGGCGGCTGTGCGGGGCGCCCGTCCGACGGCCCCCGACGCACCGCGGCACCTCGATACAAAAAAGGCGATTCGCACAATGTGCGAATCGCCTTTTTCAATTCCGCTGCGTTCAGGTGAACCGGTTCGGGTTCGAGTCAGTAGTCAGCATCCTCGATCCACGCCGCCTGGATCGCCTCCAGAATCTTCTCGTTCGACCGTTCCGGGTCGTCGTCGAAGCCCTCCAGTTCGGTCACCCAGCGGTGCAAATCCGTAAAGCGCACGTACTGCGGGTCGACCTCCGGATGGGTGTCCGTCAGGGCCATCGCAATGTCCTGCGTGTCGGTCCATTTCATGGCGGCTCGCTCCTGTCAGTGGTTCTCTTTCGCGTGGTTGATCGAATAGCGCGGGATCTCGATGACGAGGTCCTCGCTCTGCGGCACGATCGCCTGGCACGACAGACGCGAGGTGGGCTCGAGGCCCCATGCCTTGTCGAGCAGGTCGTCTTCGTCTTCCTCCGACGGCGTGAGCGCTTCGAAGCCTTCGCGCACGACGACATGGCAGGTCGTGCAGGCGCACGACTTCTCGCATGCATGCTCGATCTCGATGCCGGCGTCGAGCAGCGTATCGCAGATGCTCTTGCCGGGCGTGGCTTCGATAACGGCGCCATCCGGGCACAGTTCGACGTGGGGCAGCACAACGATTTGAGGCATGACCAATTCCGTTTGATTAGCGGTTCGGGTGCGGCCACCGGTCGTCGATGATCGGGTGCCGCATCATTTTAGCTGGGGCGCGCGCGTTGCAGCATCGGGAAATCGCGGACGGCGCGGGCGTTGTCGGAGGGCGCGGCCACCGCGCATGGCAGGCGCATTCGAGGCGGTCTTTCGCGCATGGCGCGTCGTCTGCATGGCCTGCGTTCGGGGCGCGGCAGAGGCGACGCCGCGAGCAAAGCGACCCGCGAACGATACGACGAAAGCGCCTCGCTCACCCGATCTCGTCGAGCCTGCGCCCGGCGAGCGCGCGCTTGATGCCCTTGTCCATACGGCGCGCGGCGAATTCGTCGGTGCCTTCGGAGAGCGCTTTGGTCGCGGCCTCGATGGCATCGGCGTCATCGCTCGCGGCGACCTCGCGCAGCGCGGCCACGAGGCGATCCAGTTCCGCGCGCTCGGCGGCATCGAGCAGTTCGCCGTCGGCCGCGAGCGCCGCGCCGGTCGCTTCGATCAGGCGCTGCGCCTCGACCTGCGCCTCGCGCAGCGCGCGTGCCCGCATGTCGGTTTCGGCGGACGTGTAACTGTCTTCGAGCATCTTCGCGATGTCGTCGTCCGCGAGGCCGTACGAGGGCTTCACCACCACCGACGCCTCCACGCCCGACAGCTGCTCGCGCGCGAACACCGACAGCAGGCCGTCCGCGTCCACCTGGAACGTCACGCGGATGCGCGCCGCGCCCGCGGCCATCGGCGGAATGCCGCGCAGTTCGAAACGCGCGAGCGACCGGCAGTCGGACACGAGTTCGCGCTCGCCCTGCACCACGTGGATCGCCATGGCGGTCTGGCCGTCCTTGAAGGTCGTGAAGTCCTGCGCGCGCGCCACCGGAATGGTGGAGTTGCGCGGGATAATCTTCTCGGCGAGCCCGCCCATGGTCTCGATGCCGAGCGACAGCGGAATCACGTCGAGCAGCAACCAGTCGTCTTCGCCGCGGTTGCCCGCGAGCAGGTCCGCCTGGATGGCCGCGCCGAGCGCGACGACCTGGTCCGGGTCGAGATTCGTGAGCGGCGGCTGACCGAAAAAGGCCTCCACGGCGCGGCGGATCACCGGCATGCGCGTCGCGCCGCCCACCAGCACCACGCCCTTGATGTCGGCGGGCGTCACCTTCGCATCGCGCAGCGCTTTTCGCGTGGGACCGAGCGTTCGCTGCACGAGGTCGCGCGTGAGCGTTTCGAAGGTCGCTTCGTCCACGGTGAGGTCGAGCTTCGCACCGCTGGCGAGCGTCGCCTCGATCGTCGCCGTGGGTGCCGACGAGAGCGCTTCCTTCGCCACGCGCACGTGGTCGAGCAGCATGCGCACGTCTTCGGGCTTCAGCGTCTTCGCGTCGAGCCCGGCTTCGCCCAGCACGTAGCGGAACAATGCGTGATCGAAGTCGTCGCCACCGAGCGCGGAGTCGCCGCCGGCCGCCAGCACTTCGAACACGCCCTTCGTGAGTTTCAGGATCGAGAGGTCGAACGTGCCGCCGCCCAGGTCGTACACGGCGTAGAGACCTTCGGCACCGTTGTCGAGGCCATAGGCAATCGCCGCCGCGGTCGGCTCGTTGAGCAGGCGCAGCACGTTGAGGCCGGCGAGGCGCGCGGCGTCCTTGGTGGCCTGGCGCTGGGCGTCGTCGAAATACGCGGGGACCGTGATCACCGCGCCGACCAGTTCGTCGCCCAGCGTGTCTTCGGCGCGTTGCCGCAGCGTCGCAAGAATTTCCGCCGACACTTCGACCGGGCTCTTCACGCCGTCCACGGTGCGGATCTGCACCATGCCGGGCGCGTCCACGAAATCGTAGGGCGCGTTTTCGGCGCCCTCCACTTCTTCTTTGCCGCGCCCCATGAAGCGCTTCACGGACACGATCGTATTGCGCGGATCGAGCACCGCTTCCGCTTTCGCCGCGCGGCCGATGCGGCGTCCGCCCTTTTCCAGGTAACGCACGACGGACGGCAGCAGCACGTAGCCCTCTTCGTCGGGCAGCACGTCGGGCACGCCGTTGCGCACGGCGGCGACGAGCGAATTCGTGGTGCCGAGGTCGATGCCGACGGCGAGCCGCCGCTGGTGCGGCGCGGGCGCCATGCCGGGTTCGGAGATTTGCAGTAGGGCCATCTGTGATGTGTGTCTCTGATCTCTCGCGGGCCGCGTGGCCCGTCAATGTAGGTGTGTCGCGGCAAGCGCGGCGCCTAGCCTTCGAGCCGCTCGATCTGCGTGTCGATGTCCGCGGCCACGCGCTCGATGAACATGAGCTGGCGCACCGCTTCGCTCGCCGCCTGGTTCGCGCCGCTGTCGAGCAGCACCGCGAGCTTGCCGAGGCGGGCGCGCTCTTCGTCGCGCAGCTCGGCCAGCAGCGCGTCGAGTGCGTCGACGTTTTTCGCCGCGGCGGCGTCTTCGATGTTCTCGCGCCATTCCATCTGCTGCATCAGGAAGGCCGGCTCCATCGCGGTGTTGTTCTCCGCGCCGACGTCGATACCGCGCAGATGCAGCAGGTAAGTGGCACGGCGCAGCGGATTGCGCAGCGTCTGATAGGCCTCGTTCGCGCGCGTCGCCCATTGCATGGCGATGCGCTTCTGCGCGTCGCCGGCGGCCGCGAAGCGGTCCGGATGCACCTGCGACTGCACGGTGCGATAGGCCTCGTCGAGTGCGTTCGTCTCGATGGCGAATTGCTCGGGCAGGCCGAACAGAGTGAAGTGGCTATCGGTCAGCGAGGCCATGCTTAAAGGGAACGGGTGGGTGGAAACAACGTCATGAAGGGAGCGGCCATCCCGCGGCGTGCCGGGCGCGAATCAAAAAAAGGCGGCCCGTGCCGCCTTTCTTGTGCGTACGCCCGCTTATACGCGGAACGACTCGCCGCAGCC
This sequence comes from Paraburkholderia kururiensis, assembly GCF_034424375.1. NCBI lineage: Bacteria > Pseudomonadati > Pseudomonadota > Betaproteobacteria > Burkholderiales > Burkholderiaceae > Paraburkholderia > Paraburkholderia kururiensis. Next base: position 5,833,193 of record NZ_CP139965.1, on the reverse strand, counting down.
GCACTCGTCCTTCACGTTCGGGTTGTTGAACCTGAAGCCTTCGTTCAGGCCCTCGCGGGCGAAGTCGAGCTCGGTGCCGTCGATATAGGCAAGGCTTTTCGGGTCCACCACGACCTTCACGCCGTTGCTCTCGAACACCTGATCTTCCGCCGAGAGCTCGTCGACATACTCGAGCTTGTACGCAAGACCCGAACAGCCCGTCGTACGCACGCCGAGCCGCAGCCCGATGCCCTTGCCGCGCCGGGACAGATACTTCTGCACGTGTTGTGCCGCCTTTTCCGTCAACGTAATAGCCATAGCGTCTTCGTCGCGCGAAACGCCGCCTTGCTGTGCCCCGGAGTACTCCGGAACGTTTCCAGCACGGGCGCCGCCGCGCAACCCTGCCTGCATCCGTTCGTTAAACCACTTGCCACTGGCCCTGCCCGTCAGCCGGACAGGCTGTTTTGCTGCTCAGTTGCCGCCTGGTTACCGCTCTTGCTGGCCGCTTCGCAGCGGCTCGCTTGCCACTCAAGCCGCTGCGTGCTTCGCTTCGGCATCCGCGGCTTCGGCCGTGGCGGGCGTCTGCGCGCCATGACGCTGACGATAGTCCGCCACCGCGGCCTTGATCGCGTCTTCCGCGAGAATCGAGCAGTGGATCTTCACCGGCGGCAGCGCGAGTTCTTCGGCGATGTGCGTGTTCTTGATGGAGAGCGCCTCGTCGAGCGTCTTGCCCTTCACCCACTCGGTCACGAGCGAGCTCGACGCGATGGCCGAACCGCAGCCGTACGTCTTGAACTTCGCGTCTTCGATCACGCCGTCCGCGCCCACGCGAATCTGCAGCTTCATCACGTCGCCGCACGCCGGAGCGCCCACCATGCCGGTACCCACCGCGTCGTCGTCCTTCGCGAACGAACCCACGTTGCGCGGGTTTTCGTAATGATCCAGAACCTTGTCGCTATATGCCATGATTCACTCCTTGATTCGTTTCGAGTCTCTCGCCTGCCGCTGCCGATATCGGCGCGCTCAGTGAGCGGCCCACTGGATGGTGGACAGGTCGATGCCGTCCTGGTGCATTTCCCAAAGCGGCGACAGTTCGCGCAGCTTGGCGATCTTGTTCTTCAGCAGGTTGATCACGTAGTCCACTTCCTGCTCCGTCGTGAACCGGCCCACGGTGAAGCGAATGGAGCTGTGCGCCAGTTCGTCGTTGCGGCCGAGCGCGCGCAGCACGTACGACGGTTCGAGCGACGCCGACGTGCACGCCGAACCCGACGACACCGCCACGTCCTTCACCGCCATGATCAGCGACTCGCCTTCGACGAAGTTGAAGCTGATGTTCAGGTTGTGCGGGACACGCCGTTCCATGTCGCCGTTGACATAGACTTCGTCCATCTGCGAAAGGCCGGCGAACAGGCGATCGCGCAGCATGCGGATGCGCTCGTTTTCGGTTGCCATTTCTTCGCGCGCAATGCGGAAGGCCTCGCCTATGCCGACGATCTGGTGCGTGGCCAGCGTGCCCGAGCGCATGCCGCGCTCGTGGCCGCCGCCGTGCATCTGCGCTTCGATGCGCACGCGCGGCTTGCGGCGCACGTACAGCGCGCCGATGCCCTTCGGACCATAGGTCTTGTGCGCCGAGAACGACATCAGGTCGACCTTCAGCTTCTGCAGGTCGATCTGGACCTTACCCGTGGCCTGGGCGGCGTCCACGTGGAAAACGATGCCCTTCTCGCGACAGATCTCGCCGATCGTCTCGATGTCCTGAATCACGCCGATCTCGTTGTTCACGTGCATGACGGAAACGAGGATCGTGTCGGGACGCAGCGCGGCCTTGAACACGTCGAGGTCGATCAGGCCGTCGTCCTTCACGTCCAGATACGTGACTTCGAAACCTTCGCGCTCGAGTTCACGGCAGGTATCCAGCACGGCCTTGTGCTCGGTCTTCACCGTGACGACGTGCTTGCCCTTGCTCTTGTAGAAATGCGCCGCGCCCTTGATGGCGAGGTTGTCCGACTCCGTCGCGCCCGAGGTCCAGATGATTTCACGCGGATCGGCATTGACGAGCGCCGCGACGTTCTCGCGCGCTTCCTCGACGGCCCGCTCGGCCTCCCAGCCGTACGCGTGACTGCGCGATGCCGGGTTGCCGAAGTGCTCGCGCAGGTAGGGAATCATCTTGTCCACCACGCGTGGGTCGACCGGCGTCGTCGCGCTGTAGTCCATGTAGATGGGCAGGTGGGGAATATCGTTATTCATCTATCGCTCCGGGAAATCGGTGTGTTGCTTGCATGCTCCGGCCCGCGGCGCCTCTTGGCCAGACCGGCCAAACCGACGAAGCGGACGCGCTCGCCGCTTCGCACGAGGCGCGCGGCAAGGCTCAGGAACTCGCCATGTTGAAGATGGAGTTCGGTCCCTTCGGCGTGGCCCGCACGGGCTCGACCGGCTTGGCCTCGGTACGGCGATCGCGCAGCACCGAGGCGGCAGCGCCTTCGCGCGTCCGCTGCTGGTCGACGAGATCCTTGAGCGACACCGAGTCCAGGTACTCGACCATTTTCTGGTTCAGCGTGGACCACAGCTCGTGGGTCATGCAGTGGCCGTCGAGCTGCTTCGTGCCGTCGCACGTGCCCTTGCCGCCGCACTGGGTGGCGTCGAGCGGCTCGTCGACTGCGATGATGATGTCGGCCACGGTCACGTCCTCGGCACGGCGGGCAAGATTGTAGCCGCCGCCCGGTCCGCGCACGGACTCGACGATTTCATGACGGCGCAACTTGCCGAACAGCTGTTCGAGGTAGGACGGCGAGATGTGCTGGCGCTGGCTGATACCGGCCAGCGTCACCGGGCCCTGCTCCTGGCGCAACGCCAGGTCGATCATCGCCGTGACGGCGAAACGGCCTTTCGTGGTGAGTCTCATGATGTATGGGGAACCGCAATTCTCGACAATTTTCGTCAAGTATAAATACATGACTCTTTTAGTCAAGTATCCATGACATGATTCGGGTTATCGGAACGCCCCGAAAGGGGCAAAAAGGAAGCAAAACTGCAACTGCCCGTTTTGCATCACGCCGCCAGACGCTTGCGCAGCACCGCCAACAGGCCGGCACAGGCAGCTTCGCACTGATCCAGAACCGCTTCGAAACCTTCCGCCCCACCAAAATACGGGTCGGATACCTCGAGTGACGCAGCCGGCGACGCAAACCCCATCAGCAGCCGGATCTTGTCGCGCAAAGCCGGCGGACACACGCTGCGCAGTGCCGCCACGTTCGCCTCGTCCATGGCGAGCACCAAGTCGAACCGCTCGAAATCCGCCTGGGCGATCTGGCGGCCGCGCAGCGCCGACAGGTCGTAACCGCGTGCGCCAGCGGCACGCTGCGCCCGCGGGTCCGGCGCTTCGCCGATGTGCCAGTCGCCCGTGCCGGCCGAGTCGATATGGATCCGCTCGTGGAGTCCCGCCTCGTTCACCAGATGCCGCATCACGCCCTCGGCGGTAGGGGAACGGCAGATGTTCCCCAGGCAGACGAAACAGATCGAGACCGTGTTCATCGGAAAAAGCGGCGCGCGCGAGCGGCGAAGGAAAGCTGACCGGCGATTATACAAAGGCCCGCCCGATCGCGCCCGCAGCCCGACGCACGGGCCGCAGCGGCCGCGCGCGAGGACAGCGACGCAACACAAGACGAGCTTGCCACGCGTTCAGAGTGCCTGCGACGAACCGAGCGCGGCGCCCGCCCGCTCGCTCGTCTTCGCGGCAACAGGCGCTTCGCTGTCCACCAGACCGTACGACACTGTACGCGCGAGTTCCGCGGCGAACTGATCGTTGCCCGGCTGCAGTTGCGAAGCGCGCGACACCGAATCACGCGGCCCATACAGGCTCGCCAGACTGGCGGCACCGACGGCTATGAGCAGCGGCGTAACGATGGCCAGTGGCCAGTAAAGCGATATTTTCTTTCTCATGATGCGCTCTCTCGACAGGTGGCCCGCGGGGCGCACGGGCGGCAGTCGAAATGATACGAGCGTGGGCAATCGGGAAAAACCCGGCCGAAATGAACACTCTGTTGTCTCGGGATAAACAGTGCTCGCGAAGCGGCGGAACTCTTCGGCTGAACGCACCAACGGTCATCGCGTTCAGCCACGGCGGTCGCGGGTTCACCCCAGACGCGGTTTCGCCCCTATCCGAGGTGGCTGCGCTGCGCCGCGTAAAGCTCGCGGAAGGTGCGGCCTACGGGCGCCGGCATGTCGCGCGTGTCGGTCCATCCGCCTGCGAACGGCAGTCGCGCAATTGCCCGGTTTTTGCCGCCCAGTTTTTCCAGTACGCGAACGGCGAGCCGCGTGAACAGCGAATACGCCTCGGGATGCAGCGCGAGCCAGCCCCAGACGGCCAGCCCCGCCCGCTCACGCCACGGACGCAGATGCCGCTCCACCTGCTTCTCCCGCAGCTTGCGGAGCAGGTCCGAGAGCGGAATACCCACGGGACACACGCTGTTGCACTCGCCGCAGAGCGTCGCAGCCTGCGGCAGGTCGAGCGCCTTGTCGAGGCCCACGTAGCTCGGCGTGAGCACGGACCCCATCGGCCCCGGGTAGACCCAGCCGTAGGTGTGCCCGCCCACCTTCTGGTACACCGGGCAATGGTTCATGCAGGCGCCGCAGCGAATGCAGCGCAGCATCTCCTGGAAGTCGCCGCCGATGAGCCCCGTGCGACCGCCGTCCACGAGCACGACGTACATGTGCTCGGGGCCGTCCTGGTCGTTTGCGCCGCGCGGACCGGTCAGCACGGAAAAGTAGTTCGAGATGGCCTGTCCTGTCGCCGAGCGCGGCAACAGCCGCATCGCAGTAGCCAAGTCTTCGAGCGTCGGCAGGATTTTTTCGATGCCGGTCACCGCCACGTGCACGCGCGGCATGACGGTGCACATGCCTTCGTTGCCCTCGTTGGTCACGAGCGCGACCGATCCCGTCTCCGCGATCAGGAAATTGCCGCCCGTCACGCCCATGTCGGCAGACAGGAAGTGCGGACGCAACACCTCGCGGGCCTCGCGCGTCATCTGCGGGATCTCGGTCAGGCGCGGCCGCGCGTGCGTCTTCGCGAAGAGGTCGGCGATCTCTTCCTTGTCCTTGTGCACGACGGGCGCAATGATGTGGCTGGGCGGCTCGTTGTGATTGATCTGAAGGATGTACTCGCCAAGGTCGGTCTCGATGGACTGCACGCCCATCTGGCCCAGCACCTCGTTCAGGCGCATTTCCTCCGACACCATCGACTTCGTCTTGATCACCTTCTTCACGTCGTGGCGGCGCGCGATGTCGGCGACGAGCTGCGCCGCGTCCCGTGTCGTCTCGGCATAGAGCACGGTCACGCCGCGGCGCGTGGCCTCGCGCTCGAAGGTCTCGATCCAGACGTCAAGATTCTCGAGCGCGCGGTTGCGGCGCTCCTTGAGCGCGGCGCGCGTGGCCGGGAAGTCGATATCGGTCATCGCCACAGCGCGTGCCGACACGAACTTGGTCGACAGCTTCGTGAGGTTCTGCTGGAGGCGAACGTCCGCGAGCTTCTGCCCCGCACGCGCCTTGAATTGCATCGACTGGACTTGCATGCCTGCCCCTTAGTCGTTGCCGGCGTCGCCCGCCAGCACTTGCGCAATATGGAGCACGCGCGTCGAGGTGTCACCCGTGCGGCGCAGCCGGCCTTCGATGTTCAGCATGCAACCGAGGTCGCCCAGCACCACGGTGCCCGCGCCGCTCGCATGCACGTTGGCGCACTTCTCGTCGACGATGGCGGTCGAGATATCACCGTACTTCACGGCAAACGTGCCGCCAAAACCGCAGCAGTGCTCGCAGTCCTTCATCTCGACCACATCGACGCCCCGCTGCGCAAGCAGCGCGCGCGGCTGCGCCTTGACGCCGAGCTCGCGCAACCCCGAACAGGAATCGTGGTACGTGACAGGTCCCTTGAACGCGCCCGGCTGCAACTCGACCTTCGCGACGTTGACGAGAAAGTCCGTGAGCTCGAATACGCGGCCGCGCAGCCGCCCGTAGCGGCTCATGAGTTCGGGGTCGTCGCGCAGCAGATCGCCGTAATGCACGCGGATCATGCCGCCGCACGAGCCCGACGGCACCACGACGTAATCGAACTGCTCGAACTCGCGCAGCATCTTCTCCGCCAGGTCGCGCGCCACGCCGCGCTCGCCCGAGTTGTACGCAGGCTGGCCGCAGCACGTCTGGGCCGGCGGGACGACCACTTCGTAGCCCGCCTGCTCGAGCAGCTTGATGACCGAAAAACCGATCTCGGGTCGCATCAGGTCGATCAGGCAGGTGGCGAACAATCCGACTCGCATGAGCGCTCCTCAGAAAAAACGTCCTCGATTATGCGGCTTTTGGCGCCGCCGACCAACGTTCGCGCGCATCCCGGCAAGCCGCGGGCACATGCGGCGCCGCAGCGGGAATGTGCGCCGAGCGCCTCGGACGCGCCCATTTTTTCACCATACGAGATACAATCGTGACTTCGTTGTTTGACGCGTCAACCGCCCCTGGTTCAAATGAGCGACACCAATCCGGATCCCAAGACTTCGATCCAGGTGATCGAACGCATGATGCGCCTGCTCGATGCACTGGCCGCGCATAGCGACCCTGTGAGCCTGAAAGAGCTCGCGCAGCGCACCGAGCTTCACCCCTCCACCGCCCACCGCATTCTCAACGACATGGTGACGTGCCGGCTCGTCGACCGGTCCGACCCGGGCACGTATCGGCTCGGCATGCGGCTGCTCGAACTCGGCAATCTCGTGAAGGCGCGCCTCTCGGTCCGCGATGCTGCGCTGCAACCCATGCGCGAGTTGCACCGGCTCACGGGGCAAACGGTGAACCTGTCGGTTCGTCAGGGCGACGAGATCGTCTATATCGAGCGTGCGTATTCGGAGCGCTCGGGCATGCAGGTGGTGCGTGCCATCGGCGGTCGTGCGCCGCTGCACCTCACGTCGGTCGGCAAGCTGTTTCTCGCCGCCGACGAAGCCAACCGCGTGCGCGCCTATGCCACACGCACGGGACTCTCGGGCCACACGCAGAACAGCATCACGGACCTCGCGCGACTGGAACGCGAACTCATGCACGTGCGCCAGCAGGCCTGCGCGCGCGATAACGAAGAACTGGAACTCGGCGTGCGCTGCATTGCCGCCGGCATCTACGACGATACGGGCAAGCTGGTGGCCGGCCTGTCGCTCTCGGCGCCGGCCGACCGGCTGCAGGACTCGTGGCTCGCGCATCTGAGCCGTACGGCGCTGAGCATCTCGGAAGCGCTTGGCTACCATCCCGAAGCGGCCGAGGCGAGTACGCACGGCAGTTCGCAAGCCGCGTAAGCAGGCGGCTGGCGGAACGTAGAGAGGGCGACATATAGCGCGCCGGCCATGAAAAAAGCCCGCTTCATGTGAAGCGGGCTTTTTCGTTGTAGCGTCCGGTTCGACTCAACGAACCGGCAGCCGGATACGCCGATCAGGTTCCTGCGCCGCCTGCGTCCGCGCTCGTGATGTGCGGCTGATCGCCGCCATTGTCGAGCCACGTGCGCAGACGCGTGGCGTCGGCGAAGCGCGAGTACTTGCCCGAGGAATCGAGCAGCACCATGATCATCGGGCGGCCATGGATAGTCGCCTGCATCACGAGGCACTCGCCTGCTTCGTTGATGAAGCCGGTCTTCTGCAGGCCGATGTCCCACGTCGAATTCGCACCGCGCACCAGCGCGTTCGTGCTGTTGTACGCCAGCGAGCGGCGGCCCGTGTACACCTCATAGCTGCGATCGGTGGAGAACCTGCGGATCAGCGGGTACTGGTACGCCGCATTCACCATCTTCACGAGATCGCGCGCGCTCGACACGTTGAGGCTTGTGAGACCCGTCGAATTCTCGAAGTGCGTATCGGTCATGCCGAGTTGCTTCGCCTTCGCGTTCATTGCGGCGATAAAGGCGGGACGGCCGCCCGGGTAGTAACGCGACAGCGCGGCCGCCGCGCGGTTCTCGGAGGCCATCAGCGCGATGTGCAGCATGTCTTCGCGCGAGAGCACCGAGCCTACGGCCAGACGCGAGCCCGTGTTCTTCTCGTAGTCGCGGTCTTCGTCGGTAACTTCGATCTGCTCGGTGAGCGGCGCTTTCGAATCGAGCACGACCATGGCCGTCATCAGCTTCGTGATGGAAGCGATGGGCACGACGGCGGTCGAGTTCTTGTCGAAGAGCGGCTCCATCGTGTTCTGGTCGACCACGTACGCGACACTCGAACGCAGCATTAGCGCGTCGGGCGTTTCGTGCAGGCCGAAGGCCTGTCCGACAGTCGGCGTACGCGGTTCGAAGGCGACGCGGCGCACGGCGTGATGGCGGCCCATCGTATAGGTGACGCGCCGTTTCTTCGCCACCGGGCGGGCGGCGTCTTCGGTCGCCGCGGCCGACTTGGCCACGGCCTTCGAAGAGCCGGCCACCGCCTTATGGCTTACGCCCGGCTTTTTCGCCGATTTGGCCTTGTGAGAGGGGGAAATGGCGGCGCTCGACGCCGCAAAGGCGTCAGCGGGCACGGCGAAAGCCGCACCAATGACCACGGAAGCAGCAACCGACAGGGCGGTGCTGAGTGCCGCGCCGTGGATCACTTTGAGCGACGAAAACAAGTCGGTTTTCATTGGTGTTCTGGAAGGAGCGGCAGGATTTTTCCGCAAGTGTAGTAAAACCATGAAAAATTAGCAATATTAAGCACTTATCGGTGCACCTTAAACCGAATCGTAAGGTTCGATTGACCGGCACAATAAGTACCACGCGCTCGATTCAGAAAAACAATCGACCGCGCAATGTTCCCCGGCGCGTCAGGTGTTGCCCCCACCTCTCGATGAGAGACTTTCCCGGTTTAACGGCAGACTCGAGGATGTTCTTGATCAGGGGAAATACGATCGCTCTGGCGAGCGCCGCCTCGTGGCGCGTCGCCTGGCCGCTCAGACGAGCGTGTCGAAAATGCGGGCAAGCCTCGCGGCATGGGCCTTTCGACTGTCGCAGCCGCACCGCGCAGAACGCGCGTTCGACCGTGATTTAACTTTAACGTTCCGCGGCCGGTTCGGTTTACCTGATGCGCTCCGGATATATCCCAGGGATGCGATGCCGAAGTTCGGAATGCCGGTTGCTACGCGCGTTCCGCCGTGTCAGACGACGGTCTGCCACGGGTCGCCGGCGCGCACCCGGACGGTGCACGGCCCGTGCCGCACGAGGCACTCCGGCCGGCATGCGCCGGGCATAACCGACTGTTTTATCGAGAATTTATTGAGGTTGTGCGCCGCACAAAAAGAGCTTGACTTTTGGTGCACGTATCCTAAAATCACGATCAATGTTGCGACGCACAAATGAAACTGCGCGACGCAGCGGAGTCCCCAACGTCTTGCCACTTATCAACACGGTCTGCACGAGACAGGCCGTTCTCAGGAGCGAAAACATGAGTCTGCTGACCCCCGAGCAAATCGTCGCTGCGCAGAAGGCCAACCTCGAAACCCTGTTCGGCCTGACCGGCAAGGCGTTCGAGGGCGTGGAGAAGCTCGTCGAGCTGAACCTGCAGGTCGTGAAGTCGACCATCGCGGAAAGCCAGGAAAACGCCCAGCGCGCGCTGTCGGCGAAAGACGCGCAAGAGCTGCTCGCGCTGCAAGCCAGCCTCACGCAGCCGGTGGCCGAAAAGGTGCTGTCGTACGGCCGTCATCTGTATGAAATCGCTTCGGCTACGCAAGCCGAATTCGCGCGCGTCGCGGAAGCCCAGTACGAAGAGCAGAACCGCAAGGTGCAGTCGCTCGTCGACAACGTCGCCAAGAACGCCCCGGCCGGTTCGGAAACCGCCGTCGCCGTGATCAAGTCGGCCATCACCGCCGCGAACACGACGTACGAAACCGTCCACAAGGCTACCAAGCAAGCCGTTGAGATCGCTGAAAGCAACTTCAACGCCGCTACGGCTGCTGCATCGAAGGCCGCCGCGCAAGCTTCGCGTTCGGCATCGGCGAAGAAGGCTGTTTAAGGAACACGCGGAAACAGGCGTGAACGTGCGAGAGCACGGCCACGCCTGAGTCGCACGGGCAACGCGGTACGCGTCGTTGCCGACAGAAAGCCTGCTGAAACAGAAACGGCGCACCCTTTGCAGGGTGCGCCGTTTTCATTTGCCCGCGCTATTTGCATGGCAAGCCGCGCTCGCATCCGGCACAGCATGCCGAAAAACCGCGGGCTCGCCATACATTCGCGAGCCCGCGCGTGCGCCGCTTACTTCTTTTTCTGCGGCGGCAGATCCGTACAGACGCCCTCGTACAGCTCCGCGGCCATGCCGATCGACTCACCGAGCGTCGGGTGCGGATGAATCGTTCGACCGATATCGGTCGCGTCCGCGCCCATCTCGATCGCGAGGCAAACTTCGCTGATGAGGTCGCCGGCATTCAGCCCGACAATGCCGCCGCCGATCACGCGATGCGTCTCTTCGTCGAAGATCAGCTTCGTAAAGCCCTCGTCGCGACCGTTGGCGATCGCGCGGCCCGACGCCGCCCACGGGAACACGGCCTTGCCATACTTGATGCCTTCGGCCTTGCACTGGTCTTCGGTCTTGCCCGCCCACGCCACTTCCGGGTCCGTGTAAGCGACCGACGGAATCTGCAGCGCGTCGAAGTACGCCTTCTCGCCGTGCGCCGCTTCCGCCGCGACGTGACCTTCGTGCACGGCCTTGTGCGCGAGCATCGGCTGGCCGACGATGTCGCCGATCGCGAAGATGTGCGGCACGTTGGTACGCATCTGCTTGTCGACGTCGATGAAGCCGCGCTCGGTCACCGCGACGCCGGCCTTTTCCGCGCCGATCTTCTTGCCGTTCGGGCTGCGTCCCACCGCCACCAGGACGAGGTCGTAACGCTGCGGGCCGTCCGGCGCCGCCTCGCCCTCGAACGACACGTAGATGCCGTCGGGCTTCGCCTCGGCCTTCGTGGTCTTCGTTTTGAGCATGAGCTTCGCGAAGCGCTTGCCGCTGTACTTCTCCCACACGCGCACGAGGTCGCGGTCCGCGCCCATCATCAGACCGTCGAGCATTTCGACCACGTCGATCTGCGCGCCGAGCGTCGAATAGACCGTCGCCATTTCCAGACCGATGATGCCGCCGCCGATCACCAGCATGCGCTGCGGAATCTGCGGCAGTTCCAGCGCGCCCGTGGAGTCGACGATACGCGGATCGTCGGGCAGGAACGGCAGCTTCACGGCCTGCGAGCCCGCCGCGATGATCGCCTGCTTGAAGCGGACCACTTTCTTGCCGGCTTCGCCCTGCACTTCCATATGGTTCGGATCGACGAACGTACCGACGCCCGTCACCACTTCGACCTTGCGCGCCTTCGCCATGCCGGCCAGACCGCCCGTGAGCTTCTTCACGACGCCGGCCTTGAACGCACGCAACTTGTCGAGGTCGATCTGCGGCTTGCCGAACGTGATGCCGTGGTCCGCCAGTGCCTCGGCTTCGTCCATCACGAGCGCCGTGTGCAGCAGCGCCTTCGACGGAATGCAGCCGACGTTCAGACACACGCCGCCAAGCGTGGAATAGCGCTCTACCAGCACAGTCTTCATGCCGAGGTCCGCCGAGCGGAACGCGGCCGAATAGCCGCCGGGACCCGCGCCCAGCACGAGCATGTCGCATTCGATATCGGCGCTGCCGCTGTAGCTGCCCGCCTGCGGAGCGGCAGCGGCGGCCTTCGGCGCGGATGCGGGCGCTGCTGCCTCGGCCGGCACGGAAGCAGCCGCCGGCGCGGGCTTCGCGGGTGCGGCAGCCGCTGCATCGCCCGCTTCCACGAGCGCGACTACGGTCCCCTCGGAGACCTTGTCACCCGGCTTGATGCGCACTTCCTTGACCGTGCCCGCGACGTCGCTGGGCACCTCCATGGACGCCTTGTCCGACTCGAGCGTGAGCAGCGACTGCTCTTTTTCGATGACGTCACCCGGCTTGATGTTGACCTCGATGACGTCGACATCCTTGAAATCGCCGATATCCGGCACTTTCACTTCGACGAGACTCATTCACGTCCCCTTCTTTTTTGCAGATCGTGGCGGCGGCGCGCCGCGCGAAATCGCTGTGCGAAACCGCCGTGTGATACATAAGGCACGAGGCCTGAAGCGACGGCCGCCATGTCGCTGAACCGCTGGCAATGCGCCCGCGGCACGACGACAGGCGCAGCAGCAAGCCGGACAACTTCAGGTGAGACGAGCGGGTCGCTCGACACGACCCGCACGCCCCGGTCCGGCCCGGACGGCGCCCCGCCGGACGATCAGAGAATCACACGCCGGAAATCGGCCAGGATGGATGCCAGATACGCGTTGAAGCGCGCCGCCTCGGCGCCGTCGATCACGCGATGGTCGTACGACAGCGACAGCGGCAGCGTGAGGCGCGGCACGAACTGCTTGCCGTCCCACACCGGCTTCATCGCGCTACGCGAGAGTCCCAGGATGGCGACTTCGGGCGCATTGATGATCGGCGTGAAGTTCGTGCCGCCGATGCCGCCCAGCGACGAGATCGAGAAGCAGCCGCCCTGCATCTGATCAGGCTTGAGCTTGCCTTCGCGCGCCAGCTTCGAAAGCTCGCTCATTTCCTTCGCGATGTCGACGAGGCCCTTCTTGTCCGCGTCGCGGATCACGGGCACGACGAGACCGTTCGGCGTGTCGGCAGCAAAACCGATGTGGTAGTACTGCTTGAAGACGAGGTTGTCGCCGTCGAGGCTCGCATTGAAGGTCGGGAACTTCTTGAGTGCCGCGACGCAGGCCTTGATCACGAACGCGAGCATGGTGAACTTCACGCCCGCCTTCTCGTTTTCCTTGTTCAGCTGGACGCGCAGCGCTTCCAGTTCGGTGATGTCGGCCTCGTCATTGTTCGTGACGTGCGGAATCATCACCCAGTTGCGGTGCAGGTTCGCGCCGGAAATCTTCTTGATGCGCGAGAGCGGCTTCGGATCGACGGGGCCGAACTTCGTGAAGTCGATCTTCGGCCACGGCAGCAGATTCAGCTCGCCGCCACCTGCCGCTGCCGGCGCACCGGCTGCGGCCGGCGCGCGCTGGCCGGTCATCACGCCCTTCACGAACGCCGTGATGTCTTCCTGCGTGATGCGTCCCTTCGGACCCGTGCCGCGCACCTGCGAGACGTCGACGCCCAGTTCGCGCGCAAACTTGCGCACGGACGGCGACGCATGGCTGGCGTGTCGCGCGCCGCCTTCGCCGGCCGGAATCAGCGGAGCCTGCGCAAGCGCCGACGGTTGCGCGACCGGCGCGCGTTGCGGCACTTGCGGCGCGTCCGAGGGCGCCTCGAGCGGAGCCTTCGCGGCAGCCGGCGCGGCTTGCGGAGCCGCTGCCGCGCCTTCGGCTTCGAGCAGCACGATCAGCGTGCCTTCCGACACCGCGTCGCCCACCTTGACCTTGACTTCCTTGACGACGCCGGCCGCGGGGCTCGGCACGTCCATGGTGGCCTTGTCCGATTCCAGCGTGACGAGCGACTGCTCCTTCTCCACGCGGTCGCCCACCTTCACGGCCACTTCGATGACCGGCACGTCCTTGTAGTCGCCGATATCGGGCACCTTCACTTCCTGCACGCCGCCCGTTGCCGCTGCGGCAGCAGGTGCGGAGGCTGGCGCTTGAGCGGGAGCCGCTTGAGGCGCCGCGGCAGGCGCCGGTGCCGCGGCACCGTTCGCCTTCGGCGCGGCGGCCGCGCTGTCGCCGCCCTCCAGCACGATGATGAGCGAGCCTTCGGACACGGCATCGCCCACCTTCACCCGCACGTCCTTGACGGTGCCGGCGGCCGGGCTCGGCACGTCCATAGTCGCCTTGTCCGACTCGAGCGTCACGAGCGACTGTTCCTTCTCGACGGTATCGCCCGCCTTCACCAGAATCTCGATTACAGGCACGTCCTTGTAATCGCCGATATCCGGCACCTTTACTTCAATCGATTGACTCATTGTTGGTGTCTCCTGGGCCGCGCGCGCCGCCGGGCCGCGAACCGGTCGCGGGGAAGCGGCGCGCGTCGTGGCACGCGGGGGGTGATGGCTTTAGACGGTCATCGGGTTGGGTTTGGCGGGATCGAGCGCGTACTTCGCGATGGCCTCGGCCACCCGCTTTCGATCGATCGTGCCTTCGTCGGCCAGCGCGTTGAGCGCGGCGACCGTGACCCAGTAGCGGTCCACCTCGAAGAAGTGGCGCAGCTTCTCGCGGGTGTCCGAACGGCCGAAGCCGTCGGTGCCGAGCACCACGTAGCGGCGCGGCACGAGCCCGCGAATCTGGTCGGCGAGTGCGCGCACGTAGTCGGTGGAAGCGATCACCGGACCTTGCGTGTCCTTGAGCAGCTTCTCGACGTGCGAGACGCGGCGCGGCTCGGTGGGATGCAGCAGGTTCCAGCGCTCGATGTCGTGACCTTCGCGCGCGAGTTCGGTGAAGCTGGGCACGCTCCAGAGGTCGGCGGCGACGCCCCAGTCGTTCTTGAGCAGGTCGGCCGCGGCGATCACTTCATTGAAGATCGTGCCTGCGCCCATCAGCTGCACGCGCGGCGCCTTGGCGTCGGCTTCGGCCTTGCGGAACGCGTACATGCCCTTGACGATGTCCGCCGCCACGTCCTGCAGGCTCGCGCCCTGCGGAATCGCCGGGTGCTCGTAGTTCTCGTTCATCACCGTGATGTAGTAGTACACGTCCTGCTGCTCCTGCACCATGCGGCGCAGGCCATCCTGGATGATGACGGCGAGTTCGTAACCGAAAGTCGGGTCGTAGCTCACGCAGTTCGGCACCGATGCCGCCCACAGCAGCGAGTGGCCGTCTTCGTGCTGCAGGCCTTCGCCGTTGAGCGTCGTGCGGCCTGCGGTGCCGCCCAGCAGGAAGCCGCGCGAGCGCATGTCGCCCGCAGCCCAGGCGAGGTCGCCGATACGCTGGAAGCCGAACATCGAATAGAAGATGTAGAACGGCACCATGATCTCGCCGTGCGTCGAGTACGACGTGGCGGCGGCAATCCAGTCGGCCATGCCGCCGGCTTCGTTGATGCCTTCCTGCAGGATCTGCCCGGTTTCCGATTCCTTGTAGAACATCAGCTGGTCGGAATCTTCCGGCACGTACTTCTGGCCGTCCTGGTTCCAGATACCGATCTGGCGGAAGAGGCCTTCCATGCCGAAGGTGCGCGACTCGTCGGGCACGATGGGCACCACGCGCTTGCCGAGTGCCTTGTCCTTCAGGAGGATGTTGAGAATCCGCACGAAAGCCATCGTCGTGGAGATTTCGCGGCCCTCGCCCGTGCCCTTCAGCAGCGGCTCGAACGCTTCGAGCGCCGGCACCGGCAGCGATTCGGCCTTCTCGCGGCGCGCCGGCAAATAACCGCCCAGCGCCTGACGGTGCGAACGCATGTACTCGAGTTCTTTCGAACCTTCCTCGAACTTGAGGTACGGCACGTCGACGATCTGTTCGTCGCTGATCGGCAGGCGGAACTGGTCGCGGAACTTCTTGAGCTGGTCCACCTGCATCTTCTTCTGCTGGTGGGTGATGTTCATGGCCTGGCCGGCCTCGCCCATGCCGTAGCCCTTGATGGTCTTGGCAAGGATCACGGTGGGCTGGCCCTTCGTCTGGCTCGCCTCGTGGAACGCCGCGTAGATCTTGTGCGGGTCGTGGCCGCCGCGGTTCAGGTTCCAGATGTCGTCGTCGGACCAGTCGGCAACCAGCGCCTTCAGCTCCGGCGTGTTGAAGAAGTGCTCGCGCACGTAGGCGCCCGACTCCGACTTGTAGGTCTGGTATTCGCCGTCCACGACTTCCATCATGCGGCGCATCAGCGCACCGCTCTTGTCGCGCGCGAAGAGCGCGTCCCAGCGGCTGCCCCAGATCACCTTGATCACGTTCCAGCCCGCGCCGCGGAACTCGCTTTCAAGTTCCTGGATGATCTTGCCGTTACCGCGCACCGGGCCGTCGAGGCGCTGCAGGTTGCAGTTGATCACGAACACGAGGTTGTCGAGGCGTTCGCGGCCGGCCATGCCGATCGCGCCGAGCGATTCGGGCTCGTCCGTCTCGCCGTCGCCGAGGAACGCCCACACCTTGCGACCTTCGGTCTTCGCAATGCCGCGCGCCTGCAGGTACTTCATGAAGCGCGCCTGGTAGATCGCCATGATCGGGCCCAGGCCCATCGACACGGTCGGGAACTGCCAGAAGTCCGGCATCAGCCAGGGGTGCGGGTAGGACGAGATGCCTTCGCCGCCCACTTCCTGACGGAAGTTGTCGAGCTGCTTTTCGGTGAGACGGCCGAGCAGGAACGCGCGCGAGTAGACGCCCGGCGACGAGTGGCCCTGCACGAACACGAGGTCGCCGCCATGCTCGGCGGAGGGCGCGTGCCAGAAATGGTTGAAGCCGACGTCATACAGCGTGGCCGCCGACGCGAACGATGCGATGTGGCCGCCCACGTTGGTGTGCTTGCCCGCGCGCAACACCATGGCGATGGCGTTCCAGCGGGTGTACGAGCGGATGCGGTGTTCGATGTCCTGGTCGCCGGGGTTCTTCGCCTGGCGCGCGACGGGAATCGTGTTGATGTACGGGGTGTTGGCCGAGAACGGCAGGTGTTCGCCGTGCACGCGCGCGAATTCGATCTGCTTCTCGATCAAATAGTGGGCGCGGTCGGGACCGACCGCGGAGATCACGCCATCGAGCGCGTCGAGCCACTCTGCGGTTTCCTGGGGATCGTCGTCCTTGTCGGCGGCAACATATTTGAGGACTTCGTCGGGTACAGCGGACATGCTCGTCTCCTGAATGTAACGGACGCTATGAGTGGACGACGCGGACGTAAGCCCCGCCGCGCAGCTTCGGGCGATTGTAATGACTGCGTTCGGGCCCGCGCAACAAAAATTTTGGATAGCGAGATCGTTTCTCACAATGCGGAAAATTGCTGCAGCGCACGCCAGATTTGCTGGTCCGACGCCGTTACGTCGGCCAGTCTGCGCCGAATTGCCCTTGATTTGCTGCTTTTTTCACGTCATTTAGGTGACATACGCTGAGCTACAATCCTGCCATGTTGACCGATCGGCTTTTCGCACGCTCGGCGCGGCCGCCCGGCAACCGGAGCGAGCCGTCGCCGACCCGCTGGCACCACGGACCGTGGTGGTCCAATTCCTATCTGCTCACGCCGCTCCTGTCGATCCTCGTGTTTCTGATCGTCATGAGCCTCATTCTGTGGAGTCTGAACCGCCGCGAGCAGCAGCAGCAGGAAGACACGCTGTACCGCAACGTGGCCTGGGCGCAGCAGCAGATCCGTCTTTCGATGACGGGCGCTCAGGAGCAGCTCCAGGCGCTCGCCCGCGACCTCGCTGCGGGCCATGCCGATCCGCATTCGTTCCAGGTGTCGACCACGGACATCATGCAGGGGCATCCCGAGATCCTCTACATGAACTGGTACACGAGCGCGCAGACGCCGCGCTGGCCGGATACGGCGCTGCCCGTGCTCGGCCAGCGACTCGCCCGCCCCAACGACAACCAGATGGACGAGGCCGTGAAGGCCGCCTTCGGCGAAGCGCGCAGCACGCGCCGCCAGGTGTACTCGCCGCTCATCTACGACGACCTCGGCAACGGCTACATCACGCTGCAGACGCCGGTGTACCGCGACCGCGAGTTCCTCGGCTCGATTGCCGCGGTGTTCTCGATCGAAGGCATCCTGAAGCACGACATTCCGCCCGAGCTGTCGGCGAAGTACAAGATCTCGATCATCGACGTCAACAACCGCGAGCTTTCCACCACCTCGACGCGCCCGCGGCTGCCGCGCGACCAGTTCTACGACCTGCCGCTCGACCCGCCGGGCCAGGGCGTTTCCGTGCGGGTGTACTCGTACCCGCAGATGACCAACTTCACCAACAACACGCTGGTGTGGCTGGTGGCGGGTCTGTCGTGCTTCGTGCTGTGGAGCCTCTGGAGTCTCTGGAAGCACACGCGCCAGCGTTTCGAGGCGCAGCAGGCGCTCTACGCCGAAGCGTTCTTCCGGCGTGCAATGGAAAACTCGGTGCTGATCGGCATGCGCGTGCTCGACATGCACGGCCGCATCACCCACGTGAACCCGGCGTTCTGCCGCATGACGGGCTGGGACGAAAGCGACCTCGTCGGCAAGACGGCGCCGTTTCCGTACTGGCCGCGCGACGCGTATCCCGAAATGCAGCGCCAGCTCGACATGACACTGCGCGGCAAGGCACCGAGCTCGGGCTTCGAGCTACGCGTGCGCCGCAAGGACGGCTCGCTTTTTCACGCGCGGCTCTACGTGTCGCCGCTCATCGATAGTTCAGGCCGGCAGACCGGCTGGATGTCGTCGATGACGGACATCACCGAACCCAAGCGCGCCCGCGAAGAACTGGCCGCCGCGCACGAGCGTTTCACCACGGTGCTGGAAAGCCTCGACGCCGCCGTTTCGGTGCTGGCGGCCGACGAAGCCGAACTGCTGTTCGCCAACCGCTACTACCGGCACCTGTTCGGCATCCGCCCGGACGGACATCTGGAACTCGCGGGCGGCGGCTTCGACAGCGCGCAGGCGTCGTCCGACTCCATCGACATGGTGGACACCTACGCGGGCCTGCCCGCTGCCGCACTGACCGAAAGCACGGCCGACGCGCAGGAAGTCTACGTGCAGAGCATCCAGAAGTGGTTCGAGGTACGGCGCCAGTACATCCAGTGGGTGGACGGCCATCTCGCACAGATGCAGATCGCTACCGACATCACCACGCGCAAGCAGGCCCAGGAGCTCGCGCGCCAGCAGGACGAAAAACTCCAGTTCACGAGCCGCCTGATGACGATGGGCGAAATGGCGTCGTCGCTCGCGCACGAACTCAACCAGCCGCTCGCCGCCATCAACAACTATTGCTCGGGAACCGTCGCGCTGGTTAAATCTGGGCGCACTACCCCCGACAATCTGTTGCCCGTGCTCGAAAAGACCGCCCAGCAGGCCGTGCGCGCCGGCATGATCATCAAGCGCATCCGCGAGTTCGTGAAGCGCAGCGAGCCGAAGCGCCAGGCCACGCGCGTCGCGGACATCGTCGCCGACGCCGTGGGCCTTGCCGAAATCGAAGCGCGCAAGCGGCGCATCCGCATCGTCACGGACATCCGCTCGCGCATGCCGGTCATCTACGTCGACCCGGTGCTGATCGAACAGGTGCTCGTCAATCTGCTCAAGAACGCCGCAGAAGCCATGGCCGACGCGCGCCCGAACGCCGTGGACCCGGTGATCCGCGTGGTCGTGAGGCTCGACGGCGGCTTTGTCTGCATCAGCGTGGTGGACCAGGGCCCGGGCGTGGACGAAGCCACGGCCGAGCGCCTCTTCGAGCCCTTCTACAGCACGAAGTCGGACGGCATGGGCATGGGCCTCAATATCTGCCGCTCGATCATCGAATCCCATCGCGGACGCCTCTGGGTCGTGAACAACGTCGAAGCCGACGGTCACGTCACAGGCGCCACATTCCACTGCAGTCTGCCTATAGGCGAACCTGACGGCCCGAGTCACGGCGGGTCCGAAGTGCCGACACCCCAAACCGTTACGGGAGAGCTATGAACAGCCCAGTCACCACCCAGGAAACCGTGTTTGTCGTCGACGACGACGAGGCCGTACGAGACTCGCTGCGCTGGCTCCTGGAAGCGAACGGATACCGCGTGCAGTGCTTCGTCTCGGCAGAACAGTTTCTGGAGGCTTACCAGCCGGCCCATCAGGCCGGGCAGATCGCGTGCCTGATTCTCGACGTGCGGATGTCGGGCATGAGCGGGCTCGAACTCCAGGAACGCCTGATCGCCGAAAACGCCTCGCTGCCCATCATCTTCGTGACGGGCCACGGCGACGTGCCGATGGCCGTGTCCACCATGAAGAAGGGCGCGATGGACTTCATCGAGAAGCCGTTCGACGAAGCCGAACTGCGCAAGCTCGTGGAGCGCATGCTGGAAAAGGCGCGCAGCGAAAGCTCGAGCGTGCAGCAGCAGCGCGCGGCCGCCGAGCGGCTCGGCAAGCTGACGGCGCGCGAGCATCAGGTGCTCGAGCGCATCATCGCAGGCCGGCTCAACAAGCAAATCGCCGACGATCTGGGCATCAGCATCAAGACGGTGGAAGCGCACCGCGCCAACATCATGGAAAAGCTCAACGTGAACACGGTGGCCGACCTGCTGCGGCTCGCGTTGTCGAACAAGCCGCAGCAAGCCCAGTAAGCACGAACGCGGCCGACGCAATCCGGCAAGCCGGCCGACCGGGCGTCGCGCCGGCCGGCATGCCGGGTTGCCGTCCCCGGCGCCGGCGCCGATGCGGGCGTTCCCGCTCCGTTCGTTTCGCCCCCCGCTTTCCTCCCGCCCGGCCTGCGCAGTTCGCCAGGCCGCGCGCCCTTCCTTCGGCAGGATTTGCCGGACGGCAAAGGTATAATCCCGGACTTCACAGCGGCACGCCGCGCAGCAGCACAAAAAGGCGCGTGCTGTCCGTGAACCGACAGGTTCATGGCCATTCGCGCCAAAGGTGTCTCGCCCGCCGCGCCGCGAGGTAGCGCTCCCACGCACCGCCCGCATTCCGAACTGCCCTCTCGACCGACCATGACAGCCACCCTGATCGACGGACTCGCCCTTTCCAAGACCCTGCGCGCCGACGTAGCCACGCGCGCCGCCGCGCTCACCGCCCGCGGCCATCAGCCGGGCCTCGCGGTCGTCCTCGTGGGCGACAATCCGGCGAGCGAAGTCTATGTGCGCAACAAGGTGAAGGCCTGCGAAGACAACGGCCTTTTCTCGTCCTACGACCGCTACCCCGCCACGTTCACCGAGGCGGAGCTGCTCGCACGCATCAACGAACTCAATCGCGACCCGAAGATCCACGGCATTCTCGTGCAGCTGCCGCTGCCCGCGCACATCGACAGTCACAAGGTGATCGAGGCGATCGCGCCCGAGAAGGACGTGGACGGCTTTCACGTCGCGAACGCCGGTGCGCTGATGACGGGCAAGCCGCTCTTTCGTCCGTGCACGCCGTATGGCGTGATGAAGATGTTCGAGGCTTACGGCATTGCGCTTGCGGGCGCGAACGCGGTGGTGATCGGCCGCTCGAACATCGTCGGCAAGCCGATGGCGCTGCTGCTGCTCGAAGCCGGCGCCACGGTCACGATCTGCCACAGCAAGACCCGCGACCTGGCTGCGCATACGCGCGAGGCGGACGTAGTGGTCGCCGCGGTCGGCAAGCGCAACATTCTCACTGCCGACATGGTGAAGCCCGGCGCTGCAGTGATCGACGTGGGCATGAATCGCGACGACGCCGGCAAGCTGTGCGGCGACGTCGATTTCGCAGGCGTGAAGGAAGTGGCGGGCCACATCACGCCGGTGCCGGGCGGCGTGGGCCCCATGACGATCACGATGCTGCTCGTCAATACGATCGAAGCCGCCGAGCGCGCTGCGGCACGCTGACCCTACCGCGCCGCGGCGTCCCTCACCATCCCACCGGCGGCATCGCCGAACTCTGCCGCCTCGTCCAGCGCTGCGACCTCCCCGGCCTCGCCTTCGCCGGTCATCGCTTCCAGCACGGCACGGCGTCGCACGGCGCGCTCCGTGCGCGCCCGCATCCACTTGAGCGCCGGCCGCTCCACACCGTGCCAGGAAAGCGCCGCGCACGCCAGAATGAACGGCGCGGCGATCAGCACCGCTGTCAGATGGTCCAGATGCGGCGCGAGGTTGGCCACGCACTGCTGCACCACGAACCCGTAGAGATAGATGCCATACGAGTAGTCGTTGCGGGGCACGAGGCGGCGCAACATGGGCGTGGTCGCCATCCACAGCACGCCGTAGATGAAGGCGAGATAGAACAGCGGCTGCGCAACCTCCGAGCGATGCAGCGCCAGATAGAGCGCGACGAGCGCCAGCGCGATCCGTCCATCGAGCCGCACCGCCGCACGCCACGCGTAGAGCAGCATGCCGAACATGAAGAACAGCTCGGGCCAGAACGAGTAGCCGCCGGCCTTCACCGAAAAATCGCGCATGCCGATGTGAAACGGATGAACGTGGATGCGCAGAACGAACCCGAGCAGTCCGATCGCCACCGCCACCAGCATGCCGCGCCGCGACGTAAGCAACCCGAGCGTGCCGGTCACCAGAACGATCAGATAACAGCGCACCTCGATGGGCAACGTCCAGAGCGGCGCGCAGATGTCGTGCGCGAAGCGGTTGTGTTCGAACACGCCCGGCAGCACCCAGCCCTCCTTCATCACGATGGTCCGGAAGTTGTCGAGATTGATCCACGTGGCGCGCAGGCTGAAGTACGTGGACAACGGCAGCGTCGTGAAGAGCGGGCCGAGCACCAGCACGACCACGAGCGACCCCACGGCCACCGCGGGCCAGATTCGCGCCACGCGAAGCGCCGTGAAGCGGATCGCCGAGCGTTGCCGCACGAAGCTCGCCGTCACGAGCATGCCGCTCATGAGGAAGAACGCATACACGCCGAGCGCGCCGAACGAATCGAAGCCCAGAGCCGCAGTGGCCGGGTCGCTTGCGCCGTCGCCTGTCTGCATCAGAAACGAATGGCAGTAGACCACCGCCACGGCGGCGACAAGGCGCACGAGATCGAAATTGTTGCCGCGGCGCAGTGCGCCGGGCGGGGTCCCGCGTGCAAGGGCGTGCGAAAGCAAGGTCATGGCGGCGGCATCCGTAGGCAAGCGGGCGTCGGCAAACAGGTGCGGCGCAAGCGTCGATCTTCCGGCGTACCCTTCTGGCCCGACACATCAAAAGCGCAGCAACTTCGCGGCCGACACCGCGGCGAGCCTGCATGATGGGCCGCGCCCCGGCGGAAAACTGTTCGCTCACCCACGATCCGATACCCATTGCCGCACGACGGGCCAGACGCGCTTGCAGGCCAGTGCCGCTGCCTCACGCGGACCGGGCGCTCCGCCCGAGCATGGCGGGACAACTTCTGCTACCGTGCACAGAGCCTCGGCGTCCGGGTTGGAAAGCGCCCGCCGTGCCCCAATAATGTCGATATCCGGATGCGCATGGCGGGCCCCGACACGCCGCCGCGGCTTCGGGCGAGCCGCACGCCAGCCTGCACCCGTGATCCTTTTGCCCAGACACCGCGACAGACAGGAAGCACCATGTCCACTACCTCATCGACACACAACAATCCGCTTCTCGACTTCTCCGATCTGCCGCGCTTCGGCGACATCCGCCCCGAGCACGTCACGCCCGCGCTCGACGTGCTGCTCGCCAACGCGAACGCCGCCGTGGAACGCGCGAGCCTGCCGGCCACGCCGGCGTCGTGGACCGACGTCGTGGAGCCGGTGGAGCGCGCCACCGAACCGCTCTCGCGTGCGTGGGGCGTGATCGGCCACCTCAATGCCGTGGCCGATACGCCCGAGCTGCGCGCCGTGTACGGCGAGAACCTGCCGCGCGTGACCGAATTCTGGTCGAGCGTCGGCCAGAACCTCGCGCTCTACGAGAAGTACAAGGCCATCGCGGCGAGCGGCGATTTCGCGCTGCTCTCGGGCGAGCGCCGCAAGATTCTGGACAACGCGCTACGCGACTTCCGCCTGTCGGGCGCCGAGCTGCCCGAAGACCAGAAGCCGCGCTTCGCCGAATTGCAGGAACGCCAGGCTGCGCTCTCAAAGGCCTTCTCGGACCACGTGCTCGATTCCACCAACGCTTACGCCTACATCGCGACCGAGGAGTCGCAGCTTGCCGGCCTGCCCGAAGACGCAATTGCGGCGGCCCGCGAAGCCGCCGAAAAGGACGGCAAGAGCGGCTGGAAATTCACGCTGCACTTTCCGTCCTACTTCCCGGTCATGCAATACGCCGAGAACCGCGCGATGCGCGAGACGATGTATCGCGCCTACGTGACGCGCGCCTCGGAACTGGGGCCCGTGTACGGCGGCGGCAAGCCCGAGTGGGACAACACGGAGAACATCGCCGAACAACTGGCCTTGCGCGCGGAAGAAGCGAAGATGCTCGGCTACCGCAACTTCGCCGAGGTGTCGCTCGCGCCGAAGATGGCCGACTCGCCCGAACAGGTCATGAGCTTCCTCGAAGACCTCGCAAAGCGCGCGCGCCCGCACGCGGAACGCGACTGGAAGGAACTGCGCGAGTTCGCGGCCAACGAGCTGGGCCTCGCCGCGCTCGAACCCTGGGACATCGCGTTCGCCGGCGAACGTCTGCGCCAGAAGCGCTATTCGTTTTCGGAAAACGAGGTCAAGCAGTACTTTCCGGAAGACGTCGTGCTCAAAGGCCTCTTCAAGGTCACGGAAACGCTCTTCGGCGTGAAGATTCGCCGCGACGAAGCCGCCGTCTGGCATCCGGACGTGCGCTTTTTCCGCGTCGAAAACCCGGACGGCACGCTCGTCGCGCAGTTCTATCTCGACCTCTACGCGCGCGAAGGCAAACGCGGTGGCGCGTGGATGGACGACGCACGCACGCGCCGTCGCCGTGGCCACAACGACGTGCAGACACCGGTGGCCTACCTCACCTGCAACTTCTCGGCGCCGGTGGGCGGCAAGCCCGCGTGCTTCACGCACGACGAAGTCATCACGCTCTTCCACGAATTCGGTCACGGGCTGCATCACATGCTCACGCGCGTGGACGAACTGGGCGTGTCGGGCATCAACGGCGTGGAGTGGGATGCGGTCGAACTGCCGTCGCAATTCATGGAGAACTTCTGCTGGGAGTGGGACGTGCTCTCGGACATGACGCAGCACGTCGATACCGCCGCGCCGCTGCCGCGCGACCTGTTCGACAAGATGCTCGCCGCGAAGAACTTCCAGAGCGGGCTCGGCACGTTGCGGCAGATCGTGTTCTCGATGTTCGACATGGCGCTGCACGTCGACTTCGACGCGGCCGGCACGAAGAGCGCGAACGACCTCGCGCGCGAGATCAACGAGCGCTTCCACGTCATCGCGCAGGCGCCGTTCTCGCGCTGGCCCAACACGTTCAGCCACATCTTCGCGGGCGGCTATGCGGCGGGCTACTACAGCTACAAATGGGCCGAAGTGCTGTCGGCCGATGCATATGCCGCGTTCGAGGAAGCCGCGCAGAACGCGAGCGGCAGCGTGCTCGACGCGGCCACGGGCACGCGCTATCGCCGCGAGATTCTGGAGGTGGGCGGAAGCCGCCCCGCCATGGAATCGTTCAAGGCGTTCCGCGGCCGCGAGCCGAGCATCGACGCGCTGCTGCGCCACAACGGCATGACGGAGACGACGGCGCACTGATACGTCCTCGGGCCGTGACCGCGGCGCTTTATGGCCGCGGCAGATGAGCAAACAAATAAGCACGCAAAAGAGCGCGCGGCGGGCACCTCCCGCCGCGCGCTCTTTTGTGGGCGTCTTGCCGCGACCCGAGTGCGCCGTTTGAAAGCAGGCATCACCGATGCAGCCGGAAATCGGTCTCGTGCGGCCGTCCTTCAAGAGCAAGCGTTGCGCGCGCAGCGGGCATGCGGCTCACCACCTTGCCGCGCCTCACCACCGCGAGCCGCGTCGCACGCAGGCGGATCGCTTCGACAGGATCGCGCGCGTCGAGCACCACGCAGTTCGCCTCGCAGCCCGGCGCGATGCCATACCCTTCGAGACCCAGGATGCGCGCCGGATTCACCGTGACCATGTCGAACGCGGCGCGCATGGCGTCCTGGCCCGTCATCTGCGCGACGTGCAGGCCCATGTGCGCCACTTCCAGCATGTCGCCGGAGCCGAGGCTGTACCACGGGTCCATCACGCAGTCGTGCCCGAACGCCACGTCGATGCCGGCTGCCGCGAGTTCCGGCACGCGCGTCATGCCGCGCCGCTTCGGGTAGGTGTCGGAGCGACCCTGCAGCGTGATGTTGATGAGCGGATTCGCGATGGCCGCCACGCCCGCCTCGCGCATGAGCGGCAGCAGCTTGCTCACGTAGTAGTTGTCCATGGAATGCATCGACGTGAGGTGCGATCCGGCCACGCGTCCATGCAGACCCAGGCGGTGCGTCTGCGCCGCGAGCGTTTCGATGTGGCGCGAGAGCGGATCGTCGGACTCGTCGCAGTGCATGTCCACGCGCAGCCCCTGCTGCGCCGCGAACTCGCACAGCAGCCGCACGGATTCCGCGCCGTCGGCCATCGTGCGCTCGAAATGCGGGATACCGCCCACCACGTCCACGCCCATCGCGATGGCGCGCTTGAGGTTGTCGAACGCGCCGGGGCTGCGCAGCAGGCCGTCCTGCGGAAAGGCCACGAGCTGCAGGTCCAGATACGGCGCCACGCGCCGCTTCACTTCGAGCAGCGCCTCGACCGCAAGCAGCCGGCTGTCGCAGACGTCCACGTGGCTGCGGATGGCGAGCAGCCCGCGCGCCACGGCCCAGTCGCAATATTCAAGCGCGCGTTCGACGAGCGCTTCCTGCGTCAGCTGAGGCTTGAGTTCGCCCCACAGCGCGATGCCCTCCAGCAGCGTGCCGGATGCGTTCACGCGCGGCAAACCGTAGGAGAGCGTGGCGTCCATGTGGAAATGCGCGTCCACGAACGGCGGGCTCACGAGCGAGCCTGCCGCATCAATCTCCTCGCGCGCCGTGGCCGCAAGCCGCGGCTCCACGGCGGCAATGCGGTTGCCTTCGATACCGATGTCGACGGTTTCGCCTTGGGCGTCGTTGCGCGACGCGAACATGCCGGGCAACACGGCGCGGCGGATGATGAGGTCCATGAGCGGCTCCTGAGTGTCCGTCGATTCTATCGGTGACAGAAAGCGCGTGGGAGGTGCCGCGCGTCGCTGCGAAGCCTCCGCTGCGCCGGCACGTTCGCGCGTTCCGAGCGACCGTCGACGTTGTACTAACATGCATCGCCATGGACACGCTCGAACTGCAACCCGGCACGCTCTGGCCCGCCCTGCTGAGGCAAACGGAGCACGCGCTGCGATGCCAGGCGCTGCGCCCGATCCAGACCACCGAGACTTCGATCGAGGACCACGGCGTGCGTTTCGTCGTGCGGCAGGTATCGAGCCTCGCGCTCAAGGCGCGCGCTCGCGAGGCGCAATCCGCAGCCCACACGGCAACGGGCGCGGCCTTCAACCCTTTCCTGCCCTACGACGCCGATCTGTTCGTCGCGAGCATCTCACCCACGCACGTAGCGCTGCTCAACAAGTTCAACGTCATCGACCACCATCTGCTGATCGTCACGCGCGCCTTCGAGCGCCAGGAAGCGTTGCTCGATCGCGCCGACTTCACGGCGCTCGCGGCCTGCATGGCGGAGTTCGACGGCCTCGCCTTCTACAACGGCGGCGCCGAAGCGGGCGCGAGCCAGCCGCACAAGCATCTGCAGATGGTGCCGCTCGCGCCTCACGGCAGCACAGGCGGCAGCGTGCCGATGGAAGCCGTGTGGCGCGACGTGCCGCCGACCTGCGGCATACCGCAGACGGTTCCGGCGCTGCCGTTTCGCCATGCGTTCTGCCGGCTCGACGTGCCTGTCGACGCCGCCGACGGCACCGAGCCCGCCGCGCGCAGGCACGAAGCCGCACAGACGCTCGAAAGCGCCTATCGGGCGCTGCTGCAAGCGGCAGGACGAGGCGCCATCGAAGCGCACGAAGACGGGTTGCAACGGGCGCCGTACAACCTGCTCGTTACGCGCCGCTGGATGCTGCTCGTGCCACGCGCCGCCGAGTGCGTGGAGGGCGTGTCGGTCAACGCGCTGGGCTTCGCCGGATCGCTGTTCGTGCGCGACGCAGCACAAATGAACGTGGTGAAAAGCCTGGGGCCGATGAAGGTGCTGGAGCGGGTGACGCTGCAATGAGCGCCCGTACTGCGTCGAGTACTGCATGCGGCGTCTCGCGAATAACCGAAAGCAGGCACGGGTAACGGCCTGACGGTGCCCGCGCGGATGCCGCGAGGACGCCGACAGAACGCCGCCCAATGCGCCGAGGCCGCGAGGTTGCCAGGTATGCGGCAAAGCGTTGCGTGGCACGACGCAACAGGCGCTCTGCCCGCCTGCGCGAGTGGAGGCATCACGACACCAGTGACTTCGCCACGGCATCAGCCGGTTCAAGTCACATGCCCCGATCAGGCTCGTGCCCTTGCCCCTCTTCGTCGTCATCCGCTTCGTCGGCGTGGGCCAGCGGAACGTCTTCGCCATCTTCGTCGAACAACGTGAACTGCCCGCGCAGCGTCGCATCGTCCTCTTCCAGCCGTACGCCCACGCCCAGCAACCGCACTGGCTGATTACGTCGCGCAAAGCCCTTTTCGAGCAGCGCGAGCAGCGTCGGCAGATGGGTCGCTTCACCCACGCACTCCACCGTCGTGCGCTGGAAATCGGCAAAGCGGATCTTCACGAACAGCTTGCGCACCGCCGCGGCGGCTCCGGCACGTTCGATGCGGGCGTCCAGCTGCTCCGTGAGGCGCCGCAGTTCGGCTGCGCACTCGTCCAGGGTTTGGAGATCGATCACGTAAGTCGTCTCTACACTCACGGACTTGCGCTCGCGGTCCGCGCGCACCGGCCGCTCGTCGATGCCGCGCGCGAGTTCGTAGAGCCGCTGGCCGAACACGCCGAAGTGGCGGTGCAGATCGACGAGCGGCCACTCGCGCAGTTGCGCGCAGGTGGCGAGGCCGAGCTTTTCGAGCTTCGCCGCCGTCACCTTGCCCACGCCATGAATCTTGCGCACCGGCAATGCAGCCACGAAGGCGTCCACCTCGTGCGGACGCACTACGAAAAGCCCGTCCGGCTTGTTCCAGTCCGAGGCGATTTTCGCGATGAACTTGCTGGGCGCCACGCCGGCCGACACCGTCACGCCCACCGTCTCGCGCACGCGCTCGCGAATCTCCTTTGCGATGAGCGTGGCGCTGCCCTTGCAGCGGTCGGAATGGGTGACGTCGAGGTAGGCCTCGTCGAGCGAAAGCGGTTCGACGTCGGCCGTGTAGTCGTGGTAGATGGCCATGATCTGGCGCGACGCGATGCGGTACTTCTCCATGGCCGAGGGCAGGATCAACAGGTCCGGGCACTTGCGCATGGCGAGCGCGGACGACATGGCCGAATGCACGCCGAAGCGCCGCGCCTCGTAGTTGCAGGTGGCAATCACGCCGCGCTGGTCGGGCCGCCCGCCCACGGCGAGCGGACGCCCGCGCAGCGAGGGGTCGTCGCGCATTTCAACCGACGCGTAAAAGCAGTCGCAGTCGCAGTGAATGATCTTGCGGGCTGAAAAGTCAGCCGACGCGGACGGCATGGGTCGGGCGGCATCTGTCACGTTGGAGGTGACCGTACTGTACAAAAACACAGTATGGTTTTCAAGCGTGCAGTGCCGCAGCCGTTTCGCGCGCCGACGGCGCGCTCGCCGCCGGTGCGCCATCGCCTCAGAGCGAGTGGCCGACGCTCGCGCCCCTGGCGCCTCGGCTTCCGGCTTCCGCTTCCACGAGCGAGGGCTCCGGCTCACCGGCCTCCAACGCGCCGCGATCGAGCACGGCGCGGGCGCGGTCCATGTCGATCGCCTTCTCCCAGCGCGCCACGACCACCGTGGCCACGCCGTTGCCGATCAGGTTCGTGACGGCGCGCGCCTCGTTGAGGAAGCGGTCCACGCCCAGCAGCAGCACGAGGCCGGAAACAGGAATGCTGCGCATCGAGGCCAGCGTCGCCGCGAGCGCGACGAACCCCGCGCCCGCCACGCCCGCCGATCCCTTCGACGTGAGCAGCAGCACCGCGAGCACGAGCAGCTGGT
The DNA here is from genome assembly GCF_034424375.1 of Paraburkholderia kururiensis. Lineage (NCBI taxonomy): Bacteria > Pseudomonadati > Pseudomonadota > Betaproteobacteria > Burkholderiales > Burkholderiaceae > Paraburkholderia > Paraburkholderia kururiensis. Next base: position 5,803,618 of record NZ_CP139965.1, on the reverse strand, counting down.
CCCCAAGGCTCAGGTGAATGTTCATGGCCTGCGCGACGAAGATGGCCGCCATCGTGAGGTAGATCGCGGTGCCGTCGGCATTGAAGGTGTAGCCCGTGGGCAGCACCATGCCCACCACGGGGCGCGCGCAGCCGAGCTTCTCCAGCTTGATGAGCATCTGGGGCAACACCGCCTCCGTGGAGGCGGTGCCGAAGGTCACGAATATTTCGTCCTTGATGTAGCGAAGAAACTTCCATAACGACAGCCCGCACAGCCGCATGGCGATACCCAGCACGATCACGACGAACGCAATCGAGGTGACGTAGAGGCACAGCATCAGTTCGCCGAACGAGGCCAGCGTGCCGATGCCGTACTTCCCCACCGTGAACGCCATGCCGCCGAACGCGCCGATGGGCGCCACCCACATGACGATGCGCACCACGCCGAACATCGCCTGCAGGAACATATCGAGCATGTCGACGAAAGGCGCGGCGCGCGGACCCAGTCGCGCAAGCGAGACGGCAAGCAGCACCGAAAAGAAGATGACGGGCAGCATCTCGCCGTTGGCGAAGGCGCCCACCACGCTGTTGGGCACGATGCTCATGAAGAAGTCGAGCATGCCGTGCTGATGCGCGGCGTGCGTGTAGCTCGCGATGGCCGCGCTGTCGATGTGCGCAGGGTCGACGTTCATACCGCGCCCCGGCTGCACCACGTTGACGACGACGAGACCGATGCCGAGCGCGAGCGTCGACGCCATCTCGAAGTAGACGATCGCCTTCATGCCCACGCGCCCCGCAGCGTGAATGTCCGTCATGCGCGCGATGCCCACCACCACCGAGGCAAAGATGATCGGTGCGAGCAGCATCCGGATCAGCCGGATGAACAGGTCGCCGAGCGGCTTGACCTGTGTGCCGACGTCGGGAAAGAAGTGACCTACGGCCACCCCGGCGACGATGCCGATCAGCACCTGAACGTAAAGCCGCGAAAGATACTTCCGAATGGTTGCAACCCGCATGACTGTCTCCTGTGCGTGGCGAACTCCACGAACGGCAGGTCTGTTTGCGGCACCGCGCCCGGTGTGTCGAGCGCGGTGCTCCGCCCGCCTGTTCTTCCTTGGGTGTGGCTTCGGGTCTTGCCTGGGTTTTGCCTTGACTCGTTCCCGTGGCAGGACCGCAACTATTCCGCCAGCTTGCGCATCTCGGCGTACAAATCCGCCTTGCCTTCGAAGCCGATACCGGGCAAGTCGGGCATCGTGATGTAGCCGTTCTCCACCTTCACGCCGTCGGGGAAACCGCCGTACGGCTGGAACAGGTCGGGATACGACTCGTTGCCGCCCAGACCCAGGCCGGCCGCGATGTTGAGCGACATCTGGTGGCCGCCGTGCGGAATGCAGCGCGAGCGCGACCAGCCGTGCTGATGCAGCATGTCGAGCGTGCGCAGATACTCGACGAGGCCGTAGCTCAACGCGCAGTCGAACTGCAGCCAGTCGCGGTCGGCACGCATGCCGCCGTAGCGGATCAGGTTGCGCGCGTCCTGCATCGAGAACAGGTCTTCGCCGGTGGCCATCGGCTTGTCGTAGTAGTTGCGCAGCGTGGCTTGCAGCTCGAAATCGAGCGGATCGCCCGGCTCCTCGTACCAGAACAGGTCGTATTGCGAGAGCGCCTTCGCGTATTGAATCGCGGTGTCCAGATCGAAGCGGCCGTTCGCGTCCACCGCGAGCTTCTGTCCGTCGCCGAGCACGCTCAAGATCGAGTCGATGCGGCGCAGGTCTTCGTCGAGCGACGCGCCACCAATCTTCTTCTTCACCACCGTGTAGCCGCGGTCGAGGTAGCTGCGCATCTCGTCCTTGAGCTTGCCGTGGTCCTGGCCCGGGTAGTAGTAGCCGCCTGCCGCGTAGACGAACACCTTGCGATCCGGCTGGCCGTTGCCGTAGCGGTCCGCGAGCAGTTGAAAGAGCGGCTTGCCTTCGATCTTCGCCACCGCGTCCCACACGGCCATGTCGATGGTGCCCATCGCGACGGAACGTTCGCCGTGGCCGCCCGGCTTCTCGTTCTTGAACATCGTCGCCCAGATCTTGTGGGGATCGAGGTTGTCGCCGGTGTCGTCGACGAGCGAAGCCGGATCGGCTTCCAGCACACGCGGAATGAAGCGCTCGCGCATCAGCGTGCCCTGCCCGTAGCGGCCGTTCGAATTGAAGCCATAGCCGATCACCGGCTTGCCGTGGCGAACGACGTCCGTCACCACGGCGACGAGGCTCAGCGTCATTTTGCTGAAGTCGATGTAGGCGTTGCGGATGGACGAACTGATGGGAACGGTTTTTTCGCGTATTTCGACGATTCTCATGGTGTCTCCGTGCTTCGCGCCGCCCGTGCGGCAGCGTTGGGAGCCGCTAGATTATTCGCCGTGACCGCCGTTATGATTCACCGAAACTCATTACTTCATTAACTTTCAGTGAAGACCGACATTGCGTCCAACCTCGAGTTTTTCGTGCTGCTCGCGCGCCACGGCAACCTGGCCGCCACGGCACGGGAACTCAATCTCACCCCGCCCGCCGCCACCAAGCGTCTGTCGCAACTCGAAGCGCGCCTCGGCGTGCGGCTCGTCAACCGCACCACGCGCCACGTGAGCCTCACGCCCGAAGGTGAAACCTACCTGCATCACGCCACCCGCATCCTCGCCCAGCTGCGCGAGATGGAAGACGCCGTTAGTTCGAGCCATTCGGTCCCCAAAGGACTGTTGCGCGTGAACGCGACGCTCGGTTTCGGGCGCACGACGATCGCGCCGATCGTGTCCGAATTCGCGAAACGGTATCCGCATGTGGAAGTGCAACTCGACGTGACGGACCGGCCCGTCGATCTCGTGGAAAGCGGCATCGACCTGGCCATTCGCTTCGGCGCGCTGCCGGACCAGCGGCTCATTGCGCGCCGCGTGATGTCGAACCGCCGCTTTCTGTGTGCTTCGCCGCGCTACCTGGAGCAACACGGCGCGCCGGAAAGCCTCGCCGACCTCGCGAATCACGCGTGCATCGTGCATCGGCAAAACGACGACGCATACAGCGTATGGCGCTTCGAGCGCGACGGCGAAAGCCACGCGGTGAAAGTGCACGGCACGCTCTCGAGCAACGACGGCGACATCGTGCTCGGCTGGGCATTGGACGGGCACGGCATTCTCGTGCGCTCGGAGTGGGATCTCGCGAAGTACGTGGCGAGCGGCCGCCTGCGAATCGTGTTGCCGGAGTTCGTGCAGCCGTCTGCCGATCTGTTCGTGTACTACCCGAACAAGCGCAATCAGTCCGCACGCGCGCGAGCGTTCATCGACTTTTTGATCGAGCGGTTCGATGGCATGAATGGGGCCGAAGTGCCGGTCGGCAAAGGCGACGGGACGAAGCGGCAGGCGGGCAAGCGAAGGACGAAGCGCGAGGCGGGGCCCGGGCTACGGACGAACAACGCGCGACAAAACAAAAAGCCCGCTTGAAGCGGGCTTTTTTAATCCGTTTCCGACGCTTTCGCTCTGCACCGTGCGGTGCTGGTTGCGGGGGTAGGATTTGAACCTACGACCTTCGGGTTATGAGCCCGACGAGCTGCCAGACTGCTCCACCCCGCGTCCGTCAGAAGAATTGAATTATAGCCACTCGTGCCACCCGCGTCAAACGCATTACACACCGCGGCACTTCATCGATGTTCGCTCCATCGTGCAACGCTGGGTGACAGGGCCGCGCCGCCGTTCATGCATAATGTCCTACCTCATTTTGCAGCGCGCGCGTCCAATGAAAATCGCTACGTGGAACGTCAACTCCCTCAAGGTCCGTCAGCAACATGTGATCGACTGGCTCGAACTCAGTCAGACCGACGTGCTGTGCCTCCAGGAACTGAAGCTGCCTGACGAGAAGTTTCCGCGTGCCGAGCTCGAAGCGAAGGGCTACAAGAGCTGGTTCGCCGGTCAGAAGACCTATAACGGCGTGGGCATTATCGTGCGCGACGGAATCGCCGTGGACGAGGCCAGCATCGTGCGCAACATTCCCGGCTTCGAAGACGAGCAGCAGCGCGTGATCTGCGCGACGGTGGAAGGCGTGCGCGTGATCTCGGCGTACTTTCCGAACGGCCAGGCGCCCGGCACCGACAAGTTCGCCTACAAGCTGCGCTGGCTCAACGCGTTGCACGATTGGATCGCACGCGAAATAGCACGGTATCCGAAGCTCGCGCTGCTCGGCGACTACAACATCGCGCCCGAAGACCGCGACGTGCACGACCCCAAGGCATGGGAAGGACAGAACCTCGTGTCGCCCGAAGAGCGCGCGCAATTCGAGCGCCTCATCGCGCTCGGTCTCGTCGATGCGTTCCGGCTCTTCGATCAGCCTGAAAAGAGCTTCACGTGGTGGGACTACCGCATGCTCGCGTTCCGGCGCAACGCGGGTCTGCGTATCGATCACGTGCTGCTTTCGAAAGAGCTTGCGCTCAACTGCACGGTCTGCGACGTCGACAAGACGCCGCGCAAATGGGACCAGCCGTCGGACCACGCGCCGGTGTTTGCGCAGATCGGCTGAGCGGCAGCGTGCGTGGCGAGCGGGGGCAGCGCAAGTCCTAAGGCGCCGGCCCTCCTCGCTCACATCCTTCGTTCCTCAGCTGTTCTCTGTGCTGCCCGCGTCACTGTCGCTGCGCGCGAGCGTCGCCCACAAGAAGCCGAACACCAACGCGTCGTAGTGCGCGCGTTCGAGTGCGTCGCTGCCTGAGCCGTGCCCGCCCGCCGTGCTTTCCAGGTACCACACGTTGGCGTGCCCCTGCGCCTGCATGCGCGCCGCCATCTTGCGCGCATGGGCCGGGTGCACGCGGTCGTCGCTGGCCGAGGTCGTGAAGAGCACCGGCGGATACGTCACGCCCGCCTTCACGTTGTGATACGGCGAAATGGCCGCGAGCGCGCGCGCTTCAGTCGGGTCGTCGGGGTCTCCGTACTCGTCGAGCCATGACGCGCCCGCATGCAATAGGTGATAGCGCTGCATGTCGAGCAGCGGCACCTCGCACACCACCGCGCCGAACAGCTCCGGCCGCTGCACCATGCATGCGCCCACGAGCAGCCCGCCATTGCTGTCGCCCTGAATGCCCAGCTGTTGCGGTGTCGTCACGCCGTCTGCGACGAGCTGTTCCGCGACGGCGATGAAATCGTCGAATGAACGTTGGCGCCGCGTGCGTTGCGCCGCCGTGTGCCAGGCCGGGCCGTACTCGCCGCCACCGCGAATATGGGCGATCGCATAGACGCCGCCGCGTTCCAGCCAGCCGATGCCGGGCCCGACGAGATAGTGCGGCGTGAACGGAATCGCGAAGCCGCCGTAGCCCGTGAGCAGACAAGGCCGCGGCGAACGCGCGCTGCCTTCGAGCACGGCACGCGGCCCAATGATCGTGCACGGCACGCGCGTGCCGTCTTTCGACACGGCGTGGCCCTGCTTGACGACGAGCGGCGCGGCGTCGAACTGCGTGGGCCAGCGGTCGATGCGTTCCCAGTCCGCGAGATCGTTCGCCGCCAGATCCGCGAGCCCGTACTCGGGCGGCTGCAGATAATCGTCGACGTCCACATAGACTTCGTCGTCGAGCGTCTCTTCCACGGGCGAGATATCGACCTGCGCCGATCCGCTCGTGGGAAACGGTCGCGACTGCCATGTCCATGCCTCGCTCTCGCGATCTTGCGACGGGAGCCACAGCATGGTGCGGCTACGCACGTCGTCGAGCCACGACACGATCAGATAACGGCGCGTGTGCGTCCAGTCGCAGGCTGAAGTCACGCGCGTCGGCGTGAAGAGCGAAACGAAGTCGCGCCGGCCGGCGAGGAATGCGTTCTCGCGAATCGCGAGCAGTGACCCTCCTGCGTGCAGCACGCCCTCGCACTGCCAGTCGAGTCGCGGTTCGAGCAACAGCCACCCCTGCCACGCGCCCACGGCGACGTGCGCAGGAACCTCGTAGCGCTGCCACGTTCCGTCGGCATCGAGCCAGAACGTATGCGAGTCGAAGAAGTCGACGCCGCGCACCACCTCGTGACGGCGTTCGACGGGATCGTAGTCGGCCTCCACGCTCACGTCGTCGAATGCGCCGCGAAACACGACAGGCGCGTCGACGAGCGGCGTGCCGCGCTGCCAGCGCCGGACCTCGCGCGGGTAGCCGGAACGCGTGAGCGCGCCGCGTACGCCATCGCCGCGATCCCAACCGACGTACACCGTATCGCGATCGATCCACGTCACCGTGTGCTTGCCTTCGCTTTCGATCGCGAAGCCGCCCTCAACGAATGCACGCCGCTCGATGTCGAACTCGCGCACGACCGTGGCATCTGCGCCGCCCGGCGAAAGCGCGATCAACGCGCGGTCGCCGTCGGGATAGAGAATCTCGATGTCCGCGCACACCCAGGGCACGCCCTCCCCGGCACCCAGGGCATCGAAATCGAGCAGCGTCTGCCATTGCGGCGCGCGGTTGCGCCAGCTCGCCCATGACGTGCGTCGCCACAAACCCTTCGGATGCGCGTCGTCTTCCCAAAGGTCATAGGCCCAGTCTTGCCAGCGCGTGGGGATGACGGGCCGTTTGCGCGGCAGATACGCCTGCGCGAGGCGAGCCGCGAGCGTCTCGAACGACGCGCCGGTTTTCCACGCGGCATGCGTGCGGGCATTCTGCTCGTTCACCCATGCGAGCACGGCAGGGTCGTCGAGGTCTTCGAGGAAACGGAAGGAATCGGGCTGGCGAGGCCATGGCGAAACACGCGTGGTGCGCGTGCTTCGCGCCGGAGAACCCCGGCCGCGCCGGGAGGAAGATGCGGGCATGATCGGCTGAATGTGTTCGACAGCGTCGATTATGCCCGCGGGCGCTGCTATTCGAGATTGAGTTCCTGGATCTTGCGCGTGATCGTGTTGCGCCCAATGCCGAGCCGCTCCGCCGCTTCGACCTTGCGGCCGCGCGTGAAGTCGAGCGCCTCGCGGATGACGGCCGCCTCGAAGCGTCGCGAAAGCTCGTCCATCACGTCAGCCGAATTCTCGCGCAGCAGGCGCGCCACTTCCGTCCGCAGTCCGCTTTCCCATGCGCTGACGGGCGGCGGCGCCGGCATACCCGCGGGCACGCCCGCGGCAAGCGCGGGCTGAACGGCGCCGCTCGACACCGCGCCGGCCACCACGCCCGCACTGCCTTCCGCCATCGCGGCGCCGGCGGTGGCCAGTTCGGGCGTGCCGCCCTGAGCCGGCACGAGGTCCGGCGGCAGGTCTTTGATCTCGATGGTCTGCGCGGGCGCCATCACCGTGAGCCAGTTCGCGAGATTTTCGAGTTGCCGCACGTTGCCCGGAAACGGCAACGACGACAGATACGCAAGCGCCTCGTCGGACACGCGCTTCGGCTCCACGCCGAGTTCGCGTGCGCTCTTTTGCAGGAAGTGGCGCGTGAGCAGCGGAATGTCTTCGCTGCGCTCGCGCAGCGCCGGCAGACGCAGGCGGATCACATTGAGCCGGTGATACAGGTCTTCGCGGAACAAACCCTGCCGCACGCGCGATTCGAGGTTCTGGTGCGTGGCCGCGATCACGCGCACGTTGGCGCGCAACGGGTTGTGCCCGCCCACGCGATAGAACTGCCCGTCCGACAGCACGCGCAGCAGACGTGTCTGCAGGTCGAACGGCATGTCGCCGATTTCGTCGAGAAAGAGCGTGCCGTTCTCGGCCTGCTCGAAGCGCCCCTGGCGCATGGCCTGCGCGCCCGTGAACGCGCCGCGCTCGTGGCCGAACAGTTCCGACTCGAGCAGATCTTTCGGAATGGCCGCCGTGTTGAGCGCGATGAACGGGCCGTTTGCGCGCGGACTATGCCGGTGCAGCGCGCGCGCCACAAGCTCCTTGCCGGTGCCCGATTCGCCGGTGATGAGCACGGTCGCCGCCGAATGCGAAAGCCGCCCGATCGCGCGGAACATGTCCTGCATCGCGGGCGCCTGGCCCAGCATTTCGGGCGCCTCGGCCACGCGCTCGTCGTAGGTGTGCTCGCCGCGCACGCTCTCGTCCACGGCGCGGCGGATCAGCTCCACGGCCTTGTCGACGTCGAACGGCTTCGCGAGGTATTCGAACGCGCCGCCCTGGAACGCGGCCACGGCGCTATCGAGATCCGAGAACGCCGTCATGATGATGACGGGCAGCCCCGGCACGCGCTCGCGCACCGTCTGCAGCAGTTCGAGCCCGGAACCGCCGGGCATGCGGATGTCCGACACCAGCACCTGCGGGCTGTCGTGGTCGAGCGCGTTCGCGGCTTCGCGCACGTTCGCAAAGCTGCGTGTCGCGAAGTTCTCGCGCGCGAGGGCCTTTTCGAGCACCCAGCGTATCGATTGGTCGTCGTCTACTATCCAGATCGGCTTCATAGGGTCCGTAGAAGTCTTGGGATGCTTGCGGTATCAGTAGTCGAGCGGCAGCAGGATCTGAAACTCGGTGTGGCCCGGCCGGCTCTCCACTTCGATCAGACCTTCATGCTGCTGTACGAAGGTCTGCGCGAGCGTGAGACCGAGACCGCTGCCGTCTTCACGCCCCGACACGAGCGGATAGAAGATGCGGTCGCGAATCTCTTCGGGAATGCCAGGACCGTTGTCGATGATATGCAAGTCCAGTGCCAGCTTGCACAGGCGCTTGGCCACCGTCACCTTGCGCGCCACGCGCGTGCGCAGCTCGATGCGCGCGTCGCCCTGCGAGATGCGTTCGCGCAAGGCTTCGGCCGCATTGCGCACGATGTTGAGCACGGCCTGGATCAGTTGCTCCTTGTCGCCGCGCAGGTCGGGCACGCTCACGTCGTAGTCGCGCTCGATGGTGAGGCCGCGCGGAAACTCCGCGAGAATCACAGCGCGCACGCGCTCGCACACTTCGTGAATGTTGACGTCGCCCACGATGTGCGGATGACGATGCGGTTCGAGCAGCCGGTCCACGAGCGTCTGCAGGCGGTCCGACTCCTTGATGACCACTTGCGTGTACTCGCGCAGTTCGTCGCGCTCGCGCGCGCCAAGCTCGAATTCGAGCAACTGCGCCGCACCGCGAATACCGCCGAGCGGATTCTTGATCTCGTGCGCGAGATTGCGGATCAACTGCTTGTTGACCGAGGTGAGGTCGTGAATGCGCTCTTCGCGGTCAGTGCGCAGGTGTCGCTCGTTTTCGAAGAGTTCGAGCAGCACGTAGTCGGGCGCGCTTTCGAGAAAGCCCACGATCGCGTGCACGTGCAGCGGTTCGTGGCCGGCACGCTCGAGCACCGCGTCGAGATGCGTGGCGTGGAACTTGTGTTCGGCGATCGACGCAATGGTGGCGATCAGTTCGTCCGCATTCGAAAAGATGTCGGGCCACGCCATCTGCGTCAGTTGACGGCGCGAGAGATCGAGCATGGCCTCGGCCGAGGGATTCGCGAAAGCGACGCGCAGCGTGCGCTTGTCGAGCACGAGCACCACCGTGGGCAGGGCTTCGAAGCCGGGCAAGAGACCCGATCCGATGAGCTGCGTATCTTCCGACAGGGCTTCGGCGTGCCCTTTTCTTGCCTTGATCAGATTCTTCAGAACCATGTTTCAGTCTGGCCGCGAGGAGGCAATGCGCTGATGAGGGTAGTCATCTGTCTGCCGGGGCGAGCGGTGCGCCGGTGAGCGTCTGACCCGCTGCGTCCAACGAAAAAGGGACGGCGCCGCCGTCCCTTCGTGACCGATCGAAAACGTCGGACAGGCGCTTCGCTGCCGCTGCTGGCGAGCGAAGCGCCATCGCCGCTTACAGCGAGTAGTACATCTCGAATTCGATCGGGTGCGTGGTCATGCGGAAGCGTTGCAGCTCGCCTTCCTTCAGTTCCAGGTACGCATCCAGCATCGAATCCGTGAACACGCCACCGCGCGTCAGGAACTCGCGATCCTTGTCGAGTGCTTCGAGGGCCTGGTCGAGGCCCGCGCACACGGTCGGGATCTTTGCGTCTTCTTCCGGCGGCAGGTCGTACAGGTTCTTGTCCGCGGCTTCGCCCGGATGGATCTTGTTCTGCACGCCGTCGAGGCCCGCCATCATCAGCGCCGAGAACGCGAAGTACGGATTGGCCATCGGGTCCGGGAAGCGCGTTTCGATGCGGCGGCCCTTCGGGTTCGACACGTGCGGAATGCGGATCGAGGCCGAACGGTTACGCGCCGAGTAGGCGAGCTTCACCGGTGCTTCGAAGTGCGGCACGAGACGCTTGTACGAGTTCGTGGTCGGGTTCGTGATGGCGTTCAGCGCGCGAGCGTGCTTGATGATGCCACCGATGTAGAACAGCGCGAATTCCGACAGGCCGGCGTAGCCGTTGCCCGCGAACAGGTTCTGGCCGTCCTTCCAGATCGACTGGTGCACGTGCATGCCCGAGCCGTTGTCGCCCACCACCGGCTTCGGCATGAACGTCGCCGTCTTGCCGTACGTGTGCGCCACGTTCTGCACGATGTACTTGAGCTTCTGCGTCCAGTCCGCGCGCTGCACGAGCGTCGAGAACCTGGTGCCGATTTCGTTCTGGCCCTGGCCCGCCACTTCGTGGTGGTGCACTTCGACCGGCACGCCGATCTGCTCGAGCAGCAGACACATTTCCGAGCGGATGTCCTGGAACGAATCGACCGGCGCGACCGGGAAGTAGCCGCCCTTCACGCCCGGACGGTGACCCGTGTTGCCGCCTTCGAATTCCTTCGACGACGACCACGGCGCTTCTTCCGAACCGATCTTCACGAAGCAGCCCGACATGTCCGTGTTCCACTGGACCGAGTCGAAGATGAAGAATTCCGGTTCCGGACCGAAGTAGGCGGTGTCGCCCAGGCCCGTGCTCTTCAGGTACGCTTCGGCGCGCTTTGCGAGCGAACGCGGATCGCGCTCGTAGCCCTTGCCGTCAGCCGGTTCGATCACGTCGCAGGTCAGCACGAGCGTGGATTCTTCGTAGAACGGGTCGATGAACGCCGTATCGGCATCAGGCACGAGCAGCATGTCCGAAGCCTCAATGCCCTTCCAGCCGGCAATCGACGAACCGTCAAACGCATGGCCGCTTTCGAACTTGTCCTCGTCGAATGCCGACACCGGCACGGACACGTGCTGCTCCTTGCCGCGCGTATCGGTGAAACGGAAGTCGACAAACTTGACGTCTTCGTCCTTGACGAGTTGCATGACGTCGGCCACGGATTTACTCATAACCTATCTCCTGATTAACGAATTCGGCGGGTTTCGCCGCCGCCCCAATCTAGCGGACCGGCCTTGACACGTCCACCGCGTTTTTCGCGGAACGGCGCGACCCCGGCGGCCGGATCGATCGGGGCGATTATAAGCAGCTTCCATGCCATGCGTGCGCCAGCCTGGCGCGACGGGGCCGTTCCCGCGCGCTGTCGCGGGGAATCCAGGCGCAGCTGCGAGGCACGGGAAGGCAGGCGGGGCACGTCGACGCACCAACAAAGAGCATTTCAAAGATCGTCCATCGCTTAAAGCTCTATTATGGTGCATAACACCATTTTTGCACCTGCATTGGGCTTTCCCCTGTGCCGCATTAGTCAAATGCCCACGGTCGCAGCCGTCAAACCGGGGACGTCCATTCGCGCTTGCATGCACGCCTACCCCGCGGTGTAGCCACGGGTCCGCGGGCAAGCCCGGTGTCTCGCGACTCGCCCCCGCGCTAGAATGGTCTTTTGATCCGAACACGAGGAGACCGGTCGTCATGAGCACGCTCGAACAGTTGTATGGAGAGGCCGAGAAGCGCCGTGTGGCGAACCAGCTGCCCTACGCGGGCGCGCTGTCCCCCGCGGAAGCGTTCGAGCTTCTGCAGCTTGATTCCCGCGCCCGGCTCGTCGACGTGCGTACGCGCGCCGAACTGGACTGGGTGGGCCGCCCCGTGATCGGCGACGGCCAGTACGCGCACATCGAATGGACCCGCTACCCCGGCGGCATCCCGAACCCGGAATTTCTCGACCAGTTGCGCACCGCGGTTTCGCCCGACACGCCCGTGCTGTTCCTCTGCCGCAGCGCCGCGCGCTCGAAGCTCGCCGCCATCGAGGCCGCTAAGGCCGGCTATACACAGGCGTTCGATCTGCTGGAAGGATTCGAAGGCGACAAGGACGGCCAGGGGCATCGCAAGACGGTGTCGGGCTGGTGCTTCCGGGGGTTGCCGTGGATCGGCGCTTGATGGGCACTTGAATAGGCACTTGATGGATGCCTGAGCGGCGCTTGAACCGCGCGTCAGCGGCCCGCCCCAGCGGCCGCCGCTTCGCGGCTGTGGGTCCGCAGATCTGGGTCGGCGCCCCGCCGCAGCTTCGCACCCCACCGGCCTATGCGCATCGTCGGCGGACAACGTGACAGGCCGATGATGTCCGCGCGAGGATCATCACCGGCACCCGCCCGAGCAACTCGAAGTCCGCCAGCCGTCAGTCAGTCGCCCGGCTTCGCGCCCTCGACAGGCGGCTCGACGATATCCCCGCCCAGTTGATGCACGCCCTCGCGCAGCTTCACGAACGCTGCCGCGACGGCCTCGGGCTCGCCCTTCACGCCCAGATCGATGTGCCGGCGCGCATAGATGCCGCCGCGCGTCGCGTCGCCCACGCTGGGCAGGCTGAAGACGCGCACGCCCGGGAAGTCGTGCTCGATCTGCTCCATGAGCGGCGTGAGCGTGGACTCGGGCAGCTCGAACACGATCAGCGACTTCTCCGCGTGCGGCGTGGCGTGATGCAGATGCGCGTACTTCGTATCCAGTACCCATTCGATCATCGGCCACGCCATCACGGGAAAGCCCGGCACGAAGTGATGGTCGCCCACCGAAAAGCCCGGAATCTTGTTGTAGCCGTTCGGAATGATCGACGCGCCGCGCGGAAACGTGCCCATGTTCAGACGGTGGCGGTTCTCGGGCGAATCGAGGTCGATCGGATCGGCTCCGCTGTGCATGTCGCGGATGCGCTCCTGGATCAGCACCCTCGCCTCGGGATGCAGTTCGAGCGGCACGCCGAGCGCCGCCGCCGCGCACTGGCGCGTGTGATCGTCCGGTGTGGCGCCGATGCCGCCCGTCGAAAACACGATATCGCCCGAGGCGAAGCTGCGCCGCAGCGTCTCGGTGATGCGCTCGCGCTCGTCGCCCACGTATTGCGCCCACGCGAGCGAGAGCCCGCGCGCGCTCAGGAGTTCGATGACCTTCGGCAGGTGCTTGTCGCTGCGCCGGCCCGACAGAATCTCGTCGCCGATGATGATGAGACCAAATGCCATTGCCGCCTCTCGATGAAGGGGAGAAAGGCCCGCGTCAGGAAACCGCGACCGGGCCGCTGCCACTGCCCGGCTCTTCGGCGCGCATGCGTTGCAGCGCGCGCAGGCAGTAGTAGCCGAACCACAGCGCCGTGAACACGAGGATGAACGAGTAGATCCAGATGGTCACTGCCGTGACGACGGGAAAGAACACGATAAGCCACGCCGACCACACCCACAGCAGCGTGGGCACCGACCCCAGCAGCCCGCTCGCGATGCCGATGGACAGCAGCGGCAGCCGGTAGCGGCGCACCAGCGCGCGACGCTCGTCGCGGCTCGCATGCAGCGCGAGTGCGTCGTAGGTCATCACGCGATAGGTGAGCCAGCCCCACAGCAACGGCGGTATCAGCGCGAAGAACGGCGGCACGAGCCACAGCGGCAGCGTCACGACGAGCAGCACGAGACACACGACGGTGGTCCACAGCGAATACGCGAGGCTGCCGAACCAGGTGCCGCCGCGGCGCATTTCGAGGCTCGCGAACTGGCGCCGCGACAGATGGCGGATCACTGCCGGCATGGAAAGCGTCGCGATCAGCAGCAGCACCGTGAGCACGATGAGCGGAATCGCCATGGCGATCACGATGAACGGTGCCACCACCGTATGCAGCGACGCGAAGCCCAGCCAGTTGAACAGATCGTAGAGCGTGGACGTGAACGACCAGCTTTCGAGCCAGAGCCGCGTCGCGTCGATGAGCGGTTGCCAGAACAGATAGAGCACCGTGCCCCAGACCACGGCCGCCACCGCGAACGGCACGAACGTGAGCACCAGCATGACGGGATGGAAGACGCCGGAAAGCGCGCGACCGAAGGAACGCAGCAGGTCATTCATGCGGGCAAGGGCCGGTTGGGCAAACCCGGCGCGTAGGGAGAATGGGAAAGGGGGAACAGCCCAGAGGATAAACCACGCCGAGGTCGGCGCGCCCGACGTGCGGCTGTCCGCCCAAGACTGCGCACCGGCGCGGCCTTGCCGGTCAAGGCTTGCTCAAACCGCCGCGCCGTCCCGCGACGACGCGCGCCTCAGTGCCAGCCGCCGCGCAATGCGCACGAAAGCGAGCCAGTGCTGCTCGAAAAAGCCGTCGCCGTAGCGCTCGCCTTCGAGCTGGGCGCGAATGCCGGTGGGCTCGATGGCGCGGTTCCACGAAGCGCTGCCGAACAGCATGTCCCACCACGGGAACAGCACGCCGAAGTTGCAGCCATACGCGAGCCCTTCGTGGCCATAGCCGATCGCGTGATGGCGCCGGTGGAACGACGGGCTCACGATCACGCGTTCGAGCACCCGCCCGAAATCGATGCGGATGTTGGCGTGCTGCACGCTCTGCGCGAAGTTGGTGAGCGCCACCAGCACCACGAACTGCACGGGCGGCACGCCGATGGCGAGCGCGATCAGCGCGAAGAAACAGGCCTGGAGCAGGTCGTCGACCAGATGGTTACGGTCGTCGCACCAGAGCGACATCTTGCGCTGGCTGTGATGCACCGCGTGCAGTTCCCACCATATGCCGAAGCGATGTTCCCAGCGGTGATACCAGTAGCCCGCGAAGTCGAGCACCACGAGATAGATCGCGAACGTGACGAGCGGCTGGGTCGTCACACCGGGCCAAAGGTTATCGAAGTCGATGTTCGAGATGTTGTGCAGCCGCAGCCACGCCTGGAAATGATCGAAAAGCGGCTGCAGCGTGAAGAAGAAAAAGAGGTTCATCACCCCGAGCCGCACGATCCACGTGTAGATCACGTCCACGCCCACACCCTTGCGGTTCTCCCACTTCTCGGCGGGACGCAGCGCTTCGAGCGGACGCAGCACCGCGTACATCGCGAGCACTTCCAGCACGCCCACGATCACCCAGTAAAGGCTGTCGTAAGTGTCCTCGTCGTAGTCCATGAGGTTGAAGCGGAACAGCAGCGGCTGCACGACGTCGACGTAGAGCAGCGTCTGGATGGCCGAGATGAAGCTGTCGAGGGAAGAAGTGATCAGGTGAAACATGATTTCCGTTTTCGCTCAGCGGGACGCCGCTGTGACGCGTTCCGCGCGCGGGAGTTCCACTGCCTGGGTTGAGCCGCCGGGCTGTCGCGTGAAACGCCGGAGCCGCCCCGAGGGGTCCGGATGCAGGTTCATGCAGGTTCGCGCGACATCAAGCACCCTCAGGCTCCATTCGGTGCCGTCACGGGCGCCCGGTCGAAGAAGTAGATGCCGTGCGGCGAGCGGCCCACGAGAATGGTCTGCACGAGCTTGTGGGTGGTGAGGTCGATCACGCCTACGTGCTTCGCGAACCGGAACGTGACCCACAAATAGCGCTTGTCGGCGGAAAGCTCCATGTCGTCCGGACCGGGCAGCAGACCCGTGATGTCGCCGGTGTTGGTGAGCGTGTCTTCGTCGATGATGCTGATCGTGCTCGCCACGCGGTTCGAGACCGCGACGTGACGGCCGTCGTCGAGCGAGCGGAAGTTGTGCGCGCCGTTGCCCGTCACGATGGTCTTCACCACCTTCTGGTTGCGCCAGTCCACCACGGCCACGTAGTCGGCGCCCGTCATGCCGACGAGCAGGTACTTGTCGCCGGGCGTCATCCAGAGGCCGGCCGGCACCTTGCCGACCTTCATCTTCCACTTCACCGTCTGCGTGGGCAGGTCGATGGCGGCGAGTTCGCCCGATACCTGCAACGTGATGAACACCGTCTTGCTGTCGTTCGTGAACGCCATGTGGCTCGGCATCACGGCAAGCGGCAGGCGCCTCGCCAGCGTGAAGTTGTGGCCGTCGTAGCCGTAGATGTCGATGCGGTCGAGCCGCAGACCCGTGGTGACGAACCACTTGCGGTCGGGCGAGAACCCGAGCTGATACGGATCTTCGATGTTTTCGAGCCAACGCTGCGTCTTGCCCGTTTTCGGATCGACCAGCATCAGATTGTTCGAGACCGAATTCGCCACGATCAGCGACGAATTGTCGGGCGTGGCCATCAGGTGATGCGGTTCCTTGCCGGTGGGCACCGTGCCGACCACCTGGTGCGTCGCTTCGTCGATCAGGCTGAGCGTCGCTTCGCCGGAATTGAGCACGATGATGTTATTGGCGTGGGCGAGCGTGGGGACAATACCCGCGGCGCCCGCGGCCAGCGCCATGCACGCCGCGAAACGACGCGCGGCGCGGGAAAGGGAAAAATTACGCATGAGGGAAAACCGTCCGGAGGGGTGGCGTGATTGTAGAACGTTTGCGCGCGCCGTCGGTTGACCTTGAAGCGGCATTGCGGCAGCGTCGCGCGACGACAACACGGCCCCCTGCATGGCGCGAGGCACCGCACTGCGGCAGCCCCCGCCGCAAGGCACCCAGCGATCGGCCGCACGCCTTGCGGCGAACGGCGATCAGCATGTGTTCAGCGCGTTCAGCGCTGCATCGACTCCCACACCTTGTGCAGCCGCTTCACCGAAACCGGCATGGGCGTGCGCAACTCCTGCGCGAAGAGCGAGATGCGCAATTCTTCGAGCAGCCAGCGGAACTCGGCGAGCCGCGGATCGGCCACGCCGCCGCGCTGCGAAAGTGCGCGCTGATAGTGCTGCCAGAGCGGCTGAAACTCGGCGTACTGACGCGCATCGCGGGCCGGATCGGCACGCAGCTTGTCGATACGCAGCGCGATGCCCTTGAGATAGCGCGGGAAATGCGTGAGCTGCGCGTAGGGCGTCTCGACGATGAAGCGCTTCGTCACGAGCGCGTCGAGTTGCGACTGCATGTCAGAGGAGGCGTTGCCGAAGGCTTTCGCCTGCGCCAGCTTTTTGGTCACGGCGGCGTATTCCGCCAGAATCTGCCCGACGAGCCGCGCGATTTCCTGCGCAAGCAGCGTGAGCCGGCTGCGACCCTCGTCGCGGCGCGCGTGGAAACTCGCGTCATCGTCGGGGAGCGGGTCTTGAAGACACGCGCGGTCGAGCGCCATGTCGATCAGCTGGTCGCGCAATTCCTCCTGCGTGGCGCGCGACATGAACTGCATCGCCATTTCGCGCAGCCCCGGCAGGTTTTTCTCCAGATAGCGGATCGGCTCGCGCAACTGCAGCGCGAACAGACGCCGCAAACCCGCGCGATGGATGCGCGCCGCCTCGTCGGGCGAATCGAATACTTCGACGTCGCAATGCGTGGCGCGGTCCACGAGCGCGGGGTAGCCGAACAGCGTCTGTCCGCCGCGGCGAATTTCGAGCAGCTCCGGCAGCTTGCCGAAATTCCACGTGGTCAGGTTTTCGTAGAGCGCGGTGGCGGGGGCTGCGATGTCCGTAGACGGTGCGGCATGACCCGGCGTGGCTCGGGACGAGGACGACGCTCGCGCCCCGCTGCCCGCCTCGCCGTGTTGTGCACCTTCGCCCGTGGCGGCAGGCCGCGCGCTCGACGGCCCACCCGCCCGTCCCGCCGGGCCGGAACCGGACCCCGTTGCCGCGCCCTGCCCGACCGCTGCCGCGTCGGCCACGATCCGCTGGAACTGCTGCTGCGCCTGGGCGCCCAGCTCGGCGCGCAGTTGCGCGAGATTGCGGCCCATCGCAAGCTGGCGCCCGTGCTCGTCGATCACCTTGAAGTTCATGAACAGGTGCGCGGGCAGCGTTTCCAGCTTGAAGTCCGCGAGCTTCAGCGCGATCTGCTTTTCCTCGCGCACGTCGGCAATCAGCGCATCCAGCAGGCCGCCCGCGCCGAAGCGCTCGCCCGCGTGGCGATCCGCAAACGCCGCGGCGTACTCGGGCAGCGGCACGCAATGGCGGCGCAGCTTCTGCGGTAGCGACTTCAACAGCAACTGCACCTTCTCCTTCACCATGCCGGGCACGAGCCACTCGCAGCGGCGTGCATCCACCTGATTGAGCGCGTGCAGCGGCACCGTGAGCGTGACGCCGTCGCGCGGCGAGCCGGGCTCGAAGTGGTAGCCGAGCGCCATCGGCACGCCGGCCATCGTCATGCGTTTCGGGAACAGATCGGTCGTGACGCCGGCGGCCTCGTGGCGCATCAGGTCGTCGCGCGAGAGGTAGAGCAGGCGTGTTTCTTCGCCGCCGCCCAGTTTCTTCGCCTCGTCGCGATACCAGCGTTCGAACGCGGCGCCGGTGTAAATCCCCTTCGGCACCACCTTGTCGTAGAACGCGTAGATCAGTTCGTCGTCGACCAGCACGTCCTGGCGGCGCGATTTGTGTTCGAGCTGTTCGATGTCGGCGAGCAGCTTGCGGTTGTGCGCGAAGAACGGCAGCTTCGTCTCGAACTCGCCTTCCACCAGCGCGCCGCGGATGAACAGTTCGCGCGCGCGGGCCGGGTCTTGCCGACCGAAGCTCACGCGCCGCCGCTGATAGATGGGCAGTCCGTAGAGCACGGCACGCTCGAAGGCCGTCACCTGCGCCGCGCGCTTTTCCCAATGCGGCTCGGAGAGCGATTTGCGCAGCAGATGCGCGCCCACGCGCTCCACCCATTCCGGCTCGATCTTCGCGATGGTGCGCGCATAGAGCCGGCTCGTTTCCACGAGTTCGGCGGCCATCACCCAGCGCCCCGCCTTCTTCACGAGCGCCGAGCCCGGCCACAGGTGGAACTTGATGCTGCGCGCGCCGAGGTAGTACGGCTCGTCTTCGGCCTTCAGGCCGATGTTGCCGAGCAACCCGGTGAGCAGCGCGAGATGGATATGCTCGAACGTGGCGTCGGCCTCGTTGAGCCGCCAGCCGTGCTCGCGCACGACGGTGAGCAATTGCGAGTGCACGTCGCGCCATTCGCGCAGGCGCATCTGCGAGAGGAAGTTTGCGCGGCAGGCGTCCATCAGTTGACGGTTCGACTTCTTGTGCGTGATCGCTTCCTCGAACCAGGCCCAGATCTTCAGCCACTGCAGGAATTCGGAACGTTCGTCGGCGAAGCGGCGATGCGCTTCGTCGGCCTGCGCCTGGGCTTCGAGCGGCCGGTCGCGCGGGTCCTGCACCGACAGCGCGCTCGCGATCACGAGTACTTCGCGCAGCGCCTGCTGATCACGCGCGGCGAGAATCATGCGGCCCACGCGCGGATCGAGCGGCAGCCGCGCGAGTTCGCGGCCAAGCGGCGTGAGCGCGTTGTCGTCGTCCACGGCGCCCAGCTCGTTGAGCAGCTGGTAGCCGTCCGCGATGGCGCGGCCCGGCGGCGGTTCGATGAACGGAAACGTTTCGATCGCCGTCAGGTGCAGCGACTTCATGCGCAGAATCACGGCGGCGAGCGACGAGCGCAGGATCTCCGGGTCCGTGAAGCGCGGCCGCGCCTCGAAGTCGGTCTGATCAAAGAGGCGGATGCAGACGCCGTCGGCCACGCGGCCGCAGCGGCCCGCGCGCTGGTTCGCGGCGGCCTGCGAGACCGGTTCCACCTGAAGCTGCTCCACCTTGTTGCGGTACGAGTAGCGCTTCACGCGCGCGAGGCCCGTGTCCACCACGTAACGGATGCCCGGCACCGTGAGCGAAGTTTCGGCGACGTTGGTGGCGAGCACGATGCGGCGCGCGTTCGACGGCCGGAACACGCGTTCCTGCTCGGCCGCGGAAAGACGCGCGAAAAGCGGCAGGATTTCCGTGTGCGGCGGATGATGCTTGCGCAGCGACTCGGCGGCTTCGCGAATCTCGCGCTCGCCGGGCAGAAACACGAGCACGTCGCCGGGGCCTTCGCGGCACAGTTCGTCGACGGCATCGACGATCGCGTCCATGAGGTCGCGCTCGGACGGCTCGCCTGCGCCGCCGCGCTCGCTACGGCGCGCGCCGCCCTGGCCGGCCGCGTCCTGACCCGGCCTTGCGCGCGCCCGGCCCGCCGTCCCTTCCGCGGCCTTGATCGCGGGGCTCGCGCCCACCACCGGCCGGTAACGCATCTCGACGGGATAAAGCCGCCCGCTCACTTCGATCACGGGCGCGGGCCGCGCTTCGCTGCCGAAGTGGCGCGCGAAGCGCTCGGCGTCGATGGTCGCCGACGTGACGATCAGCTTGAGGTCCGGCCGGCGCGGCAGGATCTCTTTCAGATAGCCGAGCAGGAAGTCGATGTTGAGACTGCGCTCGTGCGCCTCGTCGATGATGAGCGTGTCGTACGCCTTCAGAAGCGGATCGGTCTGCGTTTCGGCGAGCAGGATGCCGTCGGTCATCAGCTTGACCGACGCGCCGGGCGCGAGGTTGTCCGTGAAGCGCACCTTGTAGCCCACCACCTCGCCGAACGGCGTGCCCAGTTCCTCGGCGATACGCCGCGCGGTGGCCGACGCCGCGATCCGGCGCGGCTGCGTATGACCGATCAGCCCCGCGCCGCCGGCGCCGCGCCCGCGTCCCAGCGCAAGGCAGATCTTCGGCAACTGTGTCGTCTTGCCGGAGCCCGTCTCGCCACTCACGATCACCACCTGGTGGCCCGCGATGGCGCGCGCGATTTCCTCGCGCCGGCCGGATACCGGCAGCGCTTCGGGAAACGTGATGGGAGGAACGGGATTGGGCGCGACCGGCCGGCGCGCCTTCGTCTCGCGGCCGGCTTCGCGTGCTGCTTCGTGAGCGGCTTCGCCTGCGCCTTCACGCACGGCGTCTCGTGGTGCGGACGAGCGCGTCGGCGCAGGACTTTTGGGTACATTCGACATGGGGGCGCATTATAATCCCGGCATGAATTCACAAACCGACCTCATCCCCACGTCCGAGGGCGCGCCGGCCGCTTCCGGCGACCCTGAAACCGCTCTCCATCACGCCCAGTTCGTCGAGTGGATGCGATCGGTCGCGCCCTACATCCACCGCTTCAACAACAAGACGTTCGTCGTGGGTTTCGGCGGCGAGGTCGTGCATCAGAACCTGCTCAACGCACTCGTTTCCGACATCGCGCTCCTGCAGGCCATGGGAATCCAGATCGTGCTCGTGCACGGTTCGCGCCCGCAGGTCGAAGAGCAGATGAGCCTGCACGGCGTTGAGTCCGAGTTCTCGCACGGCATGCGCATCACCAACGCGCGCGCGCTCGAATCCGCAAAGGAAGCCGCGGGCGAAGTGCGCCTCGACATCGAGGCCGCCATCAGCCAGGGTCTGCCGAACACGCCGATGGCGCACGCGCACATCAGCGTGGTCTCGGGCAACTTCGTGACGGCTCGGCCCGTCGGCATTCTCGACGGCGTCGATTTCCAGCACACGGGCCTCGTGCGCAAGATCGATGCCGACTCCATCCGGCACTCGCTCGCCAGCCGCAAGCTGGTGCTGCTCTCGCCGCTCGGCTTTTCGCCCACGGGCGAGGCGTTCAATCTCTCGATGGAAGACGTCGCGTCCGCCGCGGCCATCGCACTGCGCGCCGACAAGATGGTGTTCCTCACGGAAACGCCGGGCCTCTACGACGAAGACGGCGAACTGATCCGCGAAATGTCGCTCGACGACGCCTATCGGCTGCTGGAAAGCGGTGCGGTCTCGGGCGACGCCGGGTTCTATCTGAAACATGCCATTCGCGCCTGCCGCGGCGGCGTGGCGCGCGCCCACATCATTCCGTACTCGCTCGACGGCAGCATCCTGCTCGAACTGTTCCTGCACGACGGCGTGGGCACCATGATCTCGTACGAGAACCTGGAGAGCCTGCGCGAAGCCTCGCCGGACGACGTGGGCGGCATCCTCACGCTGATCGAGCCGCTCGAGGCAGACGGCACGCTCGTGCGGCGCGGGCGGCACCAGATCGAACGCGACATCGACCACTTCTCGGTCATCGAGCACGACGGCGTGCTGTTCGGCTGTGCCGCGCTGTATCCGTATCCGCAGGAGCGCATCGGCGAAATGGCGTGCCTCACGGTCGCGCCGGAAGCCCAGGGCGCTGGCGACGGCGAGCGGCTCCTGAAGCGCATCGAGCAGCGCGCGCGGGCACGTGGCCTCACGCGCATTTTCGTGCTCACCACGCGCACGGAACACTGGTTCCTCAAGCGCGGCTTCGTGAAGGCGTCCGTGGACGACCTGCCCGAAGACCGGCGCCGGCTCTACAACTGGCAGCGCAAGTCGCTCGTGCTGATGAAGCAGCTTTGAGTGGGAACGGGGCAGCGCGGCTGCACGCGCGTCCCTCCCGTCTTGCCTGCGCAGCGAGGCAACAGAAACCGGGCCGCCCCGGAGTCACCGAGGCACGGCCCCTATACCGATCAACCGATCCAACACGGCATCGCGAGACCTCACCCGCGATCATTCGAATCTCAGGAAGGAGAAGCACAGCATGGCTCGTATGGTTCAATGCGCGAAGCTCGGCAAGGAAGCCGAAGGCCTCGATTTCCCGCCCCTGCCGGGCGAACTCGGCAAGCGCATCTACGAAGGCATTTCGAAGGAAGCGTGGCAGGCGTGGCTCAAGCAGCAGACGATGCTGATCAACGAGAACCGCCTCAACATGGCCGACCCGCGGGCGCGCCAGTACCTCATGAAGCAGACGGAGAAGTTCTTCTTCGGCGAAGGCGCGGACCAGGCTTCGGGCTACGTGCCGCCTGCGCAGGGCTGAGGATTTCGGCGTGGCGAGCGGCGTCGCTCGCCCGAGTGTGAGCCCCGTTTGCGGCGAGTCGCAGTAGCGCCGCCCAGCGCGGGTACGTCGCTCATCTTTGTGCCGCAAGGCCGCCCGTTGCCACCGCGGTCCAGCAGCCGCTGGACCGGCCGGCCTGCCTCCCGGTCCAGGCCATGCCCCGGCCGGTTTGCACGATCTTCCGTCATCGTGCTAACATGCACCCCGTTTTCAACAGCAATTCACCTTCATTCGCGTTCAATACGCCTCCGGGTTCCGTCGCACAGGCGTGCACTTCCCGTCGAGCCGGTTGACCTGTTCTTTCAACGGCGCAAGCCAGCCTCCGTCACCCGACGGGCCAGGCGGCGCCATCAAGCGTCTGCTTTCGCATCGTTCTCCTGAGCAGCATCGAGCTGCCCTGATGCGAAACCAGCACCTTTGACGAGTGCAACTTCGCGACGATCCGCACGAGGTGCCGGCCACGAGGCCCGGCTTCATGAGGCATCGTTTTTTCGTTCGCTGAACGGGCCGTCACCTGCCGTCAAGGCAACCGCTTGCGCGGCGTCTGCCGCCAGGCCGTTCAGCCCGCGCACGGCGCTTCTCGCGAAACCGCACTCTCCCGGCAACCGTGGCGGACCGCTCACGCGCTCGGCCGCAGTCACAGGAGTTCAAGACCTTGACCGCATCCACCAACGGCTTCTGGCGAAACGCAGAAAACGGCAGCAACAACGGCAACGCCCGTCTCACCCTCGACGACGTCACCGTCGTCGATCACAGTCTGCTCAAACGCGCAGTGGGCGCCATGGCGCTCGGCAACGCGATGGAGTGGTTCGACTTCGGCGTGTACAGCTACATCGCCGTCACGCTTGGCAAAGTGTTCTTCCCGTCCAGCAGTGCTTCCGCCCAATTGATCGCAACGTTCGGCACGTTCGCGGCCGCGTTTCTCGTGCGGCCGGTGGGCGGCACGGTGTTCGGACCGCTCGGCGACCGCATCGGACGCCAGCGCGTGCTCGCAATGACGATGATCATGATGGCCTGCGGCACGTTCGCGATCGGCCTGATTCCCGATTACGCGACGATCGGCATTCTCGCGCCCGTGCTGCTTCTCGTCGCGCGCCTCGTGCAAGGCTTCTCGACGGGCGGCGAATACGGAGGCGCCGCCACCTTCATCGCCGAATACTCGACGGACAAGCGGCGCGGCTTCATGGGCAGCTTCCTCGAATTCGGCACGCTGATCGGCTACGTGCTGGGCGCGGGCACGGTGGCGCTGCTCACCGCGACGCTTTCAGAAAGCGCGCTGCTCTCGTGGGGCTGGCGCGTGCCGTTCCTGATCGCCGGGCCGCTCGGGCTCGTGGGCCTCTATATCCGCATGAAGCTCGAAGAAACGCCCGCGTTCCGGCGCGAGGTGGAAGCGCGCGAGGCCGCCGACAAGGCTCAGCCGCAACCCACGTTCCGCCAGATGCTTGCGCAGCAGTGGCGCCCGCTCGTGCTGTGCGTGGGGCTCGTGCTGATCTTCAACGTCACGGACTACATGGCGCTCTCGTACCTGCCGAGCTACCTCTCGGCGACGCTGCATTTCAACGAGACGCATGGCCTCTTTCTCGTGCTGATCGTCATGGTGCTGATGATGCCGATGACGCTCGCCGCCGGCCACCTCTCGGACACGCTCGGCCGCAAGCCCGTGATGCTCGCGGGCTGCATCGGACTCCTCGTGCTTTCGATTCCCGCGCTGCTGCTCATCCGCACGGGCGAGATGCTGCCGGTCTTCGGCGGGCTGCTGATACTCGGCACCCTGCTCTCGTGCTTCACGGGCGTGATGCCCGCCGCCCTGCCCGCTCTCTTTCCGACTTCCATCCGCTACGGCGCGCTCGCCATCGGCTTCAACGTGTCCGTGTCGCTGTTCGGCGGCACGACGCCGCTCGTCACCGCGTGGCTCGTGGAGGCCACCGGCAACCTGATGATGCCCGCCTACTATCTGATGGGCGCCTCGGTGATCGGAATGGCAGCCGTGGCGGCACTGCGCGAAACGGCGCGCAAGCCGCTGCCGGGTTCCGCACCCTGCGTCGCCTCGCACGCCGAAGCCCACGCGGTGCTGCGCGGACACCGCGTGGCCGAAGAACTGGACAACGACGAGGAGTATGCGGTGGCGATGCAGGTGTAAAAGCGTTTTCGGGGTCGAGGCGGGTCGTGTGGTTGGGTCGTGTGGGCCGTGCGTTTGTAATTCGTCACATTGCGGCCGTATCGTTCACGCCTTCGTGTTTGGGCGTGACGTTCGAGCCGTCACGTTTGCGCCATCGCGCTCGGCTCTGCCACGTTCGGCCTGTCGAGCTTCGAGCGAGTCGCGTTTGAGCCGCCTCTGTTCGCGCCGGCAGCGACCAGCGACCACCCGCGCCATCGACACCACCCACCGCCCACCTGCAACACCGGTGTTACTCGACGAGCCGGGCGAGCGTCGCCGACACGCGGCCCGCCTCGATCACGAGCATTCCCGCCGACACCGGCAGCTTGAAGCGCCGCGGCCCGGCGCTGCCGGGGTTCACGAACAGCACGCCGTCGCGCGTCTCGATCAGCGGCTTGTGCGAATGACCGGTAACCACGACGTCGATGGCGGGCTCGCCCAGCGCCTCGCGCGCCGCAGGAAGATCGGCGATGTCGTGGACGACGAGAATGGTCCGCTCCTGCACCGTCAGCGTAACGTGCAGCGGCAACGGGTCGGCCCACGCGCCCACGTCGTTGTTGCCGCGCACGGCGGTGACGGGCGCGATACCGGCGAGCGCGTCGAGCACCGCGGGGTCGCAGATGTCGCCCGCATGCACGATGGCGTCGCAGCCTTGCAGATGCCGCAGCGCCTCGGGACGCACGAGGTTGTGCGTGTCGGAGATCAGACCGATGCGATGAACGGGCGAGGTTCGGGTCGAGAGCATGATTTCAGGGCAGCGATGAACAATGCAGATCGGGCGTCGTTTGCACCACACGGCCTGCGCCGCGCAGCCAGCGCTTCGTCATGCCCTGCACGAGGACCGACGCGAGCGCCGCGCCACCGAACGCCGCCGGCGTGCCGGCATGCGGCAGCAGCGCCGCGGCCACGGCGAAGAACGCCGCGAACGACGCCCGCCCCACCACCATGCCCCGCATCAGCCGCGCGACGAAATCCGCCCCATGCGCGCGCTGCGCCGACACGGCCAGCACGATGCCGAGCAGCGGAAACACCGAAAGCACCCCGCTCCACGCCGCCCCCAGCGACGCGGACAACTGCGTCACGGCGAGCGTCAACGCGGCGCCCATCGCCATGCGCAGCACGAGATCGGCGCGAGTGACGCGTGCAGCCGGCACCGGACCGTGCGCGCGCGGCAACCACGTCTGCGAGATGGCGACAGCCACGCCCGCCGCGCCGAAGGCCCAGCCCACGCCGTCCGGCAAATGCACGAGCAGCGCGGCCACCATCAACCACGCCGCCAGGCCGGCACTCAGCGCGAGCGGCCAGCGGGCTTCCCACCGTGGACGGCGGCAGGTAGCGGCATAGGCGAAATTGAACGCTTCGGACGCGGCAATCGCCGCAATCGAAGCGGCGCAGGCGCGTACGCCGAATGCCGCCCCGCGTTCGAGCACGAGCAGCAGTACGATCGGCCCCGCCACCACGGGCAGGCCGGCGAGCCAACCCGCCACGGCCGGCCCCCAGACGCGCGCGGCCAGGGCCAGCGAAACGAGAAAAGCCGGAACGAGCGCGAGTTTGAGAGCGAGCATCGTCGCGATCCGCGGTGAGTAGAAGGAAGCGGACGATTATCGCCGATGCAGCCGCGGCAGATGCATCACCCACTGGCGCGCACTCACGCCGCCGCGCCATGCGCGATGAAATGGACGGCGAGCCACACGGTGGGGGCATCGGGCGCCTCGAACTCCGTGTAGACCACGCGATGCCGGCAATGCGCCGGAATGCGCAGGTAATCTCCGCGGCGCAGTGTCCGGATCGACGGCTCGCCTTCGAATTCGAGCGCCGCGCCGCCCGCGAGCAGCACCACCCATTCGTCGCGCGGATTGTCATACCAGAAGCCGGGCGGGCTCGCCTGCCCTGTGGAGACGATGCGCTCGATCGTCACTTCGCGGTCGTCGACGAGGGTGTCGAAGCGCTCCTCGTCGGACGACATGGCGGCAAGCGCCGCAAGCGCTGTCGGCGCACGAGGCGAGGTGAAGTCGAACAGATTGCCCGCTTCGGGCGTTCGGGCGCGGGGCATGTCGGGGGGCATGGTGGTCCTCACGTCGACTGCGATGTCGGGTTTCACGCGACCTGCGTTGCCGCGCTCAGACGAGCGGCTCGAGCCCGCCCAGCAGCGTGGGCACGAGCTCACTCACGGTCGGGTGAATGTGCATGGCACGCATGAGCGTGGTGTAGGGTGCGCGCACCGTCATCGTGTCGATGAAGGTGTGGATCGCCTCGTCGCCTTCGATGCCGAATATGCCCGCGCCCAGAATCTGCTGCGTCTCGCGGTCCACGAGCACTTTCATGAAGCCGTCCGTCTCGCCGCGTTCGCGTGCGCGGCCCACGCGCGACATCGGCATGGTCGCGATCAGCGCGGGCTTGCCGCTCGCGCGCACCTCGGTCTCGGAACGTCCCACGCGCGCAAGCGGCGGATCGACGAACACCGCGTAGGCGGCAATGCGGTCGTCGACGCTGCGCGCCTCGCCACCGTTTGCGCCCAGCAGATTGGCGCGGACGATCTCGAAGTCGTCGTAGGAGGTATGCGTGAAGGCGCCGCGTCCGTTGATGTCGCCGATGGCCCAGACGCCTGCCACGTTCGTGCGCAACTGGCCGTCCACGGGCACGATGCCGTGCGCGTTCACCTCGATGCCGGCGGCCTCGAGGCCGAGGTCGTCGGTATTCGGAATGCGGCCGGTCGCGAAGAGCAGATGCGATGCTTCGAGCGTCTGCTCGCCGAGCGCAATGCGCACGCCTTCACTGTTCGCGCCCGCGGGTTCGAGCCGCTGCGGCTCGACGCCGAAGCGGAATTCGACGCCCTCGCGTGCGAGCACTTCCTGCACACCGCGCGCGAAATCTTCGTCCTCGCGCGCGAGCACACGCTCGCCGCGCACGATCACCGTCACGCGGCTGCCGAAGCGGCGGAACATCTGCGCGAATTCGAGCGCCACGTAGCTGCCGCCCACAATCGCGAGATGCTCGGGCAGCACACTCAGCTCGAGCAGCGACGAGTTGGTGTAATAGCGCACGCGCTCGATACCGTCGACATGCGGCACCGCCGCGCGCGTGCCCGTATTGATGAAAATTTCGGCGGCTTCGAGCGCCTGCACGGCGCCGCTGCCGCTCGCGTCCGCGCGATCGCTCACGCTCGCCGAGTGCGGGCCTGTGAAGCGCGCATGCCCCGTGAACACCGAGACGTTCGGCGCCTCGCGCAGCCACTTTTCCACGCCGCTGCGCGACTGGCCGATCACGCGGTCTTTGCGCGCCTTGACCTGGGCGAGGTCGACTGTGACGGCCCCCCCCACCTGCACGCCGAAATCGGCGGCGTGCCGAGCGACATGCGCGGCGCGCGCGCTCGCCACATAGGTCTTCGTGGGCGTGCAGCCTACGTTCACACAGGTCCCGCCGAATGCCGCGCGCTCGATCACCGCGGTCTTGCGGCCGCTCTTGCCGAGTTCGACCGCGAGCGGCGCGCCGCCCTGCCCAGTGCCGATCACGATTGCATCGAAATGCTTCGCCATGTTCGCTCCATCCGCCATGTTCACGCCTGCCCGGAATGCGCAGCGCTGCCCGGGGCACGCTGCCCGGGGCACGAAGCCCGGGGCACGCAGGCCCGGCGCTCGCGCGCCGACCATGTTACGCCTCGCTGCCAAAACCCACGCGGCCGGTGTACAGGGTGAGCCCGCGGTCAACGCGACGCGCGAAACCCATACGGAGGAGCAAAAAAAGAGCCGCCTCGCGGCGGCTCACAGGGTATCGGTG
This sequence comes from Paraburkholderia kururiensis, assembly GCF_034424375.1. Classification (NCBI taxonomy): domain Bacteria; kingdom Pseudomonadati; phylum Pseudomonadota; class Betaproteobacteria; order Burkholderiales; family Burkholderiaceae; genus Paraburkholderia; species Paraburkholderia kururiensis. The sequence goes on along the minus strand of NZ_CP139965.1, from coordinate 5,775,052 downwards.
TAACGACATGGGCAGCCGCTCCACCGGGGAAGATGATTCGTTCAGGCGTGGCAGTGCTCCGCGCAAAAGAGTTCGCGCGAGCGCTGCAGCGCGGCGCGTGCACCTTGGGTCGCGACCATGAAGCCGACCTGGCTCAGGCTGAAATCGGTCGAGACCATCATCTGCATGAGGCTCACCATCGGCAGCACGACGGCCGGCTGGTAAAGCTGTCTTTCGATGAAGTCCCGCATGATCTGCTCCCGATGCACTGCGTGGCGCCCGCTCCGGGCACATACCGCTTTTCGATGGAAGCATTGTAGGGACGCGCAGGCCGCGGATAAACGGGCCTGCCGCGAAGTCAGTTGTCGCGAAAAGCAAACAATCGGGCAGGCGGGCGGACTGCCGGGACGGAAACGCCCGGTGCCGCCTACTCCAGCGGTGCACCCACGAACTCCGGCAACGCTTCCGCTCGCGCCGAGAACGCCGCCAGCGCCGGATAGCGCCCGGCGTCCACGGCGCCCGGCAGGATGAACTGCGTGAACCGCCACGCCACGGCCACCGTGATGTCGGACTGCATCAGCCGGTCGCCGCCGAGCCACGCGTCCCTGGCGCACGCCGCCACAAGTGGTTCGAGCACGTCGTACGCGGCGTGCAACTGTTTCTGCACACGCTCCACCCAAGGCTCGTGCTGGCGCTCGGCCGGACGCAGGTTGCGCTCGTAGACGATCTGTATCGTCTTCTCCATCGCGGCGAGCGCGAAGCCGATCACGCGCAGCGCGGCAAACCGCGCCTGCGGGTCCTCGGGCAGGAGCCGGCGCGCGGGCGGCACCTTGTGATCGAGGTGGTCGAGGATCAGGTTCGAGTCGATCAGCAGCGTGCCGTCGTCCTCCACGAGCGTCGGCGCCTTGACGACAGGATTGATGCGAGCGAACTCGTCGAAGTGCCTGAACACCGAGACGCTGCGATGCTCGAACGGCAGGCCGAGCACGGCGAGCGATACGGCGACGCGGCGCACGTAGGGAGAATCCATCATGCCGATCAGTTGCATTCCGAGCCTCGCTGGTTGGGGGTTGAAGCGCCCGTCCCGCAGGACGGCGGAGGTGTATTAGACCCTACCGCCGTGACCCTGCGCAACGGCATGGCGGCGTGTGGCCCATGTCGGCGCCCCGACGCCCCCGCCCCCCGCTCAAGCCGCCGTTTCCGGTTGAGCCTCCAGCCGATCGGCCCGCGCCTCCAGCCCCTTCGTCAGTTCCAGCGCCTGGCGTTCGAAGAGCCGGCGATAGACGCCATTCGGCGCCTGAATCAGCGTTTCGTGGCTGCCTTCTTCCACCACGCGCCCGCGCTCCAGCACGAGCAGCCGATCCAGCGCGCGCACCGTGGAAAGCCGGTGCGCGACCACGATGGTCGTGCGCCCCACCATCAGCCGCTCCATGGCCTCCTGGATCAGCGCCTCGCTTTCGCTGTCCAGGCTCGACGTGGCTTCGTCGAAGATCAGCACGGGCGCGTCGGCAAGGAACGCGCGCGCGATCGCCACACGCTGGCGCTCGCCGCCCGAGAGCTTCACGCCGCGCTCGCCCACCAGCGTGGCGTAGCCCTCGGGCAGCGCGACGATGAACTCGTGCGCATGCGCGAGCCGCGCGGCCCGCTCGATCTCGGCCTGCGTCGCGCCCGGCCGCGCGTACGCGATGTTGTCCGCAAGCGAGCGGTGAAACAGCAGCGGCTCCTGCTGCACGATGGCGATCTGCGCGCGCAGCGACGCCTGGCGGACCGCGGCGATGTCGTGGCCGTCGATCGTGATGCGACCGCCGTCCACGTCGTAAAGCCGCTGGATCAGCTTGATGAACGTCGTCTTGCCCGAACCCGAGTGGCCGATTAGCCCCACGCGCTCGCCCGGCGCGATGCGCACCGAAAAGTCCGCGTAGAGCGGAGTCGCGTGCGCGCCGTAGCGGAACGTGACGTGCTCGAAGCGAATCTCGCCGCGCTCCACCACGAGCGGCTGCGCACCGGGCCGGTCTTCGACGCCGAGCGGCTGGCGCTCCAGCGCCACCAGTTCCTCCATGTCGTTGACCGAGCGCTGCAGATTGCGCACGAGCATGCCGACGTCGCGCAGATAGCCTTGCAGCACGAGGAACATGGTGAGCGCGAACGCGATGTCGCCCACGCCGGCGCGACCGCGCATCCATAGCACGAGCGCCGTGCCGAGCATGGCGGCCTGCAACGCCGCCAGCATGACGTTCTGCACGCCGCCGTTCGCGGTGCCGCGCAGCCACGTGCGGCGCGTGCGGTCGCGCCATTTGCCGATGATGCGCGAAAGCCGCATCTCCTCGCGCAGTTCGGCGCCGAACGCCTTCACGACGGCATTGCACGTGATGGCGTCGGCCAGTGCGCCGCCCATGCGCGTGTCCCACGCGTTGCCGAGGCGCGCCGCGGGCGCCACCACGGCAAGCGAGAGAAACGCCGTCACGGCGATGTAGACGACAGCGCCCACGCCCACCACGAAACCCATCACGGGCCAGTGCAGCCCGAGCACGATGGTCGCGCCCACCAGCATGACGACGGACGGCAGCAGCCCGAGCAGCAGCGTGTCGTTGAGCACGTCGAGCGCCCAGATGCCGCGCGTGATCTTGCGCACGGTCGAGCCCGCGAAGCTGTTCGCATGCCAGTCCGTGGAGAAGCGCTGCACGCGGTGAAACGCGTGCGCGGCGATGTCGCTCATCATCCTGAGCGTGAGCGACGTGAGGTTGAAGAAGGTCGCATAGCGCAGCAGCGCCGCGCCCAGCCCCATGCCGACGAGCGCCGCGAACGCGACGAGCGCTTCATTCACCGCGTGCGGCCGGTCGTGCACACCGGCATGCGCGCCCGCCGCGAGCGCGTCGACGAGCCGGCCGGAGAACATGGGCGTGAGCACGTCCGCGAGCGCGGTGACGAGCGCCAACGCCACGAGCAGCACCGCGCGCCGCGGCTGCAGACGCCACTGCGCGAAAGTAAAGCCGAGCACGCTTCGGAAGGCCCGGCCACCGAGATCCAGTTTTTTTCGAGTCATATGGGTATGCCGAGGCGCACGGGCGCCCCGGTCCAATCGAGTCAACGGAAGATCAAAAGGCACGGCGAACGCGAGGCAAGCGCCATGCAGGCGCAGTCGGCCCACATCGGCCCACGCGTGAGCCCTGCTGAATTTCGGAAAATCTTCGGAAAGTGCGCGGCCGTTTGCCTAGTGTTTCGAGACTTCAGGCGGAGGCCGGGCGAGCGCCGCGACCTATCGTCGTGGCCGGACTGCCGTGACCATGAAAAGGACGGCTGCGAGCGTTGTGTCCATCATCTGACGCCTCCTTTTCATGAAGTGGGGGGAACTGCGCGAAGAGTACGAAGTGTAGCAGCGGCGATCGAAACGAGACAAGGCAGGCACTACGGCAAGTGCGGTTATTCGGCTGCGGGTTCGTGCCTTGCGCGGTCGTGCCGCGTGCACGTATCAATGCGACCTGCAAGCGACCTGCGAGCGAGGCGAAGTAAACCGAGGTGGCCCGAAGACCCGACGCGAACCCGATCGAAGCGAACTAAGCCGCCGGCAAATCCCGTACGTCGGCCGTGGGCGCCGACCCGAACGCGTCGCTCAACGCGTAGTCGATCAGCTTCGAGGCCGCCGCGTCCGGTGTGGCCAGCGCGCCGCTCGCCTTCAGTTGCTCGAAGCGCTCGATCATCGGAAAGCGCTCGGCGCTGCTCGCGCGAATGGCGGCCTGCATGCCGGTGTCCACTACACCCGGCGCAAGGCTGCAGATGCGCAGCGCGGCGTTGGCGTCCATCGCGACGGCGCGCGCGTGGTGGTCGAGCGCTGCCTTGGTCGCGCAGTACACGCTCCAGCCCGCGTAGGCGTTGCGCGCGGCACCGCTCGACACGTGCACGATGCGGCAGGCCATCGTGCCGCCCGCAACGCAGGCGATCGAAGCAAGCGCGCTCGCAAGCATCAGCGGCGCCGCGACGTTGAGGCTCACCGCGCGTGCCACCGACGCCACGTCCTGCGTATCGAGCGGTCCGATCGGTTCCACAACGCCCGCGTTGTTGAAGAGCAGCACGAGGTCCGCGCCTTCGACGAAGCGCGCGAGCGCGTCGCCGCGAAGCCACGCCTCGAGGCGCGCCGTGTCCGCGAGATCGAGTTCCGTTTCGACGAAGCGACCACCGGCCGGCTCGCCCGCGAGCGCCCCAGGAATCGGATGACGGCTGCGCGACACGCCCAGCACGTCGATATTCCGCTGCAGCAGCTGCGCCGCGAGTGCCGAGCCGAGCCCGCGCGTGTGGCCGGTCACGATCGCGCGCACGTGTCGCGGCGCCGAAGCGTGTGAAGAGGTGTTCGTCATGTCGATTCGGGGAAGAAGGGGAATGGGCGCGATTCTGCCACGCAGCGACGAAAGCTGCCGGCCGCGGCCCCCACCATTTCGGCGATAATCGCAGCCGATGTTGCAGTCGTCGATGTTGCAGTCGTTATGGCAACCGGCATCGCGCGCCGCACGAGGCGCTCTGCCCCCTTCGGCCGCCTGATGCCGTGGGTGCTACGCTTGCCGAAGCACCCGCACCGCTCGCCTCACGGCCTTCCGTCACTGTCCGCTTTCGTCCATGAGCAAGACCGCCCGTCCGCCCCGCCAGATCGATGCCCTGCTGCACGAAGCCGTGGCCCTGCAACAGAACGGCGCCTACGCGGAAGCCGAAGCGCTGTATCGCGACATCCTCGCGCAACGCCCGAAGCACTTCGACGCCATGCAACTGCTGGGCGCGCTGCTGCTGCAATCGGGCCGCCTCGACGAAGGCATCGCGCTGCTGAAGAAGGCGGTGTCGATCAACGGCATGCAGGCGCCGCTTCATTCGAATCTCGCCTATGCGTACAACGCCCAACGCCGCTTTAGCGAGGGGCTCGCGAGTGCGAATCGCGCGCTCGCCTTGCAGCCCGATTTCGTCGATGCGCTGAACAACCGCGGCAACGCGCTTGCCGGACTCGATCGCCCCGCCGACGCACTCGCCAGCTTCGAGCGAGCGCTCGCGTTGCAGCCCGGCTTCGCGCAGGCCTGGAACAATCGCGCCTGCGTGCTGCGCGATCTGGCCCGCCCCGCGGACGCACTCGCGAGCTGCGACCAGGCCATCGCGTTGCAGCCTGCTTATGCCGACGCCTGGAGCAACCGCGCCAACGCATTGAGCGATCTGAACCGGCCCGACGACGCGCAGTCCAGCTATCTGCGCGCGCTCGAACTGTCGCCCGCCTTCGCGGACGCCTGGAACAACCTGGGCCTCACGCTCGTCGACCTGAACCGCCACGACGAGGCGCTTCAGTCGTACGAACGCGCGCTCGCAATCAACCCGAATTTCGCCGAGGCGCACTGGAACCGCGCACTGTGCCTGCTGCAAATGGGCCGCTTCGACGAAGGCTGGCGCGAATACGAATGGCGCTGGCAACGCCATCGAATCCAGGCGTCGCAGCGCCGCTTCGATGCGCCGCTCTGGCTCGGCCAGTTCCCGCTGGAAGGCAAGACGATTCTGTTGCACGCCGAACAGGGACTCGGCGATACGTTGCAGTTCTGCCGCTACGCGTCGCTGGCCGCAGCGGCCGGCGCGAAGGTGATCTTCGAGGTGCCGGCGGAGCTTAAGCGGCTGCTGGCCGGACTCGAAGGCGTCGCGCAATGGGTGGACGAAGGCCGGCCCGAAGATCGGGCATTGCCGCCCTTCGATTGCCATGCGCCGCTGCTCAGCCTGCCGCTCGCGTTCGGCACCCACCTCGCGAGCATCCCGGCCGTCGGACCTTACCTGCATGCGGACAGGCAGGCCGCGCAACAGTGGGCCGAACGCCTCGCAAGCCGCAATGCAGACCGCAACGCAGCGCCCCATGCAAACCACAGCGCGGATCACACGAGCCCGCTGAAAGTGGGCCTCGTGTGGGCGGGCGGCCACCGCGCGCACGTCGCGGAGTTGAGAAAAACCGACGCCCGCCGCTCCATCGCGCTCGAGCAGTTGAGGCCGCTCCTCGACGTACCCGGCGTGCAGTTCTACAGCCTGCAGAAAGGGCCGCCCGCGCAGCAGTTGACCGATGCGCCGGAGTTCGCCGCGCGCATCGTCGATTACACGAACGAGCTCGCCGACTTCGCGGATACCGCTGCGCTCGTGGACAACCTTGATCTCGTGATTACGGTGGACACGGCCGTGGCCCACCTCGCCGGTGCGATGGGCAAGCCGGTGTGGATCATGAATCGCTTCGACACCTGCTGGCGCTGGCTGCTCGAACGCAGCGACAGCCCCTGGTACGCGAGCGCACGGCTCTTCCGGCAGCCCGCGCTGGGCGACTGGCAAAGCGTGATCGAAGCGGTGCGCGCGGCGCTCGCGGAGCGGGCATCGAACAACGGGCGCGGCCACGCGGCCTGAGCCGGCAAGATAACAGGCGACATAGCGGGCGACATTAGCGGGCAACATAACAGGCAACGCAAGCCGCAGCGGCATCGCGAGCCACTGCCGCTCCACACTCCTGCACCGCAACGAACGGTGCGCACACGTCATCCGCTGGCCCGCGCCGCGCCATCCCTCGCGCACCTTCGCCGGCCCGATTGCCGGCCTCGCCACGCCTCTCTCCCTCACCTCGAAGCTCTGCGCCGTTTCTCCCTCACTTCGGCCAACGCCCCGCTCCGCTCTTTTGCGTATCGGCGAACACGAAGCCGTCGTCGCGAAACGTCACACCTTCAGCAACGAAAAAGCGGACCGACAAATCAGGTAAGGCCTTGGGCGAAGCTCGAGCGAGCGCTTTTCCGCCGCCTTCTCCGCATGTGCCGACCCGCACGCGAAAGCCGTTCCGGCAGACGACGCCGCGAACGACATCCATCAGAAGGAACGCACAGACGTGCGACCAACGAGACATGAAGACGAGCATGCTGCACGCGCCGTATGGCGGCACCGCCGACTGGAAGTCGGCACAGATTGTCCGGTTCCGCGCGCTTGCGGATTCGCTTCGCACGATGATCGCCGCAATCGAAACGAAGCACGACGAAATCGCCTCGCTGCGCAAGGCCGTGTGCGAATCGGCACGCGTCGCAGCACGAAGGCAGCCGCAAATGACGAACGTCGCCGAATTGATCGAAACGACGTTCGCGCTGACGTCGCCGTGCCATCTGGGAACCGCGCGGTGCGTGGCGGCCGATATGCAGCGCGTGCTCGAACGCGCCATTGCGTGCCTGCGGGAGCTGCCCGATACAGAGACGGTGAGCGGGCTGGCCGCCAAAACGCTTGGTAAGACGATGGAAGAACTGCTCGGCAACGTCGGAAAGACGGGTCGCTCGTTATCGCAATTGCTCGCCAACGCCGAGCGGGAAATTCAGATGCTGCAGGCGGCGTTCATTGAGTTTTCAGCTTGATGGACTCGCGCAAAGCATGAAGCAGGCGAGCCAACCCGACCGCTGTGCCGCGCATCGCAACCTGTCGACGTGCGTCACGGCCGCTTTCTGCCCGACTCGCGCGGCGGCCTCATTCCCTGCCCGACCAGCGGATCTGGCGCGTGCGCGTGCGCAGGTTGATCCGGTCCGACAGGAGCGACGCAAGAATCTGCAACGTCTGCACCCGGGACGGCTCCGGTACCCGCGGCTTGCGGTCGATCACGCAAAGCGCGCCCAGCGCAAAGCCTTCGTAATCGTAAAGCGGCGCGCCGGCGTAAAACCGGATGGTGGGTTCCGCCGTGACGAGCGGATTGGATTGGAAGCGGCTGTCGGCCGTCGCGTCCTCGACCACGAACACGTCCTTTTGCAGGATCGTGTAGTTGCAGAACGCCCAGGCCCGCGGCGTTTCGGGCACCGTCAGCCCGTAGCGCGCCTTGAACCATTGCCGGTCGGGCGTGAGCAGCGTCACGAGGCAGATGGGCACGTCGAACAGGCCCGCGGTCATTCTCGCTATGGCGTCGTAGTCGGGCTCGTCCGCGGTATCCACCAGCAACGTGCGGGCAACGGCGTGCAATCGCGCCATCTCGTCGGACGGGACAGGATAAAGAGACTGCGCTTCAGCGGACTTGTTCTGCGCCGGCAGGACCAACCCCTCCGTCAGGACTTCCGGGTCGAAGTTCGGTGCCAGCACCTGGATACGCCGCTCGGCGCCCAGATCGATGCGTACCTGGTCGGCCGATGCCTCGGAAACGACCGCGATGCGACTGTGCGCGAGCAATTGCGAGGTGACGAGGCGCCTCACCAGACCCAGGCGCTCCCAGTCGGAGCGGCCCAGCTCCACGACGATCAGCGCGGGCGTGAGACGCCCGGCCGCCACCAGCCCGGAGAGCGCGTCGGACTCGGTGGTGACGCTCACGCCCGGCAAGGACGCCAGCGCGGCGCGGCACTTGCGCGCCAGCTCTTCGCTGCCGATCACGAGCACGGGAACGGACGTAGACGATTCGCGCGCAACCAGACGTTCGCGCAGCGCGAGCACGTCTTCCCGACGCACGCGCCGATGCCCGCCCGGCGTCTTCCATGACGCCACGATCCCTTGCTCTATCCACGTCTGCACCGTGCGGATAGAGACGCCGAGCAGGCGCGCGGCCGCACTCGTGGTCAGGATCGATTCGTTCATGAGCGCGCCACTCCTTGAATTCGTGTGGCCCCCATGATACTGAAATAACGATAAACGAAACATAAAAACAACAAATTCGGCAAATTTGAAACTTTGCAAAATACTTTCATGCTATGCTGAGTTCCGTTGCATGCACCTGACTGACACCCCGGTCAGCCAGGTTTTGTGGGCCGGCTTATACGCCGGCCCTTTTTTATGGGGTAACATCCGTGCTCGTCTCGATGCCACCACGGAGTCAAAAAATGGAAAAAATTAAAGCAACGATTACCACGGCCGATACTTAGTCATAGCGCGGCTGCCGGGTCGTCCCACACGCCGCCCCGTCAAGCCATGCGAACGCCGACAGGCGCAAAGGAGCCGTTTGTGTCCCTCGAGTGCGAGAAACCTGCCGATTCATTCCTGGCAAGGCAGCCGATAGTCGATGCGCAATGCCGGGTGGTCGGCTATGAACTGCTGTTTCGCAGCGGCTTCGAGGACCACGCCGTTATCGTGGACGGAGTAGCGAGCACGCTCTCCGTGCTGGCCACGTCCATGACGGGACTCGGTCTCGAGGAAACGGTGGCGGGCAAGGACTCGTTTCTCAACTGCACCGAAGAGGTGTTGCGCTCGCCGTACCTGCGCCTGCTGCCTCCCCGACGGTTCGTACTCGAGGTGCTGGAAAGCTGCGCGCACACCGCCCAACTCGTTTCGGTGTGCGCGAGACTGCGTCGCAACGGCTTCCGCATCGCGCTCGACGACGTAAGAGCCCCGCTGCCGGAGGCTGCGCCCATCCTGGCCCAGGTCGACATCGTGAAGCTCGACTGGCCGTTTATCGAGCCCGCTGACCGGGCTTCGCTGTGCCGCACGCTGCGGGTCGCCGGCAAGACGGTCCTTGCCGAAAAGGTCGAGACCTGGGAGGACTTCTGCGCGGCAAGAGATGCGGGCGCTTCGTTGTTTCAGGGGTATTTCTTCTGCAAGCCAGAGACCCTCAGGGCGCGCAACGTGTCGCCGTCTGCGGCTCCGGTATTGCGCGTGATCGAGCTGGTGCTTGCCAATGCGCAGCACTCGCGCGTCGCCATGGCGGTCGCTGACACGCCGCCGCTCCTCGCACAGTTGCTGCGCCTCGCCTCCGCGGCCGCCACCGTGCCCCAGGCGGCACGCGACGCAGTGGACTCCATCGAGGCCGCGCTCACGATCGTGGGCATCGACGTCCTGATCCACTGGTGCGCCCTGCTCCTCTACCTCAACCGGCTGCGGCCGGAGGACGATCCGCTGGCGCAACTGGCGGCGCAACGCGGGGCCGTCATGGCTTCGTACATCAGCCATCGCCATCCCGAAGACGAAGGGCTGGCGCGGCAGGCGCGACTGACCGGATCGCTGTCGCTTCTCCATGTCGCATACGACAGCGAAGCGGCAGCGTTCTGGCAGACCTTCCCCATCCATGCACGCATACGCGCGGCCATTGTGGGAGACGAAGGGATTCTCGGCCGGGCACTGGCATTCGCGCGGTCGGTGGAGTCGGAAGCGATCTAGCAGACATGCCCCGACAAACGGAGCACGTCTTGAAGCAGCAAGCGTGTGCGCCATGCAGTTCGAGCGGCGCGGCGCGCAACAACACACGCAGAAAACAGCTCAATCAAAGAGCACGGGGATGGCAAACATGGACTTCAACAAAATGACGGTGCGCGCGAGGCTTGCCTGGACCTTCGGGCTGCTGGCCGGCCTCGTTCTGCTGGTTTCGGGGCTTGCCCTGAACGCGCTCGGTAGCGCCAACGACCGCTTCGCCGAATACGTGAGCGGCGCCAGTGCGCGCGCCCAACTGGTCGAGCAGGTTCGCACCGCAGTGGACCGGCGCGCGATGGCCGTGCGCAATCTCGTGCTCGTGACAACGCCCGCCGACATCGAGCTCGAGAAGGCAGCCGTCACGCAGGCCCACCAGGACGTGCAGGCGCGGCTGGCGCAGCTGAAGGACACGGTGATGAACAACCCGCGCGCGTCCGGGCAAGCGCGCATCCTCGTGACGGACATCGACCGCGTCGAAGCGCAGTACGGCCCTGTCGCGCTCGCCATCGTCGACGCCGCCCTGCACAACCGGCGCGACGAAGCCGTCACGATGATCGACAACCAGTGCCGCCCGCTGCTCGCCCAGCTCATCGCCGCAACGGAGGCGTACGGGAACTATGCACGCAGCCGCGCCGCGCAGCAGAAGCAGGAGTCGGCCGAACAATACGCAAGCCAACGTACGCTCCTCGTCAGCATCAGCCTTGCCGCCATTGCAGCCGCCATCGTCGCTGCATGGCTGATCACGCGCATGCTGATGCGCTCGCTCGGCGCGGAGCCGGGCGATCTGAGCGACATCACGCGCCGCGTGGCCGCGGGCGATCTGAGTCCCGTGCAAGGTGCCCACAGCGCACCGAAGGGCAGCGTGCTCGCCTCCATGGGCGAGATGCAGGCCAGCCTCGTGCGCCTCATTGCCCAGGTCCGCACCGCCGCCGACAACATCGCCACCGGCTCCAGCGAAATTGCTTCGGGCAACCAGGATCTGTCGTCGCGCACCGAAGAACAGGCGTCGTCGCTGCAGGAAACCGCTTCGAGCATGGAAGAACTCACCTCCACCGTGCGCCAGAATGCCGAGAACGCGCAGCAGGCCAGCGCGCTGGCCGGCAATGCGTCCGACGTCGCCCACAAGGGCAGCGCCGTGGTGGGCCAGGTGGTGGAGACCATGACCGACATCAGCCACAGCTCGTCGAAGATCGCGGAGATCACCGGCATCATCGAAGGCATCGCGTTCCAGACCAACATCCTCGCACTCAACGCTGCGGTGGAAGCCGCGCGTGCCGGCGAACAGGGCCGCGGCTTCGCGGTGGTGGCAAGCGAGGTGCGCAGCCTCGCGCAGCGTTCGTCGAGCGCCGCGAAGGAGATCAAGGACCTGATCGCCACCTCGGTACAGAAGATCCAGGAAGGATCGCGCCTCGCCGACGACGCGGGCAGCACGATGGCCGAAGTCACGCAGGCCGTGGCGCGCGTGACGGACATCATGGGCGAGATCGCGGCGGCATCGAGCGAACAGAGCCGCGGCATCGAGCAGGTCAATGTGGCGATCACGCAGATGGACGAGGTCACGCAGCAGAACGCGGCGCTCGTGGAGCAGGCCGCGGCAGCATCGAAGTCGCTCGAAGACCAGGGGCATCAGTTGACCGAAGCGGTGTCGTTCTTTCGGCTGAGTTCGGGCGGCTCCGGCAACGAGGCACGGCATGGTGCGGTCACTCCAGCGGGGACAGCAGCGGCGGCACGCAAGCCGGCCGCGAAGCGCGAGCGCGCGAGCCGCCTCGCCGTGCCGAACCACACACCCGCTCCCACGTCCACGCTTGCCGCCGCGCCTCGAGCCGCGGACACGGCGCGCGACTGGGAGCACTTCTGATTGCGAAGAGCGACGACGATGGCGAAATCCACAGACCACATCGATATAAAACATGAATACCGCTTGCAAACGTCTACGCAAAGTCGATCACGACAAACATGCAGATAAATTGAATTTTTATATTCAATTCGCAGAATGCGATTTATTGGAAGAATTCGCAATTTGTATGCAGAAATCCGGCTCAGCGTGATGCGCTAACAGTGGAAAAGCCCCGGTTTCATTCGATGCAAAAAGCATGAAATACTGAAATGATCGTTTGCGGGAAGAATTGCCTTCTCCAGTGGCCGATGATCAGGAAAACACAATCACTCAACCCGATAAACGCAGAAAAAAACCACCCACGCGTTGCAATCGACCGGATTTCAGTAATCCAGTTTATTTGCCGACATTGTGAATACCAATACCCGTGAGGAAGAAAGCATGAAATCAATGACTGTGGGCCAGAAGCTTGGCGTAGCGTTCGGTATCGTCGTCGTCATTTCGTTGATTGGCAGCGCAATCTCGATACTCAATTTTCTGAAGCTCAATCAGGCGAATGGCTGGAACATTCACAGCTATCAGGTTCTGCGGGCGAACGACGACATGCTCGCCAACATGATCAACATGGAGACCGGTGCGCGCGGCTTCGTCGCCTCGGGCGAGGAGCGCTTCCTGGAGCCGTACAAGGCTGGACGCACGCAGTTCACGACGTCGCTCGATCAGGTCCGAAGCCTCACGGCCGACAATCCGGCGCAGCAGCAGCGCCTCGACACGCTGCGCGAGATGCAGCAGAAGGTGGCGGAAATCGACGAGAAGCTGATCGCGATGCGGCGTGACGTCAACGCCGGCACGCAGCCTGTCAACGTGTTGATCGACTACTTCAAGCAGGGCAACGACAAGCAGTTCATGGACCGCTATCGTGCCGTTGCTGCGGAATTCAACCAGGCCGAGCAGTCGCTGCTCGACCAGCGCTCGGGCGAAGTGGCGAGCATGACGACATCGACCAAGCTGACGCTCGCCGCGGCCGGCGCTATGACGATCGTCCTCTCGATCGCGCTCGGCTTCTTCATTACGCGCAGCATCACGCGCGCGTTGGGTGGCGAACCTGCCGACGCCGCCACGGTGGCAGGCCGCATTGCCGAGGGCAATCTCGAGATGCCGGTGCCTGTCGCGCCGAACGATCGAGACAGCCTGATGGCGTCGCTCGAATCGATGCGTCAGCAACTGAGGGGCATCGTTGCCGAAATCCAGACTTCCGCGGAAGCCATCACGACCTCGGCCGGGGAAATCGCACAGGGCAACCTGGACCTCTCGCAGCGCACGGAAGAGCAGGCGGCCTCGCTTCAGGAAACGGCGGCCAGCATGGAGCAACTGACCGCCACGGTGCGTCAGAACACGGAAAACGCCAAACAGGCCAACGCGCTCGCAGGCAGCGCCTGCGATGTCGCCGTGCGCGGCGGCGAAGTGGTGAGCCAGGTGGTGGAGTCCATGCGCGCCATCTCGAGCAGTTCGGGCAAGGTCGCCGAAATCATCGCCGTCATCGAGGGCATTGCGTTCCAGACCAACATCCTCGCGCTCAACGCAGCAGTGGAAGCCGCACGCGCAGGAGAACAGGGCCGCGGGTTCGCCGTGGTGGCGGGCGAAGTGCGCACGCTGGCGCAACGCAGCGCGAGCGCGGCGAAAGAGATCAAGGACCTCATCACGAGTTCGGTGGAAAGCGTGGCGCAAGGCTCCGAGCAGGTGGAGCGAGCCGGCGCCACCATGTCCGATATCGTGCAGTCCGTGCGGCGCGTGACCGACATCATGGGCGAGATCGCCTCGGCCTCCGACGAACAGGGAACGGGAATCGAGCAGGTCAATGTCGCCGTGGGCCAGATGGATTCGGTCACGCAGCAGAACGCCGCGCTGGTGGAGCAGGCTTCGGCCGCCGCGCAGTCGATGGCGCAGCAGGCCACCGCGCTACGCGAGGTCGTCGGTGTGTTCAAGATCGGACGCGCACACGCCTGAGCGGAGCATGCCGCCGCGCAGGCGTTACGAGAGCGTGTTGGCGCTGATGCCGCTCAGCAACAGCGCCAGCTGCAAGGCAGAGACCAGCAGGATCATGGCGATCGCGCCGACCGCAACCATGCGCCCTGCCCTCGCGGAACGTATGCGGTAGCGCAATGCGAGCCGGGCGAGCGTCCGGTTCGCCCCGATGCTGCCAAGACCGATCAGCGTGACCGTCGTCGCGACGCCCGCGGCCATCGCGACGGTCGCAACCACGCCGGCGGCGAGCGCTCCGTTCGCCATCGACGTCACCAGCGCGAAGATCGCGCCGATACACGGCCGCACGCCGGCAGCAAGGCCGAGCGTCGCGATCTGGCGGATCTTCGAACGCGCCCGGTCCTCCGAAACAGGACGGGCATCCACTGCCGCCCGGGAAAGAACGGGCCCGGCGCCCGCTGCGAGACGAGGCTTCTCCTGCGCGACGCGGGTCAGCCGGTTACGCAGATACGCGCCTACGGGGGCTTCGTCGCCGCCCACTCCATCGGCTGCGTCCGGCGCCGCCTGCGGCGCGTCTTCGCCTGCATGATGCGCAAGCCTGACGACCGGCGCTTCGTCGCAGCATTGGCTGCGCGCGCCACGCGACCTGATAGCCCAGGCGCTCGTCACGCAGAGCAAGAGGTAGCTGACCGTCTCCATCGACGCGGCGTGCGGCATCACGCTCATGAGCCCCGCGTGCGTGAACCACGCGGCGCCCAGCACGAGCCCGATCGCGCTGAACGCCTGCACCGCGGCCGTCCACGCGCTGAGAAGCACGGCGTCCGCAAGGCGCGTGCGACGCGATCCGAGCCAGGTGCTGACGACGAGCTTGCCGTGACCCGGGCCCAACGCGTGTAGCGCGCCGTATCCGAACGAGACGACGACGAGCGTTGCCCATGCAGCGAGCGAAGCGCCGTGCGACCACTGGGCCATGAACCCTTCGATGCGGCCGTTCCAGGCCGCCTGCACGCGCAGCCAGGCGCCGACGCCCGCCCGCACGGAATCGGGCACGTAGCGATACCACCATGACGGAGCGAGCGTTGCGCTATCGGACGCCGCAGCAGTTGCCGTGGTTGCCGTGGCGCCCGCAGTGGCCGCCGCGCCGGTGGGCTGCCCGAAGACGTCCAGCGCTTCTGCATGCGCGTGCACGCAAGCCACGCACAACACCGCCACAACAAGCAACGATGCAACCGCCGCGCGTCCATGGCCGTGCACCATGCCGCGCAGCGTCCTGCCGAAAGCGGCCACGAGACGCGCGCATGGGCCAGGCAGAACCACGCGCGGAACCCTACGCAGCGTCACACGCAGACCGGCTAGCATGCGATCGCGCTCGCGTGAGGCAATACGAAGCCATTGAAGATGGGATGGGCCTTGTCCACGAAGGACCGGATCGAGCACGCACCGGGGGCGCCGGCCCCGAGCGATACCGCCTCGCCCGAATCCATTTCGTAGTCGACGTAATAGGACGGGTCCCACACGCCCAGTTCCACGCTCTTGCCGCGCACGTCGACAGGCGCCGCAAGCGGCAGCCGGAACGCGTAGGTGATCTTGCCGTCCTCCACCGACACCTGGAAGCCGGTAGGCGCGCCAAAGACCTGCGCGCGACCGTCGACGAAAAGATGGGTGAAGTAAGACGCGTGAGCGAGCGACACGAACGCCTCGTCGTGGAAACGCTTCGTGAGCGCCGCGTCGAGCAGGCCCTGCGCGGGCATCTGCCCGACGCCGACGAGCTGAACCGGAAAGCCTTCCGTAAAGCGCCAGCGCTCGTCGAGCGCGACGATGGACGTGCCGCTCATGCGGACGCTTGCCGTGTAGGCGACCCACACGTGGGGATGGGCTTGCGCAAGGCTTGCAGAAGCCAGAAGACACGCAAGAAACGCTCGTATCGACGAGACGGAAAAACGGCTGACGTGAGGCATCGGGCAGACGTGCGGCGATGGCGAAAAATGCTGCGCATTATCGCACTGGAGCGTGACGTGTAGCGGCTTTCTCCGTCGTGCCGCATTCGTCTATGAGCGCCCGATCGCCGCGCCGAATCCCCATGGTTCATCCTCGCCTGAGGGCGAGAAGGCGCGAACGAAAAGCAGGACTACCGCGAGCGCACCGCCGTCTGGTTCGGCAAGGTAAAGAGGCGCACCGCCTCGTCCAGCACGTTCGCCTGATTGGCGAGGCTTTCAGCCGTGGCGGCGCCCTCTTCGACGAGTGCCGCGTTCTGCTGGGTCGCATCGTCCAGATGCACCACCGAGTTGTTGATGCTGTCGATACCTTGCGACTGCTCGACACTGGCATTCGCGATTTCCTGAACGATCGCATACACGCGCTGCATGTTCGATTCGATTTCGACCATGCGGCCCGCGGCCCCGGCAACGCTCTCGCCCGCCGCCTGGGCGACGGTCGCGTTGGTATCCACGATCGCCTTGATTTCGCGCGCCGCCGTCGCGCAGCGTTGCGCGAGTCCGCGCACTTCGCCGGCCACCACGGCGAAGCCCTTGCCCGTTTCGCCCGCGCGGGCCGCTTCCACCGCCGCATTGAGCGCGAGGATGTTGGTCTGGAACGCGATGCTGTCGATCGTCGTGACGATGGCGCGAATCTGGTCGGACGAACGCGAGATGCCCTGCATGGTGGACTCCGTCTGCCGGATCGCATCGCAGCCGCCGCGCGTCGCTGTCTGCGCGTTCTCCACGATGCTGTTCGCCTGGGTCGCCGCGTGCGAATTGCTCTTGACGGTGGCCGTGAGTTCCTCGAGCGAAGCCGCGGTCTCCTCCAGCGACGCCGCCTGCACCTCGGTGCGTCGCGACAGGTCCATGTTGCCTCCGGCAATTTCCTGCGACGCCACCTTCATCTGTTCGATCTGCGTGCGCACGTCGGAGACGATCGCGACTAGACTCACGCGTAACTGAGCCAGTCCGCGCAGCGTCTGGCTCGTGCACGTGCCCGACGTGGCCGGCACATGCACCGTGAGGTCGCCCGCGGCCATGCGCGCCGCGATGCGGTCCACTTCGGCAATGCGACTTTGCGCGCGCTTCGCCACGAAGAAGGCCGGCAGCCACGTGCCGGCCGCGACCATCGCGAGCGCGGCGCTCACGAGCGTCGCGCCCGATAGCCGGTCCGCGAAGGCGAAGAGCGATGCGACAGCGGCCACGCCCGCCGCACCCGTCATGAAGATGTGCGCGGGCAAACCGGCATCGCGCCACAAGTCGAGCGCATGGAGCACGCCCACATGCACGACGCGGCCGCCGCGCAGACACACACCCTTCGCCTGACCGCTGCGCAGGCGCGCGTAGAGCGCCTCGGCTTCGCGAATCTCGGCGCGCTCGGGCTTCGTGCGAACGCTGAGATAACCCACGGCCTCGCCGTGTCGCACGATGGGCGTGACGTTGGCCCGCACCCAGTAATGGTCGCCGTTCTTGCGGCGGTTCTTCACGAGCGCCGTCCATGACCGCCCGGCCTTGATGGTCGCCCACATGTCTTCGAATGCCTGCGGCGGCATGTCCGGATGCCGGATCACGTTGTGCGGCTGGCCGATCAGTTCCTCGCGCGAAAAGCCCGAGACCTCGATGAAGGCCGGATTGCAGTACTCGATGTGGCTGGAAAGATTCGTGGCCGACACCAGCATGCTCGATGCCGGATAGTCGTACTCCACGCCTGTCACGGGAAGATTGTTGCGCATTGAGTCTCCTTCACTCCCGCCGCGCCGGCGGTTTGCCTGATGCTGTTCTTTTCATATGCCGCGCCTTGCTCGCCGGCGATGCCTGCCGGCTGCGAGCCGCGCGGTGCCCACATCGGTATGTCGACACCTGCGCACGTTGCCGAAGGGCAGTGAACAGCGATTGCGCCACGGGTTTTGCTCGCGGAAAAACGCTGGAATGGAAACGGCGAGCGCCTACGCGACCTCGACGTGCGCGCCCTGCGAAAGTTGCGCGACGGCCGCGCAGAGGCGGTTCGCCTTCACGGGTTTGTCGAAATAGGCCGACGCCAGCACCGATGCCGCACGGTCGCGGTATTGCGCTTCGGTATGGCCCGTCACGAAGATCGCGGGAATGCCCGCGTATTGCGGGTTCGAGCGCATCGCGCGGCAGAAGTCGAAGCCGTCGAGCGTGCCGCCCAGCACGATGTCGAGCACCACGACGTCGGGGCGCGTCTCTTTGAGCATGGCGAAGGCCGCTTCCGCCTCGCCCACGGCCGACACCGTGCAGCCCGCGCGTTCGAGCGCCGCGGCCAGCACCTTGCGCGAGACAGCGTCGTCGTCCAGCACCATCACCGACTTGCCGGCGAGCGGACGAGGCCTTTCCCGGCGCGCGTAGCTGATGCCCGCCGAGCGGCGCACGCCCGAGAGCGTCACGCTCTCGCTCTCGTCTTCCGCCACTTCGCCGAGCGCCGTCACGACGACGATGCGCGGCTTCCTGCCGCCTTCGATCATGCGATCGAGAAACGCGGGCGCGCCGAGGAACAGATCGAGCGAGCTGTCCGCGCGGAACTTCAAACCGCTCGCGCGCACGAGCGCCGAGAACTCGCGCACGAATTCAGTAGGGCGCCGCTCCGCGAACGCGACGTTGAAGACGGTGCCGCGCTGCGCCGCCGCGACAAGGGCCTGCCATGACGCGATGCCGGCCGCGCTGCAGCCTGCTTCGACGCGGCTCAGGGTGTCGGCCGTCACGCTGCACAGCGCGCGCGCCGCCTCTGTGGCGTCCGGCGTCGGAGCGGTCCGCGCCGCGGCCCTCGTGGTCGCGCGGCCGGTGGTTCTCGTGGTGGTAGTGGTGGTGGTTCTCATCTTGTCTTTCCTTTCAATGCAACGCTTCAGTGCTGCACCGTCGAGGCGACGGTGGGCGCGCAGCCCGCCTGCGCCGCGTCGTCGAGCCATGCGTGCAGCGCTGCCTCCTTCAGTGCTGCCGACCACAACCAGCCCTGCCCTGTCGAGCACCCGTAGGCGGCCAGCCGGTCGCGCACCTCGACGCACTCGATGCCTTCGGCCACGGTCGTCACGCCCATGTCGCGACTCATGGCGATCAACGCACTGAGAATCCGCGCGCTATCCGCGTCATGCAGCGCGCAGCCCACAAACGCGCGGTCCAGCTTCATTTCGCTGAACGGAATGCGCAGCAGCGAGAGCATCGACGAGTAGCCCGTGCCGAAGTCGTCGATGGCGAGGCCCACGCCGTCGATGCGCAGGCCCGTGAGTACGTTGCCCACGGCCACCGAATCGCTGAGCGGGCTGCCTTCGGTCAGTTCCAGCACGAGCGCCGACGGAGGCACGGCGTACTCGTGCAGGCAGCTTCTGACGAGATCGCCGAACGCCGCATCGACGAGCGAAGGCGGCACGTTCACCGCCACGCTGACCTCGGGAAAGCGGCGGCGCCAGCGCGCACACGCGGCAAGCGACGCTTTCAGCATGAGCGCCGTGAACGCGCGCGCCTGCCCCATGCTTTCGATGACGGACACGAAACGTTCGGGACCAATGGTGCTGTGCGCGTCCGACTGCCAGCGCGCGAGGGCCTCCACGCCCACCACGCGGCCGGTGCTGAGTGACACCTGAGGCTGGAAGTACGGCACGATTCGGCCGCCGGCCAGCGCGAAGGTCACGTCGTCGGGATCGCATGGCTCGTCGGCCGCGGGCTGGCGCACGGCGACGGCCCCGCGCCCGGCGCGCAGCAGCGCGGCGAGGCTGTCTTCGCAGATCGGCTTGCGCAGCGAGCCGGCGACGTGCACCCCGCGCGCCTCGGCAATACGCGAGACCGCATTGCGCGTGCGTTCGTCGCAGCCGCTCGCGAGAATCACCGAGCGCGGCACCGTATCGTTGCCGAGCGAGTGCAACACGTCGAGGCTCGTGCCGTCTTGCAGACGCAGATCGAGCAGCACCATGCGTACGTCGTCGTTCTGCAGATGCGCACGCGCCTCGCTCACCGTGGCGGCCGGCAGACCGCGCATGCCGAGCTTGCGCACCATGGCTTCCATGATGCCGCGCTGCACGGGGTCGTCTTCGATGATGAGCACGGCGCTTTCGCGCTCGCTCGCATGGGCGTCAATCATGTGTGTCTCCGTGCACGAAGAGGTCGGCGAGACTCGCATGAACGCGCGCGTAGACCGCGCCGATGTGGGCCGACGCTGCGTCCCTGTCGTCGGGCTTGCCCTCGCGCGCCTGCTGCCCGGTCTCTTTCATGAGCCGCCCAAAGCCGGTGGCCCCCACGTAGGCGCTGCTCGACATCAGGGTATGAGCGAGCCGGCCCACTTCCATCCAGGCGCCCGCCTCCAGCGCGGTGCGCAATTCGTTCACCTGCCGGGACGCGGTGTCGAGGTAGGTCGAGACGATGTCCAGCGCGACATCGGGGCTATCTTCGTCCGCGAGTTCGCGCAAGGCATCGATGCACGCATGGTCGATGGCCGCGGCCGCGCGGACCGCTTCGTCGATCTCGGTCTGGGCCGCCGCGACAGCAGGCGCGTCACCGTCTTTCAGATGCGCCTTCACGGCCGCGGAAAACTCCGCGAACGTGAACGGCTTGGCCATGATCGCCGTCACGCCCACGGAGCGGCATTGCACGACGTTGGCCGAGGTCATGTCCGCCGTGATCGCGATGATGGGCACGTGGCCCGTGCCGCGCGTGGCTTCGAGCGTGCGGATGGCCGCCGTCGCCGCGATGCCGTCCATCTTCGGCATGTGGCAGTCCATGAGCACGAGGTCGAAACGATGCTGCGCGAAGAGCCGCACGGCCTCTTCGCCGTCGCCCGCCAGTTGCGCCGTGAGCCCGAGCCGGCGCAGCGACGCCATGGCCACAGCCTGATTCGTCGGGTTGTCTTCGGCCAGCAGAACGAGCGGTGCGTGTTTCGCCGCGGCGCCCGCCGGCAACGTGTGCGCGTGCGGAGGAGGGTTGGATGTCATGGGGTCGCCTTCGTGGAGCGCAGCGGGTGGCACGTGTGCGTCGGTGGAGCCCGCGGCGGGTTGAGGGGCGAGCGTGAACGGCAGCACGACGGTAAAGGTCGTACCGCGGCCGGGTTCGCTGTCGAGCTGAAGCTGTCCGTCGAGCCGTTTGACAAGTTCGCGTACGAGAAAGAGGCCCACGCCCGCGCCGTCGTGCGCGCGCGTGCGGCTTTCGTCGGCCTGCGCAAACGACGCGAAGACCGTCTCGCGCTGCCCGTGCGCAATGCCCGGACCCGTGTCGTTCACGACGACGGTGAGCACGACGTCGTTCGCGCCGCGGCGAGCCAACGCGGTAGACAGCGACACGCTGCCCTCCGTCGTGAACTTGACCGCATTCGAAAGCAGGTTCGCCACGATCTGCGCGACGCGGTCGCGGTCGGAGAGCACGCGCCATGCGTGGCCTGCGGGAGATAGGAGGCCGAAGCGCTCGTGCACGAACGCGAGCCCCTTCGCCTCGGCTTGCTGCCGATAGGGCGCGGCCACGGCATCGAGCAGCGCGCCCGGATCGAACGCCTCGCGCCGCAAATCGAGCGTGTCGGCACCAATCTCCGCCACGTCGAGAATCTGGTCGATCACGTCTTTCAGCGCCGCGCCGGAGTCGCGAATACTCGTGAGCAGCACGTGCTGCTCGCCGGTCCGGTCCAGATCGAGCAGCAGGTCCGCCGCGCCCACCACGCCGTTGAGCGGCGTGCGCAGTTCGTGGCTCATGCGCGCGAGAAACTGGTTCTTGGCCGCGTTCGCGACTTCCGCCACGTTCTTCGCCGCCAGCAGTTCTTCGGCAAGCTGCTGCTGTTCGACAATCTTCTGCCGCAGCGAATGGTTCGCCACGGTCAGACGTTCGCGCGCGCTGCGCAGCCCCTCACGGGCGTCCACGAGGCTGATCGCCGCGTTGGCCACTTCCGTCTGCATCGCGTTGAAGCTGTGCGCCATTTCGCCCAGCTCGTCGCGCGAACGCACGTACACGCGGTGCATGTCGATGGCCGCGTGCGCGGCGTCCAGGTCGCCGCGTCCGAGCGCGCTCATGGCCGCCGAAAAATCGCGCAGCGTGCCCGTGGCCAGTTTCTTCGCGGCCTTGGTGACTTCCTGGGCCGAGTGCGAGATCACGCCGGGCAATACGATGCCCACCGTGATGGTGAGCATCGCCACCATCACGAAGATGTCTTCGAGCGCGGTGCGCCAGTGCAGATGCGTGTCGGGCAGCAGCGCCACGGCCTGCATGTAGCCGGCACCATCCAGCGCGAGCACGAGCAGCATCGCGCCCGTGAGCCGCAGATGCAGCGTCGGCGCGATGCCGGGCAGGCCCGCGCGCCGCCGGTCTTCCCAGCGTCGCCACGCATAGGCGGCCGCACCCGAATACGCCATCGCGAGGCCGAACACCACCGTCGGCAAGCCGAACTGCTCGAAGCCGAGAATGGTGGCCACCGCCCACACGCAGGCCGCGGCAAGCCCTAGCCCGATCGTGTAGCGCGGCGCGCGATAGACGCGCACGGCGTGCGGCGCATCGCGTCGAAGCAGCCACACCGCCACGCTGGGTGCGGCGATGCCGATGAGGTACGTGAAGTTGGCGGCGGCCACGAGCCAGATCGGGTCGCCGATCAGCAGGAACGCAATCGCGAAGCCCGCCGTGACAAGCGTCGCGTTGACGGGCACGTCGTTGCCATTGCGCTTCGACAGAAACCGCGGCGCGAGCTCGTCGTCCGCCAGCTGCGAGAGCGTGCGCGCGGCGCCCGCGAGCGGCTGGATCGTGCCGTGGAACATGTTGAACATCATGAACCAGATGGCCGCCGATTTCGCGAGCGCGCCGAACACGGGCGCAAACGTGGGCCCGAGCACCTGCCCCAGATCGCCGCCGAGCGCCTGCGGCCCCAGCGTGCCGAGCCACACGAGCGGCAGAACGACGAAGTAGACCGACGCCATCGCGGCGCTCGCCTTCATGGCGCGCGGCACGTTCCTTTCGGCGTCGCGCGTTTCGGCCACGTGGCACGCCGCCGCTTCGAAAGCCGGCGCCGCGAAGCCGATCAGATAGAGCCCTGCCATCAGCGACGTGACGCCGCCAAACCAGCCTGCGAACGGTGTGGTCAGATGGAAGTCGACGGCGCGATGCCAGTCCGTGGCGCCCGTCAACACCGGCGCGAGCGCCGACACGAAGGCGAGCAACGCCGAGCATGTCGCGATGGGCACCGCGAGCCGCGTCACCCAGCGAATGCCCAGCAGATTCACGCCGGCGAACAACAGCACGAGCGAACAGGCGAGCACGGGCACGGCCACGCCAGGCAGGTACCACTCGTGGATCGCCGTGGCCGAGAGAATCGCGGTGAGTCCGCACGTGGGCACCCAGCCCCACCAGTAACAGGTGCCGGTCAAGGTGGAGAGAATGCGGCCATACGGCGCGAATGCTTCGGTGCAGGCCGCGGCAATGCCACCCACGCGCCGCGGCGACATCATCACGAGTTCGATCCACCCGGGCAGCGCCGCGTAGCTGAGCAGCAGCCCCACGATCAGCAGCGGCACGGCGGCGCTGCCCTGCCCGGGAATATCGCCCTGGCCCGCGAACAGCGCGGCGATG
Organism: Paraburkholderia kururiensis; assembly: GCF_034424375.1. Taxonomy (NCBI): domain Bacteria; kingdom Pseudomonadati; phylum Pseudomonadota; class Betaproteobacteria; order Burkholderiales; family Burkholderiaceae; genus Paraburkholderia; species Paraburkholderia kururiensis. The sequence continues at coordinate 5,751,619 of NZ_CP139965.1, read as the reverse complement.
AGGAACAGGCTCTGGTTGCTGCCGCCCATGGCGAGCGCCGTCGTGCCGATCCATCCGATGCAGCGTCGGTAAGGCTTCGCGACCATGGCTTCGCCGGCGCGGGATGCGCTTGCCGTCATGCTTTCGACTCGAGGCACGTAGAGGCCGCGGCGCAGTCGCGGCGCGACAGCACGTTGACGATGGCGCGGTCGAGCGTCTCGGGGCTCACGGGCTTCACGAGGTAGTCGTCGAAGACGGCGGCACGCTGATCGTCGAGCGGCCGCTCGTCGCCCGTGAGCGCCACGAGCGGCACCGGCGAGCCGAACTCGGTCTGTGCCTGCAATTCGCGCGCAAGCGAAACGCCGTCGAGGTCCGGCATGTTGATGTCGAGCACGGCGAGGTCGAACGGCTTCGTGCGCAGCGCGGCGAGCGCATCGCGGCCGTTCGATACGGCTTCCACGCGATAGCCGAGCCGGTTCAGCACGGCCCTGATGATCTTGCGGCTCACGTCGTCGTCATCGGCAATCAGCACGAGCTGCTCGCCGCGGTTGAACGCGCATGCCGGGCCGGACGGCGGGGCCACGACGTCTTGCGCGACCACCGAGGGAATCGTGCAGGTGAACGTACTGCCCGCACCGGGCGTGCTCGTCACCTCGATGGTGCCGCCCATGCCGGCAACGAGCTTCTGGCAGATGGCGAGCCCCAGCCCCGTTCCGCCATAGCGCGCGCGCACGGCGGCGTCCGCCTGCTCGAAGTGGCCGAACAGTTTGCACGCGGCAGCCGCTTCCATGCCGATGCCGGTATCCGCAACCGATATGACGAGGTCGATACGCGCATCGTCACGCACGCGCGTGCCGGCCGACACCTTCACGGTGCCCTGCGCCGTGAACTTGATGGCGTTGGAAAGCAGGTTCATCAGGACTTGCGCGATGCGCGTGCGATCGCCCATCACCGCGGCGGGCACGCCGGCATCGATATCGAGTTCGAGATTCACCGTCTTCGCCGACGTCTGCGCCTTCACGCTCGCCACGGCGCAACGCAGTTCGCGCCGCAGATCGAAGGGCTCGTAGTTGAACGTGAAGCCGGTGGCTTCGAGCTTCGCGAGATCCAGCACTTCGTTGAGCAGGCGCACCAGGTGCCCGGTGGAATCGCGCAGCGCCTCGGCGGCGAATTCGTCCGGCTCCGCGCCGCCCGGCTGGCACATCAGCGATACGGCGCCCGCAATCGCGTTGAGCGGCGCGCGCACTTCGTGCGTCACCATGGCGAGGAAATCGGCGCGGGCTTTCTGCGAGGCGAGCGCGGCCTGCTCCGCTTCGCGCTGCCGCTGCAGTTCCGCTTCGAGGCGCAGCGTCTGCGCACGCAGATGAAGCTCGTCCACCACGAGCGCCGCGAAATCTTCGAGCGCGGCGGCTTCGGCCGCGCCGAACGCGCGCGGCTTCGTATCGATGATGCACAGCGTGCCGATGCGTTGCGCTTCGCCGAACACGAGCGCCACGCCCGCATAGAAGCGGATGCCCGGTGCACCCACGACGAACGGATTCTCGGCAAAGCGCGGGCTTAGCAAGGCATCGTGCACGACGTACACGCCGTCCGTTTCGAGCGCCGCCTGGCAGAACGAAGAGTCGCGCGGCGCGGTCTCGACGCTCACGCCCAGCCTCGCCTTGAACCACTGGCGATCGCGCGTGGCGAAAGCGATCAGGCAGCCCGGTGCATCGAAGTATTCGCTCACGCGCCGCACGATCCGGTCGTAGGCATCTTCCGGCAATGTATGAAGTATTTTCAGAGACTCGAGCGTTGCCTGCCGGCGTGCTTCCGACGCCTCCGCGTCGCGTGTATGGTCCGCTTTGCCCTCCTCCAGGCGGGGGCTCGCGCATGGCATGGTCAATATGCTCATGGGAAATAGTCGCTTGTTCGTTGTTGAAGTCTTACGTGTAGTAACGACCACACAGCGATTAACTGAATGGTGCGATATGCAATAAGCGCAATGTGCTCGCTCGCCATACCACTTCACCGTAGCTTTTCTCTTCCGCACACCTTTTGATATGCCTCAAGCAGGCTCGCACAGCCTTGCGGAAAAGGGATTTCCGCGCTTCTCGCCTCTTCAGGAAACGCTCCATTACGCTCTTTTGCGGTTTTCTCGTTGCAGGGTTTTCCTTCATGTCGCGCGCCTCATTGCAAGAACCGCACGCGAATTGCGCGAGTTACGCGCATTGAATTTCATGCGAATGGCCTGGCGCAAACCCTGACGCAAACGATTTGCGCGCACATTGCGATTTCAGTAACGCCCGCCGGCGACGACATAGCAAGAGAAGAAACCGTTCATTGCGGACCACAGGAGGGCAAGCGTATGAACTTCAGACAAATGACGGTGCGTGCCAAACTCACCGTGACCTTCGGCCTGCTCGCAGCGCTCGTGCTGCTCGTGTCGGGGCTGGCGCTGCGGTCGCTCGGCGATGCGAACGAACGGTTCGCGGACTACGTGAGCGGCATCAGCGCCCGCGCGGAACTGGCCGAGCAGATCCGCACCGCAGTGGACCAGCGTGCGATTGCCGCGCGCAACCTCGTGCTCGTGACGAAGCCCGGCGATATCGAGATCGAAAAGGCCGCAGTCACCCAGGCGCATGAAGAAGTGCAGGCGCGGCTTCGCCAGTTGAAGGACGCGGTGGCGACCAGCACGAGTGCAACCGCGCAGGCGCGCGAACTCGTGGCCGGCATCGACCGTGTGGAAACGCAGTACGGCCCGGTTGCACTCGCCATCGTCGACGCCGCGCTGCACAGCCAGCACGATCACGCCATCGCGATGATGAACGACCAGTGCCGCCCGCTGCTCGCCGAACTCATCAAGGCGACGAACGCGTTTAGCCAGTACACGCGCGGCCGCGCGCAGCAGATGATGCAGGAGTCCGCCGAACACTATGCGAGCCAGCGCGCCTTGCTGATCGGCCTGTGCATGGCGGCCATCGCGGCAGCGGTCGTCGCGGCGCTGCTCATCACGCGAGGACTCACGCGCTCGCTCGGCGACGAGCCGGCTGCGCTGGGCGACATCACGCGGCGCGTGGCCGCGGGCGATCTGAGTCCCGTGCAAGGTGCCCACAGCGCACCGAAGGGCAGCGTGCTCGCCTCCATGGGCGAGATGCAGGCCAGCCTCGTGCGCCTCATCGCCCAGGTCCGCACCGCCGCCGACAACATCGCCACAGGTGCCAGCGAAATTGCTTCGGGCAACCAGGATCTGTCGTCGCGCACCGAAGAACAGGCGTCGTCGCTGCAGGAAACCGCTTCGAGCATGGAAGAACTCACCTCCACCGTGCGCCAGAACGCCGAGAACGCGCAGCAGGCCAGCGCGCTCGCCGGCAATGCGTCCGAGGTCGCCCACAAGGGCAGCGCCGTGGTGGGCCAGGTGGTCGAGACCATGACCGACATCAGCCACAGCTCGTCGAAGATCGCGGAAATCACCGGCATCATCGAAGGCATCGCGTTCCAGACCAACATCCTCGCACTCAACGCCGCAGTGGAAGCCGCGCGGGCCGGCGAACAGGGCCGCGGCTTCGCGGTGGTGGCAAGCGAGGTGCGCAGCCTCGCGCAGCGTTCGTCGAGCGCGGCGAAGGAGATCAAGGACCTGATCGCCACCTCGGTACAGAAGATCCAGGAAGGATCGCGCCTCGCCGACGACGCGGGCAGCACGATGGCCGAAGTCACCCAGGCCGTGGCGCGCGTGACGGACATCATGGGCGAGATCGCGGCGGCATCGAGCGAACAGAGCCGCGGCATCGAGCAGGTCAACGTTGCGATCACGCAGATGGACGAGGTCACGCAGCAGAACGCGGCGCTCGTGGAGCAGGCCGCGGCAGCATCGAAGTCGCTCGAAGACCAGGGGCATCAGCTGACCGAAGCGGTGTCGTTCTTTCGGCTGAGTTCGGGCGAAGAGCTCCGTCGCAGCGGAACCGCCTCGGCCACCAAGACTCCCGCCGCAACGGTGCCCGCGCGCAAGCCCTCAGCAACCCGTGCGCCCGCGACGCGGCCGGCGGCACCGAAGCGTACGCCGATCGCAGCGCCCGCCCCTGCCCCGGCACTGGCGACCGCGGATACGGGCCGCGACTGGGAAACCTTTTAACGCACCACGTGCCCTTTCACTTGAGGAGAACACCATGAATGCAGTCGTCGAAACCGCGCTGCCCGCACGCGCTCGCGGCGAGGTTGCCGAAGCCGAAGCCGGCGCGCAGGAGTTCGTCACGTTCCGCCTTGGCAACGAGGAGTACGGCATCGACATCCTGCATGTACAGGAAATTCGCTCCTATGACGAACCCACGCGCATTGCGAATGCGCCGCCGTTCGTCAAGGGCGTGATCAACCTGCGCGGCGTGATCGTGCCGATCGTCGATCTGCGTCTGAAGTTTGCGCTGGAACGCGCGGACTACGACGACTCCACAGTCGTCATCGTGCTCAACGTCGCGGCCCGCACGGTGGGCGTGGTGGTGGACGCGGTGAGCGACGTGCTGGAACTCAGTCCGGGCGACCGTCGCCCGGCCCCTGCGTTCGGGGCATCGGTGGACGCGAGCTTCATCACGGATCTCGCCACGGTCGCGGGCGACGACGGCGAGCGCATGCTGATCCTGCTCGACATCGAACAGCTCATCGCCGGGGCCGACATCGGGCTCGTGGCCTGACTCGCGAGCGGGCGTCGGGACGAACCGACGCCCTCGTTCTCAAGGCTGCTGCCCCGCGTAGAAGCGCGCGGCGAAGCAGCAGGAGCGTACCGCCCGCAGGCGCGCAGCTGGCCCTGTCGAATCGACCGAAACTGGCTCTGTGAGACCCACCGGTTTGTCGCCACAATCGGGACTACCCCCTGCCCTCTCGCAGGCCCGATCCGTGGGAAGCCCATGTACGTACCCGCTCATTTCGACGAAGCTCGCACCGAGGTCCTACACGCGCACATCGCGCAGCATCCGTTCGGCATGCTCGTCACGCACGGCACAAGCGGACTGGACGCCAATCACCTGCCCTTCGAACTGGCTGCCGCGGAAGGCCCGCTCGGCGTGCTGCGCGCGCACGTGGCCAGAGCCAATCCGGTCTGGCAGGACGTGGCGAACGGCGACGAGGTGCTCGTCGTGTTTCGCGCGGGCGACGCTTATATCTCGCCGAGCTGGTACCCCAGCAAACACGTGCACCACAGGCAGGTGCCGACGTGGAACTACAGGGTCGTGCACGCCTACGGACGCATCGCGATTTGCGACGACGAACGGTTCGTGCGCGGCCTTGTCGGCCGCCTTACGCGTATGCACGAGGCCGCGCAGCCTGCGCCCTGGAAGATGAGCGATGCGCCGGCGGACTATATCGACGCCATGCTGAAGTGCATTGTGGGGCTGCAGATCGAGATCACGCGACTCGTGGGCAAGAGCAAGATCGGCCAGAACAAGGACACCGAAGACATCCGCGGAGCCGGCGAAGCGCTAAAGGCGAGCGGTCAGACGGAGATCGGCGAGGCCATGCTTGCCGTGGCGGCCGGCAAATCGCCATAACGCCGCGCGAGCACCGCGCCGGCGATACCCCATCGCGTCACGCTTTCCGTTCGAAGAGGTTCTCTCTCCATGTCAGGCAACACGTTCTTTTCGGCCAATCTGCTGCTCGCGTACATGGCGTATTTCGTCGGCGTCGCGAGCCCGGGGCCCAGCAATCTCGCCATCATGTCCATCGCCGCGCATCGTGGGCGCAAGGCGGCCCTCGCCTTCGCGCTAGGCGTGATTTCAGGGTCGATGTTCTGGGCGACGGTGGCCTCGGCCGGCATCTCGGCGGCGCTCGTTGCGTGGTCGCAGTTCATCGTCGCCGTGAAAATGTTCGGGGGCGTGTATCTGCTCTGGCTGGCCTTCAAGTCGGGGCGCACCGCATTGAGTGCGCAGGCCGCCACCGTGCCGCGCGACGTGCAGCCCGAACCGTTTAAGCGGCTCTACACGAAAGGCGCGCTGCTGCATCTCACGAACCCGAAGGCGATTCTCGTCTGGGTATCCATCGTCGCGCTCTCGTCGAACAACGTGGGGCTCGCCCACGATGCCGTCGTGCCGGGCTGCGCGGTAATCGGCACGGCGGTGTTCAGCACCTACGCGCTGGTGTTTTCCACGGCGACGGCGCGGGCGGCTTATGCGCGCACGCGTCGCGCGCTCGAAGGATGCCTCGCCGTGGTGTTCGGGGTAGCGGGCATCCGGTTGCTGGCGTGGTCGTCCACGTCGAGATAGCGTCGTGTGCCCGGGGCAGCGCCCGTTGCGACGACTTTGCACGCTGCGGCAAGCACGCAACACGCGAGGCGCTGCGCTTCACGCCATCGCGCGGCACGCCTCGGCGCAGTTGCGGCACGCCTGCGCGCATTGCCTGCAATGCTCGTGCTCGTGCTTTTCGCACTGGGCGGCGCACGCGTCGCAGAGACCGGCCGTACCCACCCGAGAAAGGATGGCGCCGTCGCGTCAGGCCGGCACGTCGTCCACCTCGCTTCTCGCATAGCGGCCCGGCGGCATGCCGACGTGCCGCGTGAACGCCACGCCGAACGCGCTCACCGAACCGTAGCCCACGTGCGCGGCGATCTCCGCAATCGACCGGTCCCGCTGGCGCAGCAGCCGCTTCGCGAGTGCCATGCGCCATGTCAGCAGATATTCCATCGGCGCTACGCCCACGGCGCGGCTGAAGCGCTCGAAGAAGGCCGAACGCGACATCGCGGCCTCGCGCGCCAGTTGAGCGACGGTCCACGCTTGCGCGGGGAATTCGTGGATGCGGCGCAGCGCGAGCGCAAGGCGTGCATCGGAGAGCCCGCGCACGAGGCCCGGCGACGCCGCCGTGCTGGCCGTGGAGCGCAGCGCTTCGATGAGCAGCACTTCGAGCAGCCTCGCCATCACGATTTCCCGCGCGGGACGATCCGCGCGCGATTCGTCGCCCACCAGCTGGACCAGCGTGGCAAGGCGCGACGCTCCGCGCACGTGCACCCATTGCGGCAGCAGCGAGACCAGCAGCGCGGAGTCCGGCGAGCCGAACACGCAGTGGCCCACCAGCATGCGCACATTCACGGGATCGTCCGGGTTGCCGACGCGCGCGCCGCCGGGGATGGGCGTAATGGGCGTCGTGATGGCTTCGTCGTCGGCGGGCGGCGGCGCATCGAGGCTGGATGTCGCGAAGCGGCGCGCGGCGGGAAGCAAGGCGAAGTCGCCTTCGTTGAGCGTGATCGTCTCGCTGCCTGTCGTTCCGTCGACGGTGAGACGGCAGCCGCCTTCGAGCACAGCCAGGTAGAACGGGCGTCCCGTCTCCGCGCGGCGCACGCCCCACGTGGCCGAGGCGAGGACGAGTTTCGAGTGCGGCGCGCCGGGCTGCAACAGCGACACGACTTCGGCAAGGGGGTCGACCATTCCGGACGATCTCTACAAAGAAATGGACCTCCAAGTATAGTTCGTCCGAAATCGGGCGGCTATCGTACAGGCATTGCCAACCGAAGTGCCCACCGATGGAGTTTCCGATGTCCCCTGCTTCCACCGTTCTCATCACCGGCTGTTCGTCCGGTTTCGGACTCGAGACCGCGCGCTTCTTCCTCGACAAAGGCTGGCGCGTCGTCGCGGCGATGCGTACGCCGCGCGAGGATGTGCTACCGCCCTCCGAGCGGCTTCGCGTGCTGCCGCTCGACGTGACCGATATCGCAAGCATTCGGCGTTGCGTCGACGCGGCCGGGCCGATCGATGCGCTCGTCAACAACGCCGGCGTCGGCATGGCGGGACCGCTCGAGGCTATCGATCTGAACCACGCGCGCACGGTCTATGAAACCAACACACTCGGCACCATCGCGATGACGCAGGCCGTGTTGCCGCAATTCCGGCAGCGGCGCGCAGGCGTGGTGGTGAACGTGACGTCGACCGTCACGCTCGCGCCGTTGCCGCTGCTCTCGGTCTACACCGGCAGCAAGGCGGCAGTGAATGCGTTCACCGAATCGCTCGCGCTGGAGCTGGCGCCCTTCGACGTGCGCGTGCGCCTCGTGCTGCCCGGACGGTCGCCCAGCACGAGCTTCGGCAACAACGCGCGCCGCCTGATGAGCGAAGACGTGCCCGAGGCCTACGCCGAGTTCACGCAAGGCGTCTTCGCCGCGATACGCGACACGAGCACGCCGGTCACGTATGCGGAGGATGTGGCCGAAGCCGTGTGGCAAGCCGTGACCGATCCCGCGGCGCCGATGCGGATACCCGCGGGGGCCGATGCGGTGGCCGCGGCAACGGCGGCACGCTAACTGCCGGCCTTGCTGCATGTCACGACTTGTCGCTACATCGGCTACGAAAGCGATCGCAGGTGGCGACGCAGACGGTCGACCTCGCCTTGCGCGAACGGCCGCTCGATTTCGGTGTGCGTCTGCTGCCACACCGGGAATGCCCGCGCGAGCAACTGCTCGCCCGCAGGCGTCAAGCGAAGCCGACGGCTGCGCCCATCGTTCGGGTCCTGCTCGATGACGACCAGCTCACGCCGCTCCAGCGGTTTGAGCGCGGCCGTTAGCGTGGTGCGGTCCATCGCCAGCAACGACGCCACGTCTTTCATCGCCGCCGGCTGAGGCCGGTTGAGCGACATCAGGAGCGAGAACTGCCCGTTCGTGAGATCGAACGGACGCAGCGCCTCGTCGAATATGCGCGCGAGGTTGCGCGCCGCCCTCTGCATGTGCAGACACAGGCAGCAGTCGCGCACCATCAGCGTGGTTTCGAAAGGGAGAGACTTTGGAAGTTTCTTTGCGCGTGCCATGTTGCAATTATGTTGATATCAACCTATATTGTCAACGCCGGGCGACGACATTCCGTTGCGCCCGTCAACAGAAGGAGGAGACGTGAGCGATCAAACGTTGTTTCTGGCCGTATTCCTCGGCAGCAAGGACAATGCGCGCATGAAGGCATGGCAGGCGCTTTCCGAAGACGAACGGCGCGCAAAAGAACGCGAAGGCATCGCCGCCTGGGGCGCGTGGGTCGAAAAGCACAAGGCGGCCATCGTCGAGATGGGCGGTCCGCTCGGCAAGACGAAGCACGTCAGCAACAAGGGCGTCGAGGACGTGACTAATGCACTCACCGCGTTCACGGTCGTACGGAGTGCTTCGCATGAACAAGCGGCGCGAATGTTCGAAGGGCACCCACATTTCACCGTCTTCCCCGGCGAGTCGATTGACGTGATGCCCGTGCTGCCCATCCCGCAAGGCTGACAGGCATCGCAATCGACACGTCAGGTGTAGAACTCGCAGCAGATATCGATACGACCGCCGCCCGCAAGAGTGGGTGGTCCCCACTGTCTGGAGGAGTGTGATGAGACTTTACGGATTTGCAGGAACGCGCTCGCAACGTGCGCTTTGGGGCCTCAAGGAAGTCGATGCCGACTTCGAATTCGTCTCGGTCAACCTGCGCGAAGGCGAGCACAAGCGGCCCGAATTCCTGCGCATCAACCCTGCGGGAAAGGTGCCCGTGCTGGTGGACGGCGACCAGATCATTCCGGAGTCCGCAGCAATCGTGCTGTACCTCGCGGACAAGTATCCGGAGAAAGGACTGATGCCCGTCGACCTGAGCGAGCGCGCGCAGGCGTATCGCTGGACGCTCTTCGCCGTGACCGAACTGGAACAGCCGCTGTGGCGAATCACCCGTCACACCCTGCTGTATCCGCCCGAGAAGCGCTCACCCGCCGACATCGAACTCGCGCGCGAGGACTTCAGGACGATGGCCGTGATTCTCGAGAAGCATCTCGACGGGCGCGAATTCATCATCGGCAACAAGCTCTCCGTAGCCGACTGCGTGACGGCCTATCTGATCGATTGGGCCAACGAACTGAAGCTGCTCGATACGTTCCCGCAGTTGCAAGCCTACCTGGAGCGCCTGTATGCGCGGCCCGAAGCACCGCAGCGTATCGCCGAGGCGCGCATGGCGGCGTGAACGCTTTGCTGTCACGGCGGCCAGCGTTTGCGCGAGACAACGGCGAAACTCACGGCGATCGCCCCGCCCTGCCTGGGCGTCGCGTCTTCAGAAGGCGTCACGGCAAAGCGCGACCGACGGACACGCGCCTTGCCGCCTGACGCCGCCCCCGTCGACGGTTCTTCGGAAGACGCCGGGCGGTTGCCGGCTGCATCGGTTGAGTTTGCCTCGTGCAGGCAGTCGCAGGTCGCTTGGGAAGACATGGCCGTCGCTCGTGAAAGGGCATGTCCGTATTGAACGCGTTGCGCATCGATCAGTAAAATGAATCATTCGATCGATACGATAACGTGCCGGAATGGAACTCAAACTGCTGAGAGCGTTTTTGACCGTGGCCGAGCTACGCCACTTCGGACGCGCAGCCGAGGCGCTGCACCTGAGCCAGCCTGCGTTGAGCAAGCAGGTGAATGCGCTGGAGGCGAGCCTGGGCGGAAAGCTGTTCGAGCGCGGCCGGCACGGCGCCGCGTTGACGCGCTTCGGCGAGGGCTTCCTGCCCGACGCGAAGGCGCTCGTCCACGACGCCGACGACATACTCGGGCGTGCGCGCGAAGCGAGCCGCGGCACGCGCGGGCATCTGCGGATCGGCATCTGCCTGTCCGTGTTGACGCTCGCACCGCAGATCATCGCGGACTTTCGCCGGCAGTGCCCCGGCATTGCCGTTGCGCTGAGCGATCTCTCCTCCGACGAGCAAACCCGCCGCATTCAGGCGGGCAAGCTCGACGTGGGCTTCATGCGACTCTCCCCTGCCGAGGGTTTGTCTTCGCTGGGCGTGATCGACGAACGCCTCGCGCTGGCGTTGCCGCCCAGCGTGGCACGCGTACGTGTGCCGTCCGGCTTGCGGGCACTGAACGACATGGGCTTCGTGGCGCTGCGGCGCACACGCGGCCCCGGACTCGCGGCGCAGATCGAGAACTGGTGTCGCGAGCATCGGTTCGTGCCCAACGTCACGCAGCAGGCCGACGACGTGCAGTCGGTCCTGGCGTCGGTGGCCGCGGGGGTAGGCGTCGCGTTCATTCCGTCGCGCGCGGAGCACCTGCTTCGCGACGCCACCGTGGTGCCGCTGCGCGGCAAGCATGCGACGTGGCGAGTGGGCCTGGTGTGGGCGAACGGCGCCCACAATCCCGTGACGTCGCAGTTCGTATCGTTCGTTCGTGCAGCGCTGAAAAAGCGCTGACGGATGCGGCGCGCCCCGTCGCCCGGGCACGGGAACGCCTCAGGCGCGCTGTCCAGCCGCTTCGAGAATGAGCTGCGAGATCTCGTCGGGATGAGAGATCAGCGAAAGATGGCTCGACTTCAGCTCGATGGTCTTCGCGCCCATGCGTTTGGCCATGAAGCGTTCCAGATCCGGATTGATCGTGCGGTCTTCCGTGGAAACCGCGTAGAAGCTCGGCTTCGAGCGCCACGCCGCATGCGTGGTCTTGCCGGTGAGCAGGGCCTTGTGGAACGGCTCCTGCACCGCGAAGAGCACCCTGGCCTTCGCTTCGGGCAGGTCGCCCGCGAAGTCGCGCAGGAAGGCCGCCTCCGTCAGGCGCCCTTCGTCGCCGTCGAACACGATTCCCGCGGAGGCCGGCGGCGTCGGATACGTTTTGGCCAGTGCCGTGTAGTCCTCGCCGGCATCGGGCGCACGCGCGGCCACATAGACGAGCGCCGAGACGTTGGGATGCACGCCGGCTTCCGTCACGATCATGCCGGAGAAGGAATGCCCGACCAGCACCGTCGGCCCATCCTGCCGGTCCAGCACCCGCTGCGCCGAGGCAACGGCATCGGGCAGCGTGGTCAGCGGGTTTTGGACGGACGTGACGTTGAGTCCCGCGGCCTGCAACCGCGGAATCACTTCCGACCAGCACGACCCGTCCGCGAAGAGCCCATGCACCAGCACGACGTTGCGCGCCTTCGTGGGTGCGGGCGTGGCGGCCATGCCGCGCGAGGAAATCAGCGAGGCGGCTGCGCCGGCAATGAGCGCGGCCGAGAAGCTACGTCTGTTCATCGTCATCGTGCGTCTTCCTTCCTGGTGGGTTGCGGTGTGTGCAACAACGGACTAGCGGCCTTTATATTCCATCACGGGCCTGGGTTGCCCCGCCCGGGCCGCCTTGATGGCCGATGCGAGCCCGGCCGCGGCGTCCTCGGTGTCGAAAAGCGGCATCGCGATGTCGAAGAGCGCCTCGTCGGCGGCATCGATGCCGCTCACCGCCCACATGCGAAGCAATGCCTTGTGGGCAGCGTGCGCGCGCGTCGGACCTTGCGCCATCTTCAACGCAAACGCCAGGGCCTCTTCGGGCAGCTGCGCGTCCGGCACCACGCGATTCACCACGCCGAAATGCTCCATCGTCGCCGCGGGCACCTGCTCCGACGTGAACGCCCATTGCGCGGCGCGAAAGCGCCCTGCCCGCTCGGCGACGCGATAGATGCCACCCAGCATTGTCGCGATGCCCAGCGTCTGTTCGGGATGACCGAAGCGCGCGGACTCGGCAGCGAACACCACGTCCGCGCGTAAGGCGAGTTCCAGTCCGCCACCGAAGCAAAGCCCCTGCACGGCCGCCACCACCGGCAACGGCAAACGCTCGAAGCGGTTGAACGCGTTCAGGTAGCGCTCGAAAAGCGCACGCAATGCGGCCCGCGACATGCCCTCCCACGGAAGAATGTCGCCGCCGAAACTGAAATCGGCGCCCGCCGCGCGAAGCAGCACGGCGCGTGCATCGCTGCGGCTGATGGCCGTCAACGCGTCGTCCAGTTCCCCGATCATCTGTTCCGCAAGGCGGTTCTGCGGCGGATTGTCGAGGCTGATCGTCGCGAGCCGGTTCGAGATGTCGAGAAAGAGATGAGCCATGGTCAACCCCGTGCTGATGAAAGATGCTCGCGAAACCACTCGACAGCGGCGCCGCTCGCCTCGCGGAAATACCGCAGGTAGGCGTCGAAGTGCCCGCCCGGAATCAGCGCGAGCCGCTTGGGCTGCAACGCTCGTTCGTACGCGGCGAGCGCCAGATCGGTGACGGTGATGGTGTCGTGCGAGGCGACGACCATCAGCAGCGGCGTGGGCGAGACGCGCGCAATCCACACGCCGGGCTCGTACATGCGAGCCGCGCGCGTGGAGCGCACGGTCACAGCATTGTCCCAGGTGCCGTCGGGCACGGACTGCAGGTAGAACGCGATGGCGTCCTTCGTGCGATACGCCGCCGGCACCGCGGGATCGTCGCTCACGACGGCCTGCCGCAGGGGCGCCTCGCCGCGGGCCTGGCCGCGCTCGTCGTTCGCGAAGGTCTCTTCCATCGATGCGACGAATTCGGGCGCCACGCGGCGAAGCCCCTGCTCGTACCCGCTGATGGTGGGCACCTGCGCCACCACGCAGCGCAAACGCCGGTCCGTCGCACCCAGCACGATGGCGTGGCCGCCGGCATAGCTCGTGCCCCACAGGCCGATGCGCGCCGGGTCCACGCCATCGTACGCTTCCAGAAACGAAATGGCGCGACGCCAGTCGGCAATCTGCCGCCACGGGTCGATGTCGTGCCGCGGCTCGCCTTCGCTCGCGCCGAAGCCGCGATGGTCGTGCAGCAGCACGATGAAGCCAGCGTCCGCGAATGCACGCGCAAAGCGCTCGATGCCGTGCTCCCGCGTGCCGGCATACCCGTGCGCCATGGAAATGGCGGGCAGGCGCGTTCCGTTGCCCGCGGGCACGAACAGCCACGCGTGCAGCGTGATGCCGCCCTCTGCTTCGAATTCGACGTTCAAACGCTGGACCACGATCACGCCTCCTTGCTTCGTCGGATGAAACGAACCGCTGCACGACGACCGGCCGCTGCCGCGTCGAGCCGGCGCGCTCGTTCGGAAAATGCCATGTCGCCGCATGCGGCGCGGCAGCGGCGAGAAAAATGAAGCGGCCGGGCTACTTTGTCGGCACGGGAACGATCGCCGAGATACGCCAGCCGTCCGGTGTGCGGATCGCGATTTCGTTGACGAGGAACTGGAACGTGGCCGCCGGCTGGCCCGCGCCACCGGCCGTGATGCGCGTGGGAGCGTAGATGTGGGCCGCGTCCGCGCCGAGCGGAATCACGCGCATGGCGCGCTCGTCCGGTTCGAAGCGCCACGTGCCGGCGAAGACCTCGCGGAAATGATCGAGCACAACGTGGCGGCCCCAGAACGTGTAGGCGCGAGCAACGAAGTTCACGGGGTCGGGCTGTCCGTCCGCCGCGCGCGCGAGGATCGAATCCATCACTTCGATGTCGTGAGCCGTTTCGCCTGCTGCCTGCCGCAGGAAAAGCGCGCGAACGTCGCGCAGGTCCTCGGGGCTCATCGTCGAAAATGTACGAACGTTCACAGTGACCTCGCGACGCGGATTGTCGGAAAGGAAGACCGGCGCACGATGCCGGCACGCGGCGCGCGCGAGTCGCCTCGTGGGCGGGGAACCCGGATGGGTTGGTCAGTATGCTAGCGGTTGAGGGAGCGGCGCAGAAGCCGCTTTCGGCGGCGTTTGGTACGGGAATGATGTCATTTTCCACACCGGCCGCGAGCGGGCCTTCACGTTGCGTTGCCGCTGTCTTCCGCGGCACGGCGCGATGGTCCGCTCGCCGGCATCGACGTTCTGTCGCGATGAAGGCGCTGCCACGCGCGTGGGCTGATGCCCGTCAGCCGCTTGAACCATCGCCCCAGATGCGACTGGTCCACGAAGCCGCACGCGAGCGCAATGGCCGGCAACGCAAGACCGCTTTGCAGCAGCAGGTCTTTCGCGAGCGCGATCTTGTTCTTGAGCGCCCACCGATGCGGCGGCAAGCCCGTGGATTGCTTGAACTCCCGCGCAAAGTGACTGGGCGAGAGCCCGCACGCTTCGCCGAGTGCGGCCAGCGTCACGCTGTCGTGATCGCGAACGGACAGCATCGCCTTGGCACGTTGCAGATGCGCGGGAGAAAGGCCGCCGCGCACGCGGTGTAGCGTGCCCGTTGAATGCGTGGGGCCGCAGCCGTCCAGCACGTAGGCGCGAATGGTGCGCGTAGAGAGATCGAAGAACAGCGCGGGCGCGCTGTCGTGCATCGACTCGTCGAGCGCGTGAGTTGCATGCACCTGGACGGTGACGAACGAAGGCGCGTGGAAGACGTCGGCGGATCGCTCCATCATGAGGCCACCCGCTTCGTCCTCGCCGGCGACCGCAGGTCCGCTGCCGGTGTGTCGGCGAGCAGGCGGTCCAGCGCGGCCGTCAGGTGTTCGACGGGCGCGACGCCGCGCACCACGACCGGCGGTCGCGCTTTCGCTTCGTCGCCGGCATGCGAGAGCATCACGAACGGCAGCCCCGTTACGCCGAGGCGGCCGGCTCTCGCTTCGTCGTCCTCGATCGCTGTCTTGAAGCGCTGCGCGGCAAGCGATGCGGCCAGCGCCGCGCGATCGACGCCGCATTCGGCGGCAATCTCGAGCAGCACGTCCGCACGGCCGATATCGCGGCCATGCTCGAAATAGGCCTTGAACAGCGCGCGATGCACGGCATCGAAGCGGCCCACGGTGCGGCTGAAGAAAGCGGTTTCGAAAGCAAGGCGGCTGCGCGGCGCGACGGGCGGCAACCGCACTTTCACGTTGCGTTCCGCGGCCAGCGGATAGACCGCATTGAGCCAGATGTTGGTGATGTATTCGCCGTCGGGTTCGATCAGCGCGATGGGCTCGGGACGCAGTTCGAACGCGTGCCACTCGAGCACGAGCGGCACGCGCGACGTCTCGATGAACCGGTCGAGCACACCCATCTGCAGATAACAGAACGGGCACACATAGTCTGCCCAGCACGCTATGCGGACGGTCGGCATCGGAATCATGAAAAGCCCCTCGGCAGGCCCCGAGAGTGGACATGCGTTTCGGAGGTTCGGAACGGGTTGGACGTATTGGACGCGTTGAACGTGGCGTTTGCGCGGACCATGATACCCGCGCGTCCATTTCGCGTTGCGCACGCCCGGTCGGTTCTGGTACGCAAATGCTGTTTTTTTGGCACTGCGGTGCCCGGGTCGGCGCGCTTCGTGCTGATGAATCTCATCGCCCCGCACGTGGGCCCGCAGTCACGCCGCGGGGCGCGACCGTCTATCGATGTGTCCCCGCATACGCGGCTTTGAGCGCCGCGACGTCGAACTTCGTCATCTGCATCATGGCTTCGGCAACACGCCCGGCCTTCACCGGATCGGTGTCGGCGATCATCGGGATGAGGTCGTCGGGAACGATCTGCCACGACACGCCGAAGCGGTCCCTCAGCCAGCCGCAGCCGTCGGCCGTGCCGCCCTCCAGCAGCGCGTCCCAGTAGCGGTCCAGCTCGGCCTGATCCGCGCAACTGACCATCAACGAGATCGCATGATTGAAGGCTTCGCGCCGTTCGTGGCTCATGGCGATGAAGGGCTGCCCGAAGAGAACGAATTCCACGACCTTGGTTGCGGCGGTGCCCTGCACCGACGTGACGCGATTCACACGCGAATCCGGAAAGATGCCCGCATAGAAAGCAGCGGCTTCTTCGGCTTCTGACGAGTACCAGAGAAACGGCGTGATCTTTTGAATCGACATCGCATGTCTCCTTTTTCAGTGTCGGCATGGCGCGCGCCGCGGGCACGCCGCCATCGAGTCCGCTGGATGCCTACCCGACCTCGACGCGGTTGCGGCCCAATTGCTTGGCCCGGTAGAGTGCCCGGTCCGCGCGTTTCATCAACGCGTCGACATCGCGCTCGCCTGCTTCGCACGTGACGACGCCGATGCTCACGGTAAACGGAATCGGCGTGAGACGCCACACGTGCTCGAAATCCTGTTGTTCGATGCGCTTGCGCAGTTGCTCGGCCACCGCATGCGCGACGTCGGCATCCGCGCCGGGCAGCGCCGCCACGAACTCCTCGCCGCCCCAACGCGCGAATACATTGGCGTCCTGCATGACGGACATGCCCACCTTCGCGAGCACGCGCAGAACTTCGTCGCCGGCATCGTGCCCGTAGCTGTCGTTGATCTTCTTGAAGAAGTCGATGTCGAGAATGAACGCCGACAGCGCGCCGTCGGCGCAAAGCGCCTTATCCACGAAATCCACAAACTCGCGGCGATTCGGCAGGCCAGTCAACGCATCGGTTCCCGCCTGCTTCTTCAACTGCTCCATGAGCTGCGCGCGATCGGTGATGTCGCGCACGACCGCGGTGAACTCGGTTATGCCGTTCACGTCGATCTTGGAGATCGCGATTTCGACCGGAATGACAGAGCCATTCCGGTGCCGTCCGTACACGCTGTTGCTGCCGTCCATACGCGGCGGCGTGACCTGCCGCTCGCTCATCTGTACCGTGTTCGCAAACTGCCGCACGCGCTGCGCGTGGCCCGCGCGAAACCGCTCGGGCAACAGCATTTCGATGGGTTGCCCGAGCACCTCTGCCGACGTATAGCCGAACAGGTTCTCGGCCGCGCGATTGAAGAGCGTGATGTTGTGCTGCTGGTCGATCGCGACGATGGCGTCGTAGGCCGAATCCACCACCGCGCGATAACGCGACGCGCAGGCTTCCATTTCGTTCGCGCGCGCCGCGTTCGGCTCAGCCCTCACGCCGGTCACGAGTATTTCGCGCGCCGTCGTGCCGTCACGGCCATGGGCGACCGGTTTGAGCGAGAGGCGCCAACGCTGCACGCTGCCGCTGTGAACATCGCGAAATTCGCAGGCCTGTGCTTTCGGCGCAGCGTCCGCCGCGAAGCAGGCTTCCAGCGTCTTGCGCAGGTCCGGCTGCCGGCCACGAGGAACCAGCGAATCGAACGGAACGGGAAATGTCTGCGTATCTGGAAGCGCGGCGCCGATCATCTGCAGGAAAGCGTCGTTGCACGCCGTGACGACAAGCTCGCCGCGCTCATCCCGCCCGACCATGGCAACGCTGATCGCCACGCCTTCCTCGAACTCGTGAGGGGGGTTGGGAGAGTGGGACATAGTCGTACCTTGCTGGAGCGTTATACCGTTTCGATCCAGGTATGGTACGAGAAATTGTTGCCTACAAAGCTTACAGAATTTTCGGCAAGCGGCGAGGCGGTTTTATAGCTGCGCCTCGATGGCCGCCTTGTCGATCACGGACCACACCTGGGCGATCTTTCCGTCGCGAAACGCGTAGAACACGTTCTCCGCGAAAACGATGCGCCTGCCTTCGACGGGTAGCCCGAGGAAACGATGCCGCGGCGTGCAGTCGAACGCCAGACGGCTCGCGACAAGAGGCGGTTGCGTCACCAGCCGTTCGACGACGAAGCGAAGGTCCGGTATGTCGCAGACGTTTTGTTCCAGCATGTCGCGATAGCCGGCAAGGCCGATGCGCCGACCGTTGTGAACGACGTCGTCGCTCACGAACCGGCCGAGCGACGCCCAATCGCGCCGGTTCAGGCAATCCACGTAGTCTCGATAGATCTCGCTCAGGTTCGGCTCGTTCACGATAACCTCCTGTCGCCGCGCAGTGGAGATGAATCGTGATCGTAGACCAAACCCAGCTGCTACGCTTGTTTCGGATGCCTGAACATGTTGCCCGCACGCCTTGCTTACATGCTTTGCCTACATGCGTTCCACGCGAAATACCGCGATGGCCGCATTCAACTGCCCCGCCTGCTCCTCCAGCGAGTGCGCCGCGCCCGCAGCCTGCTCGACTAACGCCGCGTTCTGCTGCGTGACGCGGTCCATTTGCGCCACGGCCTGATTGACCTGTTCGATACCCTTCGACTGCTCGTGCGACGCAGCGGCGATCTCGCCCATCAGGTCGCTGACCCGTCGAACCGAAGCCAGAATCTCGGTCATCGTCTCCGTTGCACGGTGAACCTGCCTCGCACCGGTCTCCACGCGATCGAGCGAATTCGTGATCAACTGTTTGATCTCTCTCGAAGCGGCCGCGCTGCGCTGCGCGAGCGAGCGCACTTCGCTCGCCACCACCGCGAACCCGCGTCCCTGTTCGCCGGCGCGTGCGGCCTCGACGGCCGCGTTCAGCGAGAGGATGTTGGTCTGAAACGCGATGCCCTCGATCACGCCGATGATTTCGGACATCTTGCCGGACGACTCGGAGAGGCCGCGCATGGTTTGCACCGCTTCGCGCGCCGCCTCGTTGCCCTGCTCCGTCAGCAAAGCCGTACTGCACACCACCTGATTGGCCTGTTTCGCGTTGTCGGCATTCTGGCGAACCGTCGATGTCAGCTGCTCCATGGATGCGGCGGTTTCTTCCAGCGACGCGGCCTGATCTTCGGTGCGTCGCGACAGGTCCACGTTGCCCGCCGAAATTTCATGCGTGACCGTGCTGATCGACCGTACACCGTCGTGCACCACGCCAATGGTCTGCACCAGCCGCGCCTGCATAGCCTGCAGACCGCTCATCAACTGCCCCATCTCGTCGCTCGAATGGACCTCGACGCGCGTAGTCAGGTCGCCTTCGGCAATCGCGCTGAAATGCCCGAGCGCCCGCGCGAGCGGCGTGCCGATGGCCCGCTGCAGCGACCACCATGCGAACGCCGCCGCGGCGAGCGCCACCAGAATGCCGGCGACGGCGATTTCGACGAACGCGTGAAAGCGGGCTTGCGCGGCATCGAAGGTGGCGCGCGCCGCGTTGGCCTGGATGCGGTCGAGCGCGTCCATGCTGTCGGACACATCGATGAAGAGCGACGGCGGCATCTGGCGCCAGACGTCGACGATCTTCGTCGCGTCGCCCGTCTCAATGGCGTTGAACATCGGCTCGAGGCCGCTTTTGATGAGCGCATCGAACTTCGTGTTTGCGTCGGCCGCGCGCTGCGCCTCATCGGCGCCGGAAGACGGCAACGCGCGATACGTGTCCCATGCCCGCTTCGATGCGGCGAGCAGTTCATGGGCCGTCTGTGTTTGCTGCGCCACGTCGGGGCCCGAAGGATCGAGCGCGATGCGATACAGCCAGAGGCGCGTTCGCGAAAGCGCCACGTTGGCCTGCCCCAGCGCCTCTGACGACGCCAACCGGTTCGAATAGAGATCGTTCATATCGCTATTGCCCATCGACACGCCGACCACGCCCATGAGGCCGCCGACAACCAGCAATGCACCGAGAAAACTCATCGCGAGCGCGAGACGTACGCGAATACTGATGTTCTTGACCATGAGGGGAAAACGCTATGCGCAGAAGGAAGAAGAGGCCGCGCAACACCGAAGCGTTGCAACGACGTGCGAGGCATGTTGTCTCGCTAACGGCCAAAAACCGCTTGCATTGATGTGCGATCAGGAAGACACCTCTCCTGACGAAGACCTTGATCAGCGATCCTGAATTCATTCGGCTCGGAGGCCGCAGGGAAGGTCGCACGCGGCATGCGCGCGGAAAACAAAAGCCCGCGAGCGTTCGATCTCTCGCGGGCCTTCTTCGACTCATCTCACCTCACGCAATGCAATGCGTTGCGTGGTATTGCATTGCGTGGGAGCAATCCTGGTGCCGGGGACCGGACTCGAACCGGCAAGCCGTTAAGCGGCGGATTTTCTTCACACCACGTCTTTCGACGCCGTCTGCGAAAAGCGTTGCGCTTCGTGCAAACGTTCGTGCGCTGGACTATGCCTTCGCCATCGCGCTCGCGCCGTTGCCCGCAAGGGCCGATCGGCGCATCGCCTTAGGCGCCCCCCGTCTAGTCTCTACACCTTCCGCGCCTCGCGTTGTCGCTACGCGGGCGGGCTTGGCTCGGCGTTGCCTCGGCGGCGCACACGCGGTGTTGCGTGGGATGTTGCGTGCGTTCGCGCCAGGGGGTTCGCCGAATTTGAGGGGTTCTGCACCGGCCGTTTCCGGCCGGGCACTCAATTTTTCAAGTCCGCTATGTTTACCAATTTCATCACCCCGGCAGGGCGGACGCGATTCTACCATTGGCTCGAACCGCGGCCCAAAACCGTCATCGCGCCGTCATACATGCTGCCGATAATGCGCTCGTCGAAAACGTTTACATCCATCGGCGAGCAGCATGAACCCCACTATCAAGGACGTCGCCGCGCACGCGGGCTTTTCCATCGCCACCGTGTCGCGCGCCATCAACGCGCCGCACACGGTGAACCCCGTGACGCTCGAAAAAGTGCGCGAGGCCATTGCCGCGCTCAACTTCCGTCCCAGTCCGCTCGGGCGCCAGTTGCGCGGCGAACGCACGCGGCTCGTCGGCGTCGTGCTGCCCACGCTCGCGAACCCGGTGTTCGCCGAATGCCTGCAAGGCATCGACGAACTGGCCTCCGCGCAGGGCTACCGGCTTATGCTGATGACCACGCAATACGACGCGGACCGCGAGCGGCACGCCATCGAGACCCTGCGCGCCCAACGCGTGGACGGTCTGATCCTCACGGTCGCCGACGCGGACACGCATCCTCTGCTCGACGAACTCGACCGCAACGGTCCGCGCTACGTGCTCATGCATAACGACACGGTGCGCCGCCCGTCGGTCTCGGTCGATAACCGCCTTGCCGCGTACGACGGCGTGCGCATGCTGATCGCGCACGGCCATCGCCGCATCCTGATGCTGGCCGGCACGCTCGCGGCGTCGGACCGCGCGCGACTGCGCTACACGGGCTACGCGCAGGCCATGGAGCAGGCGGGCCTCACGCCCATGCCCGCACTCGAAATCGATTTCAACGCCGACGAACTCGCGCCTTCGGTGCTCGCGCATCTGACCAGCCCCGCCAACGGCGCGGCACGCCCCACGGCCCTCTTCTGCAGCAACGACCTGCTCGCCATGGTGGTGATGCGCGGCCTGCGCCGCGCGCGCTTCGAGGTGCCGGACAACATGTCGATTCTCGGCTTCGACGGCCTCGCGATGGGCGAACTGCTCTCGCCGCCGCTCGCGAGCATCTGCACGCCGAACCGCGAGATTGGCTGCGCCGCGTGGGAGCGCCTGATCGCGCGCCTCGACGACACGTATGCCGACGCATCGCTCACGTTGACGCTGCCGCACACGTTGCGCGAAGGCGCGACGATCGCGGCCATCGCGAGCAGCGACGCCGAACCGCGCAAACGGTCCGTGCAGGCGCTGCCCTGACGGCATCCGGCAACGCATGCAGAGCGTGATGCCTTCCAGGGCGTCATCGCCTGCGCGACGAATACAAGAGCACGCAGCATCGCCGACACCGCGCACCGTTCGCACTGCGCGCGCGACGGCCTCGACGTACCTATCGACAACAATCAACCGCTTGACCCTGTCCTCTCCCGCCACTCTCGCACCACGTTACGAAGGAGCCCCGCAGTGACCCGCCGTTCCGCTTCCGCTCATCCGCTTGGCCGCGCCGCCCGAAAAGGCGCCGCGGTTCTGTTCGCCGCCGCGACCACATTCGCCTCGGCCTTCGCGCTCGTCGTCCCGCAAGCCGCGCACGCCGAAGAAACCGCGATCTGCTACAACTGCCCGCCCGAATGGGCCGACTGGGCCAGCCAGATCAAGGCCATTCAGGAAAAGACCGGCATTCGCGTGCCGTTCGACAACAAGAACTCCGGCCAGTCCATCGCGCAATTGATGGCCGAGCAGAAGAGCCCCGTCGCGGACGTGGTCTATCTCGGCGTCTCGTCGGCGTTCCAGGCGAAGGACAAGGGCTTGATCCAGCCGTACCGTCCCGCGCATTGGGACGACATTCCCGCCGGCCTCAAAGACCCGCAGGGCTACTGGTTCGCGATCCACTCCGGCACGCTCGGCTTCTTCGTCAACAAGGACGCGCTGGAAGGCAAGCCCGTGCCGCGCTCGTGGGCCGACCTGCTCAAGCCCGAATACAAAGGCATGATCGGCTACCTCGATCCGTCGAGCGCGTTCGTGGGTTACGCGGGCGCGGTGGCGGTGAACCAGGCGCTGGGCGGCACGCTCGACAACTTCGAGCCCGGCCTCGACTGGTTCCGCAAGCTGAAGGCCAATGCGCCCATCGTGCCGAAGCAGACCGCTTATGCGCGCGTGCTCTCGGGCGAAATTCCGATCCTGCTCGACTACGACTTCGACGCGTATCGCGCGAAATACAAGGACCACGCCAACGTGGAATTCGTGATTCCGCGCGAAGGCACGATCGCCGTGCCCTACGTGATGAGTCTCGTGAAGGGCGCGCCGCATGAGGCGAACGGCAAGAAGGTGCTGGACTTCGTGCTCTCCGACGAAGGCCAGAAGCTCTGGGCCAATGCGTATCTGCGTCCGGTGCGCGCAAGCGCGATGTCGGCCGAAACCGCCGCGAAGTTCCTGCCGGCGAGCGACTACGCCCGCGCCAAGCCTGTCGACTTCGCGAAGATGGCCGAGAAGCAGCAGAGCTTCGGCGAACGCTATCTGCAAATCATGCATTGATCGCATGCATTGATCGCCGCCTGGTTTCGACCCGGTCACGATCGGCTCTCGCAGCAGCGCACGGGCACGCCTCACGCCATACCCGTGCGCTGCAAAAAGCTGGTTCGTTATCCAAAGTTTTTACCCCTACACGCATTCAACGGCACCCGCATGCACGACATCACGTTCCCGCTACGCTGGCGCATCGCGCTCATTGCCCCCGCGCTCGCGGTGTTCATCGCGTTCTGGCTGCTGCCGATGGTGGCGCTCGTGCAGGTCAGCGCGGACCACCACTTCTTCGCCACTTACGCGGCGCTGCTCACGAACGCGCGCTACATGAAGAGCCTTGCGGCCACGATCATGCTCTCGGCCGCGGTGACGGCGACCACGCTCGTGCTCTCGGTCATCGCAGGGCTGCTGCTCGCGCGCCGCGAGTTTGCAGGCAAACGCACGCTCGTCGCGCTGCTCACGTTTCCGCTCGCGTTCCCCGGCGTGGTGGTGGGCTTCATGGTGATCATGCTGGCGGGCCGCCAGGGGCTGATCGGCGCGCTCGCGCTCAAGCTCACGGGCGAGCGCTGGGTGTTCGCCTATTCGATGGCCGGGCTCTTCATCGGCTATCTGTACTTCTCGATTCCACGCGTGATCGTGACCGTGATGGCCTCGGCCACGAAGCTCGATGCCTCGCTCGAAGAGGCCGCGCGATCGCTGGGCGCTTCGCCGTGGCAGATCATGCGCGACGTCGTGCTGCCCGCGCTCTCGCCTGGCCTGATCGCGGCGGGCGCGGTGTGTTTCGCGACCGCGATGGGCGCATTCGGCACGGCGTTCACGCTCGCCACCGACATCGACGTGCTGCCCATGACCATCTACACCGAGTTCACGCTCAACGCGAACATGGTGACGGCCGCGGGGCTTTCCATCGTGCTCGGCCTCGTCACCTGGGCCGTGCTGGCCTGCGCGCGCAGCGCGACGGGCTCCGCTGTGGCGGCTACCGCATGAACGCGCCCGAGTTGCCGCGAGACTCCAACGCCATACCGACGAACCCGTCCGCTTCCGCCATGTCTTTCACGCCCTCTTCTCTTTCGACGGCTTCCGCGCATTCGCGGACGAGGCCGCCTGCCCCCACCACGCCGCCGTCCACGCGCCGCCGCGCGGCACGCCTGCTTTCGTCGCGCACGCTGCTGGCCTGCGGACAATGGGCCGTCACGCTGCTGCTCTGCGCGTTCCTGATCGTGCCTATCGTGATGTCCGTACTCGCGGGCCTCACCGTGAACTACTTTCAGGGCGTGGCGAGCGGGCTCACGCTGCGCTGGCTCGTCGAAGTGTGGACGCAATATCACGCGTCCGTGTTCCTTTCGCTCGAAGTGGCCGCGGCCACGCTCGCCGTCACGCTGCTGACGGGCGTGCCCGCGGGCTATGCGCTCGCGCGCAGCCGCACGCGTTTCTCGCGGGTGGTCGAGGAACTGCTCGTGCTGCCCATCGCGCTGCCCGGGCTCGCGTCCGCGCTCGCGCTGCTCGTCGTGTATGGCGGCTTCACGATGTTTCGCATGAGCGTGGCCTTCATCGTGGTGGGCCACGTGGTGTTCACGCTGCCCTTCATGGTGCGCGCCGTGGCCGCCGTGTGCGCCGCGTCGGACCTGCACACGCTCGAAGAAGGCGCAGCGAGTCTCGGCGCCACCTTCTTCCAGCGCTTCTTCACGATCGTGCTGCCCAACGCGCGGCCCGGCATCGTGGCGGGCGCGCTCGCGGTGCTCACGCTTTCCATCGGCGAGTTCAACCTCACCTGGATGCTGCACACGCCGGACACGAAAACGCTGCCCGTGGGCCTCGCGGACACCTACGCGTCGCTGCGCATCGAAGTGGGCAGCGCCTACACGATTCTCTTCTTCATCATGACCATGCCGCTGCTCGTCGCGATGCAATGGCTCGGCGTCGACGCAACGGGCATGCGGCACGTGCGCAACGCAAGACGCAACGCCCCCGCCCAAAGCGACGCAGGCGACGACAGCGCACCGGCCGCATCGATTGCACAAGGAAACCCGCAATGAAACTGGACTCCATTCCGATCACGCTCACGCGCTGCGCGAAGACCTTTCGCGGCACGCGCGTGCTCGAACCGCTCGACCTCGCCATCGGCGCCGGTGAAACGCTCGTGCTGCTCGGCCCGTCGGGTTGCGGCAAGACCACGACGCTGCGCATGATCGCGGGCCTCGAAACGCCGGACGCGGGCGGCACGGTCTCATTCGGCAACGAGGACGTCACGGCGCTGCCCATCGAAAAGCGCCAGGTGGGCATGGTGTTTCAGAGCTATGCGCTGTTCCCGAACCTCACGGTGCGCGGCAACATCGGTTACGGGCTGCGCATTCAGCGCGTGCCCGCGGCAGCGGCGCGCGAACGCGTGGATGAACTGCTCGCGATGATGCGGCTCGAAGCGCACGCGGAAAAGCCCATCAGCCAGCTTTCGGGCGGCCAGCGTCAGCGCGTGGCGCTCGCCCGCGCACTCGCCATGCAGCCGCGCGTGCTGCTGCTCGACGAACCGCTCACCGCGCTCGACGCCCGCCTGCGCGACGCCTTGCGCAGCGAGATGAACGCACTCTTGCGGCGGCTCGGCATCACGACGGTCTACGTAACGCACGACCAGGCCGAAGCGATGGAACTGGGCGACCGCATCGTCGTGATGAGCGCGGGGCGCATCGAGCAGATCGGCACGCCGCGCGACATCTACTATCGGCCGGCGAACCGCACGGTCGCGCAGTTCGTCGGCACGATCAACCGCCTTGCCGGCATCTGGCGCGACGGCCTGTTCGCGACGAGCGGCGGCGCCGTGCCGGTGCCCGGCGCGCTCGCGGCACACGCTGCCGGCAGCGGTGCGCCGTCGGGCGAGCTGTTCTTCCGGCCCGAAGACGCCTACCTCGCGGACCCGGCGCAGGCCCACCTACGCGGCACCATCGAGCACGCCGCGTTTCTCGGCGAGCGCACACGGCTCACCATCGGCGGCGCCGCGCCCGATGCGCTCGTGGTGGACGTGGCCGGCCGCATCGAACTCGCGCGCGGCACGCCGGTGGGCCTTTCGCTCGCGGACCACGCGCTGGTCGCGCTCGCCTGAAGGCGGCCGCTTAAAGCGTTCGCTCGAAGGCCTCGAACCGCCACCCGCTCAACCGCTGCAACCCACCGGGAGAAACCATCATGCTGCTCGCCCAGATCAGCGACCTGCACATCAAGCGGCCCGGGGCGCTCGCGTATCGCCGCGTGGATACGGCCGCGAGCCTGGCGCGCTGCATCGCCCGACTCAATGCGCTCGCGCCGCGGCCCGACGCGGTGCTCGTGACCGGCGACCTCGTCGATCTCGGCACGCCCGAGGAATACCGGCATCTGCGCGCGCTGCTCGATACGCTCGACCTGCCGTGGTATCTGCTCGTCGGCAATCACGACAACCGCGCGGCGCTGCGCGAGGTGTTCGCGGATCGCCCCGAACTCGCAGCCGGCGGCGAGTTCGTGCAATACACCGTGGACGTCGGCCCGCTGCGCGTAATCGCGCTCGATTCGATGCTGCCTAGCCAGAGCCCCGGCACGCTCTGCGACGCGCGGCTCGCGTGGCTGGAAGGCGAACTGGCGGCGGCCGCGGGCAAGCCCGTGGTCGTGGCGCTCCATCATCCGCCGTTCGCGTGCGGCGTGAGCCACATGGACCGCCTGCGCCTCGCGCCCGATGCATCGGCCCGGCTCGCGGCCCTGCTGGCACAGCATCCGAACGTGGAGCGCGTGCTCTGCGGCCACGTGCATCGGCCCATGTTCGTGCGCTTCGGCGGCACGATTGCGTGCGCCGTGCCGTCACCCGCGCATCAGGTGGCGCTCGACCTGCGCGACGACGCGCCTTCGGCCTTCGTGCTCGAACCGCCCGCCTACGCGCTGCATCGCTACGACGCGGCGGCAGGCCTCGTCACGCATCACGCCTACGTGGACGAAGCGGAGGGGCCGTATCCGTTCTTCGAGCCGTCGGGAGCGTTGATCGATTGAGGGCTTGAGGTGGGGCGCAATGCGTGCCGCGGCACGCGCTGCGAGCCCGCCAGCAGGATCGGCGGGGGTCCGGTATGATCGGCCGCTCGATGTCGGTCGAATTCCGGGCGTGCCGCCACGCCCGATCCCACGCCTAGCCGCCATGTCCACACCCGCTACCGATTCGCCCGCCGCCGGGCGTTCGCTTCCCGCGCTGCTGTTCCTGCTGGCCACCATTGCCGGCGTGGCGGTCGCGAACATCTATTTCAACCAGCCGTTGCTCGACGACTTCCGCCAGTCGTTCCCGCAGGACGCCTCGTGGATCGGCGCGGTACCCTCCGCCACGCAACTGGGCTACGCGGCCGGCATGCTGCTGCTCGCGCCGCTAGGCGACCGGTTCGACCGCAGGCGGCTGATCCTGCTGCAGATCGCCGGCATCTGCGTCGCGCTGCTCGTGGCGGCTACGGCCTCGACGCTCGCCGTGCTGGCGGGCGCGAGCCTCGCCATCGGCATACTCGCCACCATCGCGCAGCAGGCGGTGCCGTTCGCCGCCGAAATCGCGCCGCCCGCCGCACGCGGCCACGCGGTGGGCACGGTGATGAGCGGGCTCTTGCTCGGCATCCTGCTCGCGCGCACGGCGGCGGGCTTCATCGCCGAATACTTCGGCTGGCGCGCGGTGTTCGGCGCATCGATCGTCGCGCTCGTCGTGCTCGCGGCCGTCATCATGATGCGGCTGCCGCGCAGTCAACCCACCTCCACGCTCGGTTACGGCAAGCTGCTCGCCTCGATGTGGCATCTCGCGGTGGAACTGCCCGGCTTGCGCCAGGCGTCGCTCACGGGCGCGGCGCTGTTCGCCGCGTTCAGCCTGTTCTGGCCTGTGCTGACGCTACTGCTCGCGGGGCCACCGTTTCATCTCGGTCCGCAGGCCGCGGGGCTCTTCGGGATCGTGGGTGCGGCCGGTGCGCTCGCGGCGCCGCGCGCGGGCAAGTTCGCGGACAAGCGCGGACCCCGCGCCATCATCACGTTCGCCATTGCGCTCGTCGCGCTGTCGTTCGTGATCTTCGCGTTTTCGGGCGCAAGCATCGCGGGGCTCGTGGTGGGCGTGATCGTGCTCGACGTGGGCGTGCAGGCCGCGCAGATCTCGAACCAGTCGCGCATCTACGCGCTCAAGCCTGAGGCGCGCAGCCGCGTGAACACGGTCTACATGGTGGCGTACTTCATTGGCGGCGCCATCGGGTCGGTAGTGGGCACGACCGCGTGGCGCCTCTCGGGCTGGACCGGCGTGTGCATCGCCGGCCTCGTGTTTGCGGGGCTGGCCGCGTGGGCGCATGCGGCGCGCCACGAGAAGGGGCTCGCGGCGTCGTGAGGGCGGCGTACGCGTGAGCGCAGCAGCGTGCAGGAGAGCGCTGGCGCACCCGGTATAGCGAGGACATAGCGAGCCATGCATGCGCGCACGCCGGGCCGTAGCGCGTACGCAAACGCGGCAGCCCGCGTGGCCTTGGCATCATGCCGGCCACGCGAGCACCGCGCCGCTGCCGATCTCCGTCGCCGCCCCTCCGCTTACCTTCAGCCGCGCTGGTCGAGCAGGTCGGCCATGTCGTCCGCGTGCTCTTCTTCCACCGCCAGGATCTCTTCGAAGATGCGCCGCGTCGTCGTATCGCTGTCGCCCAGGTAGCGAATGATCTCGCGATAGGTGTCGATGGCGATGCGCTCCGCCACCAGGTTTTCGCGAATCATGTCCGTGAGGTCCGCGCCCGGCTTGTACTCCGAGTGCGAGCGCGCAGCGAGCCCGTCCGGCGCGAAGTCCGGCGCGCCGCCCAGTTGCACGATGCGCTCGGCAAGACGGTCCGCGTGCTCCTGCTCTTCCGATGCGTGCTGCGCGAATTCCTCGGCCACCGCTTCGGAATGAATGCCCTTCGCCATGAAGTAGTGACGCTTGTAGCGCAGCGTGCAGACAAGCTCGGTGGCGAGCGCGTCGTTGAGCAGTTTCAGCACGACTTCGCGATTCGCGGTGTAGCTCGATGTGACGGGCCCTTCGTCCATGTGCTGGCGCGCCTGCTCGCGGATCTTCTTCAGATCGAGCACGAACGGGTCTGTAGATTTCGACATTCTGGCCGCTCCTCGTTACGGTTGGGGTGAGTGGGTTGCCGCCTTCAATGCCTGATCACGCCCAGCAGCAGCGTGACGACAAAGACGACAAGGAAGATGTAAAAAAGTATCTTCGCGATCTCCGCCGCGCCGGCCGCGATGCCGGTAAAGCCGAATACGGCGGCGATGATGGCGATCACGAAAAACACGATGGCGTAATGAAGCATGACCTTTTTCCTCCGGTTGGCTGCGCGCGTCGGCGGCTTGCTGTGGCGGGCGGGTCGCTCGTTGTCGCTTTGTTGTTGCCTCGTCGCGAGGTACCGCGCGCCACCACATCCACGCGTCCATGCACGCAGTGATGTCGCGTTGAAATTCTCTTCGGCCGTTTGCTTTTCCGGTGTCCGGTCTTTCCGCGCCTGCGTTTGCGCTGAACGAAAACGCAGGCGCGGACGTCGCGGACACCGAAGCCAGGTGAGCAACCGCCGTTCCCGGCACGCTGCTGCGTTGCGGCGCCCGTTGGTGTGCCCATGCGGGCACGCCACTTGCGAATGCGCTGAAGGTTTCAAACAGAAAGGGAGAAAACCGGTATGACGACTCGACTCATCGCCTGGCTCGTACTCGCCTGCTCGACGGCACTCGCCGCCTGCAATACCGTGGCGGGCGCCGGACAGGACATCTCCAAGGGCGGGCACGCCATTACCAATTCGGCCGAACAGCACGAGTAGCAGCACGGCCGCGGGCCGCAGCGGGCCTCGCCGCGCTTGCACGCTTCTATGGCGGCGGGCTTGCTGCGCCGTTTGCGGTCGGCGTATTCCCCGCTCGTGGGTCCGCTCGCGGGCCCGAAACGCTGCATTTCAACGCTTCGTCGGAGCTCATGGCCAATCGAGGCGGCCGGCTCGCTGCCGGCTGCCGTCCCCGGCCTGACGAGTCCCCGCACCTCCTTCCGTTAGAACCTTCCTTCGACGGCGCCTTCCCCGGCGGCGTGTATCGTCATGCGCGTCCTCCTCTTTGCGCGTGACCCGCATGCCCTCGCCCTATCCGCATCTGCTCAGCGAACTCGACCTTGGCTTCACCACGCTCAGAAACCGCGTGGTGATGGGCTCCATGCATACCGGCATGGAAGATCGCTTCTGGCACTACCCGAAACTGGCGGCATACTTTCGCGAACGTGCGCGCGGCGGCGTGGGGCTCATCGTGACGGGCGGCATCTCGCCCAATCGCGAAGGCTGGCTGCTGCCGTTCGGCGGCACGCTCAATTCCGCGCTCGATCTGCACAACCATCGGCAACTCACGCGCGCGGTCCACGAGGAAGGCGGCAAGATCGCGCTGCAGATTCTTCACGCGGGCCGCTACGGCTATCAGCCGCTCGTCGTGTCGGCCTCGGCCGTGAAGTCGCCCATCTCGCCGTTCAAGCCGCGCGCACTGAGTGTTGCCGGCATCGCGCGCACCGTGCGCGCCTACGCGCGCTGCGCCCGGCTCGCGCAGCGCGCCGGCTACGACGGCGTGGAGATCATGGGCAGCGAGGGCTATCTGCTGAACCAGTTTCTCTGTCCGCGTACGAACCGACGCACCGACCATTACGGCGGCAGCATCGAAAACCGCATGCGTCTTGCCTGCGAGATCGTGGCCGCCGTGCGCGCCGCGTGCGGGCCGCGCTTCATCGTGATGTACCGGCTTTCCGTGCTCGATCTCGTGGACGGCGGCAACACCTGGGACGAAACGGTTCAGGTGGCGAAGGCGCTGGAAGCCGCGGGCGTCACGCTCTTCAATACCGGCATCGGCTGGCACGAGGCCCGTGTGCCCACCATCGTGACCTCGGTGCCGCGCGCGGCGTTCGCGCCGCTTGCGGCGAGGCTCAAGGCGGCGGTCGACGTGCCCGTGGTGGTGTCGAACCGCATCAACACGCCGGAGCTTGCCGAGCAACTGATCGCAGACGGCATGGGCGACCTCGTCTCGCTCGCGCGTCCGCTGCTGGCCGACCCGGAGTTCGTGGCCAAAGCCGCCGCGAACCGCGCCGCCGAGATCAACACCTGCATCGCCTGCAATCAGGCGTGCCTCGATCACACGTTCCGCAACGAACGCGCCACCTGCCTCGTGAATCCGCGCGCGGGGCGTGAGACCGAACTCGTCTACCGTCCGCTGGCGCCGGGCGAGCGCAAGCGCGCGGTAGCCGTGGTGGGCGCCGGGCCGGCGGGTTTGTCGGCGGCCACGGTGGCGGCGTTGCGCGGCCATCGGGTGACGCTGTTCGAGGCGCAGCCCATGATCGGCGGGCAGTTCAACCTGGCCATGCGCATTCCGGGCAAGGAGGAGTTCAGGGAAACGATCCGCTATTTCGAAAGCCAGCTGGCGCTTCATGGCGTGGAAGTGCGGCTCGGCACGCGCGTGGATGCGCCGACGCTGGCCGCCGCGGGCTTCGACGACGTGATCGTCGCGACCGGCATCGTGCCGCGCCGTCCGCAGATTCCGGGCATCGACGCGCCCAACGTGCTCTCCTACCTCGACGTGCTGAACGGTGCGCCCGTGGGGCGCCGTGCCGCGTTGATCGGCGCGGGCGGCATTGGCTTCGACGTGGCCGCGTTCCTGCTGCATCGCGCGGACGAGCCGTTGCCACAGCCGCGCGACGACTGGTTCGAGGAATGGGGCGTGGACGCCGAGGTGCGCGAACGCGGCGGACTCAAGCCGCCGCGCCCCGCCGACCCGCCGCGCGAACTGTGGCTGCTCCAGCGCAAGACCGGCAAGCCCGGCGCGGGCCTGGGCAAGACCTCCGGCTGGGTGCACCGCGCGGTGCTCGCGCGCAACGGCGTGCAGATGCTGGGCGGGGTCGCGTATCTCGAGATCGGCGCGCAAGGGCTCAAGATTGCGCGCGGCGGCGAGGAGCAGTGGCTCGAGGTGGACACGGTCGTGATCTGCGCGGGCCAGGAGCCGCTGCGCGAGCTTTACCCGGCTGCTCAAGGCCATCAGGGCAACCAACGCGCTCCGGTTGCCGAAGGCCGCACGCGCTATCACCTGATCGGCGGCGCGGCGCTCGCTGCGGAACTCGATGCGAAGCGCGCGATTCGCGAAGGCGCGGAACTGGCGGCGCGGCTCTAAAGGGCCTTGCTCGTCGCGCGTCGCGCCCCTGTCGCCTGTTGTTCAACCGCTGTTCGTGACCTGCGACGGGTCGCAAGCCGTAAGCGGATCACGCCCCGCAACAACCGGCTACTGCTGCGCCCGCTTGCGGTCGAACACGAACGACATGCCCACGCTCACGAGAATCACCACCGTCGCGACGATGGTGGACCGCGTCACCGGTTCGCCCAGCAGCAGCGCGCCCAGCGCCACCGCCACGATCGGGTTCACGTACATGCAACTGCTCGCCACGATGGGGCTCGTGTGGCGGATCAGGTAACCGTAGGCGACGTAAGCGGCCATCGTGCCGATCAGCATGAGGTAGACGAACGCGAGGATCGGGAGGAAGTGGATCTCCAGCATCCGCTCGCCCGTGACGAGCGCGACGGTCGTGGACATCGCGCCGCCCAGGCCGATCTGCAACGCGGTGGAGAGAAAGAGGTCCGACGGCAGCCGCAGGCGGCTTGCCAGATGCGCGCCGCCGGCCCAGAAGAGCGCGCCGCACAGAATCGCGAGGCTGCCGCCCGCGGTGCCCGTGGTCTCGCTGCCGCTGCTCAGGATCGCGATGCCCACCAGGCCGAGCCCCACGGCAATCCATTCGCCCTTCGCGATGGGCCGGCCCGCGATGGCGGCGATGACCGTGGCGAAGAGCGGCACGGTCGCCACCATCACGGCCGCCGTGCCGGTGCCCACGGTGCGCATGCCGAAAGCCAGCATGCCGCTCGAAAATCCGACCAGCATGGTGCCCACCATCCCGGCGTTGCGGACCTCGACGAGATCGGGCAGCACGGGGTTGCGCCGCATCGCGAACACGAAGAGGCCGATGCCCGCGAACAGATTGCGCAGCCCCGACATCAGCAACGGCGGGAACGAGCCGAGCGCGACGTGCACGGCCAGATACGTCGAGCCCCAGACGATGTAGACGACCATCAGCGCGAGCGCGACACGTCCGCCGCGCGTGGCGGGCAGGCGCAGTGCGAAGCGCGGGGAAAAACCGGTGGGTAAGCGCGTGGGCAGGCGAAAAGACATGGTTCAGTCCGCCCACCCGGCCGGGGCTGCCGACGCCGCTTGTGCCGGCCGGGCCCACGCCTGCACTGAAAAAATCGCGTGATGAAAACGCACGGCGGCGAACGGCGCACGGCAGGCTGGGCTGAACGGCATGGCGGTAGAACGGGAAGTGCTTGCAGTACGTGTGGAAGGAAACCGGCGCGGCGCCGGATGCGCGAGGAAGCGGACCCGCCAGCGGGCAACCCGACAACGAAGCCACCCCGCAACGGGCGCCGCCGCGCCCTCGCGCATTATGCAATAAGCGCGGCGCGCGGCCGTTATTGAAATGTAACGTGCAGGCCGGTCGGGGTTCGCGCCGGGGTTCGCGTCCGCCCGGCTAGTGCGGCGTGATTTACGAAGGCTCGGCCTCGCCGTCGCGCAGGGCGCCTCTCGTTCCGCTTCTCGTCCCTTCTCTCGTTCCGCTTCTCGACGCATCCCGCGACTCGGCATGCGGCCCGGTTGCTGCCTCGGCATAACCGGCGCGACGCGCCACGCTTTGCGCACGTGCAACGGCACGGCCCGCACGGCGCGCGCGGCGTGCGCTCCTCATCCGCGTCATCTGCATCACCACGCAGAACGCCACGGGCGTGAACACGAGACCGAGCAGCGTCGCGCCGATGATGCCGCCGAACACGCCCGTGCCGATGGAGTGCCGGCTCTCCGCGCCCGCGCCGCTCGAAATGACGAGCGGCACCACGCCGAGCAGGAACGCCGCCGAGGTCATCAGGATGGGCCGGAAGCGCATCGCGCAGGCATCGACGATGGCGCGGCCCAGCGGCACGCCGCGCGCGCAGAGTTCGCGCGCGAACTGCACGATCAGGATGGCGTTCTTGCCCGAGAGCCCGATCACCGTGACCATGCCGATCTTGAAGTAGACGTCGTCGGGCAGCCCGCGCACGAGCATCGCGCAGATCGCGCCCGTCACGCCGAGCGGCACGACCATCAGCACCGCGAGCGGCACGGTCCAGCTTTCATAGAGCGCCGCGAGCGCCATGAACACCGCGACGAGCGACAGGCCGATCAAAAGCGGCGTCTGCCGCGCGGCCTCGGTTTCGGCCTGCGCCGCTTCGGCCCAGTCCCACGCAATGCCGGTGGGCAGCGTGGCCGCGAGGCGTTCCATCTCGGCCATCGCCGCGCCCGAGCTGTAGCCGGGCGCCGCATGGCCGGACACGTCGAGTTCGGGGTAGCCGTTGTAGCGCGTGAGCATGGTGGGGCCGCGGGTCCAGTGCAGCGCCGCGAACGCCGAGAACGGCACCATCTGCCCCGACGCATTGCGCACGGAAAGGCTCAACAGGTCCTGGTCGCGCATGCGCGCCGACGCCTGCGCGCCCACCATCACGCGCTGCATGCGGCCGTTGGCAGGAAAGTCGTCGATGTAGGTCATGCCGAACGTGTTGCCCAGCACGTCGGCGATGGCGTCGAACGGCACGCCCATCGCATAGGCTTTCGCGCGGTCGATTTCGAGCACGATGCGCGAGGCGTCGGGCAGCGTGTCGGAATGGACGTCGGCGAGCACGGGGTCGTGGCGCGCCATGTCGAGCAGACGCTCGCGGCCCGCCTCGAGCGCTTCCATGCCCACGCCGCCGCGGTCTTCCAGATGGAACGAGAAGCCCTCGGCGTGGCCGAGCCCCGGCACGGAAGGCGGCAGTTGCGCCACCACGCTGCCTTCGGGGAACGTCGCGAAGGTTTTGTTGAGCGTGTCGCGCAGCGTCTGCGCATCGACGCTGCGCTTCGCCCAGTCCGTGAGTTCCACGAAGGCCATGCCCACGTTCTGGCCGCTGCCCTGATAGCTCCAGCCGACCACGGTCGTGACGTGGCCCACGGCGCGCTCGCGGCGCAACACCGCCTCCACGCGTTCGAGCGTGGCGAGCGTGCGCGCCTGCGTCGCGCCTTCGGGCATCTGCACCATGACCTGCAACTGGCCGCTGTCTTCGGTGGGCAGGAAGCCACCCGGCATGCGCGTATAAAGCAGCGCGCACACCACGGCGAGCGCCACCTGCACCGCAAAGACGGGGCCCGCGCGCCGCAGCAGCTTCACGACGAGCCAGCGGTAGCGGCCCGAGGCGCGCTCCACGCCCGCGGCAAAGCGCGCCGTGATGCCAGTTTCGCGGGCGCCGGCTTCGCGCGGTGCAGGCGCCTTCAGCAGATTCGCGCACAACGCGGGCGTGAGCGACAGCGCCATGAACGCCGACACGAGAATGGCCGCGATCATCGCAATCGCGAACTGCCGATAGATGCCGCCCACGCTGCCGGGAAAGAACGCCATCGGCACGAACACCGCCGTGAGCACGGCCGTCACGCCGACGATCGCGCCGCCGATCTGCGCCATCGCGCGCCGTGTGGCCTCGCGCGGCGGCAGCCCTTCCTCGTGCATGATGCGGTCGATGTTCTCCACCACCACGATGGCGTCGTCCACCAGAATGCCGATGGCGAGCACCAGCCCGAACAGCGTGAAGACGTTGATCGAGAGGCCGAACGCGTACATGGCGAGGAACGCGCCCATCAACGCGACCGGAATCACGACCGTGGGCACGAGCGTGTAGCGCAGGTCGCGCAGGAAGAGCCACATCACGCAGAACACCAGCACCACGGCTTCGGTCAGCGTGATGAGCACTTCGCTGATGGCGATTTTCACGAAGTGCGCCGTGTCGAACGGAATGGCCACCGCCACGCCGGGCGGCAAGGTCTTCGACACCTGCGCGAGCTTCGCGCGAATCGCGTTCGACGTTTCGAGCGCGTTGCCCGTGGGCGCGAGCTGGATGCCGACCGTGGCCGCCGGGTGTCCGTCGAGACGCGACCAGAACGTGTAGCTGTCGCGCCCCATCTCGACGCGCGCCACGTCGCCGAGGCGCACGGTCGCGCCGCCGGGCAGCGCCTTGAGCACGATGGCCGCGAAGTCCGCGGGCGTCTGCAACTGGCCCTTCACGGCGACCGAGGCGGTCAGCGTCTGCCCGGCCACCGCGGGCGCATCGCCGATCGCGCCCGCGGTCACCGCCGCGTTCTGCGCGCGGATGGCCGCCGTCACGTCCGCGGGCGACAGGTCGTATTCGCGCAGCTTCATGGGGTCGAGCCAGATGCGCATGGCCTCGTCGGAGTCCCATAGCTCGGCCGAGCCCACGCCGGGCGCGCGCTTCAGTTCGCGCAGCACGTAGCGGCTCATGTAGTTGCCGAGTTCGGCCGAATTGCGCGTGCCGTCCGTCGACGTGAGCGTGACGAGCATGAGGAACGTGTTGGCCGCCTTGTCCACCACGATGCCCTGCTGCGCCACCTGCTGCGGCAGACGCGGCTCCACCTGCTTGAGCCGGTTCTGCACGTTGACCATCGCGATGTCGGGGTTCGAACCCGGCGCGAACGTCACGTCGATTTCGAGGTTGCCGAGCGCGTCGCTCGTGGTCTCGTAGTGCAGCAGACCATCGATGCCGTCGAGCCCTTCTTCGATCACGCTCGCCACGTTGCTGTCGATCACCTCCGCCGACGCGCCCGGGTACGTCGCGCCGATCACGATGCGCGGCGGCGCGAGCCGCGGGTACTGCGCGACCGGCAACAACGGCACCACCAGCACGCCCGCCACGATGAACGCGAGCGCGACGATCCAGGCAAAGACGGGACGATCGATAAAGAACGACGGCAAAGGCAATGGCTCCTGCTTAGTTTGCGCGAGGCGCAACGACTGCCGAAGCAAACGGCGGCGCATCGACGTAGCGCGCCATGTGCAGCGCGTCGGCCAGCACGCCGTCGCGCATCGCATAGCCGCGCGAGCGCCCTTCTTCCACGAAGCCGAACTTGCGGTACAGCGTGATGGCCGCGGCGTTGTCCACGAACACCCTGAGTTCGAGGCGGCGCAGCCCGAGCGACTGCTCGGCGCAAGCAATGGCTGCGGCCAGCAGCGCGGTGCCCACGCCGCGGCCCGCATGAGCGTCGTGCACGGCGATGCCGATTTCGGCGCAGTGCGCGCGCCGCGGCGGCTGCGGGATGACGTCCACGTGGCCGATCACGCGCGAGTCGAGCGTCGCGCAGAAGCTCATCGCCTGGACGCTGCCGTGCGTGCGCTTCGCTTCGCGCTCGACCAGCGTTCGTGTGGCGAGAAAGGGCGTGGCCAACGTACCGCGCCGCACGCCGGGCAGATTGAAGAGTGCGGCGAGGGCTTCCAGGTCCGCGGGTTCCGTGCGGCGCACGACGATCGCGCCCGGCTCATGTGCGCTGTGCGCTGCGTCCACGGTGCCCGGCAGGGGCGTGTCGAGTTCTTCCTCGCGTTTTTCCATCTGCTGGTTCATCCGATATTCGCCGCGTGCGCGGCAGCGTTCATGAAAGGCATGGCGTCGCGCAGCCGCGCCATGAGCAGCGTATCGACGAGCACGCCGTCGCGCAGCACATAGCCGCGAAGACGCGCCTCGATCTCGAAACCATGGGCCCGATAGAGGCCGAGCGCCGGCGCGTTGTCGGCATAAAGCTGGAGTTCGACGCGCCGCAGGCCCAGCCAGTTGTCGGCGACATCGAGCAGTTCCGCCATGAGACGCGAGCCGATGCCGCGCCGGTGCCAGGCGGGATGGACGCTGATGCCGAGGGACGCCGAGTGCGCGCGGCGCAGCCGCCCGGCATACAGTTCGGCGCAGCCCACGAGCGTCTCGCCCACCACGGCGACCATCGCGACCGAGGGCGGCGCGAATTTCGCGATCCATTCGCGCGTGGATTCCACCGTGTCGACGGCAAGGCGAATGCTGCCGTGATGGAACACAGTCGGGTCGGCATGCAGGGCGTGGAACTGCGGCGCGTCGGTCTCGCTCAACGGCCGCAGCGTGAGTCCTTCGGGCAGCGCGCGTGTCGTGGTCTTCATGTGCGCGGCTCACGTGTTGTGTGCACCTGTCGTCTCCGTCGTGTTTTCATACGTGCCGCGTTCCGGCGTTCGCGT
This sequence comes from Paraburkholderia kururiensis, assembly GCF_034424375.1. Taxonomy (NCBI): domain Bacteria; kingdom Pseudomonadati; phylum Pseudomonadota; class Betaproteobacteria; order Burkholderiales; family Burkholderiaceae; genus Paraburkholderia; species Paraburkholderia kururiensis. Next base: position 5,713,342 of record NZ_CP139965.1, on the reverse strand, counting down.
GCCCGAGGCAACGTGCGATCTGTCTCCCATTCAAAGCGTCAGCTCGAACGACTTCGCCAGCACGCCCGGCAGCTTCATGCCGCCCGTCTCGCGCTCGCCGTAGGTGTGGTCCGAGAGCAGCAGTTGCGGCTCGGCGTCGAGCCGCTCCAGTTCGCTGCCCAGCAGCCGGTACAGGCTGTCGTCGAAGCGCATCGCATCGACTGGCGCCACGATGCGCCCGCCTTCCACCCAGAACGTCGCGAAGCGCGTCATGCCGGTGAGCCGGCCGTTCAGGCGGTCGGAGAAATTCACGTACCAGAGGTTGCCGATGTAGAGGCCGGTATCGAGCGCCTTCAGTACGTCTGCGGCCGCGAGGTCGCCGCCTTGCATGGAAAGCGAGGTGGGCACCTCGCCTTCGTGCGCGCCGTTCGGCACGAGCCCGTATTCGCGGGCGCTGCGCGCGTTGGTCAACTGTCCCGCGCTGCGGCCCTCGGTGACGAGCGGCACGCTCTCGCGCAAGTAGCCGTCCGCGTTGAAGGCAGGCGTGATGCCGAGGCTCAGGTCTTCGGTCATCGTGACGCGCGCATCGAACGCGACCTCGCCGCGATGCAGGCGATACAGCGCGCTTTGCGCCGTCTGCTGCTGACGCGCCGAAAAGCCGTTCCAACCGGTGGTGCCCAGCAGTTCGCGCAATGCCGCGGGCGCGAGGTAGGCGCGATAGCGGCCCGGCGCGAGCACGCGCGGCGCCTCGCCGAGCACGGGCAACCGTTGCGCCGCCTCTTCCATCTTGCGGGCGAACACGGCGTCGTCCCACGACTCGCCCGAGTAGACGGTCTTGATCGCGCGCCCGCCCGGGCCATACAGCGACCAGCTGAAATCGAAGTTCTCCACTTCGTACCAGCCGCGGCTGCCCGCCGACGACGCGAAGCCGCGCGCCACCGTGCCGCCCGCGTAGAAGCCCACGAAGTCGAGATGCCGCGCGCTTTGCTCGACGAGCCGCACGAGCGTCTGCGGCTCGGGCAGCGCGCCCGTGCGCTTCGTCTCCTGGGTCCACGGCGTGGTGTCGAAGAGCACGTGCGGGTCGTCGGATGCATCGCGCAGGCTCTCGCGCAGCATCGCGACGGTGGCCGCCGCTTCGCGCAAATCCGTGGCGGCGTCGCCGCTCGCCGTAAAACTCGCATAGGCCTGGCGCATGCCGTCAATCAGCCGCAGCGTCAGCGTGCCCTGCGATACGTTGCCGATCTGCCGCACCTTGCCCGCGTTGAAGCGGATGAACTCCGAATGCTCGCCCGAGAACCACACGAGCGTGGTTTCGCCGGTGCGGCGCATGCGGCCGATCTCGTCGGCCAGCAGCGCGAAGTGGCGCTGCCAGCCGAGCGCCGCGACGTCGCTGGAGAAATAGGTCTCGGCCATCAGGCGCCTCCGAACACGTCGACGTTGCGGAACACGCACGCGGGCGACGCGTGCCCCACGCGGATGATCTGCGCCGGCTCGCCCTTGCCGCAATACGGCGTGCCGTAGACCTCCCACGTCGATTCGTCGCCCACGGCCGCGAGGCTGCGCCAGAAGCTCGCGGAAATGCCGCGGTAGTTGGGTTGCTTCACGACCTGCGTGAGCCGGCCGTTTTCGATCAGCTGTCCGAACTCGCAGCCGAACTGGAACTTGTTGCGATGATCGTCGATGGACCACGACGTGTTCGACGACATCAGAATGCCGTGCTCGATGCCCGCAATCATCTCCGCGAGCGAACTCGTGCCGGGCTCGATGTTGAGGTTCGCCATGCGGTCGATGGGCGGGCGGTTCCAGCTCGACGCACGCGAATTCGCCACGCCCGGCAGATGCGCGCGCTGCTGCGAAAGCGCGCCGCCCAGCGGCCGTTCGAGCACGCCGTTGCGGATCAGATACTGGCGGCTCGCCTCGCTGCCGTCGTCGTCGAATGCGTAGGACGCGGCCTCTTCGGGCGGCTGCGGGTCGAACGTGACGTTGAGCAGTTCCGAGCCGTATTGATAGGTGCCGAACATGTCGGGCTTCACGAAGCTCCAGCCCGCGAAGTTGCGCTCGTCGCCCAGAATGCGGTCCAGTTCGAGCGGATGCCCGATCGACTCGTGAATCTGCAACATCATCTGGTCGGGCATGAGCAGCAGATCGCGCACGCCCGACGGGCAGTTCGGCGCGGCGAGCAGTTGCAGCGCTTCGTCGGCCACGCGCACGCCCGCACCGTCGAAGCCGCGCCGCGCGAGCACTTCCACGCCGCCCTGCGCGAGCCCGCTGTGATGGCCGCCCAGCGAACGCATCTGCGTGTCGCCGTTCGCGTGCGCCGCCACGCTCAAATGCGGCAAGACGAAACGAAAGCGCTGTTCGATGCGCACACCGTCGCTCGTCAGATAGACCTGCTCGGTCTGCGTGATCTCGACGCTCGCGGTGCGCTCCACGATGCGGCTGTCGATCTGCGCCGCCGCGCATTCGCGCGCCAGCCGCTCGATCCATTCGCGACGGCCCGGCAACGGGGCCTGAACGTTCGGCGACGCGTAGCTGCCGCTTGCCGAAGGCCGCGGCACGCTGCGCTGATCAACGAGCGCGAACGCCTCGGCCGCGCGTGCGCGGGCAAGAGCGCTATCGAGCGCGGCCTGCAAGCCGGCCGCCGAAAGGTCTGCCGTGGCCGCGTAGCCCGCGCCCGCACCGGACCATGCCGTGAGCATCGCGCCGCGGTCGCGCGCCATGCGCAGCGGTTGCACGATGTCGTTGCGCACCGCGTGGGTTTCCGTGCGCTCGTCCACGACGCGCAGCGACCAGAAGTCCGCTTCGCTCGAAAGCGACTTCGCCGCGTGCGTCCAGCTTTCGTCGGTCATGCCAGTTCCTCGCGGGTGTCGGCCTGCGGCGCCTGCATGGAAGCGGCAAGCAGCGACCGGGTGTAGGGATGCGCGGGAGCGCGCAGGACCTCAAGCGTATCGCCCGCTTCTACGATTCGTCCAGCCTTCATCACGATGACGCGATGCGCCATGGCGCGCATGACCGCGAGGTCGTGCGTGATGAAGAGATAGCTGAGCCCGTACTTCTTTTGCAGCCGCGTGAGCAGATTCAATACCTGCTGCTGGACCGACACGTCGAGCGCACTGGTGGGCTCGTCGAGCACCAGCAATTCGGGCTCGACGGCAAGGGCGCGCGCAATCGCGATGCGTTGCCGCTGGCCGCCCGAGAATTCGTGCGGATAGCGCAGCAGCGCGTCCGCCGGCAGCCCCACTTCTTCGAGCAGTGCGCTCACGCGGGCACGCCGCTCTTGCGGAGCGATTTCGCGACGATGCACACGCAAGCCCTCGCCCACGATCTGCTCGACCGTCATGCGCGGCGACAGCGAGCCGAACGGGTCCTGAAACACCACCTGCATCTGCGCGGACAGTGCGCGGCGCGCCTGCGGCGTGCGCAAGCTCGACCACGGCTTACCGTCGATCAGAATCTGACCCGAGGCCGCGCGCTGCAAACCAAGCACCGTGGACGCGAGCGTCGATTTACCGGACCCCGATTCGCCCACCACGCCGAGCGTCTCGCCCCGGCGCAGGGTCAGATCCACTTCGTGCAGCGCGCGAAACGACGCACTGCCGAAGAGCGAACGCCAGCCCTTCGCGTGCGTGCGGTAATCCACAGCGAGTTGCTTCACGTCGAGCACGGTCGCGGCATCCGAAGGCACGGCGCCCACCTGCCGGCGCGGCTCGCTGTCGAGCAACCGCTTCGTGTAGGGATGCTGCGGGTTGGCGAACAGCGCTTCGGTCGTATTGATTTCGACCAGCACGCCCTTCTCCATCACGGCCACGCGCTGCGCGAAACGGCGCACGAGATTGAGGTCGTGCGTGATGAGCAGCACGGCCATGCCGCGTTCGGCCGCTTCCTGTTCCTGAAGCCCGATCAACAGATCGACGATCTGCTGGCGCACGGTGACGTCGAGCGCCGTGGTGGGCTCGTCGGCGAGCAACAGACGCGGACGGCACGCGAGCGCCATCGCGATCATCGCGCGCTGACGCTGGCCACCGGAAAGCTGATGCGGAAAGCTGTCGATGCGTCGTTCGGGCTCCGGAATACCTGTGCGCCTGAGCAGCTCGATGCCGCGCGCGCGCGCCGCATTCGGGCGCAGGCCTTCGTGCAGCCGCAAGCTCTCGGCAATCTGCTTGCCGATGGTGAAGAGCGGATTGAGCGCCGTCATGGGCTCCTGAAAGACCATCGCGACGTCGGCGCCGCGAAGGCCGCGCATCTGCTGTTCGGTCTTGCGCAGCAGGTCTTCGCCGTCGAGCAGGATGCGGCCCGTGTACATCGCATGCTGCACGAGCCGCAGGATGGAGAGCGCCGTCACACTCTTACCGGACCCCGACTCGCCCACGAGCGCCACGCGTTCGCCGCGTGCCACGCAGAGGTTGAGGTCGCGCACGACAGTGCGGTCGCCGAATGCGACGGAGAGGTTTTCGATTTCGAGCAGCTGGCGCGGCGAGGTAGGCATCAGCATCACTTTGCGCCTCCGAATGCCGAGCCGCGCGAGCGGGTGTCGAGCGCGTTGCGCAGCGCGTCGCCCATGAAGGTGAGCAGCAGCAGCGTCACGACGAGTGCGGCAAAGGCCGAAATGGAAATCCACCACGCGTCGAGATTGTTCTTGCCCTCCTGCAACAGCTCGCCCAGGCTCGGCGTGGGCGGCGGCACGCCGAGGCCCAGAAAATCGAGGCTCGTGAGCGAGAGAATGGCGGCGCTCATGCGAAACGGCAGGAACGTGATGACCGGCGTGAGGCTGTTGGGCAGGATGTGACGCCAGATGATCTCGCGATTGGACAGGCCCATGGTGCGCGCGGCCTTCACGTAGTCGAGCGAACGGTTGCGCAGGAATTCGGCGCGCACGTAGTCGGAGAGCACGAGCCAGCCGAACAGCGAGAGCAACACGAACAGCAGCCACAGCGTGGGCTGGAAGATGGAAGCGAAGATGATGAGCAGATAGAGATCGGGCATGGAACTCCAGATCTCGATCAGACGCTGGCCGATCAGATCCGTGCGGCCGCCGTAGAAGCCCTGTAACGCGCCCGTCAGCACGCCGAAGAACACGCCGGACGCGGTGAGCGCGAGCGCCATCAGCACCGAGACGCGAAAGCCGTACAGCAGGCGCGAGAGCACGTCGCGGCCGAACTGGTCGGTGCCGAGCCAGTTCGACGACGACGGCGGCGCGGGAAACGGGCGCACCGCGAAGTAGTCGATGGTGTCGTAGTGGTTATGGTTGGGCGGATAGATCGCGAAGTTGCCGTTCGACGTGATGCGCGAGCGGATGTACGGGTCGAGGTAATTGGCCTTCGCAGGGAAGTCGCCGCCGAACTGCGTTTCCGGGTAGTCCTTCACGATCGGAAAGTAGTAGTGCCCTTCGTAGCGCACCACGAGCGGCCGGTCGTTGGCGATCAGCTCGCCGACAAGGCTGATGGCGAACAGCGTGACGAAGATCACGAGGCTCCAGTAGCCGAGCCGTTGGCTGCGAAAGCGCAGCCACGTGCGCCGCCACGGCGACGGCGATTGCGGCATGTGGGGGGGCGGCGAAAGCGACGCGGCCGGCAAGGCCGCGTCCGTCTCAGCGGTCCATCCGTTCGAACTGGATGCGGGGGTCGACGATGACATAGCAGACGTCAGCAATGAGTTTGGTGATGAGGCCGATCAGCGTGAACAGAAAAAGCGAGCCCAGCACCACCGGGTAGTCGCGGCGAATCACGGAGTCGTACGAAAGCTGGCCCATGCCGTCGAGCGAAAAGAGCGTCTCGATCAGCAGGTTGCCGTTCAGGAAGGCGCCCACGAAGGCCGCGGGCAAACCCGTGAGGAGCGGAATGGCGGCGTTGCGCAGCACGTGCTTCCACAGCACGTCGCGCTCGGGCGCGCCCTTCGCGCGCGCCGTCAACACGTACTGGCGCCCGATCTCTTCGAGAAACGTGTTCTTCGTGAGGATGGTGACGATCGCGAAGTTGCCCACCACGGCCGCGGTGACGGGCAACACGATGTGCCAGAGATAGTCGAGCACCTGGCCGAACGCGGAGAGGCTTTCGAAGTTATCCGAAGTAATGCCGCGCATCGGAAAGAGTTGCCAGAACGTGCCGCCGCCGAACAGCATGAGCAGCAGCACGCCGAGCACGAAACCCGGAATCGCATAGCCCACCAGCACCAGCACACTCGTCACGGTGTCGAAGCGCGACCCGTTGCGCACGGCCTTCGCGATGCCGAGCGGCACCGACACGGCGTAGGTCAGAATCACGGTCCACAAGCCGAGCGTGATGGAGACGGGCAGCTTCGAGCGAATCACACTCCACACGCTCTGATGCTGGAAGTACGACTGCCCGAGGTCGAACGTCGCGTAGCTCTTCAGCATCATGAGGTAGCGCGTGAGCGGCGGCTTGTCGAAGCCGAACTGCTTGCGGATCTGTTCGATCTGTTCGGGGCTCACGCCCTGGCTGCCGTGATAGCCGCCGCCCCCGCTGCCGCCCTCGCCGTGATGCGCGCCGTGGCGCAACTGGTTCACGACCTGCTCGACAGGGCCGCCCGGCACGAATTGCGTCACGACGAACGTCAGCGTCACGACGCCGATCAACGTGGGCACCATGAGCAACAGACGTCGGATGATGTAAGCGAGCATGGTGGTCCTCAATGCGCTGCGGCCGTGGTGCCGGGTTGTGCCGCACCTTGCGGCTTGCAGTACCAGTAGTCGATCACCCAGTCCTCGTACTGGTAGGACTTCGGCAACACGGCGGGAAAGCCCAGCGTCGTCTTGTAGCCGATGCGCGCGTTCGGCATGTAGTACTGGGGCACGAGGTAGTACTCGTTGATGAGCACGCGGTCCAGCGCGCGCGTGGCCGTTTCCAGATCGTCGAGCGTCGTGGCGCTCACCGCCGCGTGCACAAGCGCATCGACGGCGGGCGAACGGATGCCGGGATAGTTCTCCGATCCGACCTCGCCTGCGGCCTTGCTGCCGAAACGGCGCAGCAGCTCGACGCCCGGAATCGTGACCGGCGGATAGATGAACGTGGTCATGTCGTACTGGAAGTTGTCGAGCCGGCGTTGATAGAGCGCCGCGTCGATTTCGTGCAGATACGCGTTGATGCCGAGTGTCTGCAACGCCTGGGTGTACGGAATAATGAGGCGGTCCATACCGGGCTGGTCGTCGATGATCTCGATGGTCATGGGCGTGCCGTTCGCATCGCGCAGGGCGCCGTCCTTGTAGTGCCAGCCGGCTTCGGCCAGCAGTTCACGCGCGCGGCGCAGGTTGGCGCGCAGCGAACCCGGCGGCAACGTGCTGGGCTGACGCACCATCGGGCCGAACACAGCCGGCGGCAGGTCCTTGCGGAAGGGCTCGAGCAGCGCGAGTTCCTTCGGTCCCGGCATGCCCGTGGCGCCGAACGGCGTGTCTTCGAAGTAGCTGTTCGTGCGCACGTACTGGCCGTAGAACATCAAGCGGTTCATCCAGTCGTAGTCGAACGCGAGCGCGAGCGCCTCGCGCACGCGCACGTCCTGGAACTGCGGCTTGCGCGTGTTGATGAGGAAGCCCTGCATCTGCGGGGGCCCATCGGGGAAGAGTCCCTTCGCCAGCAGGCCCGAGTTGAAGTTCTTGCCGACGTATTTGCGCGCCCATTGCGTGGCGCTGTACTCGACGTCCGTGTCGTCGTTGCCGGCCTTGAACGCTTCGAGCTTGGTGTACTGGTCGAGATAGAGCCGGAAATTGATGCGCTCGAAGCGGAACATGCCGCGCCGCGTAGGCAGATTCGCGGCCCAATAGTGCGGGTTGCGGCGGTAGGTGATCTGCTTGTCGTTGCGCCGCTGCTCGATCAGATACGCGCCGCTCGCAATGGGCGGCACGTTCGAGATCTGATCGAACGGGGGACGCGTGCCGTCGGGGCGCATGCCCCACTTCGGCGAGAAGATGGGCAGGTCGCCCGCGATGAGCGGCGCCGCGCTCGATGCATCGGCGAAGTCGAACCGTACCGTCAGGCGGTCCACCACGCTTGCACGTTTAATCACGGCGAACTGCGACGAAAAGAGCGGCGAAGCCTGCGGGCTTTTCAGCGTATCGAGCGAATACTTCACGTCCGCTGCGGTGATGGGGTCGCCGTTCGAAAAGCGCGCCGCGGGGTTGATGTGGAACGTGGCCGAGCGCCCGTCCGCCGCCACTTCGACGTCGTCTGCAATGAGTGGGTATTCGGAGGCGAGTTCGTCCCAGCTGCGCTGCATCAGCGTATCGAACATCAGGTTCTGGATGTCCGGCGCGGCCGCGCCCGTGACGAGAAACGGATTGAGCGAGTCGTAGCTTTGCAGCTCGTTGTAGTTCTGGAAATTCAGCGTGCCTTTGGACGGCGCGTTCGGGTCGGCGTAGTCGAAGTGCGTGAAATCCGGTGGATATTTCGGATTGCCGAACTGGGCAAGGAACGGTTTGGCTTCGGCAGGCAGCCCGTGCGCCGCGAGCATCGTGCCAAATGCGACGGCGCCTAGCCGAAGGAACATCGTGCGAAATACGCGATACATCTGGAGTTTCGTCATGGGTCACTCGATCCGCTGCTTCCCGCCTTTTTCTTTCCGGGCGGGAAGCAGCGTGTCCATCGGCAGAGGCCGTCAGAGCATCAGAAGCGGTACGTCGCGCCGACCTGGAAGAACCGGCCGAGGTTCGTGTACAGCGACTGATCGTAGCCCGTGATATCCGGCACGGCTTGCCATTCCACGTCGAAAGGCGGCTTGCGGTCGAACAGGTTCGTGATGCCGCCGTAGATCGTCCAGTGCTTGATGCCGCGGTACGTCGCCATCAGGTTGAACTGGCTGTAGGACGCCACCGAAAGCGTGCCGCCGTCGCCGAACTCCGCGGCCACCGCGTTCGTGTACGGGCCCGTGTACTGCCACGTGAGCGTCGTCGTGAACATATGGTAGTCCCAGCTCAGGCTCGTGTTGCCCTTCCAGCGCGGGTTGCTTGCGCCGAACGGCTGCAGCAGCGCGAGGTTGTTGCCCGCGAAGTCCTGCGTGGGGGCACCCGGCGTGTTGAGCTTGAAGTGCCACACGTAGGCCCAGTCACCGGCCAGCGTGAAGGTACCCAGCGACGTGCGAACCGCCTTGCGGAAGTTCATGTCGAAGCCGTCGGTATCGAGCGAACCGAGGTTCACGAACGGCTGCACGATGTAACGCACCGTACCGTCAGGATTGCGAATGACCTTCGACGGATCGTTCTGGTCGAGCACGGCGTTCGGATCGGCGGTGCCGATCACGCTGTCGATGTGCACCTTGTAGAACGCGGCGCCGATGTCGGTGGTCGCATCCGGCGAGAGCTCGAAGCCGATGTTGTAGTTCTTCGTGTGCTCAGGCTGCAGGTTCGGGTTGCCGGTGGTCTGCTCCGTCGTGAAGTGCTTGGTGGGCACGCCGCTCGGGTCATTCGGGTCCACGAGGTTCTGGTGGCCCAGATAGACCGCCTGCGAGTTTTCCACGGCCGTCGGGGCGCGGAAGCCGCGGCTGTACGACGCGTAGGTCGTCAGCATGCGCACCGGCTGGAAGCGCAGCGCGAAGCTGGGCGAGAATGCGCCGCCGAAGTCGCTGTAGTGGTCGTAGCGACCCGCGTGCGTGAACGTGAGGTTGTGCAGGATCGGAATGTCGACCTGATAGAACGCTGCCGCCACGTTGCGCGACGCGTCCACGGTCTGCACGTTCGCAGGCGAAATGATGCCCTGCCCTGCCAGCGTCTGCGGATTGATGAGCGACGACTCGTGACGGAATTCCGTACCGATACCGAAGCCCACGTTGCCCGTGGGCAGCGTGAACAGGTTCGTCGTCGACGTCTTCGCCATGACGCTGTCGAGCTTCGAGATGGCCTGCTGGTTGTCGTCGCTGAACACGCCGTTCAGGCCGTTCGGCGTCGCAGCCGGATTCGAGAAGTTGTACGTACCATTGGCGAGCATGTTCTCGACGCCCGCCACGTTGAGGCGGTTCGTGAACGTCGAGTCGACCGTGCTCTGCGAGTGGCCGTAGTCAAGAGACCAGTCCCACGAGCCGAACTTCGCCGTGTCGAACGAACCCTTCACGCCCGTGGATGCCATCCAGTACGTCGAAACCGTATCCGCCACGCCGACGTTGTTCGGGAACGTCAGGTTGATCGGCGTCGGCACGCCGAACGGGTTAAACGGGTTCGAGGCCGGTACCGTACGCGAAAGCTGCGTCACGCTGCCCGTGGAAGGCGTGAAGAAGTTCGACGTGCTCGACAGCGCGGCGGGGCCGACGAGCTGAACGGTCTCGTCGCGGCTTGCCCAGAAGCCTGCATAGGCTTCGGTGGTGTCGTCGATCTTGAAGGTGGCACGCACCTTCGCGTTGAGGCGTGTGGTAGCAGGAATCAGCGAGGTGCCGGCAGCCGTGTTGTACGTACACGATGCGCCGCCCGTATTCGCGGCGCTGCTGCCCGGCGGACACGGGGAAAGCGCTGTGGTGGAGCCGGCGGGGCCCCAGTACGACTGCTGGTTGGGGCCGAGCGGCGCGGCAAGACCGCCCGGATATTGCGTGAAGTCCTGGTTCTTCGTCATGTCGCGATCGGCAAGCGTGGAACCGCTATCGCGGTAGTAGCTTGCGGCCGCCGTCACGTTGAAGCGATCGGAATTCAGGTCGCCGAAACCGCCCAATACGCTGAAGCTGCCCTGCCCGTCGCCGGGATGCTGCGCCTTGCCGAGTTGGCCGTCGATCTGCAGTCCCTGGAAGTTCTTCTTCGTGACGATGTTGACCACGCCCGCAATGGCGTCCGAACCGTACACGGAAACCGCGCCCGTCTTCACGACGTCGATGTGATCGACGATGTTGAGCGGAATCGAGTTGACGTCGAAGAACGTGTCGGTGAAGTTGACCGCCTGCGCGTAATTCGCCACGCGTTGACCGTCGACGAGCACCAGCGTGTACTTTTCGCTCAGGCCGCGCAGCGCGATACCCGCACCGCCCGGTGCCGAGGTGTTCATCGTGCTCTGCGACCAGCTGCTTGCCGAGTTCGCCGCGGTGCCGCGCAGGAAGTCGGCTACCGTGGTGTAGCCGCTCTGCTGGATGTCCTTCGCGGTAATGGTCTGCACTTCGAGATTGCTTTGCTTGTCCGCCGAGCGGATCAGCGAGCCTGTTACCTCGAACTTCTGCAGTTTCTTGACGGCCGGTGCTCCAGCCGTTACCGCACCCGATGCGGCTGCCGGCGCGGCAGCGGCGGGTTGGGCATCGGCGGCGGGCGCCGCGTTCGACGAACCGGTGGTGGCCGGCGGCGTTTGGGCGAAGGCGGACGTGCCGAGTGCCGCCGTCAATGCCATTTCGGCCCATAGTATCTTTCGGATGGCCGATCCTAGAACAGTTAGCTTCATATTCCCCTTCTTTACCCAGTCAATAAGGTCAAGTTGTTATCCCAAACCGGTCTATCCGTCCTCTTCGCTCGCCGAATTCAAGCTTCGCAGGCCCGGTCACCCGTCTTCACCCAGACGCCAAAAACAAGTACTGCAAGAACTTCCCGCTTCAAAACCCAATCACTACGTCTGATCGCGTTATTGCCGTGTGCATGACTTAAATGCGCGAGAGCCGGAAACAGGCAATACCCGGCCGCGCGCCCTACGCATGACGTGAGCACGACAATCAACACTTACAGTTCAGCAATCCTAAGTCACGAGCACAGCGAAGCTCGCACAAAACGACGGGGTATTGCGTACGGCTAGAACAACTTGGGCGTGCCCACCCAGACCAGTACGGTTTCTTCAGCGGCCGTATTCGTCCATCCATGCGGCACCGTGGACGCGTAATGCGCGCTGTCGCCCGCCTGCAATCCGAATGTCGTGCCTTCCAGCGTGAGAGAGAGCTGTCCGCGGACCACATACAGGAACTCCTCGCCTGCATGCGTGGTCACTTCGGAAGGCTGCTGTCCCGCCGGCATCCTGACCAGAATGGCTTCCAGCTTACGGTCGTCCGACAGATTCGTCAGGCGTCCGAACAGATTCGCCGAATCCGCGAACCCGAAGAATTTCAACTCTTCGCCGCGGCATACCGACCGTGCTTCGTTCGGTGTCTCGACAAAGTACTGCACGTTCACACCCAGCGCTTCCGCAATGCCCACCAGCGACGTGATGGACGGCGTGGCATGCCCCCGTTCGACCTGCGAAAGAAAGGGCTTCGAGATGCCCGCCGCTTCCGCCGTTTCCGCCAGCGTGTATCGGAGTCTGTGGCGAAGCGCCCGAATCTTGCTGCCGATCGCCACAGCGTGTACCGCGGCGCGTGCCTTGTTATCGAGTGGCGAAACCATAGCAAGACACAATCCCGTAGTCAAAATTTGTTTGATAAAAGCAAATCATGTTTCGCATGGCTAAGGGCTTTCGCCTGTCGGCACACTGAAATGCCGGGTTTCCCGCGGCTTTAAAGGGCGAACATAGGCCGCTTTAAAGCCACGTGAAACCCATTCGTCGCGCGTGCGCCGAGCCAGACTTGCGCATGCAGCGATCGGTTCGCGACGTCTTCATCTCCCCTTCTTCACTTCAGTCACGCTCATACGGCAACGTGAAGCGTTCAGCCGGCCCACGATTACTTCGCGGCCACGAGCAGCCACAACCTTGCGAGATCCGCGGAGCCATCCGTGCCCTTCACTGCGCGGAATGCCTGCACCGCACGCGCCTTCTCGCCGGCGATGTAATACGCCTCGCCCAGATGCAGTTGCGCCTGATCCGGATGATCGAGACCACCCTTCTTGATGGCGGCTTCCATCTGCTCGATGCCTTGCTTCGCCTGGCCCGCGAACACGAGATTGAAACCGGCGTCGACGGGTACCACGGGATTGGCGCTGTCCGCCGGTCCTTGCGCACGCTTTGCCGCAAGCGCCTGCAGGCGCTTCTCGCGATCGGCGTCGGCGCCGTGACCCAGCACGCCCGACGCGAAGCCCTGATCGATCACCTGCTTGCCTTCGGCCGTCGTTCCCGCCACGATCGCGAGCTGCGTCATCTCCATGTAGTCTTCGGGCGTGTTGAGGGCGCCTGTGGCGCGGCGCAGCCGATACGTGTCGATGTCGAGACGCGACGAATAGCCGGACTTCGCGCGTATGGCGTGGAACATGTCGTCCCAGTACGACTGCTTCGGGTAATACGCAACGAGCTTTTCGAGCGCCGCACGGTACGACGCGTCGTCTTTCACGCGCTGCGCGCAGGTGCCGAGCAGTTGCAGTTGCGCCTCTTCGGGTGCGTGTCCGGCGCGCGTCTGCGCATCGACGCTCGACTTCAGCGATGCGACCACGTTTGCGCAATCACCCGAGAGGTACCAGGATTGCACGAGCAGCGTGCGCATCTGCGGGTCCGCACCGCCTGCCTTCTGGTAGCGCTGCGCGGTGGCAATGGCGCGTGCGTAGTTCTTCTGCTGGAAGTAGATGCCGGCGAGCGCGGCCGTGGTGCGCTGTTCGTCTTCGGCGCTGAGCCGGCCGGAGCCGAGCAGCGATTCGTAGGCCTGGGCCGCCGTTGCGTCGTCGCCTGCCGCCATCGCCGCGGCGCCGCGCATTTCGAGCACCATGTAGTCCTCGTAGGGCGTCTTGTCCGGCACGGCCGCCGCTTGCGCGATCTTCGCGAGCGCGTCCTTGTACTTGTGCGCGCGATACAGGTCCTGCGCCGCGTTGAGCGGCTTCGCCACGTCGGGCCGCAACGTGTCGGCAGCCTGTGCCGATTGCAGCGCCGCGAGCGCGCACAGTCCGCCGAAGGCGGCCGCGATCGCGGCCCGGCGCACTGGCGCCACCCTGAACCATTGATGAGTCATCGGTGCCTTGCCTTTCTTTCGATTGCGAATTGCCTGGGTGTGCTTTGCTGTTGTGACGTGCCACACCTACTGCATGTACTGCTCGTTGCCGATCAGCCCGATCTTCGTCGCGCCCACACGCTGTGCCGCAGCCATCACGGCGGCGACGTCCTTGTACGGCACGAGCCGGTTCGGGCGCAGGTGAATCTCGGCCTGGTCGGGCTCGGCCGCCACCTGCGCGAGCCGCGCTTCGAGCGCCGCGCGGTCGGGCACCAGCGTGCCGTTCCAGGTCGTCGTGCCGTCGAAGTCGATATCGATCTGCACGACTTCGGGCTGCTTCGGCGGAGGCGGCGGGTTGCCCACCGGCAGGTCCATCTTCACGGCGTGCATCTGGATCGGAATGGTGATGATCAGCATGATCAGCAACACCAGCATCACGTCGATGAGCGGTGTGGTGTTGATGTCGACCATCACTTCCGGTTCGCTGCCGCCGCCCGAAGATACGTTCATCCCCATCGTCGACTCCTAGCCGCCGCGCGCGGGCGGCTCAGTGATAAATGAAACCTTCGCGATGCCGGCGCGCTCGCACGCCGTGATCACGCGGCCGATGAACTCGTAGCGGGTGCTCTGATCGCCGCGCACGTGCACTTCGGGTTGCGGCGTTTGCACCGATACGGTCTTCAGGCGATCCAGCAGCGTCTGCGCGTCCACGTGCGTTTCGTTCCAGAAGAAATCGCCATCGCGGTTCACCGCGATCTCGATGCTCTTCGGCTGCGTTTGCAGCGGCTGGATACGCTCCTTCGGCAATTGCAGGGGCACCGTGTGCGTGACGACCGGAATCGTGATCAGAAAAATGATCAGGAGTACGAGCATCACATCCACGAGCGGCGTGGTGTTGATGTTGGAGATGACTTCGTCGCTCTCTGCGTCTCCGACGGTCATGGCCATGGCTCGTTACCCCGCCTGTTCGACGAGCTGCGCCTTGGCGCCGACGCGCGCCGGGCGCTTGCCGCCCGCCAGCACTACCGTATGCAGTTGCGCGCCGAACGCACGCACACGCTCCATCACCGACTTGTTGCGGCGAACGAGGAAGTTGTAGCCGAGCACCGCGGGCACGGCCACTGCGAGGCCGATGGCCGTCATGATGAGCGCTTCGCCCACGGGGCCCGCCACCTTGTCGATGGACGCCTGCCCTGCGATGCCGATGGCCGTCAGCGCGTGATAGATGCCCCACACCGTGCCGAAGAGGCCCACGAACGGCGCCGTGGAGCCCACCGTGCCGAGAAACGCGAGGCCGTCCTGCAGGCGGTTCGATACGCTCGTGATGGCGCGCTCGACCGAGACGTCGATCCAGGTATTGCGATCCACGGCTTCGAGCAGCGCTTCGTCGTGATGTTCGCCGGCTTCGATCGCGGTCTCGGCGATGAAGCGGAACGGCGACGATTCTTCGAGCTGCTTTGCGCCTTCTGCGAGCGACGGCGCGGCCCACAGCTGTTCGTCGGCCGCCTTCGCGCGGCGGTTGGCGCGGAACTGTTCGAAGAACTTGGTGATCATGATGTACCAGCTGCCCATCGACATCACCACGAGCAGGCCGAGCACGAAACGCGCGACGAAGTCGCCGTTCTTCCAGAGGGCGCCGAGACCATAGGGATTCTCGACCGCTTCGGTGCTGGCCGGCGCGGGCGGCGGCGCAGGTTGGTCGGCAGCGGGTGCAGCCGTTTGAGGCGCAGCCTGTGCCGTAGCTGTCGCATCGCTCGCCTGGGCCCACGCTGCCTGCGGCGCCACGAAGGTATCCACCGCGCCTGCGGCGATCACGATGCCTGCCGCAAGAGCGGCGAGAGTACGCTTGTTCATATCCACTCCACTTGTCCGTTGAACCTGTACAACCTGACTCGTTAATCAATCGCTACCGGTACCGCACGTGCGGCGTGTTCAGTTCAAGTTGAACGAGAACGGAACCTGTACACGGACAGCCTGGCCTTGAGAAATGCAGTTGAAGCGCCTCACCGTGTTGAACGCAGCGCGATCGAGAACCGGATCCGCCGACTGCGCGACACGCTCGTTCGTGATGTGCCCTTCGGGGTCCACGACGAATTCGATCAGGACGTCGCCCGTGATGTTGTTTTCCTGCGCCTCCTTCGGGTACGTCATCGAAGCACGCACCTGATCCGAGTTCGGACACACCACGCCGATCTCGTGGCTCACGGGCTTGGCCGGGGCCACAGGCGCAGGCGGTGCCGGCGGCGCAACGGCCGGCGCAGATTGCACGGGCGTGGCCTGATGCGTGATGGTGGGCTGCGGCGGCGCCTGCACCTGCACCTCGGGCGGCGGCACGAACGGCGGCGGAGGCGGCGCGAACTTCGGCGGCGGCAGCTGCACCACGGGCAGCGGCGGCGGAGGCGGCGGCTTCACCGGCTCGATGATCTTCGTTTCGATGGGATGCTGGATGACGTGAACGACCTTGGTCGCAAGGCCGTTGAGAAGCGCATAGACAAGTACGACGTGCAGAAGGATGACGGCAGCGATACCGCCGAAACGGCGCGCGGGACTTTGCTGCTTGCGACCGAACTGGCGCGGACGCCCCTGTCCTGCCAGCCGACCCGCCGCGGCAGGAAACTGCCCTTCGACTTTCGAGACCACCTTCACACCTCCCTGCGTGAACTGCACTTTTCCGTAACCACCGCACCTGCCGTACTACATAGTGGTACTAATCGACTGCAATGGAGCCCGACGCACGATAGCGAAGCGATGGCGGCCGACAATGATTGCGGGAGCGCACGCCATGTTCCAGAGCCTTACCGAAAGTTGCGCGCCGGACTGGATGGGGTGCAAAGATAGTCACTTCAAAATGGGCGGTCAAACTTTTTTTGATGACAACATACACTTTTTAGAATAATCCCTCGAAAGGCCAAACGCCCCATTGTCACAATTAATGTGGCGTGCATGAACGCCGCCGCTACAGCCTTATTTGACGCGGCTCCAGCGGAATACATTACCGCCGCCTTTCTTATTAATTACAAAATACAAATATTCCATTTACATCTCGTTCAAATACCTTAACCATGTAAAAAGCCGCCTCCAAGGCGCATCATTTCATTGCCGGTTCGGCAATGCCTTACCACTTCTTTCGATCAAAATAAAAAAGCCGGGTAAACCCCGGCTCCTGCATGACAGCGCGCCCCGAAACAACGAGTCGGTCGCGCTGACCTCCTCTTCTTTAGTTGCTCATGGCGCCCGACGCTTCGTGCTTCATCGCGTCGCCCTTCTTCATCTTGTCGCTCTTTGCCATCTTGTCGTGCTTCATGTTGTCCTTCGACATCGCGTCATGAGACATGGCGTCGTGGGACATGGCGTCATGGGCCATCGCGCCGCTTGCTTCCTGCGCGAATGCGGCACCGCCGGCGGTCATCAGCGAAATCGTCAGGACTGCCATCGTCATCTTCTTCAGCGTTTTCATGTTGATCACTCCATGGGTTGTGATGAGGTGTGTGTATCCGGCTACGCACCATGCGCAGCCGGGCTTTCTGAAGCACCTGCCGTCCGGGGCGGCTTCGATCGCCTGCGCGTCGCCGCCCGCGCGCGTCAGGAGCCTCCGAACCAGTTGTAGCCCTGATCGACCCAGTAGCCGCCAGGGAACGTGTTAGTAACGAAGATTTCCACGATGTGCTTCGGGTTCTTGTAGCCGAGCTTGGTGGGCATTCTCAATTTCATCGGGAATCCATACTTCGCCGGCAGGCGCTCGCCGTCGTACTCGAACGTGAGCAGCGTCTGCGGATGCAGCGCCGTCGGCATATCGATGCTTTCGTAGTAGTCGTCGGCACATTTGAAGCCGACGTACTTCGCCGTCGTGTCCGCGCCTGCGCGCCGCAGAAACTCGCGAAACGGTGTGCCGCCCCAGCGTCCGACTGCGCTCCAGCCCTCCACGCAGATGTGCCGCGTAATCTGCTCGGCGTGCGGCAGCGCGTAGAGTTCCGGCAGTGTCCACACACGCTTGCCGGTAACGAGACCGCTTACCGTGAGACGGTAGGCAGACGCGTCGACGTGGGGTACTTCGTCGATGCCGTAGTAGGCATTGAACGGAAACGGCCGCGTGATCTGCGCTTCGGTGTAAGTAGGCGCAAGGCGGTAGGGGTCGAAGATCGCGGCCTGGGCGCGATCGTTCAAACGCGAAACTGCACGCAAGAAGTGATTCACCGAGTCTTCGTCCGTCACGTTGCAGCCGGTCAGCATCACGAGACTGCCCAGGCTCATCAACTGCTTGCCGAACGCGCGGCGCGCCGGCATGGCGAGTTCGCGACGCGCGTCGATGAGAATCGACTCGCGGTCGAGTTTCGCGACCGTCTTCCTGTTTTCCATGCTCATGACGCTTCTCCTTAACGCCCGCGCAACATCGCGACAAGCGAGCGCGGAACGATTGCCACCATCACGAGATGCACGGCGACGAATGCAGCCATTAACGACATTGCGACGAAATGCACGACGCGTGCGTTGTCGTAGCCGCCCATCACGTCGCGCAGGAGCGGAAACTGCACCGACTTCCAGACGGCGAGCCCGGACAGCACGAGCACGATCAGATCGACGATGACGAACACATACGCGGCCCTCTGTACGGCGTTGTAGTGGCGCAGGTCGGCATGCGACAGCTTGCCGGTAAGCGCGCCCGCAAGATCGCGCAGAATGGCGCGCGGCGTGAGCGGCAGGTACTTGCGCGCGAACCGCCCCGTGGCGAGATTCAATGCGAGATAAGCGAGTCCGTTGAAAACGAGCAGCCACATCGCCGCGAAGTGCCACAGCAGCGCACCACCCAGCCAGCCGCCTAACGTGACGGCATTCGGGAAACTGAAGCTCGCGAATACCGGCGACGCGTTATAGATGCGCCAGCCGGAAAACATCATCACCAGCGCGGTGAGCGCGTTGAGCCAGTGCGTGAGGCGCAGCCACAGCGGATGAATGACGCCGGGCGGATGCGCGCCTTTCCCGGCAGGCGCGTCGCGATGCAACTCGCGGGCGCTCGTGTTGGGTGTGGCCATATCGGTCTCCTTGAAAAATCCAGTCAGTGGCAGGCAGGTAGGTCGGCTGCCTGGAGGACGTCGCCGCTCGTTGCGTCCTCGACGAAAGCGACTACACCGAACGATCCGCGCGAGGCTCGAGGTGCGTTGCGGGCATCGGTCGGCAAGTCGATCTCGCGCCTGATTTGCGCGTGTCCGGCATCGAGTGCGACGGGGCCGATCCACTCGCGCACCACACGATCGTGATGCAAGGTCGCGCCACTGTTTTCGCCGGCACGCACCTGCGTCGTGAGCGCGTTTTCGTAGACCGCAACGTAGGCTTCCAACGGACCATGCTCGCCTGCGCCGTGGGCCGTGAATCGCGCATCGAGCATGGCGCGCATCGGTTGCGTCAATGCCGCCGAATTCATTGCTGAGGATGCCGAATCGATATTTTTCGGTTCGAGCGTGATCGTGACGTCGGCCTCGGCAGGCTGCGAGCGCACCTGCGCGATACGTGCATCGAAACTCGTGTCTTGCGACCAGCTACGCAGTTCACGCCCCGAAACGAACACTTCGGGCGTATAGACGAGATGGCCCCCAGCGCGCTCGGTGAGGCTTTGTTGCCGCTCCGTGAAGCCGTGCTGCGAAAAACGATCGGTCCAGCCGAGACTGTTCCAGTAATCGACGTGTAAAGCGAGCGGTACGATCCCGCTCGCCGCGCCGCCGTCTTTCCACTGGCTCAGCCAGCGGTCCGCGGGTGGGCAGCTGCTGCAACCCTCGCTGCTATAGAGCTCGACCAGTGCAACGCGATGCGCCGGGCTGCGCGCCGAGCAGAGCGATGCCGCCTGCGCCACGCCGCTCACCGCCCACGCGAGCACGAACGCCCCTACGCGCCTCGTGCTCATCCATCCGTCTCTACTCTGCATGGCCCGCTCCAATTGAGGAAACTGCACGTTGGTCGGCGGTGCGGGCCACTTATGACAGCGTCCGCAAAAAAAATTTGCCCCGATGCAAAGACGACCGCCGACGCGCTCACCAGCCGGCATACGGGCGCGGTGCTATGATGAATTCGTTCCGTCTGCTCAATGCCTCGCGCGATACGCGCCTGCGCTAACGTCCGCTCCTCCCATGCCCGCGCCCCGTACCCGAACATCGCGCCTCATGCATCGCCATTACCGAACGGGTATGGCGGGCACGCGTGTTCGCCGTACGTTCGCGCGAGCGCGCCTTGCCGGTCTTGCCGCCGCGCCGCTCTCCCCCGCCCGGCGCCCGATCTGAACCAGCCCTCCCTCAAGCTTATGGAGCCGGCCGATCGGGCTCCGGGCCACTCGCATCCGCAAGCTTTCTTTTCTGGATCGAACAGGAGAACCGCTGTGAAGAAGAAAAAGATCTGCTATCTGACTGAGCTCGAAGTGGCCCGCCTCACGAAATTCGCGGCCGAGCCCGCGCTCGCACATCAACGGCAACCGCTCCTCGACGAACTGCTCGAGCATGCGGCCATCGTGGATGCGCATGAGATTGCGCGCAATGTGGTGACGATCGGATCGCAGGTCGTGCTGCTCGACGAACAGACGGGCGAATCCATGACGTGGACGGTCGTGTACCCGCCGCAGGCCGACGTGGCGCACGGCCGGCTCAACGTGTTTTCGCCGGCGGGCCACGCGCTGCTCGGTGCAAAGCGCGGCGAACACATTCATTTCACCACGCCGGGCGGCGTGCAAAAAGCGATGAAGGTGGACAAGATCCTGTATCAGCCCGAAGCGGCTAACGACACGTCATCATGAAATTGCCGCGGCGCAGCGCAGTTTTTCGCGCGCCGCGAAGGCCGGGCGACGCATGCCCACGCCATTGCAGGAGCGGTGGAAGACGGGTTGCCAACGGGCAACCGCCCGGTGTATCTTGACGGCTGCTTGCGCGGGGGTCCTGCGTCGGGCATCGCTTCGGCGATGCCTGCTGCGGGTGAGAAATACCCTTTGAACCTGATCTGGATAATGCCAGCGCAGGGAAGCGTCCGGGTTTCGCCTCGGTTTCATCGGCTTTCGGGCCACCTCTTCTCGCGAAATCCGTCCACGTTCATTTCGTCTCCTGCGTAGCGAACCCACATCAGGAGAGATGCATGAACGCCAATCCAAAATTCCTTTCCGCTGACGCGCGTGTGGACGCCGCCGCCGTCGAACCGCTGCCGAACTCGCGCAAGGTCTACGTGACCGGCTCGCAACCCGACATCCGCGTGCCGATGCGCGAAATCACCCAGGCCGATACGCCGACCGCGTTCGGCGGCGAGAAGAATCCGCCCGTCTACGTCTACGACACCTCCGGTCCCTACACCGACCCCGAAGCGCGCATCGACATTCGCGCCGGTCTGCCTGCGCTGCGCCAGCGCTGGATCGAGGCACGCGGCGACACCGAAGCGCTGCCGGGCCTCTCGAGCGCCTACGGTCGCGAGCGCGCCGCCGACGCCGCCACGGCCGAATTGCGCTTTCCCGGCCTGCATCGCACGCCGCGCCGCGCGAAAGCGGGCCGCAACGTCACGCAGATGCACTACGCGCGCCAGGGCATCGTCACGCCGGAAATGGAATACATCGCGATCCGCGAGAACCAGCGCCGCGCCGAATATCTGGAGAGCCTGCGCGCGAGCGGCCCGAACGGCGAGAAGCTGGCCGCGATGATGGGCCGCCAGCATCCGGGCCAAGCGTTCGGCGCCACGGCGTTCGGCGCCACGGCGTTCGGCGCCACGGCGTTCGGCGCCAACGCGCCGAAGGAGATCACGCCCGACTTCGTGCGCGAAGAAGTGGCGCGCGGCCGCGCCATCATTCCGGCGAACATCAATCACCCGGAAACGGAGCCGATGATCATCGGCCGCAACTTTCTCGTGAAGATCAACGCGAACATCGGCAACTCGGCGGTGACGTCGTCGATCGGCGAGGAAGTGGACAAGATGACGTGGGCCATCCGCTGGGGCGGCGACACGGTCATGGATCTCTCGACCGGCAAGCACATTCATGAAACGCGCGAATGGATCATTCGCAACAGCCCGGTGCCCATCGGCACGGTGCCCATCTATCAGGCACTCGAAAAGGTGCACGGCAAAGCTGAAGAGCTGACGTGGGAAATTTTCCGCGACACGCTGATCGAGCAGGCCGAGCAAGGCGTGGACTACTTCACGATCCACGCCGGCGTGCGCCTGCCTTACGTGCCGATGACAGCCAAGCGCATGACCGGCATCGTGTCGCGCGGCGGCTCGATCATGGCCAAGTGGTGTCTCGCGCATCATCGCGAAAGCTTCCTGTACGAGCACTTCGAAGAGATCTGCGAAATCATGAAGGCGTACGACGTGAGCTTCTCGCTGGGCGACGGGCTGCGTCCCGGCTCCATCTACGACGCCAACGACGAAGCACAGCTGGCCGAACTCAAGACGCTCGGCGAACTCACGCAGATCGCGTGGAAGCATGACGTGCAGACCATGATCGAGGGCCCGGGCCACGTGCCCATGCAGCTCATCAAGGAGAACATGGACCTGCAGCTCGACTGGTGCGACGAGGCGCCGTTCTACACGCTCGGACCGCTCACCACCGACATCGCGCCGGGTTACGACCACATCACGTCGGGCATTGGCGCAGCGATGATCGGCTGGTTCGGCACGGCGATGCTCTGCTACGTGACGCCGAAGGAACACCTCGGCCTGCCCGACAAGAACGACGTCAAGGAAGGCATCATCACGTACAAGCTCGCGGCGCACGCGGCGGATCTCGCGAAGGGGCACCCCGGCGCGCAGGTGCGAGACAACGCGCTGTCGAAGGCGCGCTTCGAGTTTCGCTGGGAAGACCAGTTC
Organism: Paraburkholderia kururiensis; assembly: GCF_034424375.1. Classification (NCBI taxonomy): domain Bacteria; kingdom Pseudomonadati; phylum Pseudomonadota; class Betaproteobacteria; order Burkholderiales; family Burkholderiaceae; genus Paraburkholderia; species Paraburkholderia kururiensis. The sequence goes on along the minus strand of NZ_CP139965.1, from coordinate 5,690,797 downwards.
AACCTGGGCCTCGACCCGGACAAGGCACGCCAGTTCCACGACGAGACGCTGCCGAAGGACTCGGCGAAGGTCGCGCACTTCTGCTCCATGTGCGGCCCGCACTTCTGCTCGATGAAGATCACGCAGGACGTACGCGAATACGCCGCAAAAGAAGGGCTGAGCGACGACGAAGCGCTGAAGAAAGGCATGGAAGTGAAGGCTGTGGAGTTCGTCAAGCAAGGCGCGGAAATCTACCAGCGGCAATGACGTAAGCGTCGGCAAGGCTGCGCAGCGGGTACGTTCGCGCTGAGCTTGCGCTTCGCAGCGCGGCGCGAAGCGAGGGCGGCGCCCATCTCACGTGCAGCTCGATTCGGGCGGTGTGCGATGCAGCGAAACAACGCTGTATCGCCACCGCCCGAAACATTTATTTACCGATCCGACAATCTGCTGACAAGCGTACACACCCTGATACGGCCCTCGTCGATAAGATCGTTTCATCAAGTGCCGGGGCGGCCCTGCCGCCGGCACCGAATCTTCTACAAGAAGGAGTAGCGATCATGAAAGCGGCTCGGCATCCGGGTGCACGGCTGGGTGTGCTGGCAGCAGTGGTAGCGCTCGCCGCGACCCTCTCGGCTTGCGACAACATGACGACACGACAGCGCGATACGGCCATCGGCGCAGGTGTAGGCGGCGTGGCGGGCGCAGCGATCGGCGGCAATGCGCTTTCGACGCTGGGCGGCGCGGCGGTGGGCGGCATCATCGGCAATCAGGTAGGCAAGTAACGCAAGACGCGGAAGCGCCCGGCAGGATTAGAGGCGAATAGCACAACGATCGTCGGCGGCAGCACCCATCAGGGAGATTCGCGCGGCGCACACCCGAACACGGGGTGCGCCGCGTTTTTATTGGGGACGGCGCAGCTGAAATGATGTGAAACAGGGCGCCAAGGCGTTGCGATAGGCGACGCGTGCACGGCGGCGTATGCTCGATCTGTTCGACACACGGCACGACACACGTTCACCTATGCGCCGCGCGTAGCAGGCCCGGCCTCGCAGACCGCGTCGACCAGCGGCAGCGCCATCGTCCTGACATCAAGCGGCGAGAAGCATCGAGAAGGAGCGCCTCAACATGAAGCTGTTCCCCGCTACGGCCCGCCTTGCCAGCGCCGGCGCACTGCTCGCGCTGTCCGGGTGCTACTACTATTACCCGTACTACCCCGCGTACTACTACGCGCCGCCGGTGCCGACCGTAGCCACGCAACGCGAGGTGCCGCTCGCACCGTCTGCGGCCTCGTCCGCCTCTTCCTCCCGCGCACCCTCTTCTGCGGCGCCGGCAGCGTCGGCGCAGAGTGCTCCACCGCCCGACACGGAATATCCCGCTCCGCTTTACGCGCCGCCACCTGTCGTGGTCGCGCCCGTGCCGGTTTATCCGGCGTGGCCTGCTTATCCGGCTTACTACCCTTACCCGTGGGGCTGGTACGGATGGGGGCCGTCGGTATCGTTCAGCTTCGGTTACTGGCATGGCGGCGGCTGGCACGGCGGCCACGGTGGTCGTCATCATTGACGCGGCCTCGCGCGAAGCCTCCCGTAGTTTCCCTGCTTGACGCAGCACGTCCGTCTCCTATGCTGCGTATGGCTATTGAAACACCGCCTTAAAAGACGTCTGCACACGCTGCACGGGGCGCAAGTGGCGGCCTGCCACCCGTCCTGCTTCAGTTCCATCGCACACGGTCCCCCGTGCTCGCGACGATTCGAACAACAACGAAGGAGACGTGGATGTTTCATCAACTGCTCACCCCTATCGGCAACGCGCTGTTGCCGTCGTTCATCGTCGCCGCGCTTCCCATCGTCGTCGTGCTCGTGCTGCTCGGCTGGGCGCGGCGGCCCGCGTGGCAGGCGTCGCTCGCCGGGCTCGTCGTGGGGCTTGTCGTCGCCATCTTCGGCTGGCGGTTTCCCGTCGGCCTCGCGTTCAATGCCGTCGCAGCCGGCGCCGTGTTCGCGATCTGGCCGGTCATGTGGATCGTCTTCGCCGCGATCCTGCTCTACAACATCGCGCAGCGCTCGGGACGTTTCGCGGCGTTCCGCATGTGGCTGCTCGACAACATGCCGAACGACCGGCGCGTCGTACTCGTCGTGGTGGGCTTCTCGTTCGGCGCGCTGTTCGAAGGCATTTCGGGCTTCGGCACGCCGGTCGCGATCACGAGTTCGCTGCTGATCCTGCTCGGCTTCCCGACGCTCGAAGCGCTTACGTTCACGCTCATCTTCAACACCGCGCCCGTCGCGTTCGGCGCACTCGGTGTGCCGATCACGGTGCTGGGTGCGGTCACCCACCTGCCCGCCGACACGCTCGGCAAGATGGTCGGCCGCCAGTTGCCGTTTTTTGCGCTGCTGCTGCCGTTCTACGTGATCGCGGTCTATGCGGGCTTTCGCAACATGCTGCGCGTGTGGCCCGTGCTGCTGGTTTCGGGTTTTTCGTTCGCGCTCACGCAGTTCGTCACGTCGAACTACATCAGCTATAGCTTGACCGACGTGCTCTCCTCGCTCGTTTCGCTGATCCTCACGATCGCGTTCGTGCGCGTGTGGAAGCCGTTGCCGGATCCGCAGTTCGCCATCAACGTCGACCGCGAGAAAGAAGTGCGCGGCGACATCAGCGGCATGGCGGGCTGGTACCCGTGGCTCATCGTGTCGGCTGTGGTGATCGTGTGGACCGTTGCGAAGATCTTCGCGATCGGCGACGTCAAGATTCCGTGGCCCGGCCTCGACAAGGCGGTCTACATCACGCTCTACAACGCACCGTATGGCGCGGTGTGGGACTTCCAGCCGCTCGCCACGGGCACGGCCATTCTGGTGGCCGCGATCATCACGGCATTCGTCGTGGGACTGAAGCCGCGCGAGTTCGGCTGCGCCATCGTCGATACCTGGGTCCAGACGCGCATCGCCATCTTGACGGTGGCCACGATCGTGGGGCTCGCGTATCTCATGAACTACTCGGGACTCAACTACACGCTCGGTCTCGGCGTGGCGTCGGTGGGGGCGTTCTTTCCGCTCGTCTCCGCGTTCCTCGGCTGGGTGGCGGTGTTCCTCTCGGGCAGCGATACCTCGGGCAACGCGCTCTTCGGCAATCTGCAGGTGGTGGCCGCGCGCCAGCTCGACCTGCATCCCGTGCTGATGGCGGCGACCAATTCGTCGGGCGGCGTGATGGGCAAGATGATCTCGCCGCAAAACATCTCGACGGGCGTGGCCACCACCCATCTCAAGGGCCAGGAAGGCCACGTCTTCGCGAAGACGTTCAAGCATTCGATCCTGCTCACCATCCTGCTCGGCATTCTCGTGTGGATTCAGCAGTACGTTCTGCCAGGGATGATTCCGCACTGATCCGATCACGATATCGGGCTGCGCCGCGACGAGCAGTGAAGGACGTTCGCGCTAAAGCGCCGCCCGCAATCTTGCTGTTTCATCGCGGGCTGAAACGTCGGCCGCATGCCCGGTGATACCATGCGTCGCACGTCGTGACTCAACCGTGCGCGGCGCACCCCTCATGAATATCAAGAACGTCTTCCAGCTCGTCATTCTCGCCGCATTGTGGGGCGCCTCCTTCCTGTTCATTCGCGTCGGCGTGACCGGCTTCGGCGTGGCGCCGCTCGTTGCCGTGCGCGTGGGGATCGGCGCGCTGTTCCTTCTCGTTGTGCTGTTCGCGCGACGTCCCGCGCGCGACGCCGTCGCCACGCTGCGCGAGCGCGCCCTGCCGCTCGTCGTGGTCGGCGTGCTCAATTCGGCGGCGCCGTTCTGCCTCCTCTCGTATGCGGAGTTCACGCTGTCGGCCGGAGTGACGTCCGTCATCAACGCAACCACGCCGCTGTGGGGAGCGCTCGTCGCGTTTGTGTGGCTCAAGGACCGGCTCGGCGCGCTGCGCAGCGTCGGCATGGCGCTGGGTTTCGTGGGCGTGCTCATGCTTGTCTGGGATCAGATCGCGACGCCGCATGCAGGCGCGGCGGCATCGGCCGCTTCGCCGTTCGCCACGACGCTTGCCGCAGCAGCGGCGCTCGGCGCGACGTTGCTCTACGGCATCGCGGCCAACTATACGAAGAAGTATCTGACCGGCGTGGACGCCCTCACCGTCGCCGCAGGCACGATGACGGGCGCCACCGTTCTGCTTGTGCCGCCGGCCATCGCGTCATGGCCCTCGGCACCGATTCCGCTCGACGCATGGGGCGCCGTGATCGCGCTCGGCGTCGCGTGCACGGGCATCGCGTACGTCATGTACTTCCATCTGATTGCGACGGCTGGGCCGGCACGCGCGATGACCGTCACGTTCGTCATTCCGGTGTTCGGCATTCTGTGGGGCGCGCTCTTTCTGGATGAGCACGTATCCGCGGGCATGCTCGCAGGCTGCGGCGTGATTCTGGCGGGCACGGCCCTCGCCACCGGCGCGATCCGACGCATGCCGGGGCTGCAGCGACGTGAACCGTCCGCGCCGTGCCGGGGGGAAACGCGCGGGTGAGGTACGCCGCGGCCACGGTCGAAAGCGCTTGCCTCAAACCGCCAGGGCGCTGAACATGCCTGCTGCCCAAGCGATCAGCGGCCGTCGGTCACTCACACTCGGTACTAGAAGAGACGCGCGGAATCGTGCAGTAACCCGACGGTAAGGTATGCCATCAGTAGCGCAATGATCCCGTCAAGCCAGCGCCACGCCACCGGATACCTGAAGAGTCCCGAAAGCTTGCGGCTACTGGCGGCGAGGAGCGTGAACCAGATACTCGATGCGGCGATGGTGCCGATCAAGAACGAGACTCGCTGTCCTTCCGGCTTGGCTGCTCCCGTGGAGCCGATGAGAATCACGGTATCCAGCCATGCATACGGGTTGGCGAAGCTGAGGGCAACGGCCGTGCGCAGCACACCACGATGGGCGCATATTGCGCCGTTGCCCATGTTCGGCATGGACTTGTTCTCGACGCATGCGACGAAGCGCTGCCCGCCGAACCACGCGAGATACGCTGCTCCGGCAAACAGAATGAACGACACGATGCGAGGGTGATGGTCGAGTAGCGTGCCGACACCGGCAGCGCCCACGATGATCAGAAGAGCGTCGGCGACGACGCATACGATAACGATGCCCCAGATAGCACCGCCACTGACACCCTGGCGAATAACCAGGGTGTCTTTCGGTCCGGGCGCAGAGAACAGGGCGGCACCTAGCAGAAACCCCTCAAGAAACAGCGATGGCGGCGAACCGTTCATTGTGTGCAGGTCAAGCCAGCTCCGGTTGCTGGAAGATCGGCTTGTTGCCGAAGCCTGTGTGGCGGTCGTTCATCGCGCGGAACAAATCGACTCGCTGCCTCCGGCGAAAGCCGACGAATTCTTGCGTGCCATCGGGATTCGCAAAGTAAATGAGCGAACTCCGTTTGCGTGGCCGAGCGGGGTTCAGAACCGCATGGTAGGTCGCGGGAATCGCACAATCCGACAACTGGGTTAGCAGCGAACCAGACAACACAGCCAGCTCGTTTTCAAGCAGGCGAACGGGCTCCAGCGATCTACCCCGCAAGATGACAAGCCCATCCAGCGTTGGCCGAATGAACGTCAGCAGATGACCGTCTTCATGGGGGTCTTGCGCGAATTGGCGCTCACTGCCTGGATGCGAAGAGCCATAAACACACAGCTGGAGGTAGGAACTGTCACGGATGGGCGGGAATGATGGAGCGTTGAATTCCTGACAAACTCCGTCGATAAGACGCTGAGCCAGACCGCAGATCTCACGCTCATAGGCTATAGCAGCGCTTAAATAGCGCGTTTGGCTGAAGGGATGCAACTGACGTTTGGCGCTATGCGCGTGCCAGTAGCAAAAGCGCTCGCAAAGATCGGGGTTGGCCTTCGTATGGGCGTACTCCGAACCAAAAGGGAGGAAGCCGTCGGTCTCGTCGACGAAGCAGTAACTTCGTTTAGTCTCATCGGTAATTGCGGAAAAGCCATCGATCAGTAAGGCATAGCTCTCCATCATCGTCGGCGTCATTGACATCGTTCCAAAGCCCGTTCGAGCGATACTCTCCGCGCAGTTCAGAATGCCTCGCATTACAGCCTCCAATTCACGTCGAATTGAGTTACGGGCCAACTATTACGTCGATATTCGATTGGCGCCCGTTGGCCCGGACAGTCGTCTTGCGCTTGTATTCTGGGGATGCAGTGGTTTACCGTGGCAAGCAAAGTGTCCTTTTTGGCGAACAACCCACCGAGCTGCACGCTATTGCAGGAGAAGCACGTGCGACAAAAGCAGGAGACGCTTCGCGCATTGATCGCCCGCCGAGGTCGGGAACTTGGCAAATCGATGACCGCCATTGCGAGGCAGGCGGGCTTGTCGAGAACGTATCTTTACGGACTCGCAGGCGGGGCTGCGCAAGATCCGTCCGTCCGGACGCTGGTGAAACTTGCGAAGGCCATTGAAGTGTCGCCGCTGCTACTGTTCCGCTACTACGCCGACCTGGGGGGCGCACCAACGAAAGGAGCACCGGTAGCCCCTACCAATCGGGCGACGGGCGTGCACGACCCACAGGATGTCGCCGTTTTTAATGCTGACGTCACCACTCCGGACCACGCCGTTGTCTTGCCTGGCGAAGTGTTCCAGAAAGTGTGGGAGATTCAGAACGTGGGCAAACGCCTCTGGTCGGGCAGGCGCCTCGTGCGGGTCGATGGTGAGTACGTCATGGCGCGGCGTACGCCGCACAAGACCGAGCTGGAGATAGTGCTCGATGCGCACTTGTCGAGCCTGCATCGTGAGATTGCGATTCCCGATACCCATCCGGGACAGCCGGTGCGCCTCGCCGTCGACTTTGCCGCACCCAGGGAAAGCTGCACGGTCGCGTCGATCTGGCGCATCGAGGACAGCGACGGACAGCCCTGTTATGGACCGTCGTTCATCCTGCACGTGGTCGTCACCGTCATGGCTCGGTAGGCGACGACTCGGCCCGCAGACAAAAAATAGCCCGCACTCCATCGGAGTGCGGGCAAAACCGTCGCCCTACGAGGATAGGCGACGGGGCCATCGAGACCTCGCGCGAAAGCGCTCCAGGTGCTTCGCGGAAGTCGTCGTCGGGCAACGCGCGCCGGTTCGCGGGCCGGGACGCGCGACGGTGTCGATTCGTGGCGCGCTTACGCGCATGCGCTCGCACGTCGATGCGACTGCTCTCGTGTAACGACATCAGGCACAAGGCTGCGCGGGGGCGCAAAACGCTTGCGCGCTCTGAAAAGCAGCTTGTATGCCAGCGGAAAAACGCGTCCGGGATTGGCCGCCAAGTGATTGATTGCGAAGCGAATGAGCGGCTGCAAAAGGTGTGACGGCGACAAACGCGACGGCGGGCGTCGCGGACACGTTACGGGGTAACGTCACGTTACACGGCAGGCGTTGGTTCTCTCGCCGCCCGGTCCAGAACGAAAACGCGGACACAAAAAAAACCCGCCTGCGAAAGCAAGGCGGGTTTGCGGTCTTCTTCAGCGCGTCCGGCGCAAGCGCCGGACGACTACTTCGACGGATATCTTCGATCAGTGCAACTGATCGACCACGAGGCTCATGATCTGCCGGGCCGGCGCGGACGTGTCCACGTTGCCCTTGTCGTCCACCACGGCCACGCGCGTCTGGTTCTCGGTCACGGCCCGCACGTTGACGCGGTACTGCTTGGCGACCTTCTCCTTGCGGCCATGGAACACCTGGCTCCAGAAGCCCTGCTCGGCCGAACTCATGTCCTTCGGATCGACGTAGCGGATGAAGTACAGGCCGCGATTGCGGTCGCGGTCGTCGACGGTGAAGTTGCTGCGGTCGAGCGCAAGACCCACGCGCAGCCACGCACGGTCATACGGCTCGCCCAGCGTGAGTTCCGTCGCAGTGTATTGCGCCGACGTCGCCTTGCTCAACTCCTCCGGCAACGGTTGTTGCGCGGCAAGCGCGGCGTTCTGCGCCGCCGTTGCGGCCGCAGCGGACTTCGCCGCGCCCGACGCAGGCGCCTGCGTCGCGATGGGCGTGCCCTGCGTGTCGCCCGAGGCCGAACGCGAGTCGGCGAGTTGCAGCGACGCCATGAGCCGCTTCAGATACTCCACTTCGAGGCCGGGATCGTTGGGCCTCTCGACCCACTTGCTGGTCTCGTTGTTCGGGCCGGAGAGCGCTTCATGCAAACCCTTCTGGCTGATGAAGACGTAAGTGCCGCCGTCCGGCGCCTGTTCGAGACGCGTGCGGTACTTGTTGCGCTCCGCGGCCACGTACGAATTGCCCATGGCCTTCGAGAGCGTGTTGCGGATGAACCCTTCGTTGATCTGCGGATGGGTTTCGTTCCAGTCCGTCTCCATCACGCGCTTATCGCGCTGATCGACCACGAGCAGGAAGCCCTGCTCCTGCCAGAAGCGGCGGATCTGCGGCCAAAGCTGGTCGGGCGACTTGCTGTCCACGACGAGCCAGCTTTCGGTGCCGTCGCGCTGCAGATGCATGCCCGAGACGGCCGGTACGACGGCAACGGTGCCGGATTGCGGCGCCGCCTTTTGAACCTGCTCCAGTTGCGAGAGCGTGGTTGCGCCGCCTTGCGGGGGCAGCGAGCGCTGGTCGGCAGTCTCCTCCAGCATGTTGGGCGGCACGGCCAGCGTGGATTGCTTGGCCCTCGTGTCGCTGCGGTAATCGATAGCACCCGGCGTCGGCGAGCTGCAGCCGGCGACCAGCCCGCCTGCCATCAACAGAGCGGCCGTCCGTGTGGCAAGACGTTGATAGAAATCAGTCATGTTCGGGTAATCCTTCGGCTACACCACGGCCTCTATCCGTGGATCAACCTGCCATTCTACCGGTCCGCAACGACGAATGGCAAAAACCGGCTACGGCTGACGTTTCGCCTGAGGTGGCAGGCACGGGCGCGATAGCGCGGCGCCTTGCCGATGCGACGTGCTGCGCGCAAGCCAGGCGTCGCAACTCAAACGCCGCGACGCCCTCACGCCCGCTTACGAACCACGCGCAAGAACCTGCTCGAGCGCCATCGACAAGGCAGCCTCCTCGGCCGCCTGCGCCGTCTCGAACACGCTGCCCGAAACATGCACCTGATGCCACGCGGTCGCGTCTGTCGCGTCGCGAAAGATCCGGAAGCGCGCGCAGAATCCGCGCGGTTTGGCAGGCACCACGTCGATGTCCACCGATGCGCCTTCGATCTGGTGTGTCACATAGCCGTCCATGTCACCCTCCCTCGTCGCAACGAAACGATCGTAGCACCGGGGTTGGCGAGGGGCAGGCAGGCGTGGGCGGTGAGGCAGGTGCGCCCCGCCGGCACGCGCGGCGCAATGGTCGATGGCTCGATGCAGCGGGCAGTGGCCAGCCCGTCAGTCTTCGTCCGCCGTGGTCTTCGCGAGTTCGGGCGGCGCGAGCCAGCGGAACGACGCAAGCCCCGACTCGTTGAACGTGCACTCCGCGGCGATGGGTTTGCCCGGCTTGTGCTTAAAGCTCGCGAACCACGCTTTGAGCCCCGAGGTCGGCGCACTGGCGGCCTCAGGTGCGCTTGCCGCGCCTGTCGCCGACGATGCGCGCGTTACGTCCGACGCAGCCGACACCCGTCCGGCTGCCGCCCTCGCAGCCGAAGCACCTGCGTCCGACTCGTCGCTCTCCTCCGCGGACTCGGCTCCCGACTCGGCCCCAGACGCGACCATCGGCGCCGACGCGGCCACCGACGCCGACGCCGGCCGCGGCAACTCGCCTTCCACGACCACGCGCGAGCCGCGATACGCCACGGACGTATGCGTCACCGACATCGCGCCCAGCGACGTCTCGGCAAGCCGCTCGCGCATGACCGCTTCACATTGACCCGGGTTCGTGTAGAGCGCGACGCATCCGGCCGTGAGCGTGACAGCGGTTGCGAGGCCGGCGACGCAGAGAGTGCGAATTTTCATTGCTGTTCCGTTTCAGGGAGCCGCAATTGTAGCCGACGGGACATCGCGCGCCGCGCCCGCATGGGCAAGGCTTCGTGTGCGTCGGGACAGTCGAGGCGAAGGCCGCCTCGCCCCGAATCCATGCGCGTCGGTATCAAGCGCCGCTCGCGCCGCCCGCGGCCGGATACTTGCGAGCGTTGAGTTCCAGCTTGGCCCGCACGGCGGCATCGAGATCCACGTCCAGCACGCTCGCGAGTTCGGACAGATAGATGGCGATGTCCGCCAGTTCCTGCTCGACGTGCTCGCGCTCGTCGCTCTCCATCACCGCGGCGGACGCTTCCGGCGTCTTCCATTGAAAGATCTCGACGAGTTCCGCCACCTCGACGGAAAGCGCCATCGCCAGATTCTTGGGGTTGTGAAACCTGCGCCAGCCGCGCGCCTCGGCAAATGCGAGCGCCGTGCGCTGCAACCCGTCGATGTCGATCAACTTCATGCCGTTCTCCTTCAGTGGCCGCTGCGCGCCTCCGGGCACGCGACGGCTGCTATCATAGCTGTATATCCATACAGTTGTCGCAGCGTGCGCCCGCCCCTTTCGGACCCTTTCTATTACCTCGCCAATTTCCAGCGGGCGCTCGCGTGGATCGGCGCCCGCTCGGCGGATCTGCTCGGCGCGGAGGAACGGCACTTCATCGAACGATTCGAGATGCTCGAGCGACCGTCGCAGGCGCTTCTCACACGCATGCTCATGCGCCAGGGGCCGCTCTTTCGCACGACCCGGCTGCGCTACGACGAGATCGGCTGCCCCGTGACGGCGGCGCAACCGCTCGTCGCGCTGGGCTGGATCGATGCGCAGCCGCTGCTCGCCGTCGATGAACTCGCTGCGCTGCTGACGCGCGGCGAACTGCCGTCCGTAGCGGCGGGCGCGTCCGGTCAGAACAACGGCCAGGAACCGCCCACCGCATGGCCGCCGCCCGGGCATGGGCGCATGACGAAGGCCGCGCTGGTCGAGGCGCTGCGCCACGCGTTACCCGACAGGGAGGGCGACACGCGGGACACCTCCATCGCCTGCCCCTACCGCCACTGGCGCCCCGCTGCGGACGATCACGTCTTTCGCCTTGCCGTCGCGCCGCTCTGCGAGCGTCTGCGGCTGCTTTTCTTCGGCAACCTTCATCAGGACTGGTCGGAATTCGTGCTCGCCGACCTGGGCGTGATGCGCTACGAGGCCGTGCCGTTCGACAGCACGTCGCGCGCGTTTCAGACGCGTGCCGACGTGGACGTCTATCTCGCGCTCGATGCCTTGCGCGACGCACTCGAGAGCGCGCACGAACCCGACGCTCTGATGGCGCTGATGGAAGCCGCCGAAAACTGCACGAGCGACAACGCCTGGCTGCACACGCGCCGCGAAAAGCTGCTCTTCGCCATCGGTCAGCAGGGCGAGCGGCGCCGTCACTGGGACCTGGCGTTGCAAGTCTACGAGCGTTGCCGCTATCCGGGCGCCCGCTATCGGCGCGTGCGCGTGCTCGAAGCGCTCGGCCGGCGCGGCGACGCGCTCGCTCTCGCGCAGCACATCGCCACAGCGCCCGAGAGCGAAGAGGAAGCGCAGCGCAACGCCCGCACGCTCGCGCGCCTGCAACGCAGCCGCGTGCGTCGCCAGAACACCGGCTCCGGCTCGCCTCTCGTACGCGACGAAATACAGGTGCTGGCGCCGGAGCGGCCAACGCGCGTCGAAGACATCGCGTGCGAGCGGCTCTCCTCGTCCGATGCGCCGGCCTTCTACGTCGAGAACACGCTCATCAACGCACTCTTCGGCTTGCTGTGTTGGCGCGCGCTCTTCGCGCCGCTGCCCGGCGCCTTCTTTCACCCGTTCCAGCGCGGCCCGGCCGATCTGCATGCGCCCGACTTCGTCGCCCGGCGCGCGCCGCTCTTCGCCGCGTGTCTCGCCGAACTCGAGTCGGGCGAGTACGTGCAGACCATCAGGGCCCACTTCACGATGAAGGCCGGCATGCAGTCGCCGTTCGTCGCGTGGGGCATGTTGACGCCCGAACTGCTCGACCTTGCGCTGCGCTGCTTTCCGGCCGCGCATCTGCGGCTGTGGTTCGAACGGCTGCTCGCGGACCTGAAGACAAACCGCTCGGGGCTGCCCGACCTCGTGCGCTTCTGGCCTGCCGAGCGGCGCTATGCGCTGATCGAAGTGAAAGGCCCCGGCGACCGTCTGCAGGACAACCAACTGCGCTGGCTCGAATACTGCGCCGCGCATGGCATGCCGGTGTCGGTGCTGCACGTGCGATGGGAGGAAACGGCACAGATGCCGGCTGAAGCCGCGCCGCACAGCGCGTCGACGGCCTGGGAGCCGCAGCCATGAGCTGGACCGTCGCCGTGCGCGCGCTCTGCGAGTACACCGCCAAACGCGGCGATCTCGATCTGCGCTTCACGCCTTCGCCTACCGCGGACGAAGGGCGCGCCGGCCACCTCGTCGTCGCGGGCCGTCGCCCTGCGCATTACGAAACCGAGGTGGCCGTGTCAGGTACGTGGGGCGAACTCACTGTACGTGGCCGCGCGGACGGCTACGACACGCTGGCCCGTCGCGTGGAAGAGATCAAGACCTACCGCGGCGACCTCGATGCGATGCGCGACAACCATCGCGCGCTGCACTGGGCGCAGGTGCGCATCTACGGCTGGCTGCTGTGCGAAAAGCTCGGGCTCGATGCCATCGAACTGGCGCTCGTCTATTACGACATCGGCACGCAGCGCGAAACCGTATTGACGGAAGCCGCCACGGCGAGCGACCTCAAGGCGCACTTCGACGACCATTGCAGCCGCTTCCTCGCGTGGGCCCGCGCCGAGATGGCGCATCGGGCCGCGCGCGACGCGGCGCTCACCGCGCTGCGCCTGCCTTTCGACGACTTTCGCAGCGGCCAGCGCACGCTCGCGGAGTCGGTTTATCGCGCCGCGGTAAGCGGACGCTGCCTGCTCGCTCAGGCGCCCACAGGCATCGGCAAGACCATCGGCACGCTGTTTCCGCTTTTGAAGGCGTGTCCGCGCGCGGGGCTCGACAAGCTCTACTTCCTCACGGCGAAAAGCTCCGGGCGACAGTTGGCGCTCGATACGCTGCAAAGACTCGCGCAAGCTCAGGGCGCACCCGAAGACCCAGCCGTCGACGCAACCGCGGCCCTGCCGCTGCGCGTGATCGAACTCGTGGCGCGCGAGAAATCCTGTGAGCATCCCGACAAGGCGTGCCACGGCGAATCGTGTCCGCTCGCGCGCGGCTTCTACGACCGGCTGCCTGCCGCGCGCCACGCCGCCGTCGCCGCGAGGCGGCTCGACCGCGCCGCGCTGCGCGCCATTGCGCTCGACCACGGCGTGTGTCCGTACTACCTGAGCCAGGAACTGGTGCGCTGGAGCGACGTCGTGGTGGGCGACTACAACTACTACTTCGACGTGAGCGCCCTGCTGCCCATGCTCGGCGCACAGAACGGCTGGCGCGTCGGCGTGCTCGTCGACGAGGCGCACAACCTGCCCGACCGTGCGCGCAGCATGTATTCGGCCGAACTCGTGCAGACCCGGCTCGACGCCGTGCGGCGCCGTGCGCCCAAGCCGCTCGCGAATGCGCTCATGCGCGTGCATCGGCGCTGGAATGCGCTGCACGCCGCGCAGCAGGAGTCGTATCGCGCGGGCGACACGCTGCCCGCCGACCTCATCGCCGCGCTCGAGCAGGCCTGCGCCACCATCGGCGATTACTTCGCGGAACATCCGCAGCCGCACGACGCCGAACTCGAACGGTTCTACTTCGACGCCCTGCACTTCGCACGTCTTGCCGAGCGCTTCGATCAGCACTCGCTCTTCGACGTCACGCTCGCCCCGCCGCACGCCGTACGCGGCGCGCGCAGCAAGCGCTCCACGCTCTGCGTGAGAAACGTCGTGCCGGCCGGCGCGCTGCGACCGCGCATGGCGCAGGCGCATTGCGTCGCGCTGTTCTCGGGCACGCTCGCGCCCTCGGGCTACTACGCCGACATGCTCGGCCTGCCCGACGAGACCGTGAGCGTCGACATCGGGTCGCCGTTCAGCGCTGCGCAGCTCGACGTCTACGTGACGGGCGGCATTTCGACGCGCTATCGCGACCGCGAAGGCTCGCTTGCATCCATTGCGGACTTGGTCGGCGAGCAGTTCGCGCGACAGCCCGGCAACTATCTGTGTTTCTTCAGCAGCTACGACTACCTGGAACGCGCGGCGAACGTCTTCACGTCGCGGCATGCGCATGCGCCTGTCTGGTTGCAGTCACGCACGATGGACGAAGCAGCGCAACAGGCCTTCATCGCGCGTTTCGTACCGGACGGCTGCGGCGTGGGTTTTGCGGTGCTGGGCGGCGCCTTCGGCGAGGGCGTCGATCTGCCCGGCACGCGGCTCATCGGCACCTTCATTGCGACGCTGGGCCTGCCTCAGGTGAACGACGTCAACGAACAGATGCGCGAGCGTATGCAGCAGCTCTACGGCGCCGGTTTCGACTACACCTATCTCATCCCCGGCCTTCGCAAAGTCGTGCAGGCCGCGGGCCGCGTGATCCGCACGCCGGAAGATCGCGGCGTGGTGTACCTGCTCGACGATCGCTTCTCGCGCGCCGACGTACGCGCCCTGCTGCCCGCATGGTGGCGCGTGCAAACGTGGTCCGTCGGCACGAGGCGCGCCGGTGCGGTCGCCCTGCTGCCTTGAAGGGGCAGCGAAGCCGTTGCGCCTTGCGCGTCCCTTTCCAGCCGTAAAAGCGAACAGAAATTCTGCAAACGAGCGAATGCCCGCATATGAGGATATGCGTAATCGGTCGCGAGAAAACTCCGCATCGATGTAATAAAAGTTACTCAATTCAGCCCTACATTAAAACCCCGCCCGGCAGCATTTTCCGCGCGATAAAGTACTATTATTCCATTTGAATTGAATTCGTCATACATAATCGCGGGGGCGCCGAGCGTCGTCGGACGCCTACGCCCGACGTGCCCTTGCGGCACGGGTGTACGCTCGTTCGATTAATACGGCGCCATTTGTCCCGATGCAAGAAAATGTACCGCCGATATTGCATTCCAAAATTGTGCGGTTATCATGGCACTCCCGTTGCCGAGATACGCCGATTTACTGGAATTAGCCGATTTTTCCTGCCCCATTGGTTTTCAGGTAATTCCTGCCTGGGAAAGCCAAACCCGGCACACCCGACACTGGAGACGCAATGCTGAGTCCACATGAATTCGCCACTTTGATGCTGGTTAAAGAGGCGCCGGACCAGGTCGATTTCAGCCGCGCCGAACTGGACGCGCTGCTCGAACGGCAGCTCGTCTCGCTGGAAGAACTGGCCTGCGGCCAACGTCGCGCCCGCCTGACGAGCGACGGCGATTCCTTCTTGAAGGCATTCGACCGCTCTCATTGAGAAGGCGCGGCGCTCGCGCGGCTGCGCCGCCCCTGACTCGCCGCAGCCGACTTGCTGTACACGAAGTTCGATCAGTTTTCATCGCTCGTGACGTCCATGCATGCCGTGCATCGTCGTCCCGACATTGCCACCCGCCGTCGCCATGCGCGCCGCTATCGTCAACGGCTCGCGCGGCACCGGCTCTAGAGGAGTTTCATCATGGCTCTACCGGGTCAGGACCAGATCGTCACCGCACAGAAAGCCAATGCCGACGCGTTCTTCGCGTTCGCGAACGCGCTCTTCGAAGGCGCGGAAAAACTCGCCTCGCTGAACCTGCAGGCGGCGAAATCGAATCTCGCCGACGCGCAGGGCAATGCGCTCAAGGCGGTCGAGTGCTCGGCCAACCCGCAGGAATGGATCGCGCTGCAAGCCGCGCTCGTCGCGCCGCTCACCGAGAAAGCGATGACCTACGGCCGCCATGTGTTCGACATCGCGTCGGCCACGCAGGCCTCGCTCGCGCAAATCGCGGAAGCGCAGTACGAGCGCTATAACGGACGCTTCCAGGCGTTCGTCGAAGAAGCGGGCAAGAGCGCGCCGGCGGGGTCCGAAGCCGCCATCGCGGCATGGAAGTCGGCCATCGGCACCACGTCCACGCTCTACGACACGCTGCAGAAGGCCAGCAAACAGGCCATGCAGGTCACCGAAAGCAACCTCGAAGCGCTCACCACCGCGGCCTCGAAGGCTGCGCGGCGCAGCGCCGAGCAAGCCGCCGCCAGCACGGCAAAGCGCTAAACGAAGCACGGGCGCTCACGCCCGTGCTTCTTGTTTCGTCCTGCAAAGACAGGATTCCTTATTTCAAGCTGATTGCATATCGGGGCACCGGCGCTTTGCTCGCGCCGGTGCGAATTCGTGTGTTGGCCGAAGGCGGTGTCGCGTGCCCATGCTCGCGGTGCCGCCGTTTTGGAGGAAAAACCGATGGCAAAGCAGATCGCCGTAGTGACGGGCGGCATGGGCGGTATTGGCGAAGCGATCAGCACGCGGCTTCACGACGCGGGCTACGCCGTGGTCGTCACCTGCTCTCCGAATAACACCGATGCCTCAGGGTGGCTCGCTCGCATGGAAACGCAAGGGCGGCAGTTCCGCGCCTATCCGGTCGACGTGGCCGACTTCGATTCGTGCACGCGCTGCGTCGCGCAGATCCAGAGCGAAGTGGGACCGGTGGACATCCTGATCAACAACGCGGGCATCACCCGCGACGCGAGCTTCAAGAAGCTCGACAAGGTCAACTGGGACGCCGTGCTGCGCACCAACCTGGATTCTGTGTTCAACATGACCAAGCCCGTATGCGACGGCATGGTCGAGCGCGGCTGGGGGCGCATCGTCAACATCTCGTCGATCATCGGCAGCAAGGGTGGCTTCGGGCAGACCAACTATGCGGCCGCGAAGGCCGGCATGCACGGCTTCACGAAGGCGTTGGCGCTCGAAGTGGCGAAGAAAGGCGTCACGGTGAATACCGTGTCGCCGGGCTTCATCGCAACGAAGATGGTGATGGCCGTGCCTGAAGAGATCCGCGAAACGAAGATCATCCCGCAGATTCCGGTGGGCCGACTCGGCGACCCCGACGAAGTAGCGGCGCTCGTCGCATACCTCTGCTCGCGCGAGGCCGGGTTCGTGACGGGCGCGAACATCGCCATCAACGGCGGTCAGTATCTCCAGTAACGGCGCGTCCGCCAAACCGTCTACGGAGAACTGCAATGAACGAGACGATGGCTATCGTCGTGGGATCGTGTGCGCTCGCCATGGCCGCGGTCTTCGTCGCGGGACACTACCGCCTCGAGCAATGGCGGCGCAAGAAGCTCCGGCTCGGGCTGATCGACGTGCGGCGGCACGGGTGGTACTCGCGGCATTGAGCGCCGTCGCGAGCCGTTGTGGCGACGCCTCCGGGCACCACTGCGTGGCCGCTCTGCCGGTCCGTGTCAAAATCGGGACCGCTGCGCCGGCCGATCGGCGCAGCGAAACCTGAAGGCAATCGTATGGACATCAACAAACAGCTCGCCGCACTCACCACTTCCGAACTGCAAACAGCCGGCGCAAGCCAGGCAACCGCCATCGCGGTCAGCGTGCTGCTTCGGCATCTGCGCTCGCCCGAACTCGCGAAGCTCCTCTCTGCCGCATTCGAAAACCACCAGGCCGTCATGCTGCAAACGCCGTGGCCCGATCAGATGCTGCAGTCGTTCGAGGCAACGCGACGCTTCCTGGAAGGCGCGGCACAGGCCGGCGTCGATACCGGCGAGCGCGGCTAACGGCGCTCGGCAAGCCCCGAAACGGCGGCTTCAGCCGTTGCCGCCGGACCAGATGCGGCAGACGACGCACGTGATTCACGGCGCCAGGGCCATAGCAGCGCATCGCCGATGCTCCGTGGCGCCGCATGCGAATCCAGACCGATCTCGACAAACTCGTCGGGTCGCGGCCTGTGCAGCGTGCCGAACACCACATCCCACAGCGGCAGCAGGTCACAGAAATTGCGGTTGTAGTCGGCGGCATGCCGCGAATGATGCAGCCGGTGATACTGCGGATGGCTCACGAGCAGAGTGAACCGTCGCGGCGAAAACCGCAGGTTCATGTGCGCCACGTGGTGGTTCACGAGAAACACCATGCCCACTGCCATCCCCACACCTGTCGGTGTCTTGAAGACGATGCCGACAAGCGGATACAGCAACGCCGTCTTGATGAGCGGCTCCAGCCAGAAGTGCCGGTAGCCGAGCGTGACGTCGTAATGCGTCGCGCTGTGATGCAGCTCGTGCATGCGCCAGAGCACGGCGAACCGATGCTGCGCGCGATGAAAGAGGTATTCGAGCAGATCGGTGGTCAGCAGCACCGCGGCAAACGCTTCGCACCAGCCCGCCGCTCCCTCGCGAAACGTCACCCATCCGCCGCCCAGTGTCTGTGTAATGCCTAGCGCAACGCCGAGCGCGAAGGGCCGCAGCAATGCCAGCAACACGAGCATGGCGAACATGTATCGCACGTTGAACCACGCGTGCTTCGCCGAGGGCGCCCGCGCATGCGGGACGCGCGCCTCGATCGCGATTGCGACGCCGAGCACGGCACCGGCCGTCGTGAGCGAAGCGAGGAAGTCCGTCGGCAGGGTTGCGAGCCAGTGTGCCGCGGTGGCCGGAAAGCCGTTACCCATTGTCGTTTTCATCCCCTTCCCGTGGGCATACGCACACTGCGGCGCGCGGCAAATGCCTCGTTGTCTGCCTTGAGTGATCGGCAGATGGTGGGGAATCTTGAGCGCGGAATGGCGTGGAGCACGTGGATCGGGTCGGCGTCGCGGAGCGCGGCGCGACCGGTGCAGCGCGCGACCGTACGCTGCGGCGATCGCCTCGCCGCCATGCCGTCGCGCGAGCGTGTCAGCGTGTCGACGTCAGCACGTCAACGGTCGAAACGTGCGTCCCGGCCAGGAAGGTCCGCGGCGGCCCCGTGGGCAAGCGCGAAGTACAGAGGATCGAAGGCGAGCACGATGCCGAATACCGAAGCCGGCCGGCGCCCGCCCGGGCCCCAGAACTGCACCTGACCGTGCACGTCTACGAGAATCGCCTCGCTGCATCCGCCCTCGAAATAAGCGGCCAGGAGGCGCTCCACGTCGTCGCGCCGGTCGCGGTCCAGCAGCACTTCGACGCAAAGGTCGGGCACGAACGGCACGGGCGCGTCCCGGTCGAACGTTTCCCATTTCTCGCACGGCATCCAGACCACGTCGGCGATTCTGATGCCATACGAAGGCGTGGTCACTGCCGCCAACATCACGGCGAGATGGCCGATCTGTTCGGTGAGCTGGCAATAGGCGTCCGTAAGCACGATCTGCCGCCGTGCGGACGGTGGGGACTGGATCACGGCTTCGCCGGCTTCGTCGACTTCGTACCGTTCATGGCCGTCCGGCGCGGCCCAGCCCGCGTCCGCGCCGAGCCGGCGCCAGCAAGTCAGCAATCCGTTGCGGTCCAGAAGAGAAGGCGTACCCATAAGCGTCTCATCGGGAAGTCACCTAAGCGTATCCCCTCTCCCCGCCTCTTAACAATTATTAAGTATGTGTGCAGCGCACAATCCAGGGTATGCTCAATGTTGCTTCGAGGCCTTTCCAGCTGGGGGTCGGATCGACTCCGCCGCGTCATCGGGCAGGATCGCGCCCCGCAAACCGGCCACCCGCCTGGGTGATAAACGGGGCGCGAATTGAAGTCGAAGACGTAGAGGCTTCGTTGTGCGGCGCGACAGCGCCGTCTGACGAACACACGGCGCGACGTGTCGAATCAGCGCTTCCGGGACCGGAACGGCCTGGCTTGCGCGGCGACGGCGCCAGCGGATGGCCCGTCTCGATGCAGTGTCGCGGTGCATGGCTGAAATGCGCCGCGCGTGCATCACCGCAACGAACACCACAGCTCGCCGGCGGGCACAGCAGCACAGCATGTCTTGCCCCGCTCCGGCGCCACCTACCGGAGGTCCACCATGAAACTCGACGACGCGACCTTTCAGCGACTGCGCCGTCTTGCTCCGGTCCTCGACGACATACTGGGCGCGAGGGAAATCGAGCATGCGGATCAGGCCGTCAACGTAGCGGCGCTTGCGCAACTGTGCGCAGAGATTTTCGACGCGTATCGCGACCAGTACCCGGACGAGACCGCCCAGGCGCGCTGCAACGCGCTCGAATCGCAATAGCCGATTAAATGACCGATTGAGCGGACGTTGAGCTGACTATTTGCGCACGCCGAAGTCGGCGGCGGTCAACATCACGCGCTCGCCCCGGTGCGTGAGCATCTTGCGCTCCGCGACAGCGACGATGCGTTTGCGGCCATCGGTAAATGCCTTGAGAACGCGCAATTCGCTGTCGCCTGGTTGTACCCAGAAATGCTGTTCGAGTGCGTCGCGCGTAATGGCACATTCGATGTCGCGACCTCGACTCGACAGGAAAAAGACCACAGTGCGTCCATCCGGCGAAACGCCGGGTTCACGTTCAAGGGTTTCCACGATGAGAACTCGCCAGAATTTTTTCGGCCGACCCGCGCCCCGACCTGCACTTCAGCAGCACCCTATCGTACAGGCGACACAACCTCATTCTCAAGCAAAACCCGTTGCCTCCGCCGCTTGCCCGTCGGCCGCGCAGCCGCGCGGGGCAAGCCTGTCGTCATGCGCTCACGCGAGCGGTAAAAGTGCCGCGATGCCTCCATGCGCGCACGGCAAACACGGTAAAGACGAACGTCCATCGGCGCGTCTCAAATCTGATTCGACATTCCCTCTACATCATCGGATTCGCCATGGCTTATTCGTCAGTCTAAATAACCGGTAAGGAATGCCGTATACATCGGTTAAAGCGTGAACAGAATATGGACAAATCAAGCGCGACCGCTGAATCGGGAACAGGCATGCTGCATGAACTCCGGCGAGTCGCCGACGCGCAATACGATCTTCTGGACGTCGCCACGGCCGCTGTGCCGCCGGTCCCGCTTGGGCCACGCGATCCTGCGGACGATGCGCGCCCCGCTGCTACGCGTGCCGCTGCGGCCGTTCATCCCGCGCTGGATACGCGCCTTGGCGCATTCGCGCTGGCCGCCGTACTCGCCTTTCTGATCTGTCTGGGTAGCGGTGCCGTGCGCGCCGTGTCGGGCGAAGTGCTGCCTATCTGGGCGGCTAACGGCGTATTGCTCGCGCAGGCCCTCACGACTCGGGAGACGCGCCGGCTCTACGTGCTGACAGGCGGCGCGCTGGGTTTTCTCGGCGCCGACCTGACGCAAGGCGACTCCCTCTACGTGTCGTGTTCGTTCGTCGCCGCCAACATCATCGAGGTCTTCATCGCCCTGCTCTTCGCGCCACGCGTGGCGAGCACGGCTGAGCTGGCGCGGCCGCGTCGATGCCTCGCGTTCATGGCCGGCGCCGTCGTGCTTGCGCCCGCCGTGTCCGGGGCCGTTGCGGTGTCGCTCCTTCACGTGCGGTTCGGTGCCCATCCGTTCGCCTCGTTTCGCGACTGGGTCGTCGCCGACGCCCTCGGCATGACGATCTTCACGCCTGCGGCGCTGGTGTTCTTTTCCGGCGAGTTGAGGGCGCTCTGGCGCTCTGAGCGGCGCAACCGCACGCTCGCGTTGCTGGCGTTGCTCGCCGGCGTCACGCTGATCGTATTCAGCCAGGGCACCTGGCGCCTCACGTACTGGGCGCTGCCGCCCGTGGCCGTGCTCGCATTCGAAGCCGAGCTTGGCGCCGTGTTCGTCGGCGTGCTGCTGTTGATCGCCATTGCGATGGCGTTCACCCTCCATGGCCAAGCGGCGCTGTGGATCGAACCGCATCACGAGTCGAATCATGCTCGCATCATTGCACTGCAGCTCTTCGTGCTCGCGGCGCTCGGCATGGCGTTTCCGATCAATGCGCTCCAGGCGCAACGCCGCAAGCTGCTCGACCTGTTGCGCGAAAGCGAGCAGCGCTACCGCGCGCTGGCCGAAAACGCCGACGACGTGGTTATGCAACTCTCGCTGAACGGCACGGTAACTTACGTGTCACCGCGCGTTCAGTCGAAGCTGGGCTACCTGCCCGCTGCGCTCATGGGCACGGGCGTGCTCGGCCTCGTTCACCCGGCCGACCGTGGCGCCGTCGAGTCCGCCATCGAAGCTGTGCAGCGAGACCGCGGCGAAGTTGCGATCCGCTATCGCGCGCGACGCGCGAACGGCTCGCACATCTGGGTGCAGAGCCTGCTGTCGCCCGCGTTCACGCTGCCGCACCGGCCGTTCGACGCACTCGCGTTCACCATGCGCGACATCAACGCCAGCACCCTCGAAGAGCAGCGGCGGGAGGCCGAGCAGATCGAGCTCAAGCGCCTTGCCTATGTCGACGGACTCTCGGGGCTCTACAACCGGCGCCATTTCGATATCGAACTCAAGCGCAGTCTGTTTTCGGTCGACACGCAGGACGCGAACGCAGGCATCGTGCTGCTGCTCGTGGACATCGACGAATTCAAAGCCTACAACGACGCCTACGGTCATCAGGCCGGAGACGACTGTCTGCGCGCCGTGGCGAGCGCCATTGCGGCCGCGGTGCCGCAGGCCGGCATCGCGGCGCGCTATGGCGGCGAGGAGTTCGCAATCATCCTTGGCGACAGCGACCCCAACGATGCCGTCGAGATTGCCGAACGCATTCGCTGCGGCGTCGAACTGCAACGCATTCCGCACGCGGCGAGCAGCCGGCAGACCGTGACGGTGAGCGTAGGCGTGGCGGCGGCGAGAAGCGGCGCGGACGTCACCGTCCGCATGCTGGTGGGCGCAGCGGACGCAGCGCTCTATCGGGCGAAGCGCCTCGGCCGAAACCGCATTGCCAGTCAGGGATGGCTGACGGCCGAGCTTTGAGCGGGTGGCAACGGTTCGGGTTTGCACGAGGGCGTGGGTCCAGGCCGGGTTCTGAGCCGGGGTGCGCCAAGGTTGAGCGCCGCTGCGCCCGCTTCGATCAATTGCCCAAATTAGGCGCCATACGTTGCCCCTTTCGACCAATTGGATTGCACGCGCAACGCCTACACTGTTTTCCATGGAGCGCGAACATCGGCTCCATCCCCGGCTCCCCTCCGGGGTGTGGTGGACCAGTACCGTTGATATCAGTCGCAGCACGAGCAGTCTTGAAGTTGCAGTCACACGCAGTGGGTTTTTCAGTTGTTTCTCGTTGTGGTGGGTTTCGGTAGTTGCAGTCGGTTGTGGTGGTTGGCTGTATGTGGTTGGCTGTATGTGGTTGGCTGTACGTGGTTGGCTGTACGTGGTTGGCTGTACGTGGTTGGCTGTACGTGGTTGGCTGTACGTGGTTGGCTGTACGTGGTTGGCTGTACGTGGTTGGTTGAGGCAGTCCGTTTTGCGCATTTGACGCTGTTGTTGCACGAAGCAGTTGCAGTCTGTGGTTCCGGTTGTAGCAGGTAGACGCAAGCAGGCAATACGCAGTTCGGGCCGCTCGATCCGCAAGGACGCGAGCGGCCGTATCCATTTGTGCGTCGTCGGGCGCACGTCGACCGCGACACCCTCCCCTCGCCCTCTATAATCGCGTTCGAACCAGATTGGGGAGTTCGATCCGTGAGGACCATCATCGCCGCCGCACTTGCGGCATCCGCTGCATTCGCGCTTGCAGGCTGCATGTCGTCGGCCGAAAAGGACGCGCAACGTGAGCTCGACTTCAACCGCACCGAGGACGCGCTCGAGGCGGCGCAACGTGCCGCGACCGTCTCATGCCGCGACGCCTCGCAGTGCGACAAGGCCTGGGCGCTCACACGCGACTACATCGCGCAACGCTCGGCCACCTCGATCGTCGCCACGAACAGCGAAACCATCGACACCGACGTGCCCGGCGGCTCGGGCAAAGCCGCCTTTTCTGCGACGCGCGTGCCGCACGGCGGCGGCGCCACTATCACGCTCTACGCACAGTGCCGCGGCATGTACGGCCCGAATCGCGCGATGGGCGCGGACTACGACGACTGCGCACGAAAGATCGTCGCGACACAGAACGGATTTCCGCGGTTTCTCAGCGAGCGCATCGCAGCCGGCTCGAAGTAACGACACGCGGCGCGTTACACCGACATAGGTGGCGTTCACGCCGCCACCGGGCTCGCGCCGCCTCTACATCACTTACCCCGGAAGCAGCGTGCCCGCTGCAGCGACCGCCATGATGCCGGCGACGGCCCACCCAGCCGTCCTGAGCCATCCCGTCACCGCGAACTCGCGCATCACGCGTGCGTTCGTGCCCATCAGCATCACCACGATCACGACGGGCACGGCGGCGACACCGTTGATCACGGCGCTCCAGTAAAGCGCCTTCACCGGATCGAAGTGGAAGAACGTCATGGCGGCGCCGCCGAGAATCGCCACGGCAATCACGCTGTAAAACTCGCGGGCGAGCAGCAGGCGCAGCGCAAGGCTGCTGCGCCAGCGGAACACACCGGCCATGCCGTACGCCGCCGACCCAGCCAGCACCGGCAACGCAAGCAGCCCCGTGCCGAGGATGCCGAGTGCAAACACGTGCGACGCCCATTTGCCGGCGATCGGCGCCAGCGCTCGGGCGGCGTCGGCCGACGTCTTGATCTCGACGTGATGGCTGTACAAGGTGGAAGCCGCCGTGAGCATGATGAAGAACGCGATACCGTTCGAGACAGCCATGCCGGTCCACGTGTCCGCGCTGATTCGCGCGAACTGGGCGGTGGCCTGTTGCGGCACGCGCTTGAGCGGCGCGTCGCCGGGCGCGGCGCGCATCTCTTCGACTTCCTGCGATGCCTGCCAGAAGAACAGATACGGGCTGATGGTCGTGCCGAATACCGCGACCACGGCGGTCAGGTAAGCCGCGGATAGCGTGGCGTGCGGACGGACGATGGCCGTTGCGACCTCGCGCCAATCCACGGGCACCACGAGCGCCACGGCAACATACGAGAAGAGCACCAGCGTGAGCCATTTGAGGATCTGCGCGTACCGCTCGTAAGGCACGAAAACCTGCAGCACGACGGACGCCACGCCGATCACCACGACATAGAGCTGCTGCGGACCGCCCACCACCAGACGCACCGACGTTCCCATCGCCGCGAGATCCGCCGCGATGTTGATCGTGTTCGCAACCACGAGCAACAGCACGAGCAGCACCGCGACCCAGCGCGGTGCGAACTGCCGGATGTTCGACGCGAGCCCCTTGCCCGTCACCCGCCCGATCCGTGCGCTGATCATCTGGATCGCCACCATCAGCGGATAGGTGAGCAGCACCGTCCACAGCAGACCGAAGCCGAACTGCGCGCCGGTTTGCGTGTAGGTGCCGATGCCGCTCGGGTCGTCGTCTGCCGCGCCCGTGATCAAACCCGGACCCAGTCTCTTCAGCCAGGATTGATCCGCCGTATCCACGGTTTCCGGTTCGCGCACGTGGCCATTGTCGTTATCCATCGTTGGGTCTCGAGCACAGTGTGGCGGGACTCCAGCAATGTGCGTTCCCGTGCGGCGCATGCTTGCCGTCATTCGTTCACGCTGAGGTCTGCGGAGGACAGTGGCGCATCTTATTGTGTTGTCCGATGTAATTGCCTCGAGCGCGATGGCGTCAACGCATCTTGCATGGCACGACAGGGCTGCGGGCATATTGCCTCTGCACAACTTACCATCGGTTACAAAGCATGGGGCGGCACGTCGCTCCAAAAAAACGAAGGGCGCCTGCGGCGCCCTCGATGTTCCTGCGTGATGTCCTCTAGCAGTTGCCCTTCTTGGCCTGTCCCGGCGGACAGAAGCCGTTGCCCGGACCGCCTTGCGGGTGAACGACCACGCCGGGAGCGTCCGGCACATACACCGCGCAACCGGCCAGCACGCCCGTCGCCATGACGGCGACTGCGATAAGTCTTTTCATCGGATTCCCCGTGAGGAGGGGACCAGCCCCTCCGTTAAGAGTCGCTAACACAACCTGGACATGCAGCCATGAAAGCCATATCCTGGCGTGATGTCCAGACGAAAAATCAGTAATGAACTATGGGCGGCGTTGGAGCCGCTGATTCCGTTGTTCGAGCCGTCGCCCAAAGGTGGCCGACGCCGCACGGTTGATGACCGTGCAGCATTGAACGGCATCCTGTATGTCCTGCAAACAGGCATCCCGTGGGAAGACCTGCCGCAGCAACTGGGTTTCGGCAGCGGGATGACATGCTGGCGACGACTGCGGGACTGGCAGGCCGAAGGCGTATGGGAGCAACTGCATCTGGCGATGCTTCGCCGGTTGCGTGAGCATGACCAGATTGATTGGGAGCGGGCGAGCCTTGATGCCGCTAGCGTTTCCAGCCCCCGGGGGGGCAGGAAACCGGCCCGAACCCGGCAGACCGGGGCAAGCTCGGGTCGAAACGGCACATCGTCGTAGATGCACGCGGTATTCCTCTGGCCATCACGGTCACGGGTGCCAACCGCCACGACTCGATGGCGTTCGAGCCCACGCTCGATGCCATTCCGGCAGTCTCGGGCCTCAATGGCGCGCCCCGTAAGCGCCCAGACAAGCTGCATGCGGACAAGGGATATGACTTTGCACGTTGTCGGCATTATCTGAAGCAGCGCGGCATCACGGCACGTATCGCCCGACGCGGGGTGGAAAGCCGCGAGCGGCTCGGACGGCATCGCTGGGTGGTCGAGCGCACGCATGCCTGGTTTGCCGGTTTCGGCAAATTGCGCATTCGTTTCGAACGGCGTCTCGACATTCATATGGCGTTGCTTTCCCTGGCGGCTGCCGTTATCTGTTCACGCTTCGTTGACGACTTGTGTTAGCGACTCTAAGCCGAAATGGCATCAAGGTGGACTGATGGTTGATTATTTCCTTTCAAGCGGACCGACCTTTATGCGCCGGCTGTGTACCAACATGCCTCAGGCGGTACTGGTACATTGTTCGACAACGCGTATATCGCCGGTTCGGCTGGATTATCGTCAGGCAGTTCGCAGATACTTGCGCGCGTGTGGTATCAAGTACACGTTCTAGCAGGCTGTTGGGATCGCTCCCGCCGCCGTCATCGTAGTGGGAGCGGTAAACGTTGAAACAAAGGAACAGAGAACACTGAGACCGAAACGATGAGCCGGAACGGGGGCTACACAGCGGCGATGCTCACAGTGGCGAAGCTAAGAGTCGCTAACACAAGTCGTCAACGAAGCGTGAACAGATAACGGCAGCCGCCAGGGAAAGCAACGCCATATGAATGTCGAGACGCCGTTCGAAACGAATGCGCAATTTGCCGAAACCGGCAAACCAGGCATGCGTGCGCTCGACCACCCAGCGATGCCGTCCGAGCCGCTCGCGGCTTTCCACCCCGCGTCGGGCGATACGTGCCGTGATGCCGCGCTGCTTCAGATAATGCCGACAACGTGCAAAGTCATATCCCTTGTCCGCATGCAGCTTGTCTGGGCGCTTACGGGGCGCGCCATTGAGGCCCGAGACTGCCGGAATGGCATCGAGCGTGGGCTCGAACGCCATCGAGTCGTGGCGGTTGGCACCCGTGACCGTGATGGCCAGAGGAATACCGCGTGCATCTACGACGATGTGCCGTTTCGACCCGAGCTTGCCCCGGTCTGTCGGGTTCGGGCCGGTTTCCTGCCCCCCCGGGGGCTGGAAACGCTAGCGGCATCAAGGCTCGCCCGCTCCCAATCAATCTGGTCATGCTCACGCAACCGGCGAAGCATCGCCAGATGCAGTTGCTCCCATACGCCTTCGGCCTGCCAGTCCCGCAGTCGTCGCCAGCATGTCATCCCGCTGCCGAAACCCAGTTGCTGCGGCAGGTCTTCCCACGGGATGCCTGTTTGCAGGACATACAGGATGCCGTTCAATGCTGCACGGTCATCAACCGTGCGGCGTCGGCCACCTTTGGGCGACGGCTCGAACAACGGAATCAGCGGCTCCAACGCCGCCCATAGTTCATTACTGATTTTTCGTCTGGACATCACGCCAGGATATGGCTTTCATGGCTGCATGTCCAGGTTGTGTTAGCGACTCTTAGAGCTTCTGCCGTTGACATCGAAGTGAACTGATCGGAACCGGCCTTGTTGGTATGTCTCAAATCCGAAAGATGGTCGATACCGCACGCTTCGCACGAAGCTACCGCCCCATCCGGATGGCGCTGTCAAACGAGAATTCGAGACATCCTTATAAATAAAAAACGGATCGCAAGCTGTAGCTCGTGCCGTATGGCCTCCGATGGGTTTCCTGCGCACCACAAAGGACTCTTCCGGATTTCGCACTGTATCGAGACGCGCTTCGTAACGAATATTTGCCAACCAGCAACCGTGATAATTCGCAGGCCGAATTACATACAACAGAAAACAAGCAACGGACGATGACACAAGCACGAATTTCCAGGGCAACTTATACCATCGCTCTCGCCGGAGCGTTGATGGTGACGACAAGCTCCGCTACGTGGGCACAGGGATCGGTGCAGCTTTCGGGCATCATCGACGCGGGTATCGCCTATGTGAGCGACGCCGGCAATACGCAGGGGCATCAGAGCGCCTGGCAGGCCAAGAGCGGCGACATCAATGGCAGCCGATGGATCCTGTCGGGCAAGGAAGAACTCAGTGGAGACCTGAGCGCGGCTTTCATGTTGGCCAACGGCTTTTCACCGACGACCGGCACGGCTTCACAGCAAAGCCGGCTGTTCGGCTTCCAGTCGTGGCTTGCGTTGCAGTCGCAATCGCTAGGCTCGCTCACGGTGGGGCGGCAGTTCGACGAGGTCGTGCAGTTCGTCGAACCGTTTTCCCTCGGAGGAACACGTTATGGCGGCACGGCCTTCTCGCACGTGTTCGACAACGACAACCTCGACAACTGGACTCGCATCAACAATTCGGTCAAGTACGTGAGCCCGCTGCTGGGCACCCTCAAACTGGGTGCGCTTTATGGCTTTTCGAACCAGGCGGGAGCCTTCGACAACAATCGCGCCTACAGTCTTGGCGCGTCGTATCAATACGGCAATCTCGATCTGGGCGCCGGCTATTTGCAGCTGAACAACGCGTCGAATCAGTCCACGGCTAACTTGAACGGCGCCGTACCGGCGGGCGCGCCGTTCAATGCGGCCCGTCAGCGCACGTGGGCTGCGGGAGGTCTGTTCCACTTCGGCAAGGGTGCGGCGGGCCTCGTGCTCAGCGAGACGCGGCTCGATCACGCCACGTCCATCAACAACGTTGTCGATACCGCGATCAGCCTGCCGGGCGACGATGTGCGGTTCCAGAATATCGAGGTGAACGTGCGCTATACCGTGCTGCCAAATTGGGAGGTTTCGGCCGCCTATACGTTTACGGCGGGCCGCTTCGCTACGCCAACGGGCGTCCGCTATCCGAAGTGGCATCAGGTCGGTATCGTCAACACCTACTTCCTGTCGCGGACGACAGACGTCTACGCCGAGGCGGTCTATCAACGCGCCAACGCGCTGGCCGGAACCGGCATCCGTGGCGCGCAGATCGCGAACTTCTCCCGTGCTTCCGGTCCGAACCAGCTCGTCGCGGCGGTCGGTTTGCGGCGCAGGTTCTGACGAACGAGACAAGCCGGCTGCCTGAAGAATGTCCCCTCACGAGATCGAAGCGGTGCGTGAGGGGCGTCAGGGGCACCTCGCGGGCGGCACTTCAAGGCGTCACCGTTTCGCGCGCGTAGCGCGAAACGGGTTGCCTCAAGCCAAGGTGTTCACGCAACGTGCGTCCTTCGTATTCACTGCGAAAGAGCCCCCGCCGCCGCAACTCCGGCAGTACGAGCCGGATGAAGTCATCAAGGCCGCCGGGCAGCAGCGCCGGCATCACGTTATAGCCGTCGGCACCGTAGTGGACGAAGCGCTCTTCGAGCGCATCGGCGACCTGCCGGGGCGTGCCCACCACCTGCCAGTGTCCGCGTGCGCCCGCGACACGCAGATAGAGCTCGCGAATGGTGAGGTTTTCGCGTCGTGCGAGTTCAAGCGTCAGCTGCTGGCGGCTCTTGCTCGCGTTGGTTTCGGGCAATTCCGGAATCGGACCGTCGAGCGGATAGCCCGACAGGTCGAAGCCGCCTGTCACAGTGGATACGAGCGCGAGGCCGACGGCAGGATCGATCAACGCCTGCAGCGCCTCGAACTTCTCGCGCGCCTCGCTTTCGGTGGCCCCGACAATCGGCATGACGCCGGGCATGATCTTGAGGTCATCCGGCTCACGTCCATAGGCGGCCATGCGACCCTTGACGTCCGCGTAGAACGCGACCGCATCCTCCAGCGTTTGTTGCGCCGTGAAAATCACTTCTGCGGTACGCGCGGCGAGCGCCTTGCCCGCCTCCGACGAGCCCGCCTGCACCACCACGGGCCGGCCTTGCGGCGAACGCTCCACGTTCAACGGCCCGCGGACGTTGAAGAATTCGCCGCGATGGTTGAGCACATGCCGCTTCGCCGGATCGAAAAATCGGCCCGACGCCTTGTCGCGCACGAACGCGCCCTCGTCCCAACTGTCCCACAAGCCTTCCACCACTTCCGCAAACTCAACGGCGCGCTCGTAACGCCGCGTGTGGGCCAGATGCTCGTCGAAGCCGAAGTTCTTCGCTTCGTGCGCGCTCGACGACGTAACGAGATTCCAGCCTGCCCGCCCTGCGCTGATGTGATCGAGCGACGCGAACTTGCGCGCGACGTGATACGGCTCGTTGAAGGTGGTCGACGCGGTTCCCACAAGGCCGATTCGCTTTGTCACGGCCGCGAGCGCGGAGAGCAGCGTCAGCGGCTCGAACTGCGCAACGTAGCTATGCGCCGTGCGGCTCAGAAAATCGACGTTGTCGCCCCGCGTGCCCGCACCGTCCGCGAGAAAGACCAGATCGAACTTCGCGGCCTCGGCGGCCTGCGCGAGTTCGACGTAATGCTGGAAATTGCGGCCGGCGTCGGCGGCCGAGTCGGGATGCCGCCATGCGGCGATGTGATGTCCGCCCGGATAGAGAAAAGCGCCAAGACGCAGATGACCCTTGCGTGAACTCATGATCGGAATGGATGAAAACGAATGGAGCGCCGGACTTCAGGCGCGTTTGAGCAAGGACCCCGCCGTGTACGGACGCGCGAGGCCAAGGTGCTCACGCAGCGTCGTGCCGTCGTATTCGGTGCGAAAAACGCCGCGCTTTTGCAGGATGGGCACCACGCCCTCCACGAAGTCGCGCAGGCCGTCCGGCAGCGCGTCGGGCATCAGGTTGAAGCCGTCGGCCGCGCCGCCCTTGAACCAGTGCTCGATGTCGTCGGCAATCTGCTCGGGTGTGCCCACGATCACGCGGTGCCCCGTTCCGCCCGCGAGCGAGCGGATCAGTTCGCGCACGGTATAGCCGTGGCGGCGGGCCTGCGCGACGGTCGCATGAAAGAACGTGTGATTGCCGTTGCCTCCTGCGGGCAACGCGAGATCGTGAGGCAGTGGCTGGTCGAGCGTCAGCCGCTCCACCGCGATACCGAGCGTGCCGGCGAGACGGTTCAGGCTGTAGCGCCACGGAATCAGGTCGACCAGTTCGTCACGGCGGCGCACCGCGTCAGCTTCGGTTGCACCGATGATGGTCGTGAGTCCGGCCAGCACTTTCACGCCCGGCCGACCGTAGGCCGCGGCGCGCGCGTTGAGGTCGCGCCGGTACGCCGCCGATTCTTCGAACGACTGCGAAGCTGAAAATACCGCTTCGGCATGGCGCGCGGCGAGATCGCGTCCATCGGAGGAACCGCCCGCCTGCACGAGGACGGGATGCCCTTGCGGCGAGCGCGGCAGGTTGAGCGGACCTTGCACATCGAAGTAGCGCCCCCGATGCGCGACGGGATGCACCTTCGTAACATCCACGAAACGGCCGCCCGTCTTGTCGCCCACGAACGCATCGTCTTCCCAGCTGTTCCATAGCGCCTTCACGAGGCCGGTGAATTCGTCGGCGCGCTCGTAACGCTGCGCATGATCGGGTACCGCATCGCGGCCGAAGTTGCGCGCGGACGGCAGGTCGGCCGTCGTCACGACGTTCCATCCCGCGCGCCCGTTGCTGACGTGGTCGAGCGTCGCGAAGCGCCGCGCGATGTTGTAGGGCTCGTTATAGCTCGTCGATGCCGTGCCGATCATGCCAATGCGCGTGGTCGCCGCGGCAATGCTGGCGAGCAGGACGGTCGGCTCGAGCGCGGTGATGGGGCGGAAATCGATCTGGTCGACGATCGCCGCGTTGTCTGCCAGAAAGACCGCGTCGAACTTCGCCGCCTCGGCCATCTGCGCGACGCGCACGTAGTGGTTCACGTCGATGAACGCGCGCGGGTCGGCTTCTGCAAGCCTCCACGCAGACGGAACGAAGCCCGAGTGAAGGATGTTGACGTTCAGATGCAGGCGGCGCGGCCCGGCACCGGTTGCGGCAAGGCTCATCGGTGCACCTTCGGAAAGCCGTGGCGCTCGGCGAGCAGGTCAAGAATTCGCTGCGTGTCGGTCACGAAGCGCCGCTCGCCCAGGCGTTGCGCATCGGCAGGCGCGGGCGGCTCGTCGCCCAGCACGAGCACGGGCAATGACTGATGCGCCTCGTCGAGCGCCGCGATGACCGCCGCGCGCGGACGCTCGAACGGCACGCGGCGTACGTCAAGCCGCGCGGCACGTGCGGGATCGCTCGCGAGCAGCCCTTCGATGGGCGCGCCGTCCGGGCAGATGAAACGTTCGCCCGGATAGCGCGGGTCGGTGAATCCGGGTTCGAGCAACAGGAGAAGGTCGCGGCTCATCGCGTGGTGCACCCTGGTTGAACGTGACAGAGGTATTGTCGAACGCCGGCTGACCTGCGGCCACAAAGAAATCGGCACATCCATATGGCGCCCTGCGCTATGGCATCGTGCGATGCACTGCGCGCCTGCACCGCTAGAAGACGCGACCCTCGGCCAGATGCGTGGTCACGCCGTTCAGCTCGTAGTCGCCGATCACGCGCGCTTTGTGCGTCAGCGGATTGTGGCTGAAGATCGTGCGCAGGTTGCGCCAGTGGCGGTCGAAGTTGTGCGCGCGCGAAGTGGCCGACGCACCGCCTGCTTCGAACATGCGCTCGGCTGCATAGAGCGCGAGCTTGCTGACCACCAGTTGCGTGCGCGCGGTTGCGAGCGCACCCTCCAGTACCAACGCATCGGCATCGGACACGCCGTTGCGGATAGCCTGCGACGAGCGCTCCAGCACACGCGCGTTGTCGCGGACCAGCGCATCGATCGTGTGGCTATGCGCCGTCAGCTCACCGATCACCTGCTGGATGAACGCGTCTTCGCGAGCGGTGGGCGCCGGGCTATGCAGCACCGGCCGGCCATGGCGCAGCACGAAGCTTTTAGCGTCGGCCACGACGTTGCGCACAATGCCCGCCGCCACCGCCACCAGATGCAACTGCCGCAGCGCACCGCCGTGACGGCCTGCCAGGTTCGTCTGCACGCGCGGCGTCACTTCGTCCGCGTGCACGAGCAGATTCTCGAATTCGAGGCTGCCGCTCGCCGTCATTCTCTGGCCCATGCCGTCCCAGTCGTCCAGCACGCGAAAGCCTTCGCGGTCGACGGGCACGATGGCGATCAAGGGATTGCCGTTCTCGTCCTGCACGTTGAGACGCGCGAAGTCCGAGAATGCCGTGCCCGTTGCGTAGTATTTGCGGCCGCTCAGCCGGAAGTGCTCGCCCTCGCGGCGCAGCTGCGTCGTGATTTCGCCGGGACGCGACGTGCCGAGTTCCGTCGACGCGCCCCCGAAGATCGCGCCCTCAGCCACGCGCCGGATCTGCACCTCGTTGAACGCAGTGCGCGGCGAAAGAAGCAACGCCTCGATCTGGTCGAAATGGATACGCAGGGCGTGGGCCACGTTGCTCTCTTCGGCGGCAATTGCCGCGATCACGTGGAATTCGTCTTCGAGCGAGCCGCCAAGGCCGCCCCATTCGGCGGGAAGACGCAAACGCCCCAGGCCCGATTGCCTGAACAACGCGAAGGCGTCGAACGGCAATTCGCGCCGCGCCTCGCGCGAGGCGGCGCCCTCTCCAATCGCTTTCGCGAGCGCGGGCAACCCGGCGAGCGCCGCTTCGAGCGGAGTACGTGCGGAAGAATGCGTGAAGTCGTGAGCGGGCATGCGTGGTTCCTTGAGCTTTGCTTGTACCGAACCTTCAGACAGGCGTGCGCACCCGGCATCGACGGTTCGACGGCAGACAGGCATTCGAGTATAGGGGCGCGCCTGCGCGCCGATAACCACCCATTTGCGCTTACGTTATTCGTCTCGGCGAAATGACGGGGATACAGGGTCTCGCCCGACGGTGACGCGGGAACGTATCGCGCTGCCTGCGCGCGGCGCCATATCGATATCAGTGTTCGTTCGTTTGGATGGCGCCGCGTCCTCAATAGAATGAGACGCCGGCCATCGAGCCCATCCTTCTTCGCCGCAATCGCGCCGGCAGCCGCATGGCCGAACGCACACACAGCACGCTCATGTCACGCCCCATCCATCTCAACCTGTTCATTCACGGCCGCGGGCATCATGAAGCGGGCTGGCGTCATCCGGGCGCTACACGCAAGGCGCTGACCGACATCAGCTATTTCGCCGACCTGGCGAGGCGCGCGGAGGCCGGCCGATTCGACTCCATCTTCTTTGCCGATGCGCTCGAACTGGGCGCCGGCGCCCGCCACGTCGCGAGCGGCGCGCTGGAACCCATCACGGCGCTCGCGGCGCTCGCGCGCGAGACCACGCATATCGGGCTGATCGCCACGGCATCCACGACGTACACCGAGCCCTACAATCTCGCGCGCCAGTTCGCCTCGCTCGACCATATTTCGGGCGGCCGCGTCGGCTGGAACATCGTGACCTCCTGGGTAGGCGGCGCCGGTCCCAACTTCGGCTACGAACGCACACCCGAACACAGCGAGCGATACGCGCGCGCGGAAGAATTCGTGCAGGTCGTCAAAGCACTCTGGGACAGCTGGGCCGACGACGCGATCATCGACAACGCGGCGACGGGCCGCTTCCTCGACCCCGAGCGGGTGCGCCGTATCGACTGGCAAGGCGACTTTTATCGCGTGGCGGGCCCGCTCAATCTGCCGCGTTCACCGCAAGGGTGGCCGGTGCTGGTTCAGGCCGGCTCCTCCCCGACGGGCAAGGCGTTCGCGGCACGTCATGCCGAAGCGGTATTCACGGCTCACCTCACGAAGGCGTCGGCCATCGACTTCTACGCAGAGCTCAAGCAGGCCGCCGTCGTCGCCGGCCGGCGCGAAAACGACATCGTGATCCTGCCGGGCCTGAGCGCCGCGATCGGCTCGACTGATGCGCAGGGACAGGCACTGCTAGAAGAACTCAACGACCTCACGGACATCGACGTGGGCCTGAGCCGCCTCTCGAACCGTTTCGGCGGCCACGACTTCTCCGCGCTGGCACTCGACCAGCCGCTCTCGCGCGACGACTTTCCCGATCCGTCCACCGTCCAGGCGGCACAGAGCCGCGCGGCCGTCATCACGGACCTCGTCGCGCGCGAGCGGCCAACGCTGCGGACGCTGCTGCGGCAACTGGCCGGCGCGCGCGGTCATTTCACCCTTGCGGGCTCGCCGGAACGTATCGCCGACGAGATAGAGGACTGGGTCGAGAGCCGCGCCGCGGATGGCTTCAACGTCATGCCGCCCGTCCTGCCTGCGCAGTTCGATATCTTCGTCGATCATGTCGTGCCTATCCTGCAAAAGCGTGGGCGCCTGCGGCGCGAATACGAAGCCGACACGCTGCGCGGTCACTACGGGCTCGCCCGTCCGCTCAACCCGCATTTCGCGGCCTGAACCGAACCGCCCTCTCGTCCACCATGTCTGCCCTTCGCTGCCGCTTGTGGCAAGTACTCGCCGCGCTTGCCCTTTGTCTCGGCTTGCAACTGCCGGCGTTCGCCGACGCCGTCTGGCCGTCCGTCATCGACA
Source organism: Paraburkholderia kururiensis (assembly GCF_034424375.1). Classification (NCBI taxonomy): domain Bacteria; kingdom Pseudomonadati; phylum Pseudomonadota; class Betaproteobacteria; order Burkholderiales; family Burkholderiaceae; genus Paraburkholderia; species Paraburkholderia kururiensis. The sequence continues at coordinate 5,655,195 of NZ_CP139965.1, read as the reverse complement.
TCGGCATCCAGAAGGGCGACCCGCTCGTCGCGTTGCGCGCATCCGGCGAACTGGAAAAGGCGTTCGCCCCCTATGGCGTGACGGTCAAATGGAAAGAGTTCGTGTATGGCGCGCCGCTTGTCGAAGCCATCAACACCGGTGACGTGGATGTGGGCGCGGTCGGTTCCACGCCGCCTATCCTCGCGCAGGCGGGCGCGGCGCCGGGCGTCGTGTATGTCGCTTTTGCTCCGCGGCTGCAAAAGAGCTACGGGCTGATCGTGCCCGCGCATTCGCCCGTGCAGCGGATCGAAGACCTGAAGGGCAGAAAAATCGCTTTCGCCAAGGGATCGCAAGGCCATCTCTTCGTGCTGAAGGCACTGGCCGACGCCGGCCTGCCGCCCTCGGCGGTGCAGTTCGTCTACCTGAACTACAGCGACGCGCGCGCCGCGTTCGAGCGCGGATTCATCGACGCGTGGGCCGTGCCGGACCCCCGCTACGCCGATACCGAACTCGCCACCGGTGCCCGCACGATCCTCACCATCGGCCAGCTTTCGGTGCCGCAGTACGGCTTCTACATCGGCTCGCGCGAATTCGCGCGGCGCTATCCCGGCGCGCTGCGTCTGCTGTTCGACGTGCTCGACCGGCAGACCGCGCTGGAGCTGGCTCATCCCACGCAGACGGCGGAGTTTCTGGCGCAGAACACAGGCGTGCGCCTCGACGTGTGGTCGCGGGCACTGCCGCGACTGGAATGGGGTGTGCGCTATCCGCTTACCGACGAGGTCGTCAAAGCGCAGCAGGACGCGGCCGACCTCGCGTACCGCGAACACGTCATTCCACGCAGGATCGACGTGCGCGAGGCGATCATCGACATCCGCTGATCTGCCGCGACTGCCCGATGCCGACGATGAAGACGTTGTGGTCGATACCGGGCCGCTCGGGCTCCGGTCCCAGCAGTTCGAGCGTACGGCGCGCGTCGTAGTCGCGATCGGCCGCCTGCGCGGCAGGCCTCGGCCATGTCAGTTTTCCTTGTTGGCGGCATATTGGCGGTGCCATTCCAGCAATGGCTGCGAAGGCGGCATGTGCCACTTGTTGCCCTCATCGATCAGGAAACCGGTGCGGTGCCAGTCCTTGACGATCTTGTCGAAGGCCGCGACGGTGTCCGTCTGGCCCTTGCGAACCCAGATCACCGAGGGCGACGGAATGAGTTGCGTCGGCATGGGCGACTCGTAGTCTTTCCATTCGCCGGACGTACCCGCAAGCCGTGCCTGAATGCCGGGCGTCACATGGACCGACGCGACGCACGCGCCGCCGCGCAAGGCGAGCAGCGCCTCGGGCATGCCCTTGAACGCCTTGACCTGGGCACCGTACTGTTCAATCAGCGGCTTCGTGTAATTGCTGCCCTGCGAGACGCACACGGGCTTGTCGCGCAGATCGCTCCAGTCGTGAATGCCCGCACCCTTGTGCACCATCGCGCTGCCGCCGATCTCTTCGAAAGGCGTCGGCACGTAGCTCAATATTTCGTCGCGCTCCTTCGTGTACTGCATGCTCGCGATCAGCGCATCCACCTTGCCCTGCTGCAGGAACTGCACGCGGTTGGGCGGCGTCACCTCGATTGCCTCGAAGTTCACGCCGAGATGGCGGGCAAGGCTCTCGCCCAGCTCGACGTTGTACCCCACGGGCTTGCGCGTGACGGGATCGAGCGTGCCATACGTGCCGTCCAGCACGACGCCGACCACCAGCGTGCCGCGCGATTTGATGTGGTCGAGCGTGGCGTCGGCGTGGGCGCCGTCCATCCATGCGCAACAGGCGAAAAGCGCGGACAGCAGAACATGGGCGCGGCGCGTGCGCCTCGATTGGCGGAGTGTCATGAGTGGATCAACCGGTCGATCGTGTCGATCGTGTCGGCGTGGGAAGGTTGCGCAGCAATGCGAAAGTGCTGGAGTTCGTCCGGTGCGCACTGCGCGATCAGGCCGGTTTCCCAGGCCAGATAAGCGCGTGCGGCATCGAGATTGCCTTCATGCCGGTCGTGTACGAAAAAGAGGTAGTCGATACGCTCGTGGTCCGGCAGCGAGTGCGGCGATGTCTCGAATGCGTAGCCAGCGGCGCGCAACGTCTCCACGCCGTCTCTTGCGATCGAGACCTGCGTGAAACCCGCTTCGCGCAGGTCGTGGGCCGCGAGTGCCGCCACGGCAAAGCAGTCCGCGAACAGCACCACGGAGTCGGACAGCACCGCACCTTCGAGCGCTTCAACGACCTTCGGCCGGATCGCCCAACGCGCGCCTACCGGGTGGCCCTGGCGATGAACCGCACTGGAACGCAGATCGAGCAGATGGAGCCGCTGGGCGCTGTCGCGTAGCTTGCGCAGCGCTCGCGCGTCGATCGGCGCGGCTTCGTCTGCCGCATGCGGCGCAAGTTCATTCGAATCGCGCAGGCGCAGGCGCTGTGCGTCGTGCGCCGCGACCAGGGCCGTTTCGATTCCCATCTGGTCGAGCCACGTGGCGATCACGGGCGCCCGTATGCCGTCGTGATCGACCAGCAGCGCGCGTGCGCCACGCACCCCGATGGTCTGGTCGGTGGCCTGAAGCAGCTGGCCGCCCGGCGCATGCACGGCGCCCGGCACGCCGTCATGCTGGAATTCGGCGGCACTGCGCACGTCCAGCAGGTAGGTCGTGCGGTCTGCCGCGTCGAGCCATGCCTGCGCGCCCGCTGCGTCGAGCGTGGTCAATTCGAAGCGCTGCGCCAGCGCCTTCGCCCGCTCGCGGGCATCGGCGAGCGCGATTCGATCGACGGTATCCGGGTAGCGCCGCGCACTGCCGTATTCGAGCGCGAGTCCGGCCAGGGTCCAGCCCTGCGTGCCGTTTTCGAGCGCGACGACGGGATTCGGCACGCCCAGACTGCGCAGCAGTTGCGCGCCGATGATGCTGCGCGTACGCCCCGCGCAATGAATCACGACAGGCGTGTTCGGGTCGGTTGCCAGTGCGCCCAGCCGATAAGGTAGTTCGCCGTTCGGGCAACTCACCGCGCCCGGGATCGTCATCTTCCGGTGCTCTTCCACCGTGCGGCCGTCCAGCAGGACGAGCGGCGCACGCGCCGCCTGCCGCCTCGCCAGTTCCTCTGCGGCGATATGCGGCGTCCCATAAGCGTGTTCGACGAGTTCGCCAAATGTCTTCGACGGTACGTTCACGCCCTTGAACAGCGTGTAGCCCGCCGCGGACCACCCGCGCGCCCCGCCCTGCAACACGGCAACGCGCGTGTACCCCAGTGCCGTCAGCCGGTGTGCCGCGCGGCGCGCAACGGCTTCGTTGCGCTCGCCGCTGTCGAGCAGCACGACACGCACGTCACGGCGCGGCGCGAGACGGCCGGCGTCCAGTTCGAGCCGGCTGTACGGCAAGGGAATGGCGAAGAACGGATGGCCTTCGCCGAATTCGCCGGCCTCGCGCACATCGAAAAGGGCGATCTCGTCGGCGTCGTTGAGCCATTCGCGCAGCGTCGTCGCGGGAATCAGCGAAAAGAGGTCGGGCATTCGGAATGAGTAGCAATGGATAGAAAGAGGCAACACTCAGGACAACACACGCTGAAACGCCTGCTCGAGATCTGCGATCAGATCGGCCGGATCTTCGAGGCCAACGTGCAACCGCACGACCGGCTCGTTGCCGCGCCAGTAGCGCTGTTCGCGCAGACGCGACGGCGGTGCGACCAGCGCGAGGCTTTCGAAGCCGCCCCACGACGCGCCCATGCCGAAGAGGCGCAAGGCGTCGACGAACGCGGCCGCCTGTTCCGTGCTGGCGTGCCGCAAGGCGAACGACACGAGCCCGTTGGCGCCGTTGAAGTCGCGCCGCCACAGCGCATGACCGGGATCGTCGGGCAACGCCGGATGAAATACGCGCGTCACCACACTGCGCTCGCTCTGGAGAAACCGCGCCACCTCGAGGGCATGGCGGCCGTGCTGCGCAAGACGCACGGCCAGCGTGCGGATACCGCGCAGCGCCAGATAGGCGTCGTCCGCGCCGACGGCAAGACCCAGCGCGTCGTGCGTGTCGCGCAGCCTGCGCGCAAGCGAGGGATTAGAGGTCGCCACAGCACCCTGCATCAAGTCCGAATGACCACCCAGGTATTTCGTGGTGGCCTGCACCGAGATGTCGGCGCCGAGTGCGAGCGGCTGGTAAAGCAGCCCTGCGCCCCACGTGTTGTCCACGGCGAGCGCTATGCCGTGCCCACGTGCGAATGCCGCGAGCGCCGGCAGATCGATCACCTCATAGAGGAACGACGACGGTGACTCCGCGTAGACAAGCCGCGTTTCCGGTCGCACGAGCGCTTCAGGCCAGCCCGCGCCCGCGCTGAAATAGTCGAACGACACGCCAAGACGCGTAAGCAGCGGCTCCACGCGCTCGCGCACCGGGCCGTAGACGCTGTCCTGCACGAGCACGTGGTCGCCGGGCGACAGCAGCGCGACGAAGACGAGCGAGATCGCCGCGAGCCCCGAGGGCGCGAGCAGCACGTGGCTTGCGCCTTCCAGTTCGCCGATGGCCGCTTCGAGCGCACGGTGCGTCGCCATGCCGTGCCGGCCATAGGTGCTGACCGGCTCGCCTGCTTCGCGCCGCTCGTGCAACGCTTCGCGATCCGCATGGCTTGCGAAGCGCACGGTGCTGGCGCGCACCACGGGCACGTTCACGGGCACCGCGCCGTTGTCGAACGAGGGCGAACCCGCGTGCAGCACGCGCGTTCGCCATTGGTCGCGAGGCGCCGCCATCAGCCGACGGCCTGGGTAGCCTGCTGCATGTGCTTTGCGTTGTAGCGTACGACGCGCCCCGTATCCGGCTCGAAGCCGAGGCGGCCCGTCAGCGTATCGAGCGGGCGGCCGTAGAGATGGAAGTGGAGCGTGGGCTGCGCGCCGCCCACGTGAATGCTGTGGATGTCGTCAGGCATAAAAGCGATCGGGACGCCGGGACGTATCACGACTTCCTGTAGCAGTTCGAGCGTCGCATGCTCGGGGTCGCGACCGTCGTCCGTACGCCGGTAGATGCGGTTCAGCTCGGCGCCTTCGATGGCGGCGATGACCGCCCACGTGTCGTGGTTGTGGGGGATCGTGGTCTTGCCCGGCAGCAGCGAGTTCAGGTAGAGCGCCAGCCCGTCTTCGCCGGGGTTGAGCCGGTAGCGTGTCGAGGTATCGCCGCTATCGCGCTGGGGCGGTGGAAAATCCGCCGCATCGAATAGCTCGCTACGTGTCGCCAGTTCCAGCAGCCGCGCGCTGATGGCGTTCAGCGCTTCGCGCGTCACCCCTCGCTCTTCGATGATCCGCCGGGCGCCGGCAAGCAGGTCCTGCACTGCCTCGCGTCGTTGCGCCGCAATGGCGCGGCTGGGTTCAGTCGTCGTGGTCGTCATGGTCGTCGTGGTCGTCGTGGTCGTGAAAGCGGTTTTGTGTGGAGGGGCGCGGGGGTTTCACGCTGCGCTCATGCGGCATTCACGCGCGTCGCAGTGCGCGTCCGGCACGGTCCTCGCCGCGGGCACGCTGCAGGAAGAACCGGGTTCGTTCGTGCGCCGGATAGTGGAAGAGTTGCTGCGCAGTGCCGCGCTCGACGATCACGCCGCCCTCCGTGAAAAACACTTCGTCGCTGATCTCTTCGGCAAAGCGCATTTCGTGCGTGACGAGCACGCAGGTCTGCCCTTCGTCGGCCAGTTCGCCGATCACGTTCAACACTTCGCCCACCGTCTCGGGGTCCAGCGCCGACGTCACTTCATCGAACAGGATCAGGTCCGGTCGCATGGCCAGCGTGCGGGCAATGGCCACACGCTGCTGCTGCCCCCCGGACAAGGCGCCGGGATAGGCCTTCGCCTTGTCGGCAAGGCGCACTTTGGCGAGCAGCGCATGAGCGTCACTCTCCGCCTGCGCACGGCTGCGGCCGAGCACACGCATGGGCGCGATGGTCAGGTTGTCCAGCACGCTCAAATGCGGGAAGAGGTTGAACTGCTGGAACACGAAGCCAATGCGCTTGCGCAAGGCGATACGCTGCGCGTCCGTCTTCTGCGCACGCACGTCGATGCCGTCGACGTAAATTTCGCCCGCCTGCGGCGCGATGAGCCCGTTGATGCAGCGCAGGATGGTGGACTTGCCCGAGCCGGATGGGCCGATGATCGACACGGCCTGCCCGCGCCTGACCGAGAGGTCGATGCCCTTGAGCACGGGCGTGTCGCCGTACGACAGGTGCACGTCGCGCAACGAAAGCAGCGCGCCCTCGCCATGGGCGCGAGAGACCGCATTTTCATCGTGGCGCGCGGCCACGCTCGTCAGCGCCGCGAGTTCTTCGAATGCGATCCGGTTCATGCAGCCCCTCCTGTCGTCGACGCAAAGCGGCGCAAGCAGTCGCCTCACTCAGCAGCGGATCATTCTAGGAAGCAGGACTGCAATCACGAACCAAGGAATAGGCGAAAACTTATCTGACGATCTGCTATGTGCAGCGCAGCCTTGCGAGGCTGCGCGAGGCCACGCTTTAACGTCCGGATGCTTTGCTTAGCAGATTCATTTTGTTTGCCTTGCGCCGGGAATGGCATAGCGTATGCCGTCGCGGCGGCGCGCCTGTCGTAACGACACGCACGCATGTTCGCCCTTAGCGTGTTCCCTCTTATCACCTGATCGCTCATGACATCCAGCCAGGCGGCCCATAACAAGCTTCTCGTATTTCTTTCCCAGTGCGCGGCGATTGCGCTTGCCGCACTCGCCGCACCGGCCCATGCCGACCAGACGCTCGACAAGATCAACGCACGCCACGAAATTGCGGTCGGCGTGATGATCGCGGGCAGCCCGTTCGGCTCGCTTGACCCGCAAACGCAACAGCCGCGCGGCGTAAACGTCGACCTCGCCAACGACATCGGCAAACGCCTCGGCGTGAAGGTCCAATTGGTATCGGTGCAGCCCTCCACACGTGTGCAGTTTCTGCAACAGGGCAAGGTGGACATCCTCATTGCGAACATGGAGTACAACGCGCAGCGCGGCGAGATTCTCGACCACGTGCCGACGCCCTATTACCGCGTCGGCGGCACAGCTATCACGCCCCAATCGAGCGGCATCACGAAGTGGGAGGACCTGCGCGGCAAGCCCGTCTGCATTTCGCAAGGCAGCAGCTATATCCGCCCGGTCGTGGAGAAATATGGGGCCGTGCCGCGTGCGTTTCCGGGTGCAGCGCAGTCCCTGCTCGCGCTGCGCGGCGGCAGCTGCGTCGCGGCAGTCCACGACGCCGCACCGCTTCTTTATCCGCTACAGCAGCACGATCCGGAGTGGCGCGACTACCGTACGCTGCAGCCGGAGCTGGAGCCTGCGCCTTCGGTCATCTGGGTACGGCAAGGCGAAAAGGACACGGCGGCGAAGCTCGACGCGATCGTGCGCGACTGGCATCGCACGGGTTGGCTCATCGAGGTCGAAGCGAAGAACGGTCTGACGCCGCCCTCGCCGGCGCTCGCAGAATGGCACCGGCAATTGCCGGCAGAGCAATAAGCATGGCCGCGTGGTTCCACACGTTCATCGACAAGGCCGCGCACGCCGGGCTCGACTACCGGTTCCTGTTCGATGCTTACGAGCGCACGCCGTTTCTGCAAGGCATCGCCGTGAGCGTGGAGCTGGTCGTCGCGACGCTGGCCGGCAGCGCCCTCGCCGGCCTGTTGCTGCTGCTCGCCTTGCGCCACCGCAGCCCGTGGGTGGCCGGGGCCGCGCGCGCCTTCGTGGAGCTCACGCGCAACACGCCCACTCTCGTGCAGTTGTACTGCGCGTTTCTGGTGTTCAACATGCTGATTACGCAATGGCTGCGCGAGAGCCACGTCGATAATCCGTTCAAGCCGTTTTTCTGGGTCGTGCTGGTGTTGTCGCTGCATAAGGGCGCCTTCCATGCCGAGGCATTGCGCGCAGGTTTCGACGCGCTACCCGTGCAAACGCTGGAGGGCGCGGCTTCGCTCGGCTTCGACCGTGCCACGCGTTTCTGGCGCATCGAACTTCCGCTTGCGCTGCGCACCGCGCTGCCCGCGCTCGTGAACAATTTCGTGGAGCTGGTCAAGGCGACGGCGCTGGCATCCGCCATCGCGGTGGGCGACATGACCTATCAGTCGATCATGATCTGGACCCAACGCGATAACGTGCTGGCACTGATGGTGCTGATTCTCCTGTTCTTCGGCCTGCTGACGTGGCTCGTGAGCCTCGCCGGGCGCTGGCTCGAACGACGCCTGTGGATTCCCGGCTATGGCGCCTAGATGGCTTCCCTCATCGACGGCGTCGTCGTTGCCCAACGCTCGTCCGCACCGCGAGGGCATGACGCATAACGGCGCCCGTTCGCGACGCCTGACGCCCGGCGTGAGCGCCGCGCTCGCCGTGCTCGCCGTCGGCGCGCTGCTCTGGGTTTTCGCGCCCGACAGCGGATCGCGCGGCGAAACGCTCGCGCGCTTCATCGAATGGTCGCCCGCGCTCGCACATGGCTTCGCGCTGAACGTTCTCATCAGCGCCGGCGCGATCGGCATCGGGTCGCTGCTGGGCCTCGTGGTCGGGGCGCTCGCGCTCGCCCCCTCGCTGCCCGGACGCATGGCGAGGCTCTGGGTAGGCGCGTTTCGCAACGCGCCCTGGCTCGTGCTGGTGTACTTCACCACCTACGTCTTTCCGTTCGAGTTCAACGTATTCGGCGTCACGCTGCCGTTTCCCGACTGGCTCAAGGTGACACTGGCGCTTGCGTTGCCCGCAAGCGCCAACATTGCCGAAGTGTTTCGCGGCGCGGTGGCGTCCATCCCCACCACACAGTGGGAAGCGGCGGGCTCGCTAGCGCTCTCCCGCACGCAGATCCTGCTGCACATCGTGTTGCCGCAGTGCGTGCGCCGCATGCTGCCGCCGTGGATGAACGTCTACGCGATCATCACCATGGGCACGGCGCTGTCCTCGCTCGTTGGCGTGCACGACCTGATCGACACCGCGCAGATCGCCAGCAGCACGGTGGCGCGCTCCAGCTTCACGGTGCTCTCGTATCTGGCCACCTTGTTCATCTTCTTCGCTTACTGCTATCCGATCTCGCGCTTCACGCGCTGGCTCGAAAGGCGGTTCGCCAGCGCGTAAGGCCAACACTTCAGGGCAACGCTCAGTCGCGTGACGGAATGGGCCAGACGGCCTTTTGCACGGCGTTGAACCGCGGATCGTATTCGACGTCGACCTTCACTTTCTTCCTGATCGCGTGTCCGTCGTAGAGGATGTCCGCGATCTTCTGCTCCTGCCCGAGCAGACCGCCGTCAAACCGGACAAAGCCGCCGCTGCGCACTTCGTACTCGAATGCGGCGCGTTCGTCCGAGATCTTCAGCGTCTCTTTCAGCACGCCGATCACCTCGTCCCTGTGCGCGTCGTGCCAGGCCCAGTATCCCGAGAGCCGGGCAAAGAAATCCTGGAATGCGGCCACCTTGGCGGGATCTTTCAGGTCGGCCGAAGTCGTGGTCCAGACGTTGAGGGCGGGAATTCCCGTGTCGCGGTCGGTCAGCAAAACACGGCCGGCGCCCGAGTGAACCGTCGTCAGGATCGGGCCAAGCGCGCCCGAATAGACATCCACTTCCCCCGCATTGAAACCGGCCGCAGACGTTGCGCCGTCCGCGAACTTGACGGGCTGAATGTCCTTTTCGGTCAATCCGGCCTTGACCAGCGTAGCCAGGTATTGGGCGTGATTGTAGCCACCGTAGTTGTAGCCGAACTTGTGCTCCTTGATGGCCTGCACGCTGCCAATGCCGGCGCTCGTGCGCACCGCCGTGACCTCCGGCAGATATTCCTTCGAATGGGCATTGCGCCAGCCGGCAACGATGCGCAGCGGCGCCGTTTCCTTCGTCCATTCCGTGCGCGCGTTGGCCTGCTCGATGGTGAGCGACGTATCGCCCATGTGGCCCAGGTCGATCCGGCCGGCGTACAGCGCCGACAGGTTGGCGGCGGGCCCCGTCAACAGGACCCATTCGATCTGGTAAGGCGTTCCGTCCACCACCCCCGACTTGCGGATCAAGGCCGGAAACGCCGGATCTTGATAGGCGATGACGAGCTTCGTCTTCTTGAGATCGACCTGCTGCGTCTGCGCCGCGGCCGTACCGGATGCCGTGAGCGTGATGGCTGCGGGCAGGACAGCAAGAAGCGCAGCGGCGGTAGCGTATAGCGTTTTTTTGAGCGACATGATTAATGTGCGGGTGGTTGGAAAGATCAGGACACGCTGAGCGAAAACTGCCCCAGCAACTCGCGCTTGAGCGCGTTGAATTCGGGCGACGTCACGTCGCGTTCGCGCGGCAGATCCACCGTCGTTTCGTGGCAGATCCTGCCTCTGGAAAGAATGACGATGCGATCGGCCAGGATCAGCGCCTCATCCAGGTCGTGAGTCACGATGACGAGCCCGAACCGGTATCGCGCCCACAGGCTCAGAACGAGGCTCTGCATGCTGCGCCGCGTGAATGCGTCCAAAGCGCTGAACGGCTCGTCCAGCAGCATGAGGTCGGGGCGACGATACAGCGCGCGGGCGACGGCGACGCGTTGCGCCTGCCCGCCGGAAAGACTGACAGGCCAGCTCGCCAGCTTGTCTTCGAGCCCCACGTCCTGCAATGCGGCGCGCGCCCGGTCTTTCGCATCCGGTTTGTGCGCATCGTCCAGCAGAACGTTCTTCCACACGCGCAGCGCCTGAATCAGCCTCGGCTCCTGGAATACGACCGACGTGTTCTCCGACACGTCCGTGCGGCCGCCCGTTGCCGACTCGAGCCCAGCGAGCAGCCGCAACAGCGTGGTCTTGCCGGTGCCCGACGGTCCCACGAGCGCGACCGCCTCGCCCTTGCGCACCGTGAAGTCGACGTGGTCCAGCACGGTGTTGTCGCCATAGCGTTTGCCCACACGCGACAGACTGGCGACAACCGGCGCCGCCTCTTGATCCAGCTGATAGGCGAGCTCAGACATGAGCACCTCTCCAGGCGAGCGCCTTGCGCTCGATCAGCCGCAGCAGCGCGTCGACGGCGATACCCAACACCGCATAAACGAGAATGCCCGCGATGATGATGTCGGTGCGCTGGAACTGGTTGGCGTTATTCAGAATGAACCCGATGCCGGCGCTTGCATTGATCTGCTCCGCCGCCACGAGCGCGAGCAGCGAGATTGCGGCGGAATACCGGACGCCGACCAATATCCCGGGTAACGACATGGGCAGGATGATGAGGCGGACCTGGTGCGCCCGTGTCAGGCGGAAGGTGCGGCCGAGTTCCAGCAGCTTGGGATCGATGCCGCGTATCGCGTGATACGTGCTCAGATACATCGGCGAAATCGCCGCACCGACGATCAATGCCACCTTCGAGAACTCTCCGATACCGAACCACACGACGAAGATTGGTACGAGCGCAATGAACGGGATGGTGCGCAGCATCTGCAGCACGGAATCGAAGCCGCGTTCCGCCGATCGGCTCAGACCCGCCGCCACACCCAGCAGCAGCCCGCCGCCCCCGCCGATCAGGAGGCCCAATGCCGCACGCGCCAGCGACACCTTCAGCGCATCCTGCAGGTCGCCCGATTGCCACAGCTCGCGGTAGGCGGCGAGCACGGATGCCGGCGCCGGCAGCACGAATTCGCTCGTCACGCCCAGCGAGGACGCCAGTTGCCACAGCGCAATCAGCAGCACGGGCACGATGCCGCGAATGAGCGGTTCGTGCAGCGTGGAAAGCCGCGATGCCGTGGCAGCGGAAGCGGGCCCCGGCGCCACGGCCAAGGTGGATTCTCTGGTGGACATAGGAATTTCCTCAGAAGACGGCATCCGCGACCGATGTCGGCGCGGCGCTGGCATAGCGGCTCGGCGGCCGCGGAAGACCGTAGTGGTCGCGCAGTGTCGTCCCGTCGTAGTCCCGCCGGAAGATGCCCTTGCGCTGAAGCAGCGGCACGACGTGATCGACGAAGTCCGCGAGCCCGGACGGAAACACGTCGGCATTCAGGTTGAAACCGTCTGCCGCGCGACCAACGAACCAGCGCTCGATGTCGTCCGCAATCGTCTGCGGCGTGCCTACGATCATTCGATGAGCCCCGGGATTGCGATCGAGCAGATCACGAACGGTCAGGTTCTCGCTGCGAGCGAGCAGCACGGTGGACCGAATGAATCCACTGGAGACATCTGAGCTATCGCCGCTATCGATCAGGTCATAAGGCAACGGCGCATCCAGACGCAGATCGCGAGGCGCCACGCCGAGCGCGCGAGCGAACCGGACCAGTTCCGCACTACGGTCGAGCAGCGCGTCCATGTCGGCTTTGCGCCGGCGCGCTTCCTCGAGGGTGCCGCCGATGACGGGATAGAGACCCGGCAGCACGAGGAAATGATCGGGGTTGCGCCCGTGCGCCGCGACGCGCGCCTTGATGTCGCGGTAGAACGCCTGCGCTCCGTCGAACGTGGTTTGCGCCGTAAAGACCGCATCCGCGTGACGCGCGGCGAGCGCAACGCCTGCCTCGGACCCGCCCGCCTGCACGAGCACAGGACGGCCCTGTGGGCTGCGCGGCAGGTTCAGCGGCCCGCGTACCTGGAAATACGGGCCGTCGTGCGCGATCGCATGCACGCGCGCGGGGTCCGTGTAGCGACCGCTCTCGCGATCGGCGATGAACGCCTCGTCTTCCCAGCTATCCCACAGCTTCAGCACGACGTCGACGAATTCCGCGGCGCGCGCGTAACGCGCGGGCTTGTCCGGCGTTTCGCTGAAGCTGAAGTTGGCCGCCGCCTCGGGATCGTAGGTGGTCACCGCATTCCATGCGACGCGGCCGGTGCTCAGATGGTCTACCGAAGAGAAGCGGCGCGCCAGGTTGAACGGATCGTTGAAGGTGGTCGAAGCGGTGCCGATCAGCCCGACGTGCTTCGTCGCGCCGGCGAGCGCCGTGAGTAAAACCGTCGGTTCCAGCGATTGCGCCGGTCCATGCGCGTGGCCGCGCAGTGCCAGCGTGTCGGAGAGGAACACGGCGTCCAGCCGGCCGCGCTCGGCAATCTGCGCGATGGTGGTGAAGAACCCGAGATCGACGATGGACTTAGGGTTATCGAGCGTGCGCCAGCTCTCGGGGTGACGGCCCGTGCCGGTGATGTTGGTGTTCAGATGCAGGGTGCGCGCCGCGCTCATGGCTGGTGCTCCGCAACGAGCGTGGCCGCCGCGAGGCGCTCCGCGCTGCGCGCGCGGTTGGACGTGCCGAAGTCGATTACGTCGATCGACGCGATGCCGTCGCGCTCGAGTTGCGCCACCAGTTGCAGCTCCCATGCGAGATACGCCTCCATCTGCTGCGCCGACTGGTCCGGCCCGTAGTGATACGGGCTGTACCACGCATCGTCGTCGCCGGTGAGGTTGCCTTCGTCGCCCGTGGCCTGCGGCAGGCCCAGCGCAAACCAGCGCTGTGTGCCGCCGAGCAGTGCCGACGCCTCGACGCCATGCTCGCGCAACCCGTCGGCGAGCAGTGCTGCCAACACGCCGTCGCTCGATGTCAGCACAAGCGGGCGCGCGGGATCGTGGATGCGCGCCAGAAGGTCCTGCAACGCGCTCGCGGTAACGAAGCGTGCCCCTGCGATATGCGCGCGGCGAAACGCGAGGCTGCTGTCCACATCCACCACGTGTGCCCTGCCCGCTTCCAGCGCGCGCGCAAGCTGGTCCGCTTCGATCCAGCGGGTGCGGCCGGATGTGCGCAGCACTTCTCGTGGCTCGGGGCCGGTTTCCAAACGGGCGGAGGCGTTGTCGTCGGCAAGCACGAACACGTGCAGGTACCCCAGTTGTACGAGCCATGACGCGGTCATGCGCGCGCGCACGCCATCGTCGTCGGCAAGCACGACGCGTGCGTGCAGCGTGCCGATATATTCGTCGGTGGCCTGTACCAGCTGCCCGCCAGGCGCCGAGCGCCAGCCCGCGCGGTGGCCCGCTTCGTATTCGAGCGGGCTGCGTACGTCGAAGCGGTACAGCGTATGCGTTGCTGCTTCGCTTTCGAAGCGCGCGAGCGCCGCCCGGTCGATTTCGATCACGCCCGCTTTGGCTGCCACGCGCTGCGCGAGCGTGCGCGCATCGGTGAGCGTCGCGTCATCGGGGCGTGGGGCCGTGCGGATCTGGCCATGTTCGAGTTCGAACCCTGCAAGCAGCCACGACATCGAGCCGCCGGTTAGCGCGGCGACCGGATTGGGAATGCCGGCATTGACGAGCGATTGCGCACCCAGAATGCTGCGCGTGCGCCCCGCGCAGTTCACGACGATCAGCGTGTCCGGCGACGGCGCAGCGGCCAGCGCGCGATAGACGAGTTCCGCGCCGGCGCATTCGACGCCGCCCGGAATGTTCATCGTCTGGTACTCGGGGAAAGGCCGGCTGTCGAGCACCACGACGTCTTCGCCCGCATCCAGCAGACGCCTGAGCGAATGCGCGTCGATATTGGGCGTATGCAGCCTGTGCTCGATGACCTCGCCGAACGCCTTGCCGGGCACGTTGGTTCCGCTGAATACCTCGAAGCCCGCGGCTTCCCAGCCGGAGACGCCTCCTTCGAGAATCGATACGTCGGTATAGCCGAAACGCGTCAGCAGCGCTGCGGCGCGCGATGTGTATTCGCCGGCTTCGTCGACCAGCACGATGCGCGTCGTGCGGCGCGGTACGAGCGGCCCGACCACGAGGCCAAGCCGCCCAACGGGCGCGATCGACGAATAGAACAGCCGGCGGCGGGCGGACACGCCCTCTTCGCGCACATCGAGGATCGCAAGCTCCTCGCGCGCGGCAAGGGCCGCGCGCAACGCGGCTGGGGTCATTCGTGGAACGTAGGTTTGAGTCATCGTGGGGGTGTCCGGGTCGTGTCCAGGTAGTAACCCATGTCGGAATCCGGTGCCGGCTGCCAACGCAGGAGGCGGATGGCGGTCGTTCAAAAGAAGGCAGCGCCCGGCAGCGGCACACCGTTGATCGCATGGTTGCCGAGCACCTTCGCCTTGTAGAGGCCGGGGTTATGCGACGCAATCGTGCGGATGTTGCGCCAGTGACGGTCGAGTTGCGCGGCCTGCTTCGCCGCGGACGCGCCGCCCACATCGAACAGACGGGTCGCGCCCTCCAGCGCGAGCTGGTCGACCACCACTTTCGCTTTGGCGCTGCGCAGCGCCGCTTCCGTGAAGAGCGCATCGTCGGGTTTGCCGACGATCGCGCTGTCGAAGGCCTTGCCCAGCACGTTCGCCGCGTTCAGCACCGCAGCTTCGGCCACGAACGCTGCACTCAGTAGTTCGCCTACGGTCTCCTGGAGCAACGGATCGTCTGCCGGACACGGCGCCACTGCGTGGTAGAAGTTGCGCTCCCGCTGCCGCACCAGGTCCACGGCGTCCTTCGCGACCCTGCGCAGAATGCCCGCGATGATCGTCGTGAGATAGAGCTGCGCAAAGGTGGCTTGCTGTGGAAGCGCCACGTCGTCGGCGTTGGGTAGTACGTCGGCGGCGGCGACCTCGACATTGCTGAAGATCGTGGTGCCGCTCGCGGTCTGGCGCTGGCCGATGCCGTCCCAGTCGTCGCGCACATCGACGCCCGGCTGCCCCACGGACACGCGCGCGCCAACGAAGCGTCCATCGGGCGTCTTTGCGTTGACGATGATGTGATCGAAATACAGGTTGCCGGTGCTGTAGTACTTGGTGCCCGTCAGATGGTGACCGTCCGCCGCCGGTTCGAGCCGCGTATTGCCATCGCCGTCGCCAATGTGCTGCGTGCCGAGCTCGCTCGCCCCGAGGCCGAACAGGTCGCCCGCAAGCACCAGCGCGATCCAGCGCTGGTATTGCGGTAGATGACGCGCACGCAGCGCCTTTTCGACGAACGCGAAATGGTTGCGCAGGATGTGGGGAATGTTCGGGTCCGCCTCGGCCAGATCCAGCACCAGTTCAAACAACTGCGGGAGTGTCGCGCCCGCACCGCCTTCTGCCCGCGGCACCCGGAATACCCCAAGACGTGCCGCCCGCACCAGCGCAATGGCGTCGCGCGCGTCGGCTTGTCCGCGCTCGCGTGCCGCGGTCCCGGCAGCAATCGCCGTGACCAGCTCGCGCCGCGCCGGAGAGTCCGGCTGCACGGGGGCGAGACCCGGATCGGCGGCCAGTCTCGAATCGAGGGTTCCCATCGGCAACGCTCCTGTGAATCGGATGAACGTGTTGGTTGATCTGTCTGCCAGGCCGTTACGTCGCCTGCGGCTGCACGCGTACACGCAGCCCTGCCTCTTCCAGCAGCGGCAGCACGGCCTCGCCGAAGTACGCGAGGTCGGGCTCGAAATCGAAGAACGTCAGCTGCACGCCGTCGATACCGGCTGCCTTCAGCCGCTGCAGGTCGTCGACAACGTGTTCGGGCGAACCGATGATCTGGATGTTGCCCCCGAGCACGCGCTGCTCGCGCTGGTGACCCTTCCACGCCTGCGCGTCGCTCCGACGCCCGGTAAATCCGTCCACCGCGCCGAAATCGGCATGCGAGAGGATGGCGTCGTGATAGGCGCGCGCCTCCTTTTCTGTCGGACGGCAGACGATGGTCGGATTGATGAGCGTGCGTACCTGCCGGCCGTGGGCCCGCGCCGCCGCACGCACCTGAGCCGTATGCGCCGGCAGTACGTCGAGCGCCGCGTCGATCTGGGCGCCCGCCGAACTCGTGATGAAGATGAGGTCGGAGTGTTTCGCCGCATAGGCGATGCCGGCCGGTGAACTGGTGGCGTTGACCAGCACCGGCCGGCCATAGCGCGGCTTCGGCGAGACGAACGCGTTGCGCGTGCGATACCACCTGCCGTCGAACGTCAGGTTGTCGTCGAGCGACCAGAGCTGCTGCATCAGATCGACAAACTCGCTTGCCATCTCGTAGCGCAGGTCGTGCTCGAAGTGCGCTTCGCGACCGAACATCGCGGCTTCGTCGATCGAGTGGCCGGTCACCATGTTGAGTCCCCAGCGACCGCCCGAAATATGGTCGAGCGTTGCGCCGAACTTTGCGAGATGCAACGGGTGCCAGTTTCCGTACAGGATGTGCAGCGTTGAGACCAGCAAGATGCGCTTCGTGATCGACGCGAGCGATGCAATGGTGATGAACGAATCGAGCGATTCGCGGCGGTAGCGCATTGCACCGCCATGCCCGTCCTTACCGAGCCACTGCGCGAGGCCGAACACGAGATCGAAGCCCAGGTCCTCCGCCTTGCGGGTCAAGCGCGCGTTGTAGTCGAACGTCCAGTCGGTGCCGCGCGGCAGCGTCGACATCGACCAGCCGCCGCTCTGGATCGGCAGGAACAGGCCCAGCAGAAGCGGCTGCGCAAGTGCGTGCGACAGCGGACTATCGGGAAACTCGGCGGGAGACGGGGTGGACATGGATCACGGGAGACAAAGTGAATGAAGTGCCTTCAGGCGGCTGGGATCGACGTGAGCTGAGCAGCGAGCCCTGCGCCACGAACCGGACGGCGTGGGTGGAGGCATCGCCGCTGCACAGATGGCTGGCGGCCTGCTGAGCCGCGCCAATCGCGACCAGTTCGGGGAGGGGCTCGCCCCATACCACCTGCATCAGCGATGTCTATTTATAAACGTAGGTATCCTTATTACATGACACCGGCCGATGTTCCATGGGTCGGGCGCTTTACATATAGATGGGCACCCCAACCGCGGCGCCGTACCTTCCGGCTATTCCAATAATCGAGCCGCTTGTACAATATTTCGGAAGAACAATTCCGTTTTATTGTATGGGCGCCCCCAAGACTCACCAACAAAGCAATTCATATATGCAATTCCGCTCAGCCGGTTTCGTCATGCGCGCGGCATGTTCGCGGCGCCTGACTCACGTCACCCATTCCTGTTAGCCATGGCGACCCTTCCCAGTACCGAGGGCGTCGCCGAGCGACGCGAGACGGAATCCGGCGCGCTTGCGCGAGGGTTGAACGTGCTATCCCGCCTGCACGAGGCCGCCCGTCCGTTGAGCCTGCAGGAAATCGCGGACAGCGTCGGCCTGCCCGCCAGCACGTGTCACCGCCTGCTGCAGTCATTGGATCAGGCCGGGTACGTATATCGAGAGGGGCCGCTCTATTGCCCCACGCCGCGTGCAGCCTGCCCGCTGCCGCTTGAACATCCGTTGAACCGGCTTCGGCGCGACACCGCCCCGCTCATGCGCGAACTGCAGGAGCGCCACGGCCCGTCGGTACTGCTCATCGCGTTCATGGGCAACCATCGGGTCACAGTGGACTCCGCCGCCGGCAACTACAGCGTGGCGCCGTATTTCGACACCAACGTCAGTGCGCCGCTGCACGCGTCGGTTTCGGGCAAGCTCTTACTCAGCGATCGCACGCCGGAACAACGCGACGTGCTGCTCGGGCCCGAGCCCTTTGCGGCCCGCACGGAATTCACGGTCCGGCATCGCGCGGCGCTTTATGACGAACTGGAGCAGGTGCGGCAGCGCGGCTGGGCTACCAACGAGAATGAAAACGTGATCGGCATCTGCGCGGTGGGCACGCGGCTCACCGCGCCGTCCGGCCGTGCCGTGGGCGCAATAGTGCTCACCGGTCCGAGCCACTTCTTCCGTAACGGCAACGAAGCCATGCGCGACGATCTGATGAAGGCGTCGGAATTGCTGAACGCGACATCGCATGCGGTTCGGGCGATGTCGCAGTTTCTTGGCATCTAGCTGTCCGGCTTGTCGGGGAAATTCCCCTGCTTTGAACGGATGAACGAGTACAGTCCCCACCCGGCAACCATCGAGGGCAGAAAGTAGACGACTTCGATATTGGGTTGCGCGAGCAGCGCGATCGCGGGGCCGGGGCAATACCCGGCTGCGCCCCAGCCAACGCCGAAAATTGCCGCGCCGACGAGGAGGTTGAAATCGACCGGCGCTTCCTTGGGCAGATCAAGGCGCTCAGCCAGCAAGGCGGCGTTGCGCTTCAGTATGAGACGGAAAGCGATCATGGCCGTCACGACTGCGCCGCCGAGAACGAACAAAAGACTGCCGTCCCATTTCCCTGTCACGTCGAGAAAGCCGAGCACCTTTTGCGGGCGAGTCATGCCGGACAGCGCAAGCCCAATACCGAAGAGGAGCCCGCAACCGAATGCGGATAGTGGCTTCAATGGCTTCAGGGCGTTCATGACAGCCCGATCACGTGACGCACCACATAGGTCGACACCATGGCAGCCGCCACGAACGTGACAGTCGCCACCGCGGAACGCTTCGACAGGCGCGCAAGTCCGCACACGCCGTGGCCGCTCGTGCAGCCATTGGCGAGTGCCGTGCCAAAGCCAGTGGCGAGACCGGCCGCGATCAATAGGACCGCGGGAAATCCAGGGCGCGCGTGCGGCAACCAGGCGGTGTGGCCGGTTGCCCGCGCAATCGCATAAAAGCTCGCCGCTCCGGCAATCAGTCCGAGAATAAATGCAGCCCGCCAGGCAGACCCGCTGCGCGGCCCCCAGACAAGCCGGCGTGCGATACCGCTAATACCGGCAACTTTCCCATTGATGCCGAGCAGCAAAGCCGCCGACAACCCGATCAGCACGCCACCGGCAAGCGAACTCCACGGGGTAAAAGATTCCATCATCGCTTCGGTTCCTCTCCTGTATTGCCGCCGTCAGACGATGACGCTCGAGCCAGGAACTCGTGCAGTATCGCCGGACGACGAGACTCAGAATGGTTTGCCGAAGGATACGCCCACGACGTCTTCGGCCAGATGCACATTCGCATTGCCGCCTCCGAAGGCTGCGGGAATCGAGTTATTGCCATCGACCGTCTTCTTGAACGCATGGCCGTAGAACACACCGAACGACGTCTTCGAATCGGTTTTCCACGTCGCGCCGAGTGTCGCCTGATCCTGCACGACACCTGGGGCGAGAATGTTCAGGAAGGTTTCCGTACTCGCGACCGGCTGGCTCGAATGACTGTAGCCCGCACGCAGCGTCAGGTGACTCGTCACGTCATAGCTGGTGCCGATCTTGATTACGTTGGTATTGCGCCAGCCGAAACCCGGACCGCCGGACGCCCCCATTGCATTGCCCGCGAACAGATTGGCGAGCGGATTCGCAATCGACTTCACGTTGCCGTACAGAATGCGTTGGAAATCGGCCGCCACCGTCCATGCCGGCGTGATTTTCCACGAGAAGCCGATGCCGTAGTTCTCCGGGATGTCGAACGAACCACCATCGGCGAAGAGACCTTTGTATTTGTCGAAACGTCCGTGAATCTTCGACGCCCACGTCACACCGACGGTCAGCGTGGGCGTGATTTCGCCGGTATAGCCAAGGTGGACGCCCACGCCCACTGTCGAATCGGCGCCGCGATCGGTGACGTTGCCGGGTGCGGCCGACATGCTCGTGAACGGTTGTAGCCCGCTCGCGGTGAAGCGCTGATAGGCAATATTCAGGCCGATACCGAACGCATGCCGGTCCAGCAGCTTGTAGGCAATCGTCGGGGAGAGGAACAACTGTTCGAGATCCACACCGGCCGATCCCGTCGCACCGAAGGCGCGATAGGGATTGCTGGCGTAGCCCGTGTCGAGACCGCCGTTGGCGTACAGTGCAAGACCCGCATAGGTGTTCGGCAGCACCTGGTATGTCACGCCGAATTCGGGCAGCGCGAAAATCGAGCGATTGTTGCCTGCGTAGCTGCCATTAGCCCCAAAGCTGTTGCCCGAAATTTCCGCGCCGCGCTTCGGCAGAAAAAGACTGATGTCGCCATCAAAGCGGTTGCCGACGAAGGCAATACCGGCAGGGTTGGCTGCCGCGGCCAACGCATCCTGCGGCAGCCCGATGCCTACGCCGGCCATGCCCTGCGATGCCACACCATAGCCGTTGGAAAAATAGCCGTTGGTCGCCCATGCGAGGCCTGGTGCTGCCGCGACAACAGCAAGGAGTGCGCGCGTGGTCCCTTGTAGCTTCATACGTTTCCCCGAATAATGTTTGAACAGCCAACGGGGACAGAGTCTATTGACCAGGACTCGCACCTCAAACCAAGTTTTTCACATAAGCTTTAGATAGATTATCAACATATAAACTGTGATCATCCAATGAGTTCTTCCGATCCGACCATCGACCTTCGCACCATGCAAGCTTCTGCGAAAAAAGCCTGCGCCCTGCTCAAGGTTCTCGCCAACCCGGATCGTTTGCTGGTCATGTGCCGTTTGTCTCAGGACGAGTTGTCCGTCGGCGAGCTGGAGGATCAGCTTGGCATCCGCCAACCCACCCTGTCCCAGCAGTTAGGCGTGCTTCGCGAAAATGGTCTGGTCACGGCACGCCGCGAAGGCAAGAACATTTTCTATTCGGTGGCGAGCGCCCAGGCGCTTGCCGTGATGGACGTGCTTTATCAGCAGTTCTGTGTCGCTTCCTGATCCGGGCGCCATCGCGCGCCCCGCAAGCGGCGTGCTCAGAAGAACACCAGCGAGCGCAACTCGATGCTGCGGCGCGCCGGTGCATCGGGCGGCGAAGACGGGTCGTCGAACGCGGTATGGGCCGTCAGTCGCGCGATGCTGTCACCTGCGGAATCGTAGATCTTGAGCAGCAGCACTTCGTCGGGCGTCATGTGCGGAAAGTAGTACCAGCGGTGCGCAGGATTGAATACGAACGCGTAGGTTTCGCCGATCTTGTCGCGATAGACGAGGTCCGAGGGCACGAGGTCGGTCAACGCAATGCTGCGCGAGTCGCACAGCGCGAGCGGCGACGACTCTACCGTCTCGCCGACGGGCCGCCACAAATTGACGATGGCGACGCGTCCCTTGAGCAGCGCTTGCGCTTCCTGCGGCGACAGATGATCGCGTACGCGGCGCGGACCCGATACGAAGGTCTGGTCGTTGTGGACGTATTTCACCGGCTCGCGCACGCCGTCGGCGCGCGTGGCGCGGCCATCACGCAGCGTGTGATCGAAGATGACGACGCGCTTCGCGCCCGTGCAGCGCTTGAGCAGCGCTTCGGATTCCGGGTAATACACACGTTCGATGGCAGCTGGGTCCGAAAAATCGGTGAGCGCGCTCGCGTGACGGCGCAACTCGAAGCCGTTGCGATCGAGAGCGAGCCCGCCCGGCGGCGGTGTGATGCGCGCATTCGCGATCCTCACACGCTGCGCACGATAGACGCCATTTCGTAATGGCACACCCGCAGGCGGCTCATACGCGTAAGTGACCGGCCGCTCGCCATTGGGAACGAGGTAGTTCAGCCCGGCTTCGACGACGACAGGCGTTTCGATGACGATATCGCTCATGACTGGCGCTCCATCTGGCGTTGTATCGGCTCCCTCTACATCGGCGAAAACTACTCGCTCACGTGAAACACATCGAGCGTGTAGCCCATGTTGAAGTAGCCGGCGCGCGCGTAAGTCGCAATGCGTTCGAAGTGCGCGGCGTCGTGGCGATGCGGGCAAGGCGCCTCGCGTGCTGCAACAGCGGGGGCGCTTTCCCGCGCGACGACGGACGCAGAGCCGTCTCCTACGCGCCGCCGCAAGCTCTCGAGCGGCCTCGATATTGCGTGGCGATAGAACAATGCGAGGTTCATCGACATGACGGTACCTCCTCGTCATCTGACGTTCACGCATTCAATCTAGTCACCGTTCCATCGCCGCACAAACAAGCATTCGTTCGATGCTTTTCAGCGCTTCGCGATTCGAGTGCATCGTTCGGGAGGGGCGCTACCCGGATACGCCGCCCCGCCTTGCCGCGCCTTTAGCGCAAACCATGCATTGCAAATCCCGTGCTGCCGACAAACGTTCTGCCAATCGATTATTGGAGCCCTTTGCGCGCCGTTTCTATACTCGGTTTCCGGTCAGCACTCGCCGCATGAGAGTGCCAATCGAAGATGCAGCAAAGGTGCTGTGACATCTCCTTTAGTCACTCGTCCAGAAGGAAACAGCAAATGAGTCTACGTCCGTTACATGATCGCGTGATCGTGAAGCGTCTCGATCAGGAAACCCGTACGGCATCGGGCATCGTCATTCCCGAAAGCGCCGCCGAGAAGCCCGATCAGGGCGAAATCGTCGCAGTCGGTCCGGGCCGTCGCGGCGACGACGGCAGGCGTATCGAGCCGGACCTCAAGGTCGGCGAACGCGTCCTGTTCGGCAAATATGCGGGGCAAGCGGTGAAAGTCGACGGCAACGAACTGCTCGTGCTGCGCGAAGAAGACATCGTCGCAGTCGTTCAATCCTGAGGGAGAGTCAAACATGGCAGCCAAAGAAGTCGCCTTCAGCGACAACGCACGGTCCAAACTGGTTGAAGGCGTGAACCTGCTCGCCAATGCGGTGAAGGTCACGCTCGGTCCGAAGGGCCGCAACGTGGTGCTCGAACGCAGTTTCGGCAGCCCCGTCGTGACGAAGGACGGCGTGTCCGTCGCCAAGGAAATCGAGCTGGCCGACAAGTTGCAAAACATCGGCGCGCAGCTCGTCAAGGAAGTCGCCTCGAAAACGAGCGACGCCGCCGGCGACGGCACGACTACCGCGACGGTGCTCGCACAGGCCATCGTGCGCGAGGGCCAGAAGTACGTCGCCGCCGGCCTCAATCCGCTCGATCTGAAACGCGGCATCGACAAGGCCGTGGTCGCGGCAGTCGAAGAACTGAAGAAGATCAGCAAGCCGACCACCACCAGCAAGGAAATCGCCCAGGTCGCGACCATCTCGGCCAACGGCGAAGAGTCGATCGGGCAGCGCATTGCGGAAGCCATCGACCGCGTCGGCAAGGAAGGCGTGATTACCGTGGAAGACGGCAAGTCGCTTGCCGACGAACTCGACGTGGTCGAAGGCCTGCAATTCGATCGCGGCTACCTCTCGCCCTACTTCATCAACCATCAGGACCGGCAGCTCGCCATCCTGGAAGAGCCGTTCGTACTGCTGCACGACAAGAAGATTTCGAATATCCGCGACCTGCTGCCCGTACTCGAACAGGTCGCGAAGTCGGGCCGGCCCCTGCTCATCATTGCGGAAGACGTGGAAGGCGAAGCGCTCGCCACGCTCGTCGTGAACAACATTCGCGGCATCCTGAAAACGGTGGCCGTGAAAGCGCCGGGCTTCGGCGACCGCCGCAAGGCACTGCTCGAAGACATCGCGATTCTCACGGGCGGCCAGGTGATTGCGGAAGAAACCGGCCTGACGCTCGAAAAAGCGACGCTCGCCGAACTGGGCCAGGCCAAGCGCATCGAGGTCGGCAAGGAAAACACCACCGTCATCGACGGCGGTGGGGAGAAGTCGAACATCGAGGCGCGGGTCAAGCAGATTCGCGTGCAGATTGCCGAGGCCACGTCCGACTATGACCGCGAGAAGCTCCAGGAACGCGTGGCGAAACTCGCGGGCGGCGTGGCTGTCATCAAGGTGGGCGGCGCGACCGAAATCGAAGTGAAGGAGAAGAAGGACCGTGTCGACGATGCGCTGCACGCCACGCGCGCCGCGGTGGAAGAAGGCATCGTGCCGGGCGGAGGCGTCGCGCTGATTCGCGTGAAGCAGGCCATTGCGGGCCTGCACGGTGCGAACGCGGACCAGAACGCGGGCATCAACATCGTGCGCCGCGCGCTGGAAGAGCCGCTGCGCCAGATCGTCGCGAATGCCGGCGAAGAAGCCAGCGTGATCGTCGCGAAAGTGGCGGAAGGCTCGGGCAACTTCGGCTACAACGCGGCCACGGGCGAATACGGCGATCTGGTGGAGACCGGCGTGGTCGACCCCACGAAGGTGACGCGCACGGCGCTGCAAAACGCGGCCTCCGTGGCGAGCCTGCTGCTGACGACGGATGCGACGGTGCATGAAGCGCCCAAGGATGCGGCGGCCGCTGCGTCGCCGGCCGCAGCCGGTGCGGGTGGTCCGGGCTTCGAGTTCTAGTGCTCAACGGGAAAATGCCGGCGCCCGCAGGCGCCGGCACGGCAGTATGGCAAGCGCCGGCCAACCGTCACCGTCGTGGCGCTCGGGCCGGTTCAAGGCAACAGCTCAAGCCGGTTTAAAACCGGGTTCAACCGGTTTCAAGCCGGTTGTGCAAACAACGCAGCCAGCCGATCGAGCAACGCAGTTCGCAACACGCCTTCGCTTGCAGCCTGCCGGCTGCGCGGGCGCGGCAACTCCACTCGCAACTCGTGCACGATGCCGCCGCCCGCGCCGTTGTGCCCAGCCTGCATCACGAGCACCCGGTCCGAGAGCAGCAGGGCTTCGTCCACGTCGTGCGTGACCACGAGCGCGGCCATGCGATGCGACGACGTGACCTGCAACAAAAGGTCCTGCAAACGCATGCGTGTAATGGCATCGACGGCGCTGAACGGTTCGTCGAGCAGCAGCACGCTCGGGCGCGAAAACAGCCCGCGTGCGATGGCCACGCGTTGCGCCATCCCGCCCGAGAGCTCCTTCGGCCAGCGCTCTTCTATACCCGGCAGACCGACCTCTCCAAGCAGGGCCGTGACACGCTCCGCTGCTTCGCCGCGAGCGCGCAGCGGAAAGCTGATGTTGTTCGCCACGTCGAGCCACGGCAAAAGCCGCGGCTCCTGAAAGATCACACCAAGCTCCGGCGACGGACCATCGAGCGGTACGCCGCGCAGCGCGACCGCCCCGTCGAAATCGCGATCGAGACCGGCCACGATGCGCAGCAGCGTGCTCTTGCCGCAGCCGCTCGGGCCGAGCAGGCTCACGATCTCGCCAGGGCGCACGGCAAGCTGCGTGTCGCTCAGCACCACGCGACCGCCGTAGCGCTTCAGCCGCACGCGTATGTCGAGCACGGAATCGCTCATCCTCGCCTCTCGCCGGTATTCGTATCGCGCCACACCAGCACGCGCGCTTCGAGCGCCTTCATCGCGCCGTCGGTCAGTTTGCCCATCAGCGCCAGCAGAATGATGGCGCCGAACACGATGTCGGGTCGTCCGGTTTCCCGCCCGTCGCTCAACAGATAGCCCAGGCCGCGCGTGGCGGCGATCAGTTCCGCGGCCACCACGAACATCCATGCGAGACTCAAGCCCGTGCGCAACCCCGTGAAGAGTTGCGGGAGCGCGGCCGGCAAGAGGATGCGCACCAGCATGCGTGCCGGACTCAGGCGATACACCGCGCCGAGTTCCACGAGCTTGCGCTCCACGTTGCGAATGCCCGCCACCACGGCAAGCTGGACCGGAAAGAAAGCACCGATGGCAACGAGCGCAATCTTCGGTGCTTCGTCGATGCCCATCCAGAGCAGCAACACCGGCACCCACGCCAGCGACGGAATGGCACGCAGCGCCTGAAACGACGGATCGAAGAGCGCCTCGAGCCTGCGGCTCAGTCCCATCGCTGCGCCGATCACGATAGCGAGCGCCGCGCCAAGACCAAAGCCTGCGAGCACGCGCAGCGTACTGGCGGCGACCTGGCGCAGAAGCCGCTCGCCGCCCATGTGAACCAGCGTGCCTGCGATCGTCGAAGGCGCCGGCACCAGGTTGGCGGGCAACATCTGCACACGAACCAGCAGTTCGATTGCGCACAGAAACACGACGGGCAGCGCGAGGCCCGCCCAATGCCATCGCCGCAGGCTCTTTTCCGCCGCTTCGGCGTGTCCGGAATCCGATGCGTCATGGCGTATCGCCGCGGCATGCGGCGCGGCGGCCGCGCGCGCCGTACCACGCTCATGCACCTCGCGCACCTCGTGTGCAGGCACGGCGCCAAATGCGTTCGTCTTGCCTGGCGCGAGCGAATCGTCCATCGCCATTGCACGGTCCTTTACGGTGCGCCCGTCGACGCGATCACGGCTTGAGCCGGCTGAACGTCGATCAACGCGTCGATGACCTGCTCCACCTTCGTGCCCGGCTTCACCAGTTGCTCCTGCGTGAGGATAGGCGCTGCGGCCTTGAGCGCCGCGATCTGCTTCGGTCCCGGCTGCGGCTGGCTGAAGTCGTTGCGACTCAATTGCAGCTTCGCCACCGCGAGCGACACCTTCGATTCGTTCGCGACGATCTGTGCGGTCTCGTCCGGATGCGCGGCGATCCACAACCGCGCTTTCTCGTAGACCTTCAGCACGCGCGCGAGCGCGCCCGGGTACTGCTGGATGAAGTCTTCGCGTGCGTTCAGAAAGCCCCACGTGTTGAAGTCCACGTTGCGGTACAGGAGTCGCGCGCCGTTGTCGACCTGCGCCGCGGCCATGTGCGGATCGAGCCCGGCCCACGCGTCCACCTGCCCGTTGACGAGGGCCGTGCGCCCGTCGGGATGCTGGAGATTGACGATCTCGACGTCGTCTGCGGACAGGCCCGCCGTGTGCAACGCGCGCAAGGTGAACAGATACGGGTCGGTGCCCTTCGTCGCGGCGATCTTCTTGCCCTTGAGCTGCGCGAGCGACTGGATGTTCGAGTCCTTGCGCACGACCAGCGCCGTCCACTCCGGACGCGAGAAGATGTAGACGGTGCGGATGGGATTGCCGTTCGCCTTGGCCAGCACCGCGGCAAGTCCCGCGCTGGAGCCGATCTGGATCGCGCCGCTGTTCAGGTATTCGAGCGCCCGGTTGCTGCCGAGACTCAGCACCCACGTGATCTTCGTATGGTCGGGCGCAAAGGCTTCCTCGAGCCAGCCATAGTGGCGAATCACGAGGCTTTCGGGCGAGTAGTACGCGTAGTCGAGCTTCAGTTCCGCGGGTACGGCCTCGGCGGCCTCGGCAGCATGAGCGGCACGCGGCAGGGTCGCTGCGGTGAGCATCGCGAAGGCGATGGTCACGAAAGCGGCGATGGCCGCTCGCGCGCGGACGAAGGCGACGCGCCTTGATTGCTTCATAGTGTTTCCCCGGTTCGGTCGGTCGTATGGAGTGAGCGTGCGCCGCTCCGAAAGGAACGGCAGTTCATACAGCCGGATTCACGCAGTCAGACCGACGATGCTAACGGCCGCACGTGCGTCGGCGAACCGATGTTTCGAGCGAAGCAAATGACGGCGCGCGAATTACGGATCAGCGCGTCGCGCCGTAGGCCTTTGCGCGCGCTGCGTCGCGACCCGTTATCACGCGGGAGCATAAGCATCGAAGGATCGGATCTTTGGCCGGATGCGCACGCGAGGTTAATCTGCCGCTTTCCTTTTCCTGCTTCATGCTGTTTCGCCGGACGCATGCAACGTGGCCCGGCAATAGATCCACGTCCACGTCCGCGCCTCGCCGCCTATGTCCACCACCGCCGAAAAAGCCGCCGACTGGCTGCTCTCGGGTCTCGCACTCAAGAGCACGCTCTTTCACGTCGGGCAGTATTGCGGCGCGTTCAGGGCGTCCACTGCGGGGTATCAGCGCGCGAGTTTTCATCTCGTGCTGCGCGGCGAGTGCTGGCTGCATCTACAAGAGCTGGGTGGCCGCGAGGCGCGCAGCACGCGTCTTGTCGAAGGCGATGCCGTGTTCCTGTTGCAGGACATGAGCCACTGCCTCTCTCCTCACGAGGCGGCGCCCATCGCAGGCGACTTCCACACCCGCGCCGGAACGATGACGCCCCTCGCCGAAGCACCCAGGGGCCCCACGGAAACACCGGGTAGCGTGGGGCTGGCCTGCGGCTTCTTCGAATTCGGCTCAGATCTGGGCGACGCCATTGCGGGGCTGCTGCCCGACCACATCGTCGCGCGGCACGACGATCCGCAACTGGCCGGCGCCCGCGTCGTGTTCGACCTGATCCGTGCCGAGGCGCTGCGCACCCAGGAACTGCCCTCGCCGCTGCTCGCACGGCTCACCGACGTGCTGTTCTTCTACGCGTTGCGCGCCGCCGCCTGCGCCGACCCACTGGTACCCGGGCTATGGTCCGCCATGCGGCGCGCCGAATTCGCGCCGCTCGTCAACGCGATCATCGAGCGGCCCGGCGAGGAGTGGAGCACAACTTCGATGGCTGCGTTCTGCCATATGTCGCGCGCGCGCTTCTGCAAGCACTTCGCCGAGGTATGCGGCCAGCCTCCGGCCCAATTCGTCGCGCTGATCCGCATGAAGGTCGCGGCCGCCCTCCTTCGAAACGGATCGACCACGTCGCGCGCGGCGGAGTGCGTCGGCTATCAGTCCGAGTCCGCGTTCGCGCAGGCGTTCAAGCGCATCACGGGCATGCAGCCCGGCACGTGGCGCAGGGAAGGCGCGGACATGACGGCAGCAGGCCGCGGCGCACGCCATGCGCCCCTGCACTGACCCGGCGAGACGAATCCGCATGAAGTGTGGACGGGCGCGCATTGCTGCTTCGGGCGGGGCTCGCAACAATGAGGCTTTACCGAACGAGGAAGCCATGAGCCGTCTACCGCTGCAGACCATCGATACCGCGCCCGCCGCGAGCCGCCCGTATCTCGAAAAGTCGCTCGCGAACAACGGCTTTTTGCCGAACCTCGTGGCGTCGCTCGCGAATGCGCCCGTTGCGCTCGAAGCCTATCTGACAGTGGGCGAGATCAACGCGCGCGGCGGTCTCACGCTCGCGGAACGCGAAGTGGTGCAGATCACCGCAGCGGCCATTCACGGCTGCGGCTTCTGCGTCGCGGGACATACCGCCGTCGCGGTGAACAAGGCGCGCCTGCCGCGCGATCTCGTCGACGAAATCCGCAACCAGCAGACGCTCTCCGACGCACGGCTGAACGCCATTGCCGAATTCACGCGCGCGGTCATCGCGACCCGCGGCGCCGTGCCGGACGCTGAGCTCCACGCGTTTCGCGCCGCGGGCCTCACGGACGCCAACGCGCTCGAAGTCATTCTCGGCGTGAGCCTCGCCACGCTGTGCAACTTCGCGAACAACCTCGCCCGCAACGAGCTGAACCCGGAACTCGCTGCGTGGCGCTGGGAAGGCGCGGCGCAAACCGCATGAGCGCCATCGCATCCGTGATCGGGCATGGCAATCCCGTATCGGCCGAACCAAGGGGCGAACCAGGAGCCGAACTAAAGGCCGAACTAAGCGCGTGGCTCGATCTTCATGCCGAGGCGCTGGACACCGATTCGTCGCGTGCCGCCGACGTACTGCCGCAACTGGCGAAAGCCGGCCTCGCGCGCGTGGGCGTGCCCGACGCGCTGGGCGGCAGCGGCGGCACGATTGGCGACGCGATCCTCGCCATTGCGGCAGTGGCGCGACACTCGCTGACGGCTGCGTTCGTGCTGTGGGGGCACCGGACTTTCATCGAGTACCTCGTGCAGAGCGACAACGAGACGTTGCGTGACCGCTGGCTACCCGCGCTGCTCGCGGGTCACGTGGCCGGCGCTACGGGTCTGTCCAATGCGATGAAGTACCTGTCCCAGATCGAACCCTTGCAGATGCGTGCCTCGCCCAGCGGCGCGGGATGGTCGCTCGCCGGCACCTTGCCCTGGATCACCAATCTGCGGCTCCAGGGTTTCGTGGTGGCCGCCGCGTTCGAACATGAGTGCGGCGCGCCGCCGTCGATCTTCGCGATCGAACATGACGCGGCGGACGTCGCGCGCAGCGCGGACCTCGACCTCGTCGCCATGCGCGCGAGCAACACCGCCGCGCTGAGCGTGAACGGCACCGTACTCGACGACGCCTCGCGCATTGCCAGCGACGCACGAGCGTTTCTCGTGCGAGTACGCCCCGCATTCCTCGGGCTGCAATGCGGCATGTCGGTGGGCCTCGCAGAACGTGCGCTCGCCGAAGTCGCCGTGGCCAGCGCAGGCTCCCGCGCGGTGCTCGCAGCCGAGGCCGCGGATGTCGAAGCGCAGCTCGCCGGACAAACGAAGCAACTGCTCGACGGCGTACTGGACGGTACGTTCCGAGAGCAACCCGCGGCGCTCTTCGAACTGCGCATTGCCCTCGCAAAGACAGTGGAAGCCGCGGTCGCACTCGAAGTGCAGGCAAGCGGTGGCCGCGGCTACCTGCGGGGCACCGGAGCTACGGGCGGCACAGCGCGCCGGGTGCGCGAGGCGGCGTTCATTCCGGTCGTGACGCCCAGTCTCGTCCAGCTGAAAGCGCAGCTTGCCGCGTATTACGACGGGACGGCGGCACGATGAGCGGTGCGCGTATCGCCGTGAACGGTGTCTCACTCGCCTATGCGGGGCATCGCGTGCTGCATGGCGTCGAACTCACCGTCGAGCCCGGCGAACTCGTTGCCGTGCTGGGTCCGAGCGGCTGCGGCAAGTCCTCGCTGCTGCGTGCGCTGGCAGGCCTCATGCGACCCACGGCGGGCGCCGTGCGCATCGACGACGTGCCCTTGACGGGCCCGCGCGCCGACGTGGCGCTCGCGTTTCAACAGTCGTCTCTGCTGCCGTGGCTGACCATCGAGCGCAATGTCGCCTTCGGGCTCGCGTTCAAGCGACAGCCGCGCCTGTCGCGCGCGAACCGCCGAGCGCGCGTGCTCGATGCACTGCGCGAAGTCGGGCTCGAAGAGGTGCGCTCGTGGCATCCCGCGCAGCTTTCCGGCGGCATGGCGCAGCGCGCGGCGCTGGCACGCAGCCTGGCGCGCGAGCCGCGCGTACTGCTGCTGGACGAGCCGTTCGGCGCACTCGACGAAGTGACGCGGGCCGACATGCAACGCCTGTTGCTTGCTGTCGTGCGCCGCACGGGCGCAGCCACCGTGCTGGTCACGCACGACATCGACGAAGCGCTCGCCGTCGCCGACCGTATCGTGCTGCTCGGCAATCGCGGCACGCTCGCGGCGCAGTGGGCGGTCGACGTGCCGCAGCCTCGCGACATGCAGCTCGAAGCGCTCGACCCGCTGCGCATCCAGATACGCACGGCCTTGCAGCAGGCGATGGCCCGCGCTGCGTGAAGCCGTCCAAACCATCGGGGAATTCCATGTGCCAGTTACCGATATCGCGCCGCGAATGGCTGAAGCTCGCGGCCCTGTTCACCGTCGCGGGCGCGGCGCCGCTCTTGCGCACGCTGGACGCACGCGCCGCCGCCGAGCCCGATGCACCGGTACGCATCGGCTATCTGCCCATCACGGATGCCACACCGCTTCTCGTCGCGCACAACAACGGCTATTTCGACGCAGCGGGCCTGCGCGCCGAGCGGCCCACGCTGTTGCGTAGCTGGGCGCAGCTTGTCGAGGCGTTTCTGTCGGGCCAGATCAACGTCGTCCACCTGCTCTCGCCGATGACGGTCTGGGCACGCTACGGCAGCCGGGCACCGGCAAAGGTGGTGGCGTGGAACCACGTCAACGGCTCCGCGCTCACCGTGAGTCCGGACGTTTCGACACTCGCCGGCCTGGGCGGCAAAACCGTTGCGGTGCCCTTCTGGTACTCCATCCATAACGTGGTGCTGCAGGATCTGCTGCGCGCGCAGGGGCTTCAACCCGTACTGAAGAAGACGACGCCGCTTGGAGCAAGGGAAGTCAACCTGGTGGTGATGGCCCCCTCCGACATGCCGCCCGCGCTGGCCGCGCGCCAGATCGCCGGCTACATCGTGGCGGAGCCGTTCAATGCCGCGGCAGAGCAACTCGGCGTCGGCAAGATCCTGCGTTTCACCGGCGACGTCTGGAAGAACCACGCCTGTTGCGTCGTCTACATGCACGAGCAGGATTTGACGCAGCGTCCCGAATGGTCGCAAAAAGTGGTGGACGCCATCGTCAAGGCGCAGCTCTGGACGCGCTCGCATCCGCAGGAGGCCGCGGCGCTGCTTTCGAAGGAAGGCGCGAATCGCTACACGCCGCATGCGCCGCAACTGCTTGCGCGCGTGCTGGCGTCCCCGCCTGCCGACGGGGCCCGCTACCTTGGCGACCGGGCCATTCTCCACGCGGACTGGCACGAGAAGCGCATCGACTTTCAGCCCTACCCGTACCCGAGCTACACCGAGGAGCTGGTGCGCCGGCTCAAGTCGACGCAAACCGAAGGCGCGGGACAGTTCATCGCCGGGCTCGATCCGGCCTTCGTCGCGCGCGATCTCGTCGACGACCGCTTCGTGAAGAAGAGCATCGAGGCCGCCGGAGGCATGACGGCGTTCAGCCTGCCCGACGGCTTCTCGCGTACGGAGACGATTCTTGTCTAGCGTGCTCGCTAAACGCTCCGCTCGCACGCGTCGCCGCACCCCGTCCGCACGCGAGGGGTCACGCGGGCGCGCCGTCGCTCTCGGCGTGGGCGGGCTGCTTGCCGTACTCGCGCTGTGGTGGCTTGCCGTGGCGCTCGCAGGCAGCCGCAATCCGATGGTCGCGCAGTTCACACCGCAACGCACGTTCGCCGCGTTGCCCGCGCTCGTCACGCAAGACCAGCTGGCCATACACATTGCGACGAGTCCCAAGCGTGTCGGCGTTGGGCTCGCGTGGGCGCTGGTCGTCGGCGTGCCGGCCGGCTTCGCGATCGGCCGCCTGCGATGGCTGGAGCAGATG
Organism: Paraburkholderia kururiensis; assembly: GCF_034424375.1. Taxonomy (NCBI): domain Bacteria; kingdom Pseudomonadati; phylum Pseudomonadota; class Betaproteobacteria; order Burkholderiales; family Burkholderiaceae; genus Paraburkholderia; species Paraburkholderia kururiensis. Next base: position 5,622,093 of record NZ_CP139965.1, on the reverse strand, counting down.
CTCTCGCCCGCGCTTCAGTTCCTGCGCATGGTGTCGCCACTCTCATGGATGCCGGTCGCCGTCATGTCGCTCGGCGTGGGCGACCATGCGGTGTACTTCCTGCTCGCGTTCTCCGCCGTCTGGCCGCTGTTGATGAACACGGCCGCCGGCGTCGCACAACTGGACCGGCGCTGGATCGAACTCGGCGAAAGCCTCGCCGCGACGCGCATGGAGATGATCTGGCACATCTACGTGCCGGGCATCGCGGCGCACGTGCTAACGGGCGTGCGGCTCGCCATCGGCGTGCTGTGGATCGTGCTCGTGCCCGCCGAAATGCTGGGCGTCAATGCGGGGCTCGGCTATCTCATTCTCGACACGCGAGACCGCCTCGCCTACTCCGAACTGACCGCCGTGATTCTCGTCATCGGCGCGCTGGGTTTCGTGCTGGATCTTGTGGCGCGCGCGCTGTCGGCGCGGTTTCATGGCGGCTCGTCGCGAAGGAACTGACCCGCCCCCCGGAACGATTCGTCGCGCGGGCTACGACCTACAACCGGCCCGGCCGCGGATCGGGGACGAAGCCGTCGCGGTTGGGCATGCGCACGGCCGCAAGCGACTGCGCATCGAGTCGTGCGTCGTCGGGCACGATGCCGTTGCGATTGAGAATCCATGCACTCACCGCGTACACCTCGTCCGCGCTCAACGATTGCGGGGCGTTGTACGGCATCGCACGGCGAACGTAGTCGAAGAGCGTGGTCGCATAGGGCCAATAGCTGCCCACAGTGCGTTTTGGACTTGCACTCGTGAGCGTGCCTTGCCCGCCCACGAGCGGGTCGCCGATCAGCCCTTCGCCCTTTGCTCCGTGGCACGCCGCGCATTTCGCGGCGAAGATGCGCGCGCCGGTGGCGACGTCGCCGCTGCCGGCCGGCAGACCCCGTCCATCGGGCGCCACGTCGATGTTCCACGTAGCGACATCCGATGCGCTGACCGGTGTACCGATTGCGTCGATCGCGGCACGCAAGCGGGCATCGCCATTGCGCGGTGCCGACGCCTGCAAACCCGGCGCCGAACCCGAGCACGCCATGAGCGGCACCACCATCGCGCAGGCCGCAGCCGATGCACGCAAACGATGACGACAAGCGTGCCAGCCATGCAGAAGAGACTTACGCATTCTTCACGCTTCCATCGGCGCCGATGCGCCATTGCTGAATGCCGTTGTAGTGATAGTAGGAATTCAGGCCGCGCGCCTGCACCAGCGCTTCGCGCGTGGGCTGCACGTAACCCGTGGAGTCCGTGGCGCGCGAGAGGATCGCGGCCGGCTCGCCGTTCCACACCCAGCCCGCGTGGAAGCGCGTGAGCGCACGGTCGCGGGCCGGTCCATCGAGCTGCGCTGTCTGCCAGGTGCGTCCGCCGTCGGTCGACACTTCCACCTGGCGAATCGTGCCGCGCCCCGACCAGGCGAGGCCGACAATCGGGTAGTAGCCGTGCACCGTCAGGCTATGTCCCGGCGACGGCCGCGTAATGACCGACTTCGCGTCCATCTCGAAGACGAACTGCCGCGCGCGCCCGTCGGGCAGCAGGCCCGTATATTTCGACGTTTCCTCGCGTGTTTCGAGCGGTGCATCGACCACCTTCAGGCGCCGCAGCCACTTCACGTTCGTGTTGCCTTCGAAGCCCGGCACGAGCAGCCGCAGCGGATAACCGTTCTCCGGCCGCAGCCGTTCGCCGTTCTGCGCATACACGACGAGCGCGAGGTCGAGAACGCGATCGAGCGGCAAGCTGCGTGTCATCGCCGCCGCGTCGGCACCCTCGGCCAGCAGCCAGCGTGGCCGCTTCCCCTCGTCGCCTGCAACGAGACCGCCTGCCGCTTCGATCACGGTAGACAGACGCACGCCGGTCCACTCGCAGCACGACAGCAGTCCATGCGTAAGCTGCACGGGCAGACCGCTCGGACCTTTCCATTCGCTTGCCGTGTTGCCCGAGCACTCCAGAAAATGCACGCGCGATTCGGACGGCAGACGCAAGAGGTCGTCCATCGTGAAGCGCTTCGGCTCGCGCACGAGGCCATGCATCACCAACTGGTGCCGGTCGGGATCGATGTCGGGCACGCCCGCGTGGTGACGCTCGTAGACGAGACCGTTCGGCGTCAGGGCGCCATGCAGATCGGCAAGCGGCGTGAGCGACGAAGCCGCGCCCGGCATAGGCCAGGCGCGCGCGGTGCGCCGCACGACATTCGACTCGTGCGGCGACGGCAACCCATAGGGATGATCGAGAACCGGCGCGCCGGGCGTCTGCGTCCACGCATCGACCGCCAGCGGCTTCAGCAAGGTGGCGGCTTTCGCGCCGGGCGCGACGAGCGCAGAGAGCGCAAGCCCGCCCAGCATGCGGCGACGCGGCGATACAGGTGCGGTGTGCGCCGTATCCGCGCGCGAGGGCGTGGTCGAATCGGGCGAGGAGCCAGGGAGTCTCGGCATGCGGACGTCAGCGGGCGACAGCGTGATCGGGAAGCGTCCGAGTATAGGCAGCGGCCGCCCCTCGCTCAAATCCAATTGCGACTAACGTTATGACGCGTGGCGATATCGGTGCGGGGTTCCAGGCAGCGTTTCGCTTTCCTGATTTTCACTTCCCTTACCGGCAGATTATCGAGCCATGCAGCGTTTGATGCGCCCGCACTTCGGCTGTACAGTGGCGCCTTCGCTCATGTGCTTCGTCGGTTCGCCCAGCACCTGCGAGTACCGTCCGCAGCACGGCAACAACACGCGACAACAAACGACAACGCCAGGAGAACATGAATGACTGAACAACGCTTTGGCCGTTCGCGCCGGGACTTCATGCGCGTCGCGGTCACGGCCGCAGGGTCCGCGTCGCTGCCGTGGCTCACGCCGGCACGCGCCGAAACGTCCGCGGACAACAGCGCTTATTCGCCCGCCAGCGCGAGCCACGCCGACGGCGACAAAGCGCGCGGCACGAAGCTGATCCTGCTCGGCACCAAAGGCGGTCCCACGCCCTCGGCGTTGCGCGCGGCACCGGCCAACGTGCTGCTGGTCGACGGTCAACCCTACGTCGTGGATTGCGGCAATGGGGTCGCGCTGCAACTCACGAAGGCCGGCATCAGGCTGCCGGCTATCCGCGACGTCTTCGTCACGCACCACCACTCCGATCACAACGCCGATCTGCTGAACCTCGTGTTCCTCGCCTGGGCGAGCGGGCTGCAAACACCCGTGCATCTGTATGGGCCGCCGCGTATCGGGAAGATGGTCGACGATTTCGTCGACATGAACGCCATCGATCTCGACGTGCGAACCCGCGAGGAAGGCCGTCCGCCTTTCCGTCCGCTCATCAACGTTCACGAGTTCGATACGCCGCGCACGGTGCTCGAAAACGATCATGTCCGCGTAAGCGCGACGCTGGTCGACCACTACACGATCAAGCCGGCATTCGCGTACCGCTTCGAAACGCGCGAGCGCACCGTCGTTTTCTCCGGCGACACGCGCTATGACGAACGTCTCGCCAGTTTCGCCAAAGGGGCCGACGTCCTCGTGCACGAAGTCATGTATCTGCCGGCCCTCGAGAAGATGCTGAAGACGCACGACAACGCGCCCACGCTGCTCGACCATCTGCTCAAGAGCCACACGACGACGGAGCAGGTCGGCAGGATCGCCGCAGCGGCGGGCGTGGGTACGCTGGTGCTAAGTCACTTCGTGCCCGGCGCCGACCCCGCCATCACCGACGACATGTGGACCGCGGACGTGCGTCAGCACTTCAAGGGCAACATCGTCGTGGGCAAAGACCTCATGGAAATCTGACGGTACGCCATGACGACGCTCCGGCATCCCGTCGCGTTGACGGTCCTGACAGGCTTTCTCGGCTCAGGCAAGACGACCCTGTTGAACCGCTTGCTCCGGCAGGCGGCGATGAGCCGCTGCGCAGTCGTGGTGAACGAAATCGGCGAGATCGGACTCGATCATCTGCTGATCGGCGCAACACGCGAGCGCAGCGTCGCGCTGCTCGAAAACGGCTGTCTGTGCTGCGGCGCGAGGGGCGAGCTGGCCGACACGGTCGACTTGCTGCTCGGGCAGATGGAAAGAGGCGAAATCCCTCCTTTCGAACGCGTGATCGTGGAAACGACAGGACTGGCCAGACCGGGCCCGGTCTTGTCCGAACTGCTGGGCGACGAACGTCTCGCATCACGCATTGCGCTGGACGGCGTCGTGGCCACCGCGGATGCGCTGCACATGCAAGGCCAGCTTGCGCGCCATGCCCAGGCACGCGAACAGCTCGCCGCCGCGGACGCCCTGCTGATCACGAAGACCGACCTTGCCGACGGCCCGACGCTCGGCGCCCTCTATGCCGCGCTCGATGCGCTCAATCCCGGCGCGCCGCGTATTCGCGTGGAGCATGGCGAGATCGACGCGGAGCAACTCTTCGGCTGGCTCGCGCCGCACACCCTGCCCGCCTGGCTGCGTTCGCGCGACGTGCTGCTGGCTGCATCGGGCGAAACGCCCGCGGACGGCGACGGCTTGCCGCTGCAATCAGCAATGCGCCTTGCGGCGCAGCGCAACGCGCATCCGGATGTCGAGACGTTTTGCCTGACCTTCGATGCCCCGCTGCCGCTTGCAGCGCTAGAAACGGCGTTGACGGTGCTGCTTGCGTATCACGGCGAGCAGATTCTGCGCGTGAAGGGCATCTGCCGCGTGGTGGGCGAAGACGCGCCCGTCGTCGTGCACGGTGTTCAACAGCTGTTGCACGAGCCGTTGCGCGTCGCCGCGTGGCCGGATGACGACCGGCGCACGCGTCTCGTTTTCATCGTGCACGGCATATCGCCCGATGTGGTGCGGGCGACGTTCACGCATTTTCTTTCAGGCGAAGAAGCGGCCCCGACCATCCAGCATGGCGAGCCGTCATCGAATCGATAACGGCCCGTGCCCGGACATGTCGGAGCCGCTACCCTCAGGCACTTCGCGCAGACAGATGCCGGATGACCGACACCATCGCGTCCACTTCGTCACAGGTGTTGTAGAACGCGAGCGACGGACGCACGGTTGCTTCGAGCCCGAACCGCCGCAGAATCGGTTGAGCGCAATGATGGCCTGAGCGCACCGCGATGCCCTCTTCGTTCAACGCGCGCCCCACCTCTTCCGTCTCGTAGCCCTTCAGCACGAACGACAGCACGCTCGCCTTGTGCCGTGCCGTACCGACCAGCCGCACGCCCGGCACGGGAGCCAGCCGGCTCGTCGCGTACTCGAGCAGATCGTGTTCGTAGCGCCCGATGTTCTCGATACCGATCCGCTCGACGTACTCCAGCGCCGCACCGAGTCCAACGGCATCCGCGATGTTGCCCGTGCCCGCCTCGAAGCGGTTGGGCGGCGGCTGGAACACCGTGCGTTCGAACGTCACGTCCGCGATCATGTTGCCGCCGCCCTGCCAAGGCGGCATGTCTTCGAGAATGGCGCGCTTGCCGTACACCACGCCGATACCGGTCGGCCCGAAAATCTTGTGGCCGGAGAACACGAAAAAGTCCGCGTCGATGGCCTGCACGTCCACGCGCATGTGCGACACCGACTGCGCGCCGTCCACGAGCGCCTTCGCACCCGCGCGATGCGCGAGTTCGACGATCTCCTGCACCGGCACCACGGTGCCGAGCGCATTCGACACCTGCGTGACCGAGACGATCTTCGTGCGGCTGGAAAGCAGCTTGCGGTACTCGTCGAGCAGCACCTGGCCCGAGTCGTCGACAGGAATCACGCGCAGCTTCGCGCCCGTTTGTGCGGCGAGTTGCTGCCACGGCACGATGTTCGCGTGATGCTCCAGATGCGACACGACGATCTCGTCGCCTTCGCCCACATTGCACGCGCCCCACGTCTTCGCGATCAGGTTGATGGCCTCGGTCGTGCCGCGCACGAACACGATCTCGTCCGCCGACGCCGCGCCGATGAAACGCTGCGCGATGGCCCGTGCGTTCTCGTAGGCATCCGTCGCACGGCCCGCCAGCGCATGCGCGGCGCGATGGATGTTCGAGTTCTCGTGCGCGTAGAAATACGCGAGGCGGTCGATCACGGCCCGCGGCTTCTGCGTCGTCGCCGCGTTGTCGAACCAGACAAGCTGCTTGCCGTTCACGCGCTCCTGCAGAATCGGGAAGTCGCGGCGAATAGCGTTGACGTCGAACGGCGGATGCGCGGCCGGCACGGCCGGGCCTGCGCCCCGCGGATCACGCGCGGCGCGCTCGCTGTCGAGAAAGTACGGCACGCTGTCCGGCGCATGACGATGCGGCTCGACGCCCGGCGCGAAGCGGTGGATAGACAGCAGCGAACGCAGGTCGTCTTCGTGAGGCAGCCCGAACGACTGCGGCACCACGCCCGCCGACGGCACGACGATATCCTGCGCGGGACGCTGCCAGCCATGTTCGGGCGCGCCGATGAAGTAGTACGGCGCAGGCCCTGCGGACGACGATGCGGACGATGAAGACGCCGCAGCCCCTGCCTCGCGAGTAGCGACAGCGGGCGACGGCGCATGCGCCTGCACAGGCGGCACGCCAAGCGCAGCACCGCCTGTACGCGGCTCCAGCGCGGGCGCAATCGTCGCTACGTTGTCGGGCACGCCGGTCTGCGCCGCCGCATGCGGCGCCAACGCGGGCGCACGGTTGCCGAGCGTGAGCACGTGCGTGGGCGCGGAGGGCAACAGGTTGCCGCCCGGCACGCGCCCTGCCGGCAGCGATGCGCCGGGCACACCCGTGCCCGCACCGCCGGGCCCCGCGAGCGGCGAACCGGCAGGCGCCGGGTTCGTGACGGTGGAAACGACGGGCACCGCAGCCGGCCACGCGGAGGGCAGTCCGCCTACGGCCGAGGGCGACTCTTGCGACGCCACATTGCCGGGCAACGTCGAGAAAAACGCGTTGGCGAGGCGTGCGAGCGTGTCCGCATCGGGCAGTCCCGCAGGCGTGGGCGCGGTCGGGATATCGGGCATGGCGTCGCCTGGCCGCACGTTACCGGTAGGTGTCAGCGTAGTCATGGTACTTGCCGATCTCCACGTCATCGAGCACCGCCAGTGCATCCGGCGAATGAACTGCGAGCGAGCAATACAGCGAGATCAGATACGACGCGATCGCCTGGTTGTTGATGCCCATGAAGCGCACCGACAGCCCCGGACCCTGCTCTCCCGCCACACCCGGCTGATACAGACCGACCACGCCCTGGCGCTTGTCGCCTACGCGCAGCAGCAGGATCTTCGTCTTGCCGTCGGCGACGGGTACCTTGTCGGACGGAATGAGCGGAATACCGCGCCACGTGATGAACTGCGAGCCGAACAGATTGACGGTGGGCGGCGGCACGCCACGGCGTGTGCATTCGCGGCCGAATGCAGCGATGGCGAGCGGATGCGTCAGAAAGAACGCGGGCTCTTTCCAGACTTTCGTCAGCAGTTCGTCCAGATCGTCGGGCGTGGGCGCGCCCGTCAGCGGGAAGACGCGCTGCTCTTCGTCCACGTTGGCGAGCAGGCCGTAGTCCGGATTGTTGATGAGCTGGCTTTCCTGCAATTCCTTGATCGTCTCGATCGTGAGGCGCAGCTGTTCCTTGATCTGGTCATGCGGGCTGCTGTAGAGGTCCGACACGCGCGTATGCACGTCGAGCACCGTACTGACCGCATTGAGGAAATATTCGCGCGGATTTTCTTCGTACGGGACGAAGGTCGTGGGCAGCGTTCCTTCGTCTTCGCGCGCCGTGCAAGTGGCGCGCACGGCCTCGGGGTTCTTCACCTGGTTCAGGCGATAGATACCCGCCTCCACCGGCACCCATTGCAGCAGATGCGTCAACCAGCGCGGCGTGATGGTCGAAAGTTGCGGGACGGTCTTGGTGGCATTGGCGAGTTGCCGTGCTGCGTTATCGCCGAGTGCGGTCGGGCCGCTCACGATCGTCGACATTCGGAGGCTCCTGGTCGATAGAAGAATTGCGGGAATGCTTATTACGCCGGGGAATTATCGGAAGCCTGAAAATGGCGCTCAACATGCTATAGCCATCATCGGTCGGCTCGACCGGCAAAGCGTGACGCGTCCGCATGACACGCATGCGAAGCGGTTGACGGACTACGAGCGATGCGAATCAGAAAGGTGGCGCAGGCGGGACCGGGCCGCGCTCCGGTATGGGGGCGCCGGCCGAGGCTGCGGGCGGCACGCCCACCAGCAACGTCGCAATGGGAACGCCGAACGCGCGGGCCAGCTTCTCGACCGTCACGATGGACGCGATCGCCGCGCCGCGCTCGATTTCGCCGACGTACGAGCGGTTCAGGCCGGCATGCTCCGCGAGCTGCTCCTGCGACCAGCCATGCGCTTCGCGCCGTGCACGCACGGCCGCGCCGAAGTTGCGAACGAGTGTGGTCATGAGTGCGCTCCCGCCGTGAGTCCGGCCGCCACCACGCCCGCGGGGCGGCCCGCTTCGCTGCGCAGACTGGCCTGGGTCACGTGGCTGCCGGGGGCGACATCCTGCGTAATCCACACGTTGCCGCCAATCGTCGCGCCGCGGCCTATCGTCACGCGCCCCAGTATCGTCGCGCCGGCATAGATGACGACGTCGTCTTCGACGATGGGATGACGCGCAAGGCCCTTTTCGAGGTGCCCGTCCGCGTTGACCGGAAAGCGCTTTGCGCCCAGCGTCACCGCCTGATAGAGCCGCACCCGCTGGCCGATGACGGACGTTTCGCCTATCACGACGCCGGTGCCGTGATCGATAAAGAAGCCCGCACCGATCTGCGCGCCCGGATGAATGTCGATGCCCGTCTGCGCATGCGCAAGCTCGGCCACGATGCGCGCGAGCAGCGGCAGCCCAAGCCCATACAGTTCGTGGGCCAGCCGGTGATGGATCATCGCGAGCACGCCGGGATAGCAGAGCAGCACTTCGTCCACGCTGCCTGCCGCCGGATCGCCGTGATAGGCGGCGATCACGTCGGTGTCCAGCCGCGCGCGAATCTCCGGCAAGCGCTGTGCGAACGACCGTACGGCTTGCAGCGCACGCGCCTCCACGGCTTCGCTGTCTTTGGCTTCGCGCCGCGCGATGTACTGCAATTCGAGCCTGGCCTGCGCAAGCAGACCATGCAAGGCGGCATCGAGCGCATGCGCGACGTAGAAGTTCTCGCTGTCCTGACGCAAGCTGGGCGGCCCGAGCCGCATCGGAAACAGCACGCCCTTGAGCGCGTCGACGACTTCCGACAACGCATCGCGCGAAGGCAGGTCTCGGCCGCCGGGCTCCAGCGCGCGCTTCTGCTCGTCGCGCCAGCGTTGCCGGACCGCGTACAGCGAACCCACGATTTCATCGATATCGAATACGGCCACAGGCTTTACTCCTTGTCATTCATCGCCGGCAAGTGGCCGAGCATGGTTCGCCCGACGCGCATCGCACCGCTATCCCCGTGATGCGCGCAAGCGATCCGCCGCAGTCGTGCGGCTAGTCCTGCACCCACGGCAGCGCATGGAAGCGCCAGCCGTTCTGGCTGCCACGGTGCTGCGCGTCGTCGAGCGCGCCCTCGAAGCCTTCGAGCACGTTGAACACGTGTGCGAAGCCGGCCTTGGCGGCCGCATCCGCAGCAAGCGCAGACCGGTTGCCGCTGCGGCACAGCAGCAGCACGACGGCGTCTTTGCCTGTTTTCGCTTCGAGCTCGCGCACGAAGCGGGGATTGCGCGTCAGGCTCGTCCCCGTGGCCCAGGCCACGTGCACGCTGCCCGGCACATAGCCGACGAACTTGCGCTCTTCAGCGGTACGAACATCCACCAGCACTGCGTTGCCTTCCGAAACCAGGGCCCATGCGTCGCGCGGCGCCACGCCGCCCGCATAGGCCAGCCCTTCCTTCGCCGCCTGTTCGCGTGCCGTCTCGAGCACTGCGTGGACCGGTCGTTCTTCGAGTACATCTGCCATTACGCCTCCCAGGTTCGTTACATGGCCGTTTCGCGGCAAGCCGTCTATAGCCATCAGGAAACGATCATGCGCGAGCGTCCGCGCAAGGCGAACCAATAAATTTTCATTTCTAAAGAAGCACGGCGAATTGCGTACACCGAGGAATGACGCCTGCACAGCGCGCACGGTTTCGGCGCACGGCCTCCATCAGTACGGTTTTGCAAAAGGACGGACCGGTGCGGCGCGCCGCCGATCCACCGTTGGCCGGGCATCGAACAGGCGTGCCGCGCTCCATTGCATGGCCGAGCACAGCAGCAAATAGACGAAACCAACGAACAGAAAAATCTGCGCCGGATACACCATGAGGCGGTTGTTCACCTGGTTGGCGAGAAACGTGAACTCGGGCACGCCGACGATATAAGCCAGCGACGTGTCCTTGATCAACGACACCCACTGGTTGACGAACGACGGCGCCATGATGCGTACCGCCTGCGGCAGCAACACGTGGCGCAGGGCCTGCCAGCGCGTCATGCCGAGCGACAGCGCGGCTTGTCCTTGCCCTCGGCCCACCGCTTCGATGCCGGCGTACACCGAGTGCGACAGATACGCGCCGCCGATCAGCGCCAGCGCACATACGACGGTGGCAAGCCCCGGTACGTCGACGTGCAGCAGCATTGGCATCAGGAAGAAGGTCCAGAAGATCAGCATCAGCACTGGAATGGCCCTGAAGAAGCCGACGAGGGCCGTGAGCGCAAGATGGGCGGCACCGCGCGTCATCGAGAGCGCGACTCCGCCGGCAAGACCCACGATGGCGGACAGCAGCGCCGATACCGCCGACATCGCGACCGTCAAAGCCGCACCGCCAAGCGGCCCTTGCGGGAACGTGCCGAGCAGCAGGTAGCGCAGCGTAGGCCACCATTCGAACGCGCTCATGCGTTCCCCCTGTGCCAGCCGCCCGCGCCGCGACGCTTCCAGACGAGCAGTGCCGCTTCGATGCCCGCGATGGTCAGGATGTACAGCACCGTCGCGGCACCGAACGCCTGGAACGTCTTGAAGGTTTCGGTATCCACCTGGCGCGACGCATACGAAAGCTCGGCGAAACCGATGGCCATGGTGAGCGACGAGTTCTTCACGATGTTCATGTACTGGCCGGCAAGCGGCGGTGTCGCAATGCGAATGGCCTGCGGCAGAATCACGTGACGGAACGTGGCAAACGGCGTGAGACCCAGCGCCGCCGCGGCCTGGTATTGCGCGGCCTTCACGCCCCGTATGCCGGCGCGGAATTCCTCGCCGATGAACGCGCTCGCATAGCAGGTCAGTCCGATCCAGCCCGCTACGAATTCAAAGGACGGCCATGCAAGCGTGAAGGGTCCCCACACGAACGAATGTCTGCTGTTGAGCCATGCCATCCAGGGCTGCGGCAGCAGCGTAGCGGCGCCGAAGTACCAGAACAGCAATTGCACGAGCAACGGCGAATTGCGGAACACGAGCACGTACAGCGCAGCCCCGCGCGCCATGGCGCGATTTCGAACCAGATGGGCATCGAAAACCAGTGCCAGCGCAAAGCCTGCCAGCGTCGCGACGACGATGACGCAGGCCGACAAGACCAGCGTCATCAGAAAGCCATGCGCGAGCCATTCGACGTACTTCGGTGCGAGCCAGCCGTTCATTCGATGCTTCTATCCCGCTCGTCTACACGCATTGATGAGCACGCTTGCGGCGCGATGGAATCAACTCTTTTGCGGGTCGCCGATCTTGAAGAGGCGCGGCAACGGCGCACGGCTCGTCGGGCCAAACCAGCGGTCGTAGATCTTGCCCGCCGTGCCGTTGGCTTCGAGTTCCTTGAGCGTGTCGTTGACGACATTCACGAGCCGCGTTTCGCCCTTCGGCACGCCGACGCCTTCGTAGTCGTTCGATATGGTGAACGGCGAGATTTCGTAATTGGACTTGTCCGGCACGTTGGCGAGCAATGCAACGAGCTTCGGGCCGTCCTGCGTGATCGCCTGCACGTTGCCCGCGCGCAGTGCTGCGAACGCGAACGGCGTGTCGTCATAAGCGACGATGGTTGCGGCCGGAAACTGGGCACGCACCTGCTGCTCGTTCGTCGTGCCCTTGTCGGCACCAATGCGTAAGCTGTTCAATTGCTGCGGCGACTTCAGCACACCCTTCTTCGCAATGAACTGCGTGCCGGAGGCGAAATACGGCGTGCTGAAATCGACTTCCTTCTTGCGCTCGTCGGTAATCGTGAAGTTCGCGAACACCAGATCGACCTTGCCGGATTTCAGGAACGCGATGCGGTTCGCCGGGTTGGTCGGCTGGATGTCGAGCTTCACGCCGAGCTTGTTCGCGACGGCGCGCGCGTAATCCACGTCGAGGCCCACGATCTGGTTGCTCTTCGGATCGACAAAACCAAACGGCGGGTTGCTGTCGAAGGTGGCGACGCGCAGCACGCCCGCCTTCTTGATGTCGTCGAGACGGTCCGCATGCGCGAGACCGGATACGGCCAGCATCAACCCCATGACTGCTGCGCCGAGATATTTGATCTTCATGGTATGAACCCTTTTGATATTTTTCGTCCTGCTGCGTGTGCCGTTTCGGCAGTCATCACGTGCAACGAGCAGCGACTCTAGCAACGCGGTGGGTTCCGGTGAACGAAAAAATCGTCACGAGCAAAGCGGAACGCGTCATATGCCGCGCTTTGCCGATGGCGGCCGGCTTACCGCGATTAGCGAATAAGAATCGACATATTGTTGTTGGCGACGATCGACACACATGCCGATACTGCGGAATCGCCCAATGACAGGAGTGGATGAATGACCTTGCTGCCGGATCATCTCGTGGTTCGCGTGCATGACCTCAAACAGACCGTCGCCGACTTTGCCGAACTGGGTTTCACCATCCTGCACGGCGGCACCCATGCAGACGGCACGACGCACAACGCGCTCATCGCCTTCGCCGACGGCAGCTATATCGAACTGATCGCCTTCCTGAAAGAAGCGCGGGAACATCGCTGGTGGGACGAACAAAGGCGTACCGGCGAAGGTTTTGTCGATTTCGCGCTGCTGCCCGACTCCGTTGCCCGCGCAATGGAAGCGACGTACCGGCGCGGACTCTTCTACGATGGGCTCGTTCCCGGCGGCCGTGTGCGGCCCGACGGCACACGGCTCGAATGGCAGATTGCACGGCCTACGACACGCGATCTACCGTTTCTTTGCGGCGATCTGACGCCGCGCTTTCTGCGCGTGCCCGAGGGCAGCGCGCGCGAGCATCGCAACGGCGCAGCGGGCCTGGCATCCATCAACGTCGCGGTCGTGGATCTGGACAAGAGCACGGCGCGCTACCGTGCGCTGCTCGGCGATGTGCCAGTGCATCGTGCCACCCTCACGGGCCAGGGCGTGCATGTCGCCACGCTGCCGATCGGCACGACCACGCTTGTTCTGCTCTCGCCGTCTGGCGACGCACACGGCGCCGCGAAGCCGGATGAAACGGGGAACCCGTCTGCGCTTGCTGCCGAATTGCGCACCCATCTGGCCACGCGGGGCGAGGGCCTCTTCGGTGCCGCGCTGCGTGTAGCCAATGCCTCGCAGGCGCGCGCCCTGCCGCGTCGGCTCACCCACGCGGCGCGCCTCGAACTCGTCACTGCTCCATCTGCCTGAAGCTTGTGTCCGCGTTGCGGCGTCGCGCGGTCAGGACGCCGTTTCTGCAGCCAGCGCGCCACCCAGATACGCGTCTCGAATCCGCTCGTCGCCGAGCAGGCTTTGCGCATCGCCCGACAACACCACGCGCCCCGTTTGCAGCACGTAGCCACGGTGCGCGATCTGAAGCGCAAGGCTCGCGTTCTGCTCCACCATGAAGAACGTCACGCCCTGCTCGTTCACGGTACGGATCAGTTCGAGCACCTTGTCGACGTAGAGCGGCGAGAGCCCCATCGTGGGTTCGTCCATACAGACGAGCGACGGGCGGCTCATGAAGGCACGCGCCATCGCGAGCATCTGCTGCTCGCCGCCCGAAAGCGTACCGGCGCGCTGCGCCAACCGCTCTTTCACACGCGGAAACAGTTCCAGCATGCGCTCGTAGTCGGCTGCAATGCCCTCGCGATCGCGGCGTGAGAACGCGCCCATCAGCAGGTTTTCGCGTACCGTCATGTCGCCGAACAGACGGCGCGCCTCCGGCACCGAGGCAATGCCGCGCCGGATGATCTGCACCGTCGACAGTCCCTTCAACGACTGTCCCTCGAACACCACGTCGCCCGAACGCGGTTTGTGCAAACCGAGGATCACCTTCATCGTGGTCGATTTGCCGCTCGCGTTGCCGCCCAGCAGGCACACGATTTCACCGCGCGGCACCGCGACGCTCACGCCGAAGTGAACCTGACTTTGTCCGTAGAACGTGTCGATGCGGTCGAGTTTCAGTTGAATGTCCGTCATGGCGTGTTTCGCGTAAGACGATGTTTGGCTTGCAGTCGCTCGCAAGCGGCGGCTCATGCCGCAACCGCTACGCTGCGACCAGTCTCGCGCCCGACGTGGCGGTGCCCCAGGTAAGCCTCGATGACGAGCGGGTTGTTGCGTACCTCTTCAGGCAGGCCCGACGCGATCTTCCTGCCGTCGTCCATCACGATCACACGGTCCGAGAGACGCATGACGAGGTCGAGCTTGTGTTCGATCAGGAGGATCGTGAGACCCTCGCGCTTCAGTTCGAGCATGAGTTCCTGCATTTCCGCCGTTTCGGATTCGTTCATGCCCGCGGTCGGTTCGTCGAGCAGCAGAATGCGTGGATGCAGCATCAACGCGCGGGCTATTTCGACGCGTCGCCGGTTGGCATACGAGAGGCTGTGCGCAGGCGCATCGATGCGCGGCAAGAGCCGTGTGCCGAAACGCGCGAGTACACGCTTCGCTTCTTCGCGCAGGCGTTCCTCTTCGTCGCGTAGCGCAGGGCCTGGAGCGAGCGCGCGGAACACCTCCGCGATTGCGCCGATCAACGGCAGGCCGCGCCGCGCAATGGCAAGACGCGAGTGCGCGCCGATCAGCACGTTGTCGCGTACCGACAGGTTGCCGAACACTCGTCCATGCTGGAACGTACGCGCCACGCCGCGCCGTGCGAGTTCGTCGGGCGCGTAGCCCGTCACGTCTTCGCCGTCGAATCGCACGATGCCGTCGTCGGGCCTGTCCGTTCCTGCAAGCAGATTGAACAGGGTCGATTTGCCCGCGCCGTTCGGCCCGATCACGCTCACGCACTCGCCGGCCGCAACGTTGAGACTGATTTCGTTGACCGCCGTGAGGCCACCAAAGCGTCGTGTCACGCGGCGCACGTCGAACAGGATGGAGCGTCCCTCTCCGCTCGCAATGGTCATCGTTCTCTCCTCAAACCGCGCCGAACAGGCCCTGTGGGCGAAAGCGCACCAGCAGCAGCAACATCACCCCGTAGACGAGCATCCGGTAGTCGGCCGCAAAGCGGAACAGCTCCGGCAGCCCGACCAGCGCCACGGAGCCCACGATGGCGCCCGGCACGTTGCCGAGGCCGCCCAGTATCACCATCGTGAGACCGAGAATGGAGACCTGAGAATCGAAGGTCTGGTAGTTGATGTAGCTGTACAGATGCGCGGCGATGGCCCCGCCGATACCGGCAGAGAGCCCCCCGCACGCGAAGGCCATCGCCTTGTAGCGGTTCGGTCGCACACCGTATGCGCGGGCCGCGACATCGTCTTCGCGGATTGCCCGCCACGTGCGCCCCAGATGAGAGCGCAGCAGCCGAAGCTGAAGCAAGGCGAGCGCGACCAGTACGGCAAGCGTAAACCAGTATGCCGCGCGCGCATCCGACAGCGGCCAGCCGAACAGCGACAACGGCGCGATGCCGGTCACGCCGATGGGTCCGCGCGTGAGGCTGTCCCAGTTCAGGATGACGAGTCCTACGATCTCGCCGATGCCAAGCGTCGCAATCGATACGTAGTGTCCACGCAGACGAAACGACGGGTAGATCAGCAGCGTGCCGATTGCGGCAGTCACGCCGCCCGCGAGCAGGATGGTGAGCGCAGGCGTCCAGCCCATGTTCGCGGACAGCAGCGCGGACGCATAGGCACCGATCAACAGCAGCGCGGCATGGCCCAGCGAAATCTGGCCGACCGTGCCCGCTACAAGCGTCAGGCTCAAGGCGAGCAAACCGAAAATCCAGCCGTTGGTCAACGTCTGCAACAGATAGGGGAACGGCGCGACAAGGGGTAAGGCGAACGCACCGGCGAGCAGCACACCGACCACGCGGGGCGAGAGGCGCACCGCTCGCCGGTTCGAGAGGAAGGTGCCCGTCAGCGGTTCAGGCGGCAAGCGGCGGCTCGAACTGAAGAGCCCATTAGGCCGCAGCACGAGAAAGAGCAGCAACAGCGCGAACGCGAACAGATCGCGATAGCTCGTGCCGAAGAGCGCAACGCCATAGCTTTCCACGAGGCCGAGCAGCAGACTGCCCGCAATCGCGCCCGGCACATTGCCGAGACCGCCGATCAGCAGCGCCACGACGCCTTTGAGCGTTGCCTGAAAGCCCATCGCGGGTTCGATGCTGTTGTAGTACATCCCGACCAGCACGCCACTGAGCCCGCCGAGTCCGCACGCAATGGCGAACACCGCGCGGTTCACCGCGTGCACGTCCACGCCCATCTGCTGCGCGGCATCACGGTCCTGTGCGGTCGCCCGCACGGCCCAGCCGAGCCGCGTGAAGCGCAGGAACGCATACAGCACGGCAGCCGCGCCAATGCCGATTGCCGCAATCAGCACGTCGAGCGAGTTGAGCGATGCGCCGCCAACGGTCACCGTCCACTGCGGCAGCGAACCGGGCACAGGCCGCGGGTCTGGGCCGAATACGATCTGCGCCAGTTGATCGAGCACGAAGCTGATGCCGATCGTCGCGAGCAAGGGCGCAATGCGCGCGGCGCCTTGCAGCGGCCGCAGGCCGATACGTTCGATCGCGATACCGAGCAGCGCGCAGCCGCTCACCGTCGCCAGCAACGCAACCGGCAGCGGCAGGCCCAAACGCGTAAGGCACAGCCAGCCGATGAAGCCGCCCACCATGTACACGGAACCGTGCGCAAAATTGATGAGGTGCGACACGCCGAAGATGAGCGCGAGCCCGACAGCGAGCAGCGCATAGATGTTGCCGACGATCAGCCCGTTGATCGTGTAGTCGAACCACGCTGCCATTGCAGTGCCCTATTCGATCCCTTGCGTTACTGGACGCGCGGTGCGCTCGTGCCGTCCCACAGTGCGAACTTGCCGTCCTTCACGACGAGGTCGAGATTCTTTGCGCCGGCAACGCGTCGCGTTTGCGGGTCGAAGCGGAACTTGCCGAAAATCACGCTCGGCACGTTGTCGATCTTCGCGAAACCGTCGTGCACAGCACCGCGCGTGGCGCCATACCGGCGGATCACTTCGGCCGCGAGCGTCATCGCGTCGTAGGCGCGGGCCGCGAACGTGTCGGGGTCTGCGTTGTAGCGAGCCCGATAGCGCTGCACGAAGCTCTGCACTTCAGGACGCGGATCGCCCGGGAAGAAGTTCGATTCTGTGTACACGCCGTTCACGGCTTCACCGCCCAGGTCGATGAACTTCGGCGAGTAGACGGAACCCACCGCCGCAATCGGCTCGCGCACGCCCGAAGCGCGCGCCTGGCGGACAATCTGCGCGCCGTCGGAGTAGTACGAGATGAGGACGAGCGAATCGGGCGACGCGCTCTTTACACGCGTAAGCGTCGCGCGAAAGTCCTTTTCGTTGGGCTGATAGCCTTCGGCCGCGACGATCTGCGCGCCGTTCGCCGATGCCGCTTTCGCGAAAATGTCCTTGCTCGTGCGGCCCCAGTCCGTATTCAGATAGAGCACGGCGATCTTGCGAAAGCCGAGTCCTTTGGTGACGTAGTTCGCAAGCAGAGGCTGCTCTTCAGCCTGACTGATGGCCGTGCTCCACATATAGTCGCCGCCCTTCGTGAAGTCGGGATGCGAATTCGTGAAGCCGAACTGCACGAGCCCCGCGCGCTGATAGATGGGCGATGCGGCCATCGAGGCACCGCTCGACAGATCGCCCAGTTCGAGCAGGATGCGTTTGTCGTCGACGAACTTCTGTGCAATCGCGACAGCCTGGCGCGGGTCGCTGCGGCTGTCCTCGAAATCGTAATTGAGCGGGTGACCGTTGATGCCGCCGTTCGCGTTGATCTGTTCGAGCGCGAGGTCGAATCCCCGCTTCCATTGCTCGCCGTACTGGGCGTCCTGGCCGCTCAACGGACCGGTCACGCCGACCCAGTACGGATCGCCCGCGGCATGGGCCGCGTTCGTCGGCAACAGCAGCGGTACGGCGGTGGCGATGCTCAAGGCCCAGGCGCCCAACGTACGGCGCCACGTGCGGCCGATCTTCCTGTTCAACGGTCTCGACATGTTGATCTCACGCATTCCAATGATGATGTGGTGCGATGTAACCATGTCGGCCGGAAACGAACCAAACAAGATAAGCGCCAATCGATATGCGCTTTTCGATGGAAAGCTTATCGGCGCGCACGCAATGACTTTTCCGAAATTGCGTTCAAGCCTTTGCGACTTTCCGTCGCGTGCGCTGCGTAAGGGTTTGGGTGCCACGGTGCCGTTCAATCACGCTGCAAGCGGACACGGCGCTGCACGGGCGCCTGCCTCCTTTCGCGCCATTCCGTTCTTTTAATAGCCGAATTTATTATAAGAATGGTGCATGCAACGGCCTCTACAATGCCCGCAACACATGACCAGGACAGCGCATGGAGTTGCATCAGCTCGAAGCCTTTTCGGCCGTCATGTCGGCGGGCAGTATCACTGGCGCCGCGCGTCTGCTCGGGCGCTCGCAGCCCGGCGTATCGCGCACGATCCAGGATCTCGAACAGGAAATCGGCTACGCGCTGTTCGACCGGAACGGGCCGCGCGTCACGCCGACCCATCGCGCCTTTCTGCTTTACGCCGAGGTGGAGCGTGCACTGGTGGGCCTCGAACGGATACGCGCCAGTGCGCTTGCCATCGGCCGTGACGAGGCACCGCCGCTACGCATTGCTGCGACACCCGCGCTTGCCGCAGCGCTCGTGCCGCGTGCCTTGGCAAGGCTCGCGCCAGGCGTCGCAGCGCATGAGGCGCAGGTGCGCAGCGCATCCGCCGAGCAGGTCGTACAGGCCCTGTTGTCTCGCGCCGTGGATGTGGGTATCGCAACGCTGCCGCTCGATCACGGCGCACTGCGCCTGCACTACGTGATCGAAGCGCCGTGCGTGGCGGTTGTCGGCTGCGGCGATCCTCTCGCCAATGCGTCAGTGGTTGAACTGCGCGATCTCGCTCACCGCCGTATCGCGACCGTCGCGAACCGCTATCGTTTGCGTCACCGTATCGACCAGGCGTTCGAAGCCGCGGGGCTCGCACCCGTCGTCGTGCTCGAGAGCAATGCGTCGCTCAATGCAGTCATGGCTGCACAGGCGGGCCTCGCCGTCGCCGTTGTCGATCCGGCTACGGCCTTCGGTACGCCTGTGGACGGTGTCGTGACGCGGCGGCTCGATGTCGATATTCCCTTTTTTTACGGCGTGGTGACGTCCGCGAACAAGGCGCACTCGCCTGCTGTCGATGCGT
This sequence comes from Paraburkholderia kururiensis, assembly GCF_034424375.1. Lineage (NCBI taxonomy): Bacteria > Pseudomonadati > Pseudomonadota > Betaproteobacteria > Burkholderiales > Burkholderiaceae > Paraburkholderia > Paraburkholderia kururiensis. The sequence continues at coordinate 5,602,638 of NZ_CP139965.1, read as the reverse complement.
TGATCGCGGCCATCGACGCCGTCTCGCACGAGTTGTTGCCGGGCGCTACACGTCATCTCGCTACACAGCACGACGCGTTACTGTCCGTACCCGTCCAACCGCGCGCAAAGAACGGCAAGCGTTCGACGCGCCACCCGGCAGGAGCCGAAACATGAACGCCACAACCACGTCGCACACAACGGGCACCGGACTCGCCGCGCTCGAAGCGCGCCTGCGAGAAGACCTCGCATGGCTCGAATTGCCATCGCCCGCGTGGGTTCCGTCCCGCTTCGTGGAGGGCGAGCGCGTGCTCGACGTTGCGATCATCGGCGGCGGCATGGCCGGGCTCACGGTGGCGGCCGAATTGCGCATGCTGGGCATCGACCATATCCAGCTCTTCGATCAGGCCAGTGCGGGACATGAGGGCCCGTGGGTCACCTACGCGCGGATGCACACGCTGCGTTCGCCCAAACAACTGACCGGCCCGGCGTTGCGGTTTCCCGCGCTCACGTTCCGCGCGTGGTACGAAGCCCAGTTTGGCCGCGCGCAATGGGATGCATTGAACAAGATTCCGCGCGAGCAATGGATGGCGTATCTGCGCTGGTATCGCGACGTGCTGGCTTTGCCGGTGGTGAACGATACGCGTGTCGCCCTGATTGAGCCTCGTGCGGACGGGTTGTGGGCACTGCGCCTGCAAGCGGTCGCCGGGCGTGAGGCAAGCGCCGTGCAGGCGCGCACCGTGCTTGCACGGCACGTCGTTCTCGCCACCGGACGCGAAGGGCTCGGCGGCCCGTATGTGCCGCCCATCGCCGATACGCTGCCCGCGCACTTGCGCGCGCACTCGTCTGACGCAATCGACTTCGACGCATTGCGCGCGAAGCGCGTCGGCGTGGTGGGCGGTAGCGCATCGGCTTTCGACAACGCGGCGGTCGCGCTCGAAGCAGGTGCGGCGCGCGTCGACCTGTTCATTCGCCGCAGCGAGATGCCGCGCATCAACAAGCTGACGGGCATCGGCAGCCCGGGGCTCGTGCACGGCTTCCAGCATCTGGACGACGAGTGGAAATGGCGCTTCCTGCACTATTCCGCGCAGTCGCAAACACCTGCGCCGCGCGACAGCGTGCTGCGCGTGACGCGTCACGCGCAGGCGCATCTTCATCTCGGCAGTCCGTTGCTCGGCGCGACCGTTCAGGGCGATGAGATCGCGCTCGACACGCCGAAGGGACGTTACGTGCTCGACTACCTGATCTTCGCAACAGGCTTTCATTCCGAGATCGACACGCGCCCGGAGTTTGCGTCGATTGCACCACACGTTCGTCGCTGGCGCGACCGCTTTGACCCAGGCCCCCAACTCGCGAACGACGAACTGGGATCGTCGCCCGACCTCGACACGCAGCTCGCCTTTCAGGAACGCGTGCCGGGCAGTTGTCCCTCGCTTGGCCGGATCCATTGCTTCAACCATGCGGCGAGCCTCTCGCATGGCAAGGTCGCGGGCGATATTCCCGCCATCAGCGACGGCGCCCAACGGCTTGCGCGCGGCATTGCGTCCATGCTGTTCGACGCCGACCGCGAGCTGCATTACGCGGCGTTGCAGGCATTCGACAAGGCCGAGCTGTTCGGAGACGAATGGGTCGATGCCGATGCCGATGCCGCTACTGCTACGTCGCGTCCGGCTGTCACGAACGAATCGTGATGGACGCATCGAACCAGCACACCACAGGAGTACACATGTCCACAGCAGTGAATGAGCCGTTCGCCGACGGCGACCTCGTCAACAGGCTTGCCGGTCTTGCTCCCGACGGCGCCGTCGCCGCGCTGCGTGCAGCACGCGCCGACGCGACGCGTTTTACGCAAGGCAGTCACGATGCGCTGTTCGACGCGCATGCAACGGGCCTTTCGCTCGAAGAGCGCTTCGCGGCGGCCAGTTACTCGGCGCATCTTTCGGAGGCGCCTGACGTGGCGCGGGCATATCGGGAACGTCTGCTCGCATTGCATTCGGCAACAGCCAACGAAACGCTGGCGCTACTGGAACAGCTGATCGCCGCGGAAAACGTACACGCCGGACAGTCTGCGCCGACCACACGCGCGACGAAAAACCCCCGCGTGACAGCGATTCTTTCGCACACGCACACGCTCGTCACGCTCGCCCCGCTACCCGGCAAACCCGCACTCGTGCGTCTGCAGGAGGCGGGGCTCCAGACACGCGAAATCGTCGCGCTCTCGCAGCTCGTTGCATTCGTCACCTACCAGGTGCGTGTCGTCGCCGCCTTGCGCGCGCTGGAGGCCACCGCATGAGTACGTCGCATGCCTTCACCTCACAAACGCTGGGCTGGTCCGCGTGGCTCGATACCGTTGCACTCGCCGATGCATCGGCTGAACAGATGGCCGTGCTCGAAGCCAGCCATCCGCAGGCGAAGACGTCCGACTACTATCTGCTGCTCGTGCACGAGCCCGAGATCCTGCGGCAACGGTCGGGGGCCTTCAACAGCATCATGTACGCACCGGGTGGCCTGTCGCGCGCGGAACGGGAGCTGGCGAGCACGGTGGTCTCGCGCGTGAACGGCTGCGTGTACTGCGCGTCCGTTCACGCCCAGCGCTTCGGGCAACTCGCGAAACGCGACGACGTGATCCAGCAGGTCTTCGCCGACCCGCATACGGCCGGCACAACGCCGCGCGAGCGAGCGATTGTGCGTTACGCGATCGATCTGACGTTGCAGCCAGGTGCAATTGACGGTGAGTCGATCGATGCACTCGCCCAGGTCGGCATGACGCATGCCGAGATTCTGGACCTCAGTCACGCCATTGCGATCTTCGCGTGGGCGAACCGTTTGATGCTGACGCTGGGCGAGCCGGTCTTTCCTGATTGATGCGATGAAGGTTGTGAAGCTCCCCGCGCATGGCGGGGACTTCGCATGGCAGGGCCATCACCGAGAAAATCCTGCCGCGAGAGGCGATACATCGCGCCTCTCGCGTCGCCGTCAATGCTGTACGCCCCAGCGGCGCACGGTTACGCGTTCCAGCGTATCGAACACCAGATGCTCGACCAGCAGCCCGATCACGATCACCGCTGCGAGCCCCGCGAACACGCGGTCCGTATAGAGTTCGTTGCGGTTCTGGAAGATGTACCAGCCGAGTCCCCCCTGCCCCGCACTCGCGCCGAACACGAGTTCCGCGGCGATCAGCGTGCGCCACGCGAAGGCCCAACCCACACGCAGGCCCGCGACGATCGAGGGCAAGGCGGCCGGCACGAGAATCAGCAGCACGTGCCGCAGGCCCGTGAGCCCATAGTTGCGGCCGGCCATCCGCAGCGTCTGGGGCACGCCAAGAAAACCTGTGTACATGGCCAGCGCAAGCGGCCACAACACGGCGTGCACCAGTACGAACAGGAGGCTGCCCGTACCGAGTCCGAACCACAGTAATGCGAGCGGCAACAGCGCGATGGAAGGCAATGGATTGAACATCGCCGTCAGCATGGAAAGCAGATCGCGGCCGATGCGGGTCGACACCGCGAGCGACGTCAACGCGAACGCGAGCACGACACCCAGCGCATAGCCGCGCAGCAGTACCGACATCGAAACGGCGGTCTTCGCGAGCAGTTCGCCGGACACGATGCCTTGCACGAACGCTTCGAGCGTCGCGCCGAACGTCGGCAGCAACAGATCGTTCGAGACAATGCGCGCAGCGATTTCCCAGATCGCAATCAACGCGAGCGCGATCAGCACACGTCGGAACGCACCGGAAGCCAGTACACGCCGCGCGGGCGACACGGGAACAGCGGGGATCACGTCGCCCGGCGCTTCGAGCGGCCGCTCGTATTCGGCCCGCACGGGCGGCACCGGAAGGTCGGGCCTCGCATATGTGCTCATGCCTGCACCTGCTCTCGCGCTTGCTCTTGATTACCCGTGCCGGTTTCGAACAGCAGGCGATGAATGCGTGCAACGCTTTGCTGAAAGTCAGCGCTGCCCAGACTCTCCTGCGAATACTGGTGGCTGTTCAGTTCCGCGCGCACGCGCCCCGGATGGGGCGAGAGCAATAAAATGCGATTGCCGACGATGAGCGCCTCTTCAATCGAGTGGGTGACGAACAGCACCGTGAAGCGTGCTTCGTCCCAGAGCTGCAGCAGTTCTTCCTGCATCTTGCGGCGCGTGAGCGCATCAAGCGCTGCGAACGGCTCGTCCATCAGCAGGATGCGCGGCTGCATGGCGAGCGCCCGCGCAATCGCGACGCGCTGCTTCATGCCGCCCGACAACGTGTGCGGGTGCGCGTCGGCAAACGCCGCCAGGCCGACTTTCTCCAGATAGTGCAGCGCCCGGTCCTTCGCCTGCGCACGCGACAACTTTCGCGCGACGCGCAACGGAAAGGCCACGTTTTCCACAACCGTTTTCCACGGCGGCAACTGATCGAACTCCTGAAACACCACGACGCGGTCCGCGCCGGGCCCGCGCACGGGTTCATCGCCGAGCCTGATCGTGCCCGACACAGGTTCCACAAAGCCCGCGATCGCCTTCAGCAACGTCGACTTGCCGCAACCGGACGGCCCGAGCAGCACGAACCGATCCGCACGATAGACGTCGAAACTCACGTGATGCGTCGCGCGCACGATGCGCTCGCGCGTGCGGTATTCGAGGCTCACGCGGTCTACCGAGAGCAGGCGTTCGCTGCCTGCGGCAGCAGGGTTCTCGCCATACCCGCTCGACAGACCGCCTTCGGGCGCGGTGTGCACCGCCGTGCTCATTGCTGTTTTCGCGCCCGTCTGCGCGTGTCTTTGCAACACCCGAGGCGCTGCAAAGGAAGGAGTCGTGGTGGCTGTCACGATGGGCAATCCAACGGAGAAAACGTCAACATAAAAGCAAGGCCCACGCGCACCAACCAATGAATTCGCATATTGAAAGCAGGCTCATGCATAAACGTCGAAACAGCGTGCCACGAACTGCGATGTGCCCATTGCAGCGGGGTGCCTAGCTGCCGCCAGCCGTCGCGGAATCCTCAAAGAAGTAGTCCTGCCACGATTTCGGCTCATGGCGAATGGCGCCCACGCGATACATGAACTTCGCGAGCCCGAACGTGTTTTGCGGTGCGATCTTGAACTGCACCTGCGGATCGCGCAGGATCTTGAGCAGCAAGCCGCGATCGATCTTCGAATCGTTGACGCGGATATAGATGTCCGCGGCGAGTTCCGGATTCTTCTGGATCAGCTGCGCCGCCTGTGCGAGTGCCGCGACGAACGCGTGATAAGTCTTCGGGTTCTCGTTGCGGAATTTCTCGGTGGCGTACAGCACCGTCGCCGAACTCGGTCCGCCGAGCACGTCGTACGAGTTCAGCACGATGTGCGCCTTCGGATTTTGCGCAAGCTCCTGCTGCTGGAACGGCGGATTACCGAAGTGGGCGGTAATCACGTTGCTGTTCGCGATGATCGCGGCCGTTGCGTCCGGATGCGGGATCGCTTGCGTCAAGCTGTCGAGCTTGTCGAACGCCTTGTCGCCCCACTGCTTCGCCGCCGCGTACTGCAGCACGCGCGACTGCACCGACACACCGACGGCGGGCACCGCGATGCGGTCGCGGCTCGTGAAGTCCGCAATCGTCTTCACCTCCGGATTGTTACTCACGAGGTAGTACGGCAGATTGCCGAGCGACGCCACGCCCTTCACGTTCTGCCGGCCAAAGGTGCGGTCCCACACCGTGAGGAGCGGCCCCACGCCCGCTCCGGCAATGTCGACAGCGCCGGACAGCAGCGCGTCGTTAATGGCCGCGCCGCCGGACAGGCGGACCCAGTCCACCTTGATGTCGAGCCCTTCGCGACGCCCTTCCTGTTCGATCAAATGCTGGTCGCGTGCCACGTTGAGCAGCAGATAGACCACGCCGAACTGCTCCGCAACGCGGAGTTGCCCCTCGGCGCGCGCGCCACCCGGCACGGCAAGCGCCGTCACGCCGACTACGACGCCCAGCGCCAGCACCGCAGCGTGACGGACCTGTCGCGACATCGCGGACAACGCCGCGCGAAACAGATGCAACATCGATGACCCCGTATGCCTGTTTGAATAGTTGGAAAGCCGGCTTGCGAGCGACGCCAAGCCGACGAAGAGGGAGCACGGGCGTCGCTCAGAACGGCACGTCGCCTTCAATCGTCGTGCGGTAGAGCTTGCGGCGCAGATGGTCCGGCGTGCCCGCGGCCAGATGCATGAGCGAGCGGTTGTCCCAGAACACGAGGTCGTGTGCCTGCCAGCGGTGCCGGTACAGATGCTCGGGCCGCACGCTATGCGCGAACAGTTCGTCGAGCAGCGCGCGACTTTCGTCTTCAGGCAGATCGACGATGCGCGTCGTGAAATGCTCGCTCACGAAGAGCGCCTTGCGACCCGTTTCCGGATGCGTGCGCACCACCGGATGCACGACGGGCTTCACCTGTGCGATCTGCTCAGGCGTAAGGTTCGGCCGCCACGGGCTGCGCGCCTGGAGTTCCGCATAACGCGCGAGATAGGTGTGCTCGGCACGCTTGCCTTCAACGGCCTTGCGCAGATGCGCAGGCAGCGTGTCCCACGCGAGGTGCATGTTCGCGAACAAGGTGTCGCCGCCTTCAGAGGGCAGCTCCTGCGCATGCAGCAGCGAGCCGAGACTCGGCTTTTCCTTGTACGAGAGGTCCGAGTGCCAGAAGCGGCCCGCATCGCCAAGTCCGATGGGTTTGCCGTTCTCGATCACGTTCGACACGATCAGCACTTCGGGATGGCCGGGCAGCGCGAACTGATGCAGCACATGAATCTGCAAGGGGCCAAAGCGGCGACTGAACGCAACGTGTTCGTCGGGCGTGATGCGCTGGTCGCGAAACACGAGCACGTGATGCTCGAGGTGAGCGCGATGGATGCGCGCGAAGTCGTCGTCCCCGAGCGGCTTCGACAGATCGAGGCCGACGACTTCGGCGCCCAGCGGCGCATCGAATGCGCGTATCTGGAAGGACTGCGGGGCACCTGCTTGAAGCGGCGCGAAGCGTGTGACGGCGGTGTCGGAAGCGGTCGTTGTCACGGCGGTCGTTGTCACGGGAATGCCTGAGGCCTGGAAAAGGCTCCAATCTTCGGTTCGTCTCGCCCGACGGTCAACGAAGCAAAATCGATACGTTTATCCGCTGTGGTCATAAAGGCGCTGCTGCGGCGTCGGTTGGCTGAACCGCGTAGGAAGCGCGACGTCCACGCGAGCAGTCGCCAGCCTTACCGGGCCACGAGGCTGTTGCGGCATCGCTCATGCGGAACCACGGAAACTTCGTGCCGAGTTCCGTGAGCGGTTCCCACTAAACAGTGCCATGATGTAAGCGAGTTTTCGGCGGACTTTTTCAGTATGAAAGGAGCCGTACGATGAAACGCAAGCGCTTCAGTGTCGAGCAGATTGTGGCAGTGTTGAAACACTCCGAAGCGGGTATGCCGGTAGCGGAACTGATTCGCCACGTGGGCATTTCGGAGCAAACCTTCTATTGCTTTCTATTGCTGGAAGAAGGTGTGTAGTGGCCTAATGAACCCGGACACTGATTTAGGCGAGAATGCTCGCCATGGAGAGGTGTCTGATGCCGAAGCAACGTCGTTCGTTTTCCCCCGAGTTCAAACAGCAAGCAGCCAGCCTGGTGCTTGACCAGGGCTATAACTTTTCAGAGGCGAGCCGTTCGGTCGGCGTCGGCGAGACGGTGCTGCGCCGCTGGGTGCAGCAACTTCAGATGGAACGCCAGGGCGTCACGCCGAAGGGCAAGGCAATCACGCCGGATCAACAGCGTATTCAGGAACTCGAGGCGCGTATCGAACGCCTCGAGCGTGAGAAGGCCATTTTAAAAAAGGCTACCGCGCTCTTGATGTCGGAAGGCATCGAACGTACGAAGTAATTGATCAGATTGGCGCAAGCGAATCGGTCGAGCTGATCTGCGCGGTATTCGACGTGTCGCGGTCCTGCCTGTATGCCCACCGAGGGCGAGCCCGACGTGTTGATGCCGAGCGAATGGCACTGCGTAGCCGGGTACACGAGCTGTTCATCGAGAGTCGAAGCTCAGCCGGCAGTCGCAGCATCATGGGCATGATGCGCGAGGAAGGTACGGCGATTGGCCGCTTCAAGGTCAGCCGCTTGATGGAAGAGCTGGGGTTGATTTGCAAGCAACCCGGCAGTCATGCGTACAAACAGGCGACGGTTGAGCGGATCGATATTCCGAACCATCTCAACCGTCAGTTTGAGGTTGGTGCGCCGAATCAGGTCTGGTGCGGCGACATCACGTATGTCTGGGCACAAGGCCGTTGGCATTATCTGGCGGTCGTGCTCGACCTGTTCACGCGGCGAGTTGTCGGTTGGGCTTTCTCGACACGCCCGGACGCCGATTTGGTCGTGCGGGCGTTGGAGATGGCCTACGAGCAACGAGGCCGACCGCAAGGGTTGTTGTTTCACTCGGACCAGGGCGGCCAATACGCAAGCCGGAAGTTCCGTCAGCGTCTGTGGCGCTACCGGGTAAAGCAGAGCATGAGCCGTCGTGGAAATTGCTGGGACAATTCCCCGATGGAGCGGCTGTTCCGCAGCTTCAAGACGGAATGGCTGCCGTCAGTGGGTTACATGTCGGCGCAGGAAGCACACCGGGATATCAGTCACTACCTGATGCATCGGTACAACTGGATACGGCCGCATCAGTTCAACGACGGACTGGCGCCCGCTGTCGCGGAAGAAAAACTTAACGCAGTGTCCGGAATCAGTTGACCACTACAAATTGATGTTCCCAGAGAGTTCAGCGGCGCGTCATTGATTCCAGCTAACAGTGAACGATTGGGCACGCCAGCGGAAGGAATCACTGTGGGAAGTGATGCGTTCGTGCTCGGTTTCCCTGTGCGAATGTACGGTGGCGAATACCTTCCCCTGTGGAAAAGGGCGAGCGTCGCATCCGAGCCCCAAGCTGATGTCGATGGTCTACCAAAGACGCTTATCGATACTGCGACCCGTCGCGGGATGTCAGGGTCACCTGTGTTTGGTCAAGTGTCGGGCCTGATTTTCCCAGAAGGTGTGAAACAAACCGATCCAGACTGGTTCGGGAAAACATATTTCGGCTTGGGCAATAGGCTCATTGGCGTTTACTCAGGCGCATATGGGCGCGAGCCATTTGAGGCTCAACTCGGCGTCGTATGGAAAGAGTCTGCCATCCAACAGACCATCCGTGGCGGCAAGCTAGGAACAAGTTCGTTCAAGCTAGAATCTCGCGTTCCCGATGCGACTGCCCCGCAGTCGTATTTCGATTGGGACGACTGGCCGTTTCCAGATCCCTTGTTCGACTGAGCCATCGCGGTGACCAAAGCGGCGTTGAGCGCCACCATTCCGCCGTGTCAAAAACGGCGCAAAATGGTGCCAAAACGAGCGCGTCGTTACAGGCAACGGGAAGGCAACCGTTGTCTAAAATGACGACATACCCGAGAGCGCAAAAAGAGAAGCCCGCGTAACCTGTTGATTACGCGGGCTTGTTCTGGTCGGGGCGAGAGGATTTGAACCTCCGACCACCTGCACCCCATGCAGGTACGCTACCAGGCTGCGCTACGCCCCGAAAGCACAAAAGTATAACAGAGTGTTTGTACGTTTAGAACCTTAACGTACGAACTTACTGCAACATCGGTCCGGCTAATGGCTCAGCACATCGAGCACGTTGAGCAGATCGCGACGCAATTGCTCGACATCGACATTCGACGCCGGCTTTCCCGACGCGACCAGCGCCTGCACGTCGATCTCGCGCACGGACTCTTCTACCACATCACCGCGCGAGTCGAGCCGGTTGCGTGCACCATTGATGGTGAACCCCTGCTCGTAAAGCAGCTCGCGAATCCGGCGAATCAGCAGCACTTCATGATGCTGATAGTAGCGTCGGTTGCCGCGCCGCTTCACAGGCTTCAGTTGCGTGAATTCTTGCTCCCAATACCGCAGCACATGCGGCTTCACGCCGCACAACTCGCTGACCTCCCCAATCGTGAAGTAACGCTTCGCGGGAATCGGAGGCAAGACGACTTTTTCAGATGTCGCTGTCATCGCCGGTTAGCCGTCGTGGTGTTGGTGGAGGTGCTGCGAAGGTGCCTGCCGCGGCGTCGCATAACGCCGGGCTACAACCCTTAGTTGCGCGCGTAGCTCGTGTCGGCGCCGTTCTCGACGAGCGCCTTCAGCTTCTGGCTTGCGTGGAACGTGACGACTCGACGTGCGGCAATCGGAATGGCCTCGCCGGTTTTCGGATTGCGACCGGGACGCTGCGGCTTGTCGCGCAACTGAAAGTTGCCGAAGCCCGAGAGCTTCACGCTCTCGCCACTTTCCAGCGCATCGCGGATCACCTCGAAGAACGCTTCCACCATGTCCTTCGCTTCGCGCTTATTGAGCCCGACATTGTCGAACAGCAATTCGGCGAGTTCAGCCTTCGTAAGCGTAGGCGTCTCCGTGGAAGCGGGGGCCGGTGATGTCGGGATGTCGCGAATCATGGCGCTGCGTTGCGCCGCAAGAAGGGCTTCGAAATCGCTCGAGTTCATTTCGTTCATGTAGCTATGAATGGCGCGCGAACCAGTAAGCTGCTATGCGCGAATTGCCGTTTCGGTTATCCGCGCAACCGGGCGCCATAGACTCGAGCCAGGCGATCCACCAGAGACTTGATGGCCTGATCGACCGTTTCGTCCTGAAGGGTCCCGCCAGTATCTTGCAAGGTCACCCGGAAGGCAAGGCTTTTCTCGTGCGCAGCCATATCACTGGAAGTGTTTGATTTTGCACGAAATTCGTCGAACAATGCAACCCTCTGGACGATCTTCGCAGGCCCTTCCTGAAGGGCCTTTTGCATCTCGTCAAGCAGCGCCTGAACCTCGATTTTCTGGTCGACCACGAGCGCGATATCACGACGCACGGGCGGGAATTTCGACACTTCCGTGGGGCTCGGCAGCGCACGCTGCATGAGCGCCTGCGCTTCGACCTCGAACAGGATCGGCGCGTGCGGCAGATCGTACTTCTGCATCCAGCGCGGATGCAGTTCGCCGATCCAGCCCACCGCCCGCCCGTCCACTTCGATGCGCGCGCAGCGCCCCGGATGCAACGCCGGGTGCCCGGCCTTGACGAAGCGCGCCACGGTGGGCGAGAGCAACGCTTCGAGGTCGCCCTTCACGTCGAAGAAATCGACGGCACGCGTGGGCAACGCCCATTGCTCGTCCGCAGCGGGGCCATACGCGAGCGCGCCGACCATCTTCGGTTGCGCAAAGCCTTCCACCGTCATTTCGCTCGACGCAATGGAGGCATCGTGCAGAAACACGCGGCCCACCTCGAACACGCGAATGCGTTCGGCGCGCCGGTTGAGGTTGTACCGCAGCACGCCGATCAGGCTGCCGAACAACGTGGTGCGCATCACGGAAAGCTGGCTCGCGATGGGATTCAGAAGACGCACGGGCTTGTCGTTGCCGGCGAAGTCCTGCTCCCATTCGGCGTCCACGAAGCTGAAGTTCACCGTCTCCGCGTAGTCGCGCGCGGCAAGCGCGTGGCGAATGTCGTGCACGGAGCGTTGCGTCTCGTGAGTCGGACGCATGACGTTCGCCGCAACCGGCGGACGCGCCGGAATCTTTTCGAAACCGTAGATGCGCGCGACTTCCTCGATCAGGTCTTCCTCGATCTCGATGTCGAAGCGATACGCGGGCGGCGTCACCGAAAACGTCTCGCCGTCGCTTTCGAAGGCAAGACCGAGGCGCGTGAAAATCTGCGCGATCTCGTCAGCGCCGATCTGCACGCCGATGATCCGGTTCGCGCGCGACACGCGCATCTTCACCGGCTCGCGCTTCGGCACATTGACCACCTGGTCGTCGACCGGACCGGCCTCGCCACCGCAGATATCGAGAATGAGCTGCGTGAGGTACTCGATGTGCTCGACCGTCGTGGACCAGTCCACGCCGCGTTCGAAGCGATGCCCCGCGTCGGTGGAGAAATTGAAGCGGCGCGAGCGCCCGCGAATGCTGTCCGGCCACCAGAAGGCGGCTTCGAGGTAGATGTTCGTCGTATCGAGCGTGACGGCGGTGCTGTCGCCGCCCATGATGCCCGCGAGGCTTTCGATCTGGTGATCGTCGGCAATCACGCCGACCGTCTCGTCCACTTCGATGGTGTTGCCGTTCAGGAGCTTGAGCGTCTCGCCCTTGCGGCCCCAGCGCACGTCCATCGAACCGTGGATCTTGTCGAGGTCGAACACGTGCGAAGGCCGGCCGAGTTCGAGCATCACGTAGTTCGAGATGTCGACGAGCGCCGAGATGCTGCGCTGGCCCGAACGCTCGAGCCGGTCCACCATCCATTGCGGGGTCTTCGCGCGCGCGTTCACGCCGCGGATCACACGGCCCGAGAAGCGGCCGCACAGATCGGGCGCGGAGACGCTGACCGGCAGCGTATCGGCGAGCTTCACCTGGGCGGCCCTGAACTGCGGCGCCTTCAGCGGCGCACCGGTGATGGCCGCCGTCTCGCGCGCGATACCGAAGACGGACAGACAATCGGCCTTGTTCGGCGTGAGCTTGATTTCGAAAACGGTGTCGTCGAGATTGAGCGCTTCGCGGATGTCCTGACCGATCGGCGTGTCTTCCGGCAGGATCAACAGGCCGCTGTGATCTTCCGAGAGCTTCAGCTCACGCGCCGAGCACAGCATGCCCTGGCTCTCCACGCCGCGCAGCTTCGAGAGCTTGATGGCGAACGGCGCACCGCCCTCTTCCGCCGGCGGCAACTGCGCGCCCACCAGCGCGACGGGCACCTTGATGCCGGGCGCCACATTGGGCGCGCCGCAGACGATGTTCAGCGTCGCGCCCGTGCCGGCGTCGACCTGACACACGTTGAGCTTGTCCGCGTCCGGATGCTTGACCACGTCCAGCACGCGCCCCACCACAATCTGCGACGTGGGCGGCGCAGCCGGGCGCAGCCCCTCGACCTCGAGACCGGCCATCGTCAGCGCATGGGACAGCTCTTCGGTGGTGAGCTGCGGATCGACAAAGGTTCTGAGCCAGGATTCCGGGAATTGCATGAGTCTGTACGTTCCAACAGGTTAGGAGCACGGCGCCGCGCGACTCGCCTCGTTGCAGCGCGGCCGGCTGGTGGGCGGCGCGGCCAGAGGTGCACGGGCGCAGCCGCTCGGTCGTATCGCGGGTCAGGCAAATTGCTTCAGGAAGCGCAGGTCGTTTTCGAAGAACAGACGCAGGTCCTGCACGCCGTAACGCAGCATGGTCAGACGCTCGAGACCGCTGCCGAACGCAAAGCCGATATAGCGCTCCGGGTCGAGTCCCATGTTGCGGATCACGGTGGGATGTACCTGCCCCGAACCCGAGATCTCCAGCCATTTGCCGGCGTTCTTGCCTTGCTCGAACATCATGTCGATTTCAGCGGAGGGTTCGGTGAACGGAAAGTAGGACGGGCGGAAGCGCACCAGGATGTCGTCGCGCTCGAAGAACTTCTTGAGGAAATCGGTGTAGACGCCCTTAAGGTCCGCGAAGCTAATGTTCTCGTCGATCCACAGCCCTTCCACCTGGTTGAACATCGGCGAGTGCGTCGCGTCGCTGTCCACGCGATACGTGCGGCCCGGAACGATCACCTTGATGGGCGGCGTGTGATTGCGCGCGTAGCGAACCTGCATGGGGCTGGTATGCGTGCGCAGCAGCAGCGGGCGACCGTCCTTGTCCTTGCCGTCCACGTAGAACGTGTCCTGCATGGAGCGCGCCGGATGATTCTCGGGGCTGTTGAGTGCCGTGAAGTTGTACCAGTCGGTCTCGATCTCGGGACCGTCGGCCACGTCGAAGCCGATCGAGCCGAAGATCCGCTCGACACGCTCCCACGTTTGCATCACCGGATGAAGGCTGCCTGCGCCCATGCCACGGCCGGGCAGCGTGACGTCGATAGCTTCGGCGGCAAGCCGCTGGTTCAGCAGCGCTTCGGCGAGGGCCTGACGGCGTGCCGTCAGCGCCGCTTCCACCTGCTGCTTCGCGACGTTGATGCGTGCGCCTTCGGTCTTGCGCGTTTCGGGATCGAGCTTGCCCAACCCCTTCAGGCGCTCCGTGAGAACACCCGATTTGCCGAGAAAGCGCGCCTTCTCGTTTTCGAGCGTGTTGACATCGGGCGCCTCGGCAAAGGCGCTTTGCGCGTCAGCGACAATCTGGTCCAGATCCATTGGTCCCATCGTTTCAACGTCAGTGTTTCAGTGTCTGTAGTACGGGCGTAGCGGACCGGAATGCGACCGGTTCGGCACCCACGCGCGACTGGCTCGACCAACAAAAACGGGGCTCGGTGAGGAGCCCCGTTTTTGTTGCAGCGTCACCGGCAAGCCGGATTGTTCGCTGCAACCAACCACGCAATACCTGAACGCCTCGTCAGCGATCAGGCCGCAACGGCGGCTTTCACCTGCTGGACGACAGCAGCAAAAGCAGCCTTGTCGAACACAGCCATGTCGGCCAGCACCTTGCGGTCGAGTTCGATCGACGCCTTCTTCAAGCCGTTGATGAACACGCTGTACGTCATGTCGTGCTGACGCACCGCCGCGTTGATACGCGTGATCCACAGTGCGCGGAACACACGCTTCTTGTTGCGGCGGTCGCGGTAGGCATACTGCCCTGCGCGCATGACCGCCTGCTTGGCGATGCGATAGACGTTATTGCGACGGCCGCGGTAACCCTTGGCCAGCTTGATGATCTTCTTGTGACGGGCCCGTGCGGTAACCCCACGTTTGACTCGAGGCATGTTTCGCTCCTATGAGTATCGGTTGAGGGTTACGCGAACGGCAGCATTGCGCGCACGGAGTTCAGATCGGAATCGTGAACGGCCGTAGCGCCACGCAGGTGCCGCTTGTTCTTGGTGGTCTTCTTCGTCAGGATGTGGCGCTTGAAGGCTTGACCGCGCTTGACGGTACCACCCGGACGCACCACGAAGCGCTTCGCAGCGCTCTTCTTGGTCTTCATCTTGGGCATGACAAACAACTCCATTATTTGATGGACATGGGTGTGCGGTTGGCTCGCGACCGCCCGAGGTAAAAGCCCGGGACTATCGTTTGCCCTTCACCCGCCCTTCGAAACCCACTCCACTTGGTATGCAGCTGGCCGATGACACTGGCCGCCGCTTTCAGGAAAAGCGCCCGTCGCCGTACCGATCACCAGGATCGACACAGAGTGCGGGCGCCGTTCCGGAACCTGCCTGCACGAACCGCCCGAAGGCGATACGCGCACTAACCTGCTTCGCACGGCAGCGACACGCCTTGCGACACATCGCGCTTGCCTTGCGCTTACTTCTTCTTTTTGGGAGCGAGCACCATGATCATCTGGCGCCCTTCCATTTTCGGCATCTGCTCGACCTGCCCCACCTCTTCGAGATCGGTACGCAGGCGCTCCAGCATGCGCATACCGATTTCCTGGTGAGCCATTTCGCGGCCACGGAAACGCAACGTGATCTTCGTCTTGTCGCCGTCTTCGAGGAAGCGGACGAGGTTGCGCAGCTTGACGTGGTAATCGCCGTCATCGGTTCCCGGGCGGAACTTCACTTCCTTGACCTGGATGACCTTTTGCTTGAGCTTCGCCTCGTGCTGCTTCTTCGCTTCCTGGTACTTGAACTTGCCATAGTCCATCAGGCGGCACACCGGAGGCACTGCCTGCGGGGCAATTTCTACTAGGTCGAGATCCTGTTGTTCCGACAGACGGAAAGCTTCTGCAAGCTTCACGATGCCGAGCGGCTCGTTATCGACTCCGACGAGACGCACCTCGGGCGCGGTAATTTCGCCGTTGATGCGATGCGACTTTTCAGTAGCGATGTTACGTTTCCTCTAAAAATTAAAAAAACGAGCCGCGCTGCCAGGTGGCTTACCTGAACGACTGCAGGTCTTCACGCAGGCGTTCAACGAAGGCATCGACCGGCATCACACCCAGATCGACGCCGCCACGGGCACGCACGGCTACCGTTTGCGCTTCACGCTCCTTGTCGCCGACCACCAGCAGGTACGGGACCTTTTCGAGCGTGTGTTCGCGTATTTTATAGCTAATTTTCTCGTTGCGCAAATCGGCCTCTACTCTAACCCCTTGTTTTTGCAACGTTTGGGCCAGTTTTTGCGCGTATTCGGCCTGACTTTCGGCAATATTCATCACCACCGCCTGCATCGGAGCCAGCCAGACGGGCATCGCGCCGGCATGGTGCTCGATCAGGATGCCAAGGAAGCGCTCCATTGATCCGAGGATTGCCCGGTGCAGCATGATCGGGCGCCGGCGGCTGTTGTCCTCGGCCACATACTCCGCGCCAAGACGCTCGGGCAGCACCATATCGAGCTGCAACGTGCCGCACTGCCACGAGCGGCCGAGTGCGTCCTTGATGTGATATTCGACCTTGGGCCCATAAAACGCGCCCTCGCCAGGCAGTTCTTCCCAGCTCACGCCGCAGGCCGTGAGCGCGCGGCGCAGGCCGTCCTCGGCGCGATCCCACGTTTCGTCCGTGCCGGCACGCGAATCCGGGCGCAGCGACAGCTTGATGTCGATGTGATCGAAACCGAAATCCTTGTACACGCTCATGGCCAGCGTGTTGAAGGCAATCGACTCGCTGATGAACTGGTCTTCCGTGCAGAAGATGTGTGCGTCGTCCTGCACGAAGCCGCGCACACGCATCAGCCCATGCAGCGCACCCGACGCCTCGTTGCGATGGCACGAGCCGAATTCCGCATAACGCAGCGGCAGATCGCGGTATGACCGCAGGCCGTGATTGAACACCTGCACGTGACCGGGGCAGTTCATCGGCTTGATGGCGTAGTCGCGCTTTTCCGATTCCGTCGTGAACATGTTTTCACGATAGTTCTGCCAGTGGCCGGACGCCTCCCAGAGCGAGCGGTCCATGATCATCGGCGTCTTGATTTCGAGGTAGCCCGCCTCGGCGACACGGCGGCGCATGTACTGCTCCACCTGCTGCCAGAGCGTCCAGCCGCGCGGATGCCAGAACACCATGCCCGGGGACTCGTCCTGCATGTGGAACAGGTCGAGCTGCTTGCCGAGCTTGCGGTGATCGCGCTTTTCCGCCTCTTCGAGCATGTGCAGATACGCGTCCTGTTCTTCCTTCTTCGCCCAGGCCGTGCCGTAGATGCGCTGCAGCTGCTCGTTCTTCGCATCGCCGCGCCAATAGGCGCCGGCCACCTTCATGAGCTTGAAGACCTTCAGCTTGCCCGTGGACGGCACGTGCGGGCCGCGGCAAAGGTCCGTGAAGCCGCCGTGCGAATAGAGCTTGATCTCGTCGCTCGCGGGAATCGATTCGATGATCTCCGCCTTGTACTTCTCGCCGATGCTCTTGAAGTAGTCGACCGCCTCGTCGCGCGAGACGACGCGGCGCGTGACCGGCTCGTCCTTCTTCGCGAGCTCCTGCATGCGCTTCTCGATCTTCTCGAGATCCTCGGGCGTAAAAGGACGGCTGTACGCGAAGTCGTAATAGAAGCCGTTGTCGATCACCGGCCCGATCGTGACCTGCGCCTCCGGGTAAAGCTCCTTCACCGCGTAGGCCAGCAGGTGTGCCGTGGAGTGGCGGATGATGTCGAGACCGTCCGTGTCCTTCTCCGTGACGATCGCAAGCGACGCGTCGTGATCGATGAGCGCCGACGTATCGACGAGTTCGCCGTCGACCTTGCCGCCAAGCGCCGCCTTCGCGAGACCGGGCCCAATCGACGCAGCCACCTCGGCGACCGTCACGGGATGATCGTACTGTCGAACCGAACCGTCGGGCAGACGTATCGAAACCATTGCGTTCTCCATGTGCCGGCCGGCGGCACGTCAACAGGTAAAAGACAAAAACCCTACGCGGACCGGCAACGAAATCAGGGCAAAAAAAATGCGGCCCCGCTTTCGAGGGGCCGCATTCACATTTCGAACCAGACTACACGGCGAAATACAGAGGCGAAAGTGGTCCTCGACTAGCGTCGCTCCGAAGTAGTATCGGTAAACGTTCGCGGTGTCATAACCGTATTCGCCTTATGCGCAAGAGCGCGTGCACTGCCGTTTGTACTACTGCTGATACCGCCTGAAACCCGATGCATGACCAGGCTTCCGATTTCGTTGGTAGGCTCGATTGGACTCGAACCAACGACCCCCACCATGTCAAGGTGGTGCTCTAACCAGCTGAGCTACGAGCCTGAAGAAGCTGAAATTATATGGAGTACCGGAACACTTGGCAAGCACTTTTATGTGCCGACATGAAAACGTCTCATGCCTTGCGCGCGGCCCGCACCACGCCCTGCACTTCTCCCAACAGCGTGCAGGCACGCTGAATCTGCGCCGCGCTCGATACCTCCACGGTGAACTGCATGAAAGCCGCATTGCGCCGCGATTGCGTCTTTACGCCGATCACGTTGATCTTCTCGCGCGCGAATACTTCGGAGATGTCACGCAGCAAGCCCTGGCGGTCGGTCGCCTCGATCGCGAGATCGACGGGATAAACGGACTGCCCGCGCCCATTCAGCACATCCGCGGACCACGTGGTCTGCAGCACGCGCTCAGGCGAGCGCTCGGCCATGCGACGAAACGTAGGGCAGTCCGTACGATGGATCGACATGCCTTTGCCGCGCGTGACGAAGCCGCTGATGTCGTCGGGCGGCGCCGGACGGCAGCATCGCGCGAGCTGCGTGAGCAGCGCATCCACGCCCACCACGAGCACGCCGGTGGACGCGCCATGCGCCACGCTCGCGCCGCTCGCGCGCTTCGTGATCTGTTCGGGCGTTTCCGCTTCCGGCTCCGGCGGCGGCGCGTCGTGCAAGGCCTGCTCGATCTGGCGCAGACTGAACTCTTCCTTGCCGACCATGGAGAACAGATCGTCGGTCGACTTGAAGCCGAGCTTGGCCGCGAGCTGATCCAGATTGACCGAGGTCTTGCCCTCGCGCTGCAGCGTCTTTTCCACCATCGCGCGGCCGGCTGCGATGTTTTCTTCGTGCTCGATCGCGTTGAACCACGCGCGCACCTTCTGACGCGCACGCGGGCTTTGCAGATAGCCGAGCTGCGGATTGAGCCAGTCGCGTGACGGTCCGCCCTCTTTCACCGCGATGACCTCGACCGTCTGGCCATTCTGCAGCGGCGTGTTGAGCGGCACCATCGCGCCGTCGACGCGCACGCCGCGGCAGCGGTGTCCCAGCTCGCTGTGGAGGTGGTACGCGAAGTCGACCGGCGTGGCGCCCTGCGGCAGTGCGATCACGCGCGCCTGCGGCGTCATCACGTAAATGTGGTCGTCTTCGAAGGTGGCCTGGCGCAACTGGTCCCACGGCTGGCGGCCGTCCGACACGTCGTCTTTCCAGGCGAGCAACTGGCGCAGCCACGCGATCTTCTCGTCATAGCGGTCGCTCGCGCTGAACTGGCCGCCGTAGCCTCGCACGCCCGCTTCCTTGTAGCGCCAGTGCGCAGCCACGCCGTATTCCGCGAACTGATGCATCTCGTGCGTGCGGATCTGCACTTCGAACGCGCGTCCGTCGTCGCCGATCACGACGGTATGCAGCGACTTGTAGCCGTTCGGCTTCGGCCGGGAGATGTAGTCGTCGAACTCTCTCGGCACCGGTTGCCACAGGTTGTGCACGATGCCGAGCACGGTGTAGCAATCCTTGATGTCGGGCACGATGACGCGAAACGCGCGTACGTCGTAGAGCTCGGCGAAATCGAGTTCCTTGCCGCGCATCTTGCGCCAGATGCTGTAGATGTGCTTCGGCCGCCCCGACACTTCCGCGTCGATGTGCGCGGCGGCAAGCTCCGCGCGCAGGCGGTCGATGGCCTGCGTGACGTAGCTCTCGCGCTCCACGCGCTTCTCGTCGAGCAGCTTCGCGATGCGCTTGTAGGTCTCGGGCTCCTCGAAGCGGAACGCGAGGTCTTCGAGTTCCCACTTCAGTTGCCAGATGCCGAGCCGGTTCGCGAGCGGCGCGTAGATTTCGAGCGTCTCGCGCGCCACGTCGGGGGATGGCGTCAGTTTGTTCGCCGCGTAGTAGCGCAGCGACTGCAACCGCGACGCGAGCCGGATCAGCACGACACGGATGTCCTGTGCAAACGCGAGCAGCATCTTGCGCAGCGCTTCGACCTGCGCGCGACGCGCGGCCTGCGCATCGCGGCCCGCCTCGGGCATCGTGTTCTGTGCAGCGCGCATGCTGACGGTGCCAAGCCTCAGCAATTTGCGCACGTCGGCAACGAGCTGCGAGACCTCTTCGCCGAAGCGCTCGGCCAGAATGCGCTCGGGATCCGACAGATACGGCGTGAGCGCGAAGAGCGCCGCCGCCAGCACCGCGGGCGGGTCGACGTTGAGCTTGCCCATGATCGACGCCGTCCCCGCCGCATGCTCGATCAGCCGTTCGCCGGACGGCAGCCGCGCCTCGCCGGCCGTCTCGCGCACGAACGCGAGCGCGTCGTCGATCGACGGGGCCGGATTCGTGGTGGTGGGGAGATTGTCGCTAGTCATGATGCTTTGGCCCGGCAACCGTGCCGGGCCCGAACGATGAAATCGCCGTGCGGCAGCAAAAGCCGCCGCGCGGACAATTGCCGGGCAGCCAACCGCAGCGGCTTGCGCCGCGGGCCGCCCCGCCGAATATCAGCTACGCTGCGCCGCCACCACGACCACCTCCACGAGGCACTCCGGGTTCGCGAGCTTCGCTTCCACGGTCGCGCGCGGCGGCGTGGCGCCAGGCGCGACCCACGTGTCCCACACGGCGTTCATGCCGGGAAAATTGGCCATGTCGGAGATGAAGATCTGTACCGAAAGCAGATGCGACTTGTCGCTGTTCACTTCGGCGAGCAGGCGGTCGATATGGGCCAGCACCTCGCGGGTCTGACCGGTGATGTCCTGCTTCGTGTCTTCGGCGATCTGGCCGGCCAGGTACACGGTACCGTTGTGCACGGCGATTTCGGAAAGACGCGGGCCGATGTGGTGACGAATGACTGCCATAAGGTTTCCTGTTGGTGTGGTAAAGACGGCACGCCGCCGCATGACACGGCGCCATGCGCGGCCGCCTGCTTCGCGCAGGCATGCAGTCGCATATTATGACCCGGGCGCGGCTCAGGCGATCAGGAAACGTCGCGCAATGGCTATCTGGTCAGGTGCAAGAAAAGCGGGCGCATGGCCCGCGCCTGGAATTTCCACGCTCGTGACGGCCTTCCCTTCGCTCACCATCCGCGCCACCGTTTCACGCGAAAGCAGGTCCGACTGCTCGCCGCGCACGACAAGCATGGGCCCCGGGAAGGCCGCAAGCGAGCGCCAGAGTATCGATTCGCCCAGCGCGTTCTGCTCGGGCGTCGTCGCGCCGAACGGCTGCGCGATACGCGGGTCGTAACGGAATACCCAGGCGCCGTCCACCTCGTGCAGGAGCGGCGTGTTGATCTCGCGCCACTCCTCTTGCGTGAGTGGGCCGAACGACTGCGCGAGCAGCGCGGCGTAATCGATGCCTTGCTGCAGCGTCTCGAAGTGCCCGGGTTTGCCGAGATATTCGCCGATGCGCGCCAGCGCCTGCGGTTCGATATGAGGACCGACGTCGTTGACGATCATCTTGCCGATGGGCGAATCGGGCAGGCCGGCCAATGCGAGTCCGATCAGTCCACCCATCGACGTGCCGAACCAGTCGACCTTTTCCGCGCCTGTGCGTGCAATCAGCGTGACCATGTCGGCCACGTACTGCGCAATGCCGTAGCCCATCGGATCGGCAAGCCACGACGACAGGCCGCGGCCCACGACGTCGGGACACACCACGCGATAGGTGTCGCTCATTGCGGCCGCGAGCCGATCGAAGTCGCGACCTGAACGCGTGAGCCCATGCACGCAGACGAGCACGCGCGGATTCGTGGGGTCGCCCCATTCGGTATAGGCCATGCGGTGCAGGCCACCCGGGCTGATGCATTGAACGTAGCGCTGACGGAAGGCGGTAGACGTGGCGGTCATCGTGAGGTCCTGTCCTGGCAGAAGACGGTCGGGGCCCGGGCGTGTTGCAACGCCGGCGGCATGAGCCCGATTGTAGACGTCAGCGAAAGGCGCAAACGCGATTTTCGGGAGAAACGCGACGCGTGTTACGCACACGGCGGCGCCAAAACACCGCGGGCGAAACGCCCTTTACGAACGTTCCGCCCGCTTCCCATCGATGTGCAGGACGAGGGCCATGTTTCAGCGACCGAGCCTCACACAGTCCTGCCTGCAAGCCGCCGAGCCACTGCGCCCCACCCATCAGGCCGCTTTCGCCGCAACGGTGATGCCGCTCAGCTCACCGCGCTCACGTCGAGTGGTGCGCCGGTCTTCGCGGCGATCTCGTCCACCGTCACGCCAGGCGCGAGTTCGGCAAGCCGCAAACCGTCTGCGGTCACGTCTATCACGCCGAGGTCGGTGATGATGCGGTCCACCACGCCCACGCCGGTGAGCGGCAGCGAGCATTCATCGACGATCTTGTGCTGATCGCCTTTCGCCACGTGCTCCATCAGCACGACCACGCGCTTCACGCCGGCCACGAGGTCCATCGCGCCGCCCATGCCCTTGATCATCTTGCCCGGAATCATCCAGTTCGCGAGGTCGCCGTTCTTGCTCACCTGCATGGCGCCGAGGATCGCCAGATTGATGTGACCGCCGCGGATCATGGCAAACGAGTCCGCCGACGAGAAGATCGACGACCCGGGCAGCGTCGTCACCGTCTGCTTGCCTGCGTTGATGAGGTCAGCGTCCACTTCCTCTTCCGTGGGCGACGGTCCGATGCCGAGCAGCCCGTTCTCCGACTGCAGCCACACCTCGACGCCCGCGGGCACGTGGTTCGCGACCAGCGTCGGCAGACCGATACCGAGGTTCACATAGAAACCGTCCTGCAATTCCTTCGCCGCGCGCGCGGCCATTTCATCGCGATTCCATGCCATGGTCAGACTCCTTTTGCGCGCACGACGCGTTGTTCGATGCGTTTTTCCGGATGCGCATTGAGCACGATGCGCTGCACGAAGATGCCGGGCGTGTGGATCGCATCCGGATCGAGTTCGCCCGTCTCGACGATCTCCTCGACCTCGGCCACCGTGATGCGGCCGGCCATCGCGCACATCGGGTTGAAGTTGCGTGCCGTGCGGCGATAGACGAGGTTGCCGGCCTTGTCCGCCTTCCACGCCTTCACGAGCGCGACGTCGGCGGTGAGCGAATGCTCGAGCACGTAGTGGTTCTCGCCGAACTGGCGGGTTTCCTTGCCCTCGGCGATCAGCGTGCCGTAGCCGGTGTTGGTGAAGAAGGCCGGAATGCCGGCGCCGCCCGCGCGCAGTTTTTCGGCGAGCGTGCCTTGCGGCGTAAATTCGAGCTCCAGTTCGCCCGCGAGGTACTGCCGCTCGAACTCCTTGTTCTCGCCCACGTACGACGAGATCATCTTCCTGATCTGCCGCGTTTCCAGCAGCAGGCCGAGGCCGAAGCCATCCACCCCCGCGTTGTTGCTGATGCAGGTGATGCCCTTGACGCCCGAATCGCGCAGCGCGCCGATCAGCGCCTCCGGAATGCCGCACAGGCCGAAGCCGCCCACGGCGAACGTCTGCCCGTCCTTGACGATGCCCTCGAGCGCGGCAGCCGCGCTCCCATAGACCTTGTTCATCAGTTTGTCCCTTCCTCAATGGAAACCCGAAAACCGGATCGGCGCGGTGCGCGGCAAAGCTTGCCGGCAGCCAGTCGGCAAACGCCATTCTAGCCACACGTCGGCATGCCGTTGCAGCAGGCCGAATGGACATCCGGCCGTGCGCCTCACGCTGGCGCGACGCCCTTGCACAGCAACGTTCGCCACGCTCTTCTCGTTTGCCGCAAAGGGTACGATGCTGCGGCGTTGCGGCACAATACGCAAAAATACATAAGTAACCTCACCACCGTGGCGGCCCCGCCCATGCCCGACCAACGTTCGCTCGACTACCAGACCGCCTTCCATCTTGCGCCGATCGGCCTCGTGCTCGCGCGCGATCGCATCATCGAAGACTGCAACGACGAACTCGCGGCGATCTTCCGCTGCCGGCGCGAATCGCTCATCGGACAGTCGTTTCAGGTGCTGTATCCGTCGGCCGACGAGTTCGAGCGCATCGGCGCGCGCATCCCGCCCATCATGACGGCGCAAGGCAGCTACGCGGACGACCGCATCATGAAGCGCGCCGACGGCGAGCTCTTCTGGTGCCACGTGACGGGACGCTCGCTGAACCGCGCCGAGCCGCACGCAGCGGGCGTATGGACCTTCGAGGACCTCAGCGCCACACGCCGCGTGGCGGTAGAACTCACGCCACGCGAGCGCGAGATTGCTGCTCAGCTCGTCACGGGCAAGACGAGCAAGCAGATCGGGCGAATTCTGGATATCAGCTCGCGCACGGTCGACGTGTACCGTGCGCGGCTCATGCGCAAGTATGAAACGGGGAACGCCACCGAGCTGCTGCAGCGACTGCTGGGGCAATGAGACTCGGCGAGCGCGATCGTACGCCCGCTGGTCGATATGCTGGCTTGATGCCGGGTCGAGATCGCGTCGATGCGCTCAACGCGCCTTGACGAGTTCCGCCCGCTCGATCGTGGCTCGCAACAGGTCAGGCATCGGCACCGACTTGCCCGCCGCGTAATCGATCCACACGCAGCGTGCGTTGCCGCGTGCATAGACGGTGTCGGGATCGTCTGCGCGGCGCAGCTCGAAGCCTGTGTCGAAGCTGCTGCGGCCGGGCTGGCCAACCGTCATCCGGCACACGATGTCGCCCGGATAGTGAAGCTGCCGCAAGAATTCCATCGATGCATTGACGATCACCGGTCCCTGCCCCTCGCCGTTGCCGCCGGCAATGCCGAGATGCTCGAACCACGAAATCCGCGCCTGCTCCATGTACCGAAAGTAGACCGTGTTGTTGACGTGGCCGAACGCGTCCATGTCGCCCCAGCGAATGGGCATCGACATTTCGAAGACGGGGTGATACGCCTGCTCGCTCATCGCACTTCTCTTCCTGTTATTTCCGGGGATGCTTCACGCCGGCCTCTACGCCAGCCCGAAACCGTCGTCTGCCGTAATGACCGAGCCGTTGATGAAATTCGATTCATCGGCCGCGAGCAGCAACAAGAGGCCGTCGAGGTCCTCGGGCTTGCCCACGCGATGGCGCGGCAGCATCGAGATCAACTTCTGCCCCTGTTCGGTCGACCAGTGATGGTGGTTGATCTCCGTATCGATATAGCCTGGGCAGATGGCATTGACGTTGATGCCATGACGCCCCCATTCCTGGGCCATCGCCTTGGTCATATGGACCACCGCCGCCTTGCTCATGGAGTAGAGCCCGATCTGCGGCAGCACGCGCAGGCCCGCCACGGACGCAATGTTGATGATGCGGTACGCCGGCTTATGCGCGCCGTTGCCGCGCATCATCATCCGTTTGGCCACTTCCTGCGCGACGAAGAAGGCGCCGCGCGTATTCGTATCGAACACGTATTCGAAGTCGGCGGGCGTGACGTCGGCGAGGCGCTGCGTCGTGGAAACGCCCGAGTTGTTGACGAGAATGTCGATGGTGCCCGCCTCGGTCTCGGCGTGGGCGACGGCGGATTTGATGCTCTGGTAGTCCGTCACGTCGAGCGACACGACGTGCGCGGCACCGCCCGACGCCTCGATTTCGGCGCGCAGTTCCTTGAGGCGCTCTACGCGGCGGCTGGCCAGCACGACTTTTGCGCCTGCCTGCGAGAGTACCTGGGCAAAGCGCTTGCCCAGTCCGCTCGATGCGCCGGTGATCAGCGCGACCTTGCCTTCCAGATTGATCGAACGGCCCATTGTCGTTCCTTGTAGGTGTTGAGCGTTGAGTGGACGGCACGTTGCGGCATGGCCGAACGCGCGTCAATACGGTAGCACAAAGAATAGAACGACCGTGCTAATCTGCGCTCTTCGGGTTGCGGGGTGCCAGGCGTTACCGGACAATACGTTCCCGAAAAAAGCATTCTAACGGCAAGAGGAGCTTCGATGACCCCCGCAAGTCTCATTGAGCAGTACGGTCCACGCGAATCGATGGAGTACGACGTCGTGATCGTCGGCGGCGGCCCGGCCGGTCTTTCGGCCGCCATCCGTCTGAAGCAGCGGGCTGCGGAAAAAGGCGTCGAACTCGGCGTGTGCGTGCTCGAAAAAGGCTCCGAAATCGGCGCGCACATTCTCTCGGGCGCGGTCATGGACCCGCGCGCCATCAACGAACTGGTCCCCGACTGGAAGGAAAAAGGTGCGCCGCTCGACGTGCCCGTCACCGAAGACCGCTTCCTGTTTCTCACCGAAACAGGCGCGCGCGCCGTGCCGCACTGGGCGCTGCCGGACAACTTCAAAAACGAAGGCAACTACGTGGTGAGCCTCGCGAACGTCACGCGCTGGCTCGGCCAGCAGGCCGAAGCCGCGGGCGTCGAAATCTTCCCGGGCTTTCCCGCCGCCGAGGTGCTCTACAACGATGACGGCTCGGTGAAAGGCGTGGCCACGGGCAACATGGGCATCGGCAAGGACGGCCAGCCCACCGAGAACTTCCAGCCCGGCATGGAGTTACACGCGAAGTACACGCTCTTCTGCGAAGGCGCGCGCGGGCACCTGGGCCGCCAGCTCAACGAGAAGTTCAGGCTGAACCGCGACAGCGACCCGCAGGTGTACGGCATCGGCATCAAGGAACTCTGGGAGATCGATCCTGCCAGGCATCAGCCGGGCCTCGTCATTCACTCCGCCGGCTGGCCGCTCGACCCGCAGACCTACGGCGGCTCGTTCCTCTATCACATCGACAACAACCAGGTGATGGTGGGCTTCGTGGTCGGGCTCGGCTATTCGAACCCGTACCTCTCCCCGTTCGAGGAATTCCAGCGCTACAAGACGCACCCCGAAATCCGCAGGTTCCTGGAAGGCGGCAAGCGCGTCTCGTACGGCGCGCGCGCCATCACGGCAGGCGGCCTCATGTCGCTGCCGAAGCTCGTGTTTCCGGGCGGCGCGCTGGTGGGCGACGACGCGGGCTTTCTCAACGCCTCGCGCATCAAGGGCTCGCACGCGGCGATCAAGACCGGCATGCTGGCTGCGGACGCCGCGTTCGACGCCGTGCAGGCCGGCCGCACCGCCGACGAACTGACCGCCTACCCCGAATCGTTCAAGACCTCGTGGCTGTACACGGAACTGCACCGCGCGCGCAACTTCAAGCAGTGGATGAGCAAGGGCCTGTACCTGGGCACGCTGATGGTGGGCATCGAGCAGAAGCTCTTCGGCGGCAACGTGCCCTGGACGCTGCATCACCAGCACTGGGACCACGAGATGCTCAAGCCCGCGTCGCAGTGCAAGCCGATCGAGTATCCGAAGCACGACGGCAAGCTCACTTTCGATCGGCTTTCTTCAGTGTTCATCTCGAACACGAACCACGAGGAAAACCAGCCGGCGCACCTCACGCTGAAAGACCCGGGCGTGCCCGTGAACGTGAACCTGCGCACCTATGCGGGCCCCGAGGGACGCTACTGCCCCGCTGCGGTCTACGAATTCGTGAAGAACGACGACGGCAACGACCGGCTCGTCATCAACGCGCAGAACTGCGTGCACTGCAAGACCTGCGATATCAAGGACCCCACGCAGAACATCGTGTGGGTCACGCCGGAAGGCGGCGGTGGGCCGAACTATCCGAATATGTGAGGACTCGGGCCGTTGGCACGCGGGCGCAACGGTCTTTCTGCTACTGCTGTCGATGCAAAAAACGCCGCTTTCGAGCGGCGTTTTTTCTTACAGCGGCATACGGTCTTAAAACGTCAGGGCGTTCCGGCTGCGATCTTCGGCGTCGTGGTCACCACGTCGCCGCACTGGGCGCGATGCCGCAAGGCATGATCGATCAGCACGAGCGCGAGCATCGCTTCGGCGATCGGCGTGGCACGAATGCCGACGCAGGGATCGTGGCGACCGAAGGTCTCCACCGTCGCGGGCTGCCCTGCCTTATCGATGGAGCGGCGCGGCGTGCGGATGCTCGAAGTCGGCTTGATCGCGATCGAGACGGTGATGTCCTGCCCCGTCGAAATGCCGCCCAGCACGCCGCCCGCGTGATTGCCGACGAAGCCGTTCGGCGTGAGTTCGTCGCCGTGCACCGAGCCGCGTTGCGCGACACTCGCGAAGCCCGCGCCGATCTCGACGCCCTTCACCGCGTTGATGCCCATCATCGCGTGCGCGATGTCGGCGTCGAGCCGGTCGAAGAGCGGTTCGCCCCAACCAACCGGCACACCCGACGCCACCACGTTGATGCGCGCGCCGATCGAGTCGCCGTCCTTGCGCAGCGCGTCCATGTAGGCCTCGAGTTGCGGCACGATGTCGGCATTCGGCACGAAGAACGGATTCTCGCGCACGTGCGACCAGTCGATGAACGGCACATCGATCTCACCCAGCGCGCTCATGTAGCCCCGCACCTCCACGCCGAACTTCTCGCGCAGCCACTTCTTCGCCACGGCGCCGGCTGCAACCGTCGGCGCCGTGAGCCGCGCCGACGACCGGCCACCGCCGCGATAGTCGCGAATGCCGTATTTCTGCCAGTAGGTATAGTCCGCGTGGCCAGGGCGGAAGGTCTCGGCGATGTTGCCGTAGTCCTTGCTGCGCTGGTCGGTGTTGCGAATGAGGAGCGCGATGGGCGCGCCGGTCGTCATGCCCTCAAAGACGCCCGAGAGAATCTCGACCTTGTCTTCTTCCTGACGCTGCGTCACGTGGCGCGACGTGCCGGGCTTGCGGCGATCCAGTTCGAGCTGGATGTCTTCGGTAGCGAGCGCCATGCCGGGCGGGCAGCCGTCGATCACGCAGCCGATGGCCGGGCCGTGCGATTCGCCGAAGGTCGTGACGGTAAAGAGCGTACCGAGCGTGTTGCCGGACATGAGCGTCGTCCAAAGTAAAACGGGGAAGCCGCTATTATGCCAGCCCGCGCGCTCAGCGCCGGGCGCCCCGCAAGGCCGTGACGATCTCTTCGAGCCCTTCCGGCGTGACGCCGGCGGGGTCGAGCGGCTCGCCCACCGCCAGCGTGAGCCGGCTGATCGCACCACGCCGCAGCGGCCGCGGCAGATGTGCACTTTCGTCGCGCGAGAAGACGCTGCCCCACAGGCCGCGCAGCGCCATCGGAATCACGGGCACCGGCGTGCGGCCGATGATCTCCATCACGCCGTGACGAAACGCGTTGATCTCGCCTGTCCGTGTGAGCTTGCCTTCCGGAAAGATGCAGACCAGTTCGCCCTCGGCGAGCGCGTTGGCGCTTTGCCCGTAGGCGGCGGCGAGTAACTTTGCGTCCTCGTGCGCGGGCGCAATCGGAATCGCTTTCGCGTGGCGGAACAGCCAACCGGCCAGCGGCGCGCGAAAGATCCGGTGGTCCATCACGAAGCGGATGGGGCGCGGGCTCTCGGCCATGATGACGATTGCATCGACATAGCTCACGTGATTGCAGACCAGCACGGCCGGCCCTTCGGCTGGAATGCGCTCCGTGTGCACCAGCCGGATCCGATAGACCGTATGCACGAGCAGCCACGCGACGAAGCGCAGCAAAAACTCCGGCACGAGCAGATAGATGTAGGCGGCCACCGCCACGTTGAGCAGCGCCGTGACGAGATAGAGCCCCGGGATGCCGATGCCGGCGGAGGTCAAGGCCATCGCCATCAGCGCCGAGACGATCATGAACAGCGCGTTCAGGATGTTGTTCGCCGCAATGATGCGCGCGCGGTGGCTGGGCACACTGCGGCTCTGGATCAGCGCGTAGAGCGGCACGCTGTAGAAGCCGCCGAACATCGCGAGCAGATACAGGTCGGCGAGGATGCGCCAGTGCGCCGGCATGCGAAGGAATTCGCCGACCGCGAGCAGATGGCCGGCCACCGGCAGCGCGTGGCTCGCGAAGTAGAGGTCGACGGCGAACACGCTGATGCCGATGGAGCCGAGCGGCACCAGCCCGATCTCGATGCGGCGCTTCGAAAGCCGCTCGCATAGCAGCGAGCCCGTGCCGATGCCGACCGAGAACGTGGCGAGCAGTACGGTGACGACGTCGGGACTCGCAGAGAGCACGTCTTTCGCGAAGTTGAAGAAGGACGCGAGGAACGTCGCGCCCACGAACCACAACCACGAAATGCCGAGCAGGCTCAGGAACACCATGCGGTTGCCGCGGGCCAGCTTGAGGTTGCGCCGGGTCTCGCTGACGGGATTCCAGTTGATCCGCAGTTCAGGCTGCGACGGCGTGGACGGCGGCACGAATGCCGAGGCAAACCGTCCGATGAGCGCAACCGACACGCACAGACACGCCAGCACGGCCGCACCGTTGCCCGGCAGTCCCGCGGCGGCGCCCCCCGCAATCGTGCCGACGAGGATCGCGACGAACGTGCCCATCTCCACCATGCCGTTACCGCCCACGAGTTCAGCATTCGTGAGGTGCTGCGGCAGATAGGCGTATTTGACCGGACCGAACACCGTGGAATGCACGCCCATCAGGAACGTGCACGCGTAGAGCAGCACCGCGCTGTGCAGCCAGAACCCCGCGCCGCCGACGAGCATTACCGCAATCTCGAAGGTCTTCACGAAACGCGTGAGCATCGCCTTGTCATACTTGTCGGCGATCTGGCCCGAGGTCGCCGACAGTAGCACGAAAGGCAGGATGAAGATGGCCGAAATCAGGAACGGCGCGGTTTTCGGATCGACGCCGGAAAAGCGCGCCGTCTGATACGTGACCAGCGACGTGAAGCCGATCTTGAAGACGTTGTCGTTCATGGCGCCGAGAAACTGCGTCCAGAAGAACGGCGCAAAACGGCGCTCGCGCAGCAGCCGGAACTGCGATTCGTGGGCCTCGCCGTCGCGACGGGCGCGGCGTGCGGCAGGTAAGGGGTGGTCGCTCATGGGTGAGGCAGGTGGGAGCCCGGGGCGGGCGATGTCCGTTCAATGAACGTCGGTGTCGAGGCTAACGTGACGGCGCGGCCGACAAAGAAACGCGCGCCTGCTGCGCGCGTTCTTTCTCTCGATGCGGTGACCGCGGTGCCGTCGGGTTTTGGAGCCGCGCCGGCGATCGCGAACTCATGCCGCATGGCTTACCGGCCTGCAGTGCGGGCACAAGCGCCGCACAAACGGCCGCGCCATCACCGGCCGACGCTTACTGCCGCGTGGGCTGCTCGCCCTCTTCCTCGGGCCAGTCGCGAATATATGCCTTCAGCATGCGGTTTTCGAAGCTCTGCTCTTCCACTACGGCCTTTGCCACGTCGTAGAACGAGATCACGCCCATCAGCGTGCGGCTGTCCATGACCGGCAGGTAACGGACGTGATGCTCGAGCATCATGCGTCGCACTTCGTTGACGTCGGTTTCCGGCGTGCATGTGACGGGGTGGTCGTCCATTACCTTGCGGATGGTCGCCGAACCCAGGCTACCGCCGTTTTCGCGCAGCGTCAGAATGATTTCACGAAAGGTCAGCATGCCGACCAGATCGCCATATTCCATCACGACGAGCGACCCGATGTCGTGCTCGGCCATGGTGTTGACTGCGGCGTGCAGCGGCGTGTCGGGCGTCACGGTAAAGAGGGTGTTGCCCTTGACCTTCAGAATGTCGCTGACTCGCATGGTTGTCTCCTGGCGATACGGGTAAATGCAATTTCACAAATGCGGCTGGTTATGCGGACTTATCCGGACATACGGCACGCGAGCATACGGCGCAAAAACCGGACGACTGCCAGCCCATGACACGGTAATGCGGGCAAATGCCGAATGAGCATAAACAATGCAGACTGATTTTTGATGCTAGCGGAAAGGTCGGCAAAAGGAAAGCGGCCATTCCACGCACAACGGCATTCATCAGCGAGGGAAATACCGGCAACGACCGTGGTGCGCAACGGCACCAGCATGCCCGTCGACGTGCTTGCGGGAAAACGGCACTTGATGCCGTGCGGCCCGATGTTACGATCGCTCACTCCTTACCTCACACGGTTCCGGCCGTACCGGCCCGGCCCCATCGACATGTCCGCCAACCGTTTCGACACGCTCGCGCTGCATGCCGGCGCGGCCCCGGATCCCGCCACGGGCGCCCGCGCGACGCCGATCTACCAGACGACCTCGTTTTCGTTCCGCGACACCGACCACGCCGCAGCGTTGTTCAACATGGAACGCGCGGGCCACGTCTACTCGCGCATCTCGAACCCGACCGTTGCCGTCTTCGAAGAACGCATCGCTGCGCTCGAAAACGGCGTCGGCGCAATCGGTACAGCGAGCGGCCAGGCGGCGCTGCACCTCGCCATCGCTACGCTGATGGGTGCGGGTTCGCACATCGTGGCCTCCAGCGCCCTCTACGGCGGCTCGCATAACCTTCTCCACTACACGCTGCGGCGATTCGGCATCGAAACCACGTTCGTTCCGCCGCACGATCCCGATGCCTGGCGCGCGGCGCTGCGCCCGCAGACGCGGCTGCTGTTCGGCGAAACGCTCGGCAACCCCGGGCTCGACGTGCTCGACATCGCCGCCGTCGCGCAGATCGCCCACGAACACCGTGTGCCGCTTCTCGTCGATTCCACGTTCACCACGCCCTACCTGTTGCGCCCTTTCGAGCACGGTGCCGACCTCGTCTACCACTCCGCCACCAAGTTCCTGGGCGGGCACGGTACGACGATCGGCGGCGTACTGGTGGACGGCGGTACTTTCGACTTCGAGGCCTCGGGCCGTTTCCCGGAGCTGACCGAGCCCTATGAAGGCTTCCACGGCATGGTGTTCGCCGAGGAAAGCACCGTTGCGCCGTTTCTGCTGCGCGCGCGTCGCGAGGGTTTACGCGACTTCGGCGCCTGCCTGCATCCGCAGGCCGCATGGCAACTGCTCCAGGGCGTGGAAACGCTGCCTCTGCGCATGGACCGGCACGTCGCGAACACGCGCAAGGTGGTGCAGTTCCTCGTCGCGCACGAGGCGGTGGAATCGGTGGCGTATCCCGAGCTCGAAACGCACCGCGACTACGCGCTGGCCCAACGTCTGCTGCCGCGCGGAGCGGGCGCCGTATTCAGCTTCAACCTGCGCGGCGATCGTGCCGCCGGGCGACGTTTCATCGAAGCCCTTAGCCTGTTCTCGCATCTCGCCAACGTGGGCGACGCCCGTTCGCTCGTCATCCATCCCGCCTCCACGACACATTTCCGCATGGATGCCGCCGCCCTCGCCGCAGCAGGCATCGCGGAAGGCACCATCCGGCTCTCCATCGGTCTGGAAGATCCGGACGACCTGATCGACGATCTCAAGCGCGCGCTGAAAGCCGCGCAGAAAAACGCCGCGCCCAAAGCAAGCGCCCGTCCCGCCCCGGCTTCCGGGTCCGCCGCCAACCCGGCCCAGACGGGCAAGGAGGCGTCATGATCCTCAACGTGCGAGGTTTGCCCGCCTATGTCTATACGGGCGGCAAGCCGTTCGATCCGGCGCTGCCGACTGCCGTATTCATCCACGGGGCCGAGCACGACCACAGCGTGTGGGCACTGCAATCGCGCTACTTCGCTCACCACGGCTTCAGCGTGCTCGCGGTCGACCTGCCCGGCCACAGTCGCAGCGCCGGCCCCGCCTTGCGCGACATTCCCGCGATGGCGGACTGGCTTGGCGCACTGCTCGACGCGGCCGGCGTGCAGCGCGCCTTCGTAGCGGGCCACAGCATGGGTTCGCTGATTGCCCTTGACTTCGCCGCTCGCTATCCGGCGCGCACCACGCATCTCGCCATGCTCGCCACCGCCTTGCCGATGGCCGTCTCGCCTGCTCTGCTCGATGCCGCCCGCGAGCGCGAGCCCGAGGCGATCGCCATGGTCAACGCGTGGTCGCACGCAACGATCGCGGCCAAACCGTCGAACCCAGGTCCTGGCTTCTGGCTGCACGGCATGAACCAGCGGCTCATGGAACGCGTCGCGGCACGCGGGGAGCCTGAGCTCTTCCACACCGATTTCGCCGCCTGCAACGCGTACACCGACGGCCTCGCGCGCGCCGCAGCCGTGCGTTGCCCGGTGCGGATCGTCGTTGGCCGGCACGACGTCATGACGCCGCCGCGTGCTGCGCGCGCACTGGCCGAGGCCTTCGCGCAAGCCGGTGTCACCGTGGACACCGACACCCTCGACGCGGGGCACGCCATCATGGCCGAGCAGCCTGACGCGACGCTCGACGCCCTGTTCGCCTTCGCATCGCGCCCCGGCACCCCGACTGTCTGAGTCCACACGTCCGTCACAGGCACCACGATAGCGGTTGCGCGCGCATCGCGGCATCGGCCGGATGGCCGGGTTGCGCGGCGGGGTACGACAGCAGCACAATCGTTCGAACGCAATCACGAACGCCACAGCGACGGCAAGGAGGCGATCATGGAACGCACCACGCACCACGAAAACGAACACTTCGCGAACTTCGCCCAGTTCTATCCGTTCTATCTCGGCGAGCATCGCAACCCGGTATCGCGGCGGCTGCACTTCGTGGGTTCGCTGGGCGTGATCGGCTGCGTGGCCATGGCGATCGCCACCGGCCACTGGCCCTGGTTGCCGGCGGCGGTCGTGTGCGGGTACGGGTTCGCGTGGGTCGGGCATTTCTTCTTCGAGAAGAATCGTCCCGCCACTTTCAGGCATCCCATCTATAGCCTGATGGGCGACTGGGTGATGTTCGCGGACATCTGCCGCGGCAAGCTGCCGTTGTAGGGAAGGTCACACCGCCGTCCGGTGCGGCATGGCCGACGGGCGACGCTCATCGCTTTCGGCGAAAACCGCACGCGCCTCGCGCGCGGCCATGAGGGAGGCGAGTGAAAGGGAAAGCTTTTCGTTATCGAGCGCGGCAAGCAGCATGGCCGCGTCCACGCGACTGGAACGCAGCTTGAGCTGATACTCGAGCTCGTCGCGGTTGATCACGAAGAGGCCGAACAGCCGCGCCACGGAAATCTGGCCCGGATTGGCGAGCAACAGGAACCGCGGTTCGGCCCCTCCCTGTTCGAGTCGTGCCACCCATTCGAGCTCTTCGAAACGCTGCAACAGCCGCGAGGTGGTTTCCATGTCCCGGCGCAGCATGCGTGCGAGCTCGGGCAACGTATGACCGGGGCGGCCGGCGTCGCGCGCTTCGGCAAGACGGCCGAGCAGTTGCAGCCCGTCCAGCAGATCGCTGCCGGGAAACTGCGGTCGGTGGAATTGTCCGATGCGTATTTCGGGCAAGGCGGATGCGATCATCGCGCCCGCCAGCGTGATGAACCAGCTCAGATACATCCACAGGAGAAACATCGGCGCCGCGGCGAAGGCGCCATACACCGCCGTGTAGGTGGGAATGCGCCGCACGTAATATCCGAAGCCCCGCTTGGCCAGTTCGAACGCGACGGCCGCGCACACGCCGCCCACCACGGCGTCGCGCCACTCCACGCGGCAGTTCGGCAGATAGACGTACAGCATGGTGAAGGCGAGCACCATCAGCGGCAGCATGGCGCCGGTCAGGAGCCATTCGATCACGCCGGAGCCGCTCTGGCCCGCCGCGAACGCAAGCGACTTGGTGAACAGATACGACGAGATGGAGAGGCTCACGCCCACGAGGATCGGCCCCAGCGTGAGCACGGCCCAGTAGACCAGCACGCGCTGCGCGAACGGCCGCGGCTTGCGCACGCGCCAGATCACGTTGAATGCCGATTCGATGGTCATCATGGTCATGACCGACGTGACGAACAGTACGATCATGCCCATCGTCGTGAGACCCTTGGCCTTCGACGCGAACTGGTTCAGATAGCGGAAGATCTGGTCGTTGATCTGCGAGGGCATCAGATGATCGGCGAGGAACCCCTGCAGCGACATCTGGAACTGGGCGAAAATCGGAAACGCCGTGAAGAGTGCGAACGCGACGGTGGCGAGCGGCACGAGCGAAAGCAGCGTCGTGAAGGTCAGGCTGCCCGCCACCTGGGGAATGCGGTCTTCAGCGCTGCGCCGGGCAGCAAAGCGCGCGAGCCGCCGCACGAGATCCAGATCCACACGCACTTTCGACAACCAATCCATCGCCCGCCTCAATCGAAGTGTGCGCCGCGCGCGGCATGCGCAGCGGACCCAAACCCTATAATACCTGTTCACCGACGAGGCCTATGAAAGACATCCTTGTGCTCTATTACAGCCGGCACGGCGCAACCCGCGAACTCGCACTCGCAATCGCGCAAGGCGTCGACAGTGTGCCTGGTGTTCAGGCGCGCGTGCGTACCGTGCCGCCTGTATCTACCGTCTGCGAAGCCACGCAACCCGAGATTCCCGACGCTGGTCCGCCCTATGCCGAACTGCGCGACCTCGAGGAATGCGCCGGGCTCGCGCTCGGCTCGCCCACGCGTTTCGGCAACATGGCCGCATCGCTCAAATATTTTCTCGACGGCACCACGCCGCAATGGCTTTCCGGCGCGCTCGCCGGCAAGCCCGCATGCGTGTTCACCTCGACCGGCAGTCTGCACGGCGGCCAGGAGTCCACCCTGCTTTCGATGATGCTGCCGCTCCTGCATCACGGCATGCTGCTCGTCGGCATCCCCTATACCGAAAGTGCGCTCACTACAACGCAGAGCGGCGGCACGCCCTACGGCGCCTCGCACTTCGCCCGCGCCGGCGCGGCGGCGAACGGCATTTCCGCCGACGAGCGCACGCTTGCCATCGCCTTGGGCGCACGGCTTGCTCGCACGGCGTCCATGCTGAACGAGCGGCCATGAACGGCTCTCGCGACGCCGGCAGTGCCCAGGCCGCGAGCGCTCGCGTCGAGCCATCGCGCGCCGCGGCGCTTGCCTCGCTTGCCACGCTCGTTGGACTCATCGCGCTCTGCATTGCGTGGGAGCTGTGGCTCGCGCCGCTGCGCCCCGGCGGTTCGGCGCTCGTGCTCAAGGCGGCTCCGCTGCTGTTCGCGCTGCGCGGCGTGATCCGCCGCGACCTGTACACGCTGCAATGGGCGTCGATGCTCGTGCTGCCGTATGTCGCCGAAGGCGTCGTGCGCGGTATGACGGACGGCGGCGTGTCGAGCCGGCTGGGCTGGATCGAGGTGGTGCTCGCGGGCGCTTTTTTCGCTTCGGCATTGGCCTATGTCGCGCCGTTCAAGCGCGCCGCGCGACGCGTGCCGCCTATACAGCAGTAGGAAGTGGACCGCCTCGCAGCCGAGCTCCCTGACACGACGCCGCCGGACGCATCGCCTGGTTAGCCATCTGGCGGATGCACCTCGCGCTGCACGTCGCGCGATACTTCGCTCAACACACCGCAGATCAACACCGCACACACTTCATCATGTCCGAAGCCGCTGAAACCGCCACGTCGTCGTTCATTGCCGCCTGCGTCGAGATCGTCGGCGCGCAGCATGTGCTGACCGAAGCGCACGACACCGCTCCATACCTCACCGACTGGCGCCGCCGCTACACGGGTGCTGCCTGCGCCGTGCTGACGCCCGCCAACGCGGAAGAAGTGGCGGCGCTCGTGCGCACCGCGGTCGAGCACCGTGTCGCGCTCGTACCGCAGGGCGGCAACACAGGGCTCGCGGGCGGTGCCACGCCCGACGCGAGCGGCACGCAGGCTGTACTGAGCGTGAAGCGCCTGAATCGCATACGCGACGTCGATCCGCACAACAACACGATTACCGTCGAGGCGGGCGTCGTGCTCGCGGAAATCCAGGCACGCGCACGCGAAGCGGGTCGCCTCTTTCCGCTTTCGCTCGCGGCCGAAGGCAGCTGCACGATCGGCGGTAATCTCGCGACGAACGCCGGCGGCACCGGCGTGCTGCGCTACGGCAATACGCGTGAACTGTGCCTCGGGCTCGAAGTCGTGACGCCGCAAGGCGAGATATGGAGCGGCTTGCGCGGGCTGCGCAAGGACAATACGGGCTACGACCTGCGCGACGTCTTCATCGGTGCCGAAGGCACGCTCGGCATCATCACCGCGGCCGTCATGAAGCTGCATCCGCTGCCTGCGGCGCGCGTAACGGCACTTGCCGCGCTTGCCTCGCCGCACGCGGCGCTCCACTTCCTCGCGCTCGCCCAACGCTTCGCAGGCCCGCTCCTCACGGGTTTCGAACTGATGTCCGACTTTTGCCTGCAACTCGTGAACCGCCATTTCCCGCCGATGCGCTATCCGTTCGAAAGCCGGCACGCCCAGGTCGTGCTGCTCGAACTATCCGACAGCGAAAGCGAGGAACACGCGCGCGGGCTCTTCGAGCGTCTGATGGAGACGGCACTGCAAGACGGTCTCGTGGAAGACGCGGTGGTCGCGGAAAGCCTCGCGCAGTCGCAGGCGTTCTGGAATCTGCGCGAGCACATTCCGCTCGCGCAGGCGGAAGAAGGGCTCAACATCAAGCACGACATCGCGGTGCCCATTTCGCGCATCGGCACCTTCATCGAGGAAACGGACGCCGCCATCGCCGGCGCCGCGCCCGGCGCGCGCATGGTGACGTTCGGCCACCTCGGCGACGGTAATCTGCACTACAACGTGCAGGCACCCGAAGGCGTGGATGCGAAGGCGTTCCTCGCGCAATACCAGAGCCCGATCAACCGTCTCGTCTACGACAGCGTGCATCGCCATCACGGCAGCATCAGCGCCGAGCACGGCCTCGGTCAGTTGAAGGTGGACGACGCCGCGCACTACAAAAGCGAAGTCGAAGTACGGCTCATGCGCGCGCTCAAGCACGCGCTCGATCCGCTCAACCTGATGAATCCGGGCAAGGTGGTACGCTTCAATCCCTAGCCGCGCCCGTCTACCGTAGAGAATCGTAGACGCAATGGCATCGCCGTCCGGTGCCAATCACGGCAATGAACTCAACAAGCGCAACCGTTGAAGCAACCGATCGAGGAGCCGCCGTCGTGAAGATTCGTGTGCTGTCCGACCTGCATCTGGAATGCGACGAGCCGGACACCATTGCCCACGCCGAGGCCGACCTCGTGATTCTCGCGGGCGACATCCACAATCACGCGCTCGGCCTGCGCTGGGCCGCGCAGACCTTCGATGCCGCGGTGCCCGTGGTCTACGTGCCCGGCAATCACGAGTACTACGACGGCGAGTTCGGCGCACTGGAAGCGGCGATGCAGGACGCCGCGCGCTCGGTGGAAAACGTCCACTTCCTGAACAACGCCGTGCTGGTGGCCCCCGACGAGCGCTGGCGTGTGCTCGGCACCACGTTGTGGACGGACTTCGCGCTCTTCGGCACCGACGAAGCGGTACGCCGCGAAGCCATCGAAGCGGCGAACAAGGTCATGCTGGACTTCCGGGGATTGATTCAGGTCTCGTGGCCCGCGAACGCGAATACAAACGCAGACGCGAAAGCGGACGCCAAAGCCGACGCGACCACCCTCGCATCGGGCCCGCGCGACTTCACGCCCGCCGACACGCTAGCCATGCACGCCAGGGCCCGCGCATGGCTGGAAGCTGAAATCGCGAAGCCGTTTTCAGGCAAGACGATCGTGGTGACGCATCACGCGCCGCACCGGCAAAGCCTCGCAGCCCGGTATGCAGCCGACCCGGTATCGGCGGGCTTCGTGAACGACCTGCCGTCGCTGGTGCGCGCGCCGGTCTCGCTCTGGGCACACGGTCATACGCACACGGCCTTCGACTACACGGTGAACGGCACCCGCGTGGTGTGCAATCCGCGCGGCTATGTGGACCGGCGCACGGGCCGGCTCGAGAATCGCCACTTCGCCTGGG
Organism: Paraburkholderia kururiensis; assembly: GCF_034424375.1. NCBI lineage: Bacteria > Pseudomonadati > Pseudomonadota > Betaproteobacteria > Burkholderiales > Burkholderiaceae > Paraburkholderia > Paraburkholderia kururiensis. The sequence goes on along the minus strand of NZ_CP139965.1, from coordinate 5,563,142 downwards.
ACAAGGTGATCGAAATTTGAGGCCGACGCCTCAATCCACTCAATCGCCGCGCCACACGTCGCGGCGTGAAGAAACCATGCGCCGCGTACCGGCCGCCGTCACCCGCGCGGTCGCGGGCCGCAGCTGAGTGCGCAGCGCCTGTAACAGGTCGCGCGATGCCGCGAGGCCGATCAGTCCCATCATCACCGCGACGCCAATCATCAGATGCGTGTCCATGTAGTCCTCTTCGTCATGTTCTGCTGCGAGCTTGCCGGTCACGACACGTTAGCAAACGGTGCCGCGCGAAAAAGTAAGCAAGTGTTGTGCACCGCAGCCGCCATGTAACAGCCCGTCACACGTGCGTTACCAGCGGACACCCGGCGCGCCGCACACGGCATGCCCACATCACCGGACTCGAAGCGGAACGCAAAGCGCGAACATTGCACGACGCTACTTGCGCACAAAGCGCTTCAGCGCCGCCTGGTCCTCGGCCATCGTGGCAGGCAGCGTCTCGCGCAGATGTTCCACCCACGTGCGAATCTTTGCGTCCAGATACTGGCGCGACGGGTAGACTGCGTAGACGTTCATCTCCTGCGCGGTGTACTCAGGCAGGATCCACGCCAGTTCACCGCTTCTCAGCCCGTTGACCGCCGAGTAGATGGGCAGCACGGCGATCCCCATGCCTTCACGCACGGCCGAAGCCATGGCCTCGGCCACGTTGACCTGAAAAGGCGAAGCTCCGACTTCCACGGACTCGCTTCCGTGGGGCCCATTGAAATCCCAATGGGTGGAGGGAAACACCGGTGTCACCATCTGCAGAAGGACGTGCCGCGCGAGGTCGGCCGGCTCCTGCGGCACGCCGTGGCGTTCGAGGTAAGCCGGCGAGGCACACACAATGCTGAAGGCACTCCCGATACGCTGCGAGACGAACCCGGAGTCGGCCAGTTCCGTGGCGAGCACCAGCGCCACGTCGTAGCCTTCCTCGAGCAGGTCGGGCATGCGCTGCGCCAGCGTGAGTTCCACGTGAACGTCCGGATAGCGCTGCTGATACTGGCTCACGGCCGGCACGACGTAGTGCTGGCCGAAGCTTGTCATGGCGTGCACCTTGAGCCGTCCGGACGGGCGGGCATGCGCGTCGCCCGCTTCGGCCTCGGCTTCGTCGACGTAGGCGAGGATCTGCTCGCAGCGCTGCAGATAGCGCTCGCCCGCCTCGGTGAGCGCGATGCGCCGGGTGGTGCGGTTCAGCAGCCGCGTGCGCAGATGCGCTTCGAGGTCGGAAACCGCGCGCGAAGCGTAGGCCGTCGTCGTATTGAGGTGCTGCGCGGCACCCGTAAAGCTGCCCGCTTCGACAACCCTGACGAATACGCGCATGTTCTGTAGTGTGTCCATCGCTCCCCTCCTCCTGACGACAGGATTGTTGCACAAGCCGCAAGGATGATTATCTCAAGGTCCGTAATAATGCCTTGCACTCTTGCGGGTTATTCGAGAATCGGCTCAAAAATATAATGCGGTATTGCTTTTCATCACGCTTTCTATGTCGATCCAGGAGGGAATTGTGCGGTTTCCGGTACGCAAAGGGACAGCCACCCTCACGGTTCTTACGATCTCGTTGATAATCGCCGGCTGCGCCAGTACCGGAGGCATTGCACCGCAGGCGCAAGGCCTCGCCGCCACGTCGCTGGACGCGGGCGCGGCCATCCGCGCGGCGAACGCCGACGCCGCCTGGCCCGCTGCGGACTGGTGGCGCGCGTACCAGGACCCGCAACTCGACGCCTGGGTAGAAGCCGCGCTCGCCGGCAACCCGACGCTTGCCGTCGCCGAGGCGCGCGTGCGCGACGCCCAGGCCATGGCAGGCGTGGCCGCCGCCGCGCTCGCCCCGCAGATCAAGGGCGACCTCTCGATGCAGCGCCAGCATTGGCCCGACAACGTCTATTACGGGCCGGGCCCGCTCGCCGACGCCAATACCTGGAACAACACGGGCACGCTCGGCCTGTCGTACCACCTCGACCTGTGGGGCCGCGACCGCAACGCGGCCGAGCGCGCACTCGACGCCACTCACGCCCGCGCCGCCGACGCCCGCGCCGCCCGGCTCGAACTCGAAACGAACGTGGTGCGTGCCTACGTCGATCTCTCGATGAACTACGCGCTGCTCGACATCGCGCGCGCCACGCTCGCGCAGCAGCAGAAGGTGCTGGCCTACGCGCAGCGGCGTCTGAAAGGCGGCATCGGCACGCAGCTCGAAGTGACCCAGGCGGAAACGCCGCTGCCCGAGTACGAACGGCAGATCGACGCCTTGAGCGAAGCCATCGCGCTCGGCCAGAACCAGCTTGCCGCGCTCGCAGGCAAGGGCCCCGGCGCGGGTGAAACCATCACGCGGCCGAAGCTTGCGCTCACCGCCCCCGCCGGCCTGCCTTCCGCGCTGCCGGCCGACCTGATCGGCCATCGGCCCGACGTGGTCGCCGCGCGCTGGACCGTGGCCGCGCAGGCGCGCGGCATCGACGTCGCGAAGGCCGACTTCTATCCGAACATCAATCTGCTGGCGTCGCTCGGCGGCTTCGCCGCGGCCGGCCCGATGCTGCAATTCCTGCACGCGGCCAACGGCGGATGGACGGCAGGCCCCGCGCTGTCGCTGCCGATCTTCGACGGCGGGCGCCTGCGCTCGCAACTGGGCGCCGCGTCGGCCGGCTACGACGCCGCCGTCGACCAGTACAACCAGACGCTCGTCACCGCACTCCGGCAGATCGCCGACGAGGTGGTGCGCATCCGCTCGCTCGCCACGCAAAAAACCTCCGCCGAGCGCTCGGTCGCGGTGGCGCAGCGCAACTACGATCTTTCCGTGGAAGGCTACCGGCGCGGCCTCACCGATTACCTCAACGTGCTCACGGCCCAGACGCAGCTGTTGCGCGCCCAGGAAGGCGTAGCCCGCATCCAGGCAGCGCAGCTCACCGCTCATGCATCGCTCGTCGCGGCGTTGGGCGGCGGTCTCGGCGACCCCGCCGACGGTCCGCGGCCGGCCGATGCGCTGCCCGCGCACGGCCGCGACGCGAGCCTGCTGCCGCACATGCCCGCCGCCCTCGACGTGAATCGAGCCCCGGCCGTCACGGTACCGACCGCAGGCAGCGGCCGTATCGCGGGCACCACCGGAACCACCACGGAAACGCCGCGCGCCGCCGCACCGGCCACGTCGGCCGCACCACCCCCGGCGACCTCGCCGCGGCCCGCGCCCTGAGGACCGCCCATGTCCGCCCCTTCCTCCTCCGCGCCGCGCGTACCGGGTGCCTCGCTCGTTCCGGCCTTCGCCGAGTGGGCCCGTACGGACGGCCGCACGTGGATCTATCTGTTCAAGGCGATTGCGGCCGGCCTGCTCGCGCTCGGCATTTCGATGCGGCTCGACCTGCCGCAGCCGCGCACCGCGATGACCACCGTGTTCATCGTGATGCAGCCGCAAAGCGGCATGGTCTTCGCCAAGAGCTTCTACCGGATAGGCGGCACGCTCGTGGGCCTCGTGGTCATGCTCGCGCTGATCGGCCTCTTCGCCCAGCAACCGGAGCTGTTCATCGCCGCTACGGCATTGTGGGTGGGCATCTGCACGGCCGGCGCCGCGCGCAACCGCAACTTCCGCTCGTACGGTTTCGTGCTGGCCGGCTACACGGCCGCGCTGATCGGCATTCCGGCCTCGCAACATCCTGACGACGCGTTCATGTCCGCGCTCACGCGCGTGGCCGAGATCATGGTGGGCATCATCTGTTCGGGTGCCGTGAGCGGCCTCGTCTTTCCGCAGTTCGCCGGCGAACAGATGCGCAGCACGGTGCGCGCGCGCTTCTCGGCGTTCGTCGAATACGTGTCGGCCTCGCTCGCAGGACAGTCGGACCGCGCGCAGATCGAGGCCACCAACGCGCGCTTCGTCGCGGACATCGTCGGCTTCGAGGCCACGCGCAGCGTCGCCGTGTTCGAAAGCCCGGCCGCGCGCATGCGCAGCGGCCGGCTCGCCCGCCTGAACAGCGAATTCATGACGGCCTCCACGCGCTTTCACGCGCTGCATCAGCTGATGAACCGGCTGCACGACACCGGGGCGCACGCCACCATCGAGGCTCTGGAGCCGTATTTCCACGAGATCGCGCCGCTGCTCGCGAAGTCGGGCGAACCGGTGCTCACCGCCGCCGATGCCGAGCACGCCGCCGCGCAGCTCGAAGCCTATCGGGCCGCGCTGCCGCGCCGCATCCGCGCCACGCGCGCCCTGCTCGAAAGCCGCGCCGACGTGCCGCTGCTCGATTTCGACACGGCTTCGGAACTGCTCTACCGTTTCCTCGACGACCTGCACGCCTACACGGCGACCTACGCCTCGCTCGCCGTCGACACTCACGCCCGCGAGCGCTGGATAGAACGCTACGAGCCGAAGACCAACATGGTCGCGGCTGGCGTGGCGGGCCTGCGCGCGGCACTCGTGATGGCCGCGCTCGGCGCGTTCTGGATCGCGACCGCGTGGCCGAGCGGCACCACGCTCGTGCTCAATGCGGCGGCCGTCTGCGCGCTCGCGTCGTCGTCGCCGTATCCCGCGCGCATGGCGTTCCACATGGCGCTCGGCACGATGCTCTCGTCGCTCGTCGGCATGATCGTGACCTTCGGCGTCTATCCGCACATCGACGGCTTTCCGCTGCTGTGCGCCGTGCTCACGCCGTGCCTCGCGTTCGGCGTGTTCCTCACCACGCGGCCGAAATACGCGGGCATCGGCGCGGGCTACTGCATCTTCTTCTGCTTCCTCGCAGGCCCCGACAACCTGATCCGCTACGAGCCGGTGAGCTTCATGAACGATGCGCTCGCGCTCGTGCTCTCGATGCTCGTCTCCGCCATCGCGTTCGCGGTGCTGCTGCCGCCTTCCACGCCGTGGCTGCGCAACCGGCTCTTCGCCGACCTGCGCGACGAAGTGGCGCTCGCTTGCCGCGGGCGGCTCGCGCGGCTGCGCTCGCGCTTCGAAAGCCGCGCGCGCGACCTGATGTTCCAGATCAACTCGCTCGCCCAGGACGAGCCCGACGTGAAACGCGACACGCTGCGCTGGCTCTTCGCGGTGCTCGAAGTGGGCAACGCGATCATCGACCTGCGCAACGAAATCGGCACGCTGCCGCGCGACCCGCGCTACGCGCCGAGCATGCCGTGGCGCGTGGCGATCCGCCGGCTGCACGATCCGCTGGTGGCGCTGTTCCGGGCGCCCGACAGCCGCCGGCTCGACGCGGCGCTCGCCGCCACCGCGGACGCCATCGCCGCCACGCAGCAGGCGCTCGTCACGTTCGCGCCGCCGCGCGAGGAACGCCACAAACTGCAGCGCATTCTGAGCTACCTGCATTTCGTGCGCAGCGCGCTGCTCGATCCGCAGTCGCCGCTCGAAGCCGCGGTCGCGCCGGGTCGCCGTCGTGCGCCGGGCGATGGCGCGAGCGGTGCCGGCTCCGCCGCGGCAGGTCCGTTCGGCAACACGTCGGCACCCGCCGATCAGGCCGCCCCCGACACACCCGGCCGCCCCCGCGAAGGAGACCGCCATGCCCCGTGAAATCGCTTTCCTCGATGCCTACATGCCGGCCATCGTGCCGATCTTCATTCTGGGCGCCATGCTGACCTGGGTGCTCGACCGGCTGCTCGCGCGCACGGGCCTTTATCGCGCGGTGTGGCATCCGTCGCTCTTCCGGGCAAGCCTGCTCGTGTGCGTGTGCACGACGCTGGGGCTTTTCGTTTACGGTTGAACGCACGTTCCGCCGCACACACCCATTCGCTGATTCGCTGAATACGCTGACAAGAGTCGAAACATGACCCTCAGAAACATCATCGGCTTCGTCGTGACGGCCGTCATTTTCATCGTCGCGATACTGATCGGCCGCACCTTGTGGATCTACTACATGGACGAGCCGTGGACCCGGGACGGCCGCGTGCGCGCCGAGGTCGTGAACATCGCGCCCGACGTGTCGGGGGCCGTGGTCGAGTTGCCCGTGCGCGACAACCAGGTCGTGAAGAAGGGCGACCTGCTGATGCAGATCGACCCCTCGCACTACCAGATCGCGGTCGAACAGGCACAGGCGGCCGTCGCGGCACGCAAGGCCGACCTGCAGATGCGGCTCGACGACGCGAAGCGGCGCGCCGACATGGACAGCCAGGTGGTGTCGGCGGAAAACCGCGAGAACGCTTCGCATGCGGCAAGCGCGGCGCAAGCGCAGTACCAGGAAGCGCTCGCGCAGCTCGACGCGGCCAGGCTCAACCTCGCACGCACGCGCGTGATCTCGCCCGTGGACGGCTACGTCACGAACCTCAACGTGTTCCGCGGCGACTATGCGACGGCGGGCAACGCGCGGCTCGCGGTGGTGGACAGCCACTCGTTCTGGGTCTACGGCTACTTCGAGGAAACCAAGCTGCCGCGCGTGAAGGTGGGCAACAAGGCGCAGATTCGCCTCATGAGCGGCCCGGTGCTCAAGGGCCACGTGGAAAGCATCTCGCGCGGCATCTACGACCGCGACAATCCGCAAAGCCGCGAACTGCTCGCCGACGTGAATCCGACCTTCAACTGGGTGCGCCTCGCGCAGCGCGTGCCGGTGCGCATCCATATCGACGAAGTGCCGGACGGCGTGGTACTGGCCGCGGGCATCACCTGCACCGTGGTGGTGGAGCCGGCGAAAGTGCGGCCGGGGCTCTGAAGCCGGCACCTGAAGTTCGCGTCCGAGCCGCACCACCCAGCCGGACCACTGAGCCTCGTCACTGAACAAGCCTGCCGAACAGGCCACCGGCGCGGCGCCTCTCCGACGCCCGCCTTCCCGCTCCGCGACACGCGCGCGCATCATGGTCTACCCCCGTTGCCGCCGGCGGGGGCGCTGCACTATGCTGCCCCGGACGAATCCATCACACGGAAATCCACCACACGGGCCCGGCGACGGACGGCAGCCGGCGGGGACGCGCACGACGCGCGCAGCGCCCCGCACGTCGGGTCGGCCGCGGGCCACGGGCTCTCGCCGGAGGGACGCCGCCATGCCGCGCTACGCCGAATTTCACCGTCAGTCGATTGCCGATCCCGAAGCTTTCTGGCGCAACGAGGCGCGCCGCATTCATTGGGAAACGCCCTTCGATACCGTGCTCGACCGCTCCCGCCCGCCCTTCGCGCGCTGGTTCTGCGGCGGCCGCACGAACCTCTGCCACAACGCCGTAGACCGGCACCTGGCCGACCGCGCCAACCAGAACGCGCTCATCTACGTCTCGACCGAAACCGGCATCGAGCGCCGCTACACCTACGCCGAACTGCACGCCGAGGTGAACCGCATGGCCGCCGTGATGCGCTCGCTCGGCGTCGCGCGCGGCGAGCGCGTGCTGATCTATCTGCCGATGATTCCCGAGGCGCTCTTCGCGATGCTCGCCTGCGCGCGCATCGGGGCGATTCACTCGGTCGTGTTCGGCGGCTTCGCGGCCCCCAATCTCGCGGCGCGCATCGACGATGCGAAGCCCGTGCTGATCGTCACCGCCGACGCGGGCGCACGCGCCGGCAAGGTGATCGACTACACGCCGCTCGTGGACGAAGCGCTCGCGCGCGCCACGCATCATCCGGCGAAGGTGCTGCTGATCGACCGGCAACTCGCGCCCGAGCGGCTCGCCGCGAGCTATCTCGTGGATTACGAGCCGCTGCGCGAGCAGTACTTCAACGCCCACGTGCCGTGCGAATGGCTCGAATCGAACGAGCCTTCCTACGTGCTCTACACCTCGGGCACCACCGGGCGGCCCAAGGGCGTGCAGCGCGACGTGGGCGGCTACGCGGTGGCGCTCGCGGCGTCGATGGAATACATCTTCGAAGGTCGCGCCGGCGACGTGATGTTCACCGCGTCGGACATCGGCTGGGTGGTGGGTCACAGCTACATCATCTACGCGCCGCTGATCGCGGGCATGACCACGGTCATGTACGAAGGCACGCCCATTCGCCCGGACGGCGGCATCTGGTGGCGGCTCGTCGAGCAATACCGCATCAACCTCATGTTCACCGCGCCCACGGCGATTCGCGTGCTGAAGAAGCAGGACCCGGCGCTGCTCACCGCCGCGGACGTGTCGAGCCTGCGCACACTCTTTCTCGCGGGCGAGCCGCTCGACGAGCCCACGGCGACGTGGATTTCGGGCGCGCTCGGCAAACCGGTAGTGGACAACTACTGGCAGACCGAAACCGGCTGGCCGATGCTCGCCATCCAGCGCGGCGTGGAAGCGTTGCCACCCAAGCTCGGCTCGCCCGGCGTGCCCGTGTACGGCTACAACGTCACGTTGCGCGACGAGCACACGGGCGAGCCGTGCGGCCCCGGCGAGAAAGGCGTCATCACGCTCGGCTGGCCGCTGCCGCCCGGCTGCATGCAAACCGTGTGGGGCAACGACGCGCGTTTCGTGAAGACCTACTGGGAAAGCGTGCCCGGCGAGCAGGTCTATTCGACCTTCGATTGGGGCGTGCAGGACGAGGACGGTTACGTGACGATCCTCGGCCGCACCGACGACGTGATCAACGTGGCCGGGCATCGTCTTGGCACACGCGAGATCGAGGAAGCGCTGTCGAGCCACGCAGCCGTGGCCGAGGTCGCGGTGGTGGGCGTGAGCGATGCGCTGAAGGGCCAGGCCGCGCGCGCGTTCGTCGTGGTGCGCGATCCGGGCCGCTATGCTGACGAAACCGCGCGGCTCACGCTCGAAGCGGAACTCGCAGCGACCGTGGACCGCCAACTGGGCGCCATCGCGCGGCCCGCACGCGTGCATCTCGTGGCGATGCTGCCGAAGACGCGCTCGGGCAAGCTGCTGCGCCGCGCGATTGCGGCGCTGGCCGAGGGTCGCGACCCGGGCGACCTGCCCACCATCGAAGACGCCATGGCGCTGCACGAAGTGCGCGCGGCGCTGGACGAGGACAAGGGGCGATAGGTTTCGTGCGCGTTGCGGCGGCGTTGCGGCGGCGTTGCGGCGGCGTTGCGGCGGCGGTGCACAAGCAAAGAAGCGCGGCGCCGCAACAGTGGAGCATCCGCTTCGGAGGCGGGCTCGACGTCGAGTAACCAGGCGCGGCGCCGCTGCCCGCGCTAAGCGGCAGGCTCCTCCGCCCGCGCTTCCAGGAAGCGCCGCAGAATGCCGGTCGAATACGTGCCCGCGATCTCCGTGAGAAACGAGGCGAACGACGTGGGCGCGTGATCGTCGGCGGTATCGGACACGGTGCGCACGATCGCGCACGGCACCTCGTATTCGTGACACACCTGAGCGATGGCGGCGCCTTCCATCTCGACGGCAAGCGCGTCGGGCAACGTGGCGCGCAACGCCTCGACGGCGCTGGCGCTCGCGACGAACTGATCGCCGCTAATCACGAGCCCCCGATGCACCTGCGGCAACGCCGTGCCGAAGTGCGCTGCCAACGCCGCGCCCTCTTCCGCCACGAAGCGCTCGCACGCCGCGGCGAGCTGCGCGGCAAGACGCAGGTCGGCCGAAAAGCGCGCCATGCCGAGCAGCGGCACCTCGAAACGCGGAAAGAGCGGCGACGCATCCAGATCGTGCTGCAACAGCGTCTCGCCCACCACGATGTCGCCGATGCGCACGTGCGGCCCCACGCCGCCCGCCACGCCGGTGAACACCACGGCGTCGACGTCGAATGCATGGATCAGCGCGCTCGTGGTGGCCGCCGCGGCCACCTTGCCGATGCGCGCGAGCGTGACGACGCACGGCGCGCCGTGCACCGTGCCGACGTGATAGTCGCGACGGCCGTGCGTGACGGTCTTTACGCCGGACTCGGCGCGCATGGTGGCGATGAGGTCGCCGAGTTCTTCGGGCAGCGCGGCGAGCACGCCAAGCGGACGGGCAACAGTGCGGGTGGTCGGGTTCATTTTCTGTTTGTCAGGTGTGGGCCGGAGGCGAAGCGCACGCGCGCTCACTCCACGGGTTGCAGCTTCGCCACCGCCAGCGCGAGCCACTTCTCGCCGTGACGCTTGAAGCGGACCTGCGCCTTCGCGTCGGTGCCGCTGCCTTCCAGCGCCGTAATCGTGCCCTCGCCGAATTTGGTGTGGAACACCTGCTGGCCGACGCGAAAGCCCGTTTCGGCCGCACGCTGTTCGTTGGCGAACGCGGGCAGCGGCGCGGAGGGCTCGCCGCGGTATTCGTCGCGGCCGGCACGCTGTCCGTCGGGTCGCGCAAACCAGTCGCGGCCCCAGCCCGCGTTGTCCGAGCGGCCGCCCCAGCGCGCGCCCGCCTCCACCTTCGGCGTGAGCCACTTGAGCGTGTCCTGCGGCAGTTCGTCGAAGAAGCGCGAACGGATGTTGTAGCGCGTCTGGCCGTGCAGCATGCGGCTCTGCGCGAACGAAAGATAGAGCCGCTCCTTCGCACGCGTGATGGCGACGTACATGAGCCGGCGTTCCTCTTCGAGGCCGTCCGCTTCCATCGCGCTGTTCTCGTGCGGAAAGAGCCCTTCTTCCAGCCCCGTGATGAAGACGGCCGTGAACTCGAGCCCCTTGGCCGCGTGCACGGTCATGAGCTGCACGGCGTCCTGGCCCGCCTGCGCCTGGTTGTCGCCGGCTTCGAGCGAGGCGTGCGAGAGAAAGCCCGCGAGCGGCGTCATCACGTCCGGGTTCTGGGCCGGATCGGTGATGGCCGGGGCATCGAGCACTTCGACTTCGTCGCCGGCCGCCGTCGCCAGTTCGGGCGCCGAGGTTGCGCCCGGACGCAGCGGAATGGAGCGCGCGGGCGTGTCGAGCCCGTAGCCCTCCTCGCTCACGAAAGCGGCCGCCGCGTTCACGAGTTCCTGAAGGTTCTCGAGGCGGTCCTGGCCTTCGCGCTCGTTCTGGTAGAAGTCCGCAAGGCCGCTTGCGCGCACCGTGTATTCGACCGTCTCCGGCAGGCTCATCTGCTGCGTTTCGGCGCGCATTTTCGCGATCAGGTTCGCGAAGCCCGCGAGGCTCGATCCCGCCTTGCCCGCCACATACGGAATCGCCGCCGCCATCGAGCAGTTGTAGAGACGCGCCGCGTCCGTCAACTGCTCGATGGAACGCGCGCCGATGCCGCGCGCGGGAAAGTTCACGACGCGCGCGAACGCAGTGTCGTCGCTCGGGTTGTCGATGAGACGCAGATACGCAAGCGCGTGCTTCACCTCCTGGCGCTCGAAGAAGCGCAGCCCGCCATAGACGCGATACGGAATGCCCGCGTTCACGAGCGTGTGCTCGATGGTGCGCGACTGGGCGTTGCTGCGGTAGAGCACGGCGATCTCGTGGCGCGCAAGCCCCGTGTTGATGAGCGCGCGAATTTCCTCGACGATCCAGCCCGCCTCCTGCGAGTCCGTAGCCGCTTCGTAGACGCGCACGGGTTCGCCGTGGCCCGCGTCGGTGCGCAGGTTCTTGCCGAGCCGGCGCGCGTTGTGCGCGATCAGCTGGTTCGCGGCATCGAGAATGTAGCCGTGCGAACGGTAGTTCTGCTCCAGCTTGATGAGATGCCGCACGCGAAACTCTTCCTCGAAGTCGCGCATGTTGCCCACGTTCGCGCCGCGGAACGCGTAGATGGACTGATCGTCGTCGCCCACGGCGAAGATCGCGTTGTTCTGTCCCGCGAGCAGCTTGAGCCACGCGTACTGCAGCTTGTTGGTGTCCTGGAACTCGTCGACGAGGATGTGCCGGAAGCGCGCCTGGTAATGCGCGCGCAGCGGCGGATTGTGCGCGAGCAGTTCGTAGCAGCGCAGCAGCAGTTCGGGGAAATCGACCACGCCTTCGCGCTGGCACTGCTGGTCGTAGGCTTCGTAGAGTTCGACGAACTTGCGGTTGAAGTTGTCGGTGACGTCCACGTCCTTCGGCCGCAGGCCCTGCTCCTTCGCGTTGTTGATGAAGTACTGCAGGTTCTTCGCGGGGTACTTCTCGTCGTCAATGTTCAGGCCCTTCATCAAGCGCTTGATGGCGGAGAGCTGATCGGCCGTATCGAGAATCTGGAACGTGGCGGGCAGGCCGGCGTCGCGGTAATGCGCGCGCAGCATGCGGTTGCACAGACCGTGGAAGGTGCCGATCCACATGCCGCGCGTGTCGATGGGCAAGAGCGCCGAGAGCCGTCCCATCATTTCGCGCGCGGCCTTGTTCGTGAACGTCACGGCGAGCACGGTGGCAGGCGAGGCGAGCCCCTGCTGGATCAGCCACGCGATCCGGGTGATCAGCACGCGCGTCTTGCCGCTGCCGGCCCCGGCGAGAATCAGCGCCGGCTCGTTGGGCAGCGTGACGGCGGCATGTTGTTCCGGATTCAGGTTCGCGAGCAGATCGGGCATGAGGAAATGGGGGAATCAGGAGGAAAACGGGGACGTTGCGGCGGCTGGCCGGCGCGTGGCGCAGATCGTCCGACATTATAAGTCGGGGGCGCTGCGGGACGCCGGGGCACCGCCGGGCGCGCTTGGCGGCGCGGGGGGCGTGGGGGCGTGGGGGGCGTGGGGGGCGTGGGGGGCGTGGGGGGCGCGGGTGGCGCAGTTGGCGCACTCGGCAAGGGGCCGGCGCGGCACGCCGCTTCCCATGCGTTCGGCATGCGCGCTTCGCATTCGCGTGCGCTGCTTCGCACGTACAGCTTGTCGACACGCGCGGCCGCCGCATCATCGGCAATGATCGCCCGCCTTGCGTGCAGAGCGTGCTGCGTGTTTCGCGTGTTGCCGGCACGGCGCCGGGGCACGCCAAACGTCTGTGCTGCGGCAAGGCGGGGATCGAGCCACGGGAGGCATTCAACATGTCGAGCGCGATTTCGGCCTTGTCCTTCGATACCGTGCCGTCGTCCGGCACCGGTTCCTATGGTGCGTACGGCTTCTCCAGTTCTCCGGCGACCGATCCGCAGCTCGAAAGCCTGTTGGGCGGCACGACCGGGCTGCAGCCCTATTTCAGCTGGGAAAAAACCACCTTCGGCCAGAACGGCAACCCCGGCACCGCCAGCAAGGCGGCGCAGCAGCTCTTCGGAACCACCAACGCGCAAGGCAGCCAGGGCAGCGGCAACGGCCAGTTCGACTCGGCGCTGCTTCAGGTGTTGATCGCGCTGCTGGAAGAACTGAACCAGTCGATCTCGTCGAACGACGGATCGGCGCCCACCTCAGGCCCGGTGTCCGCGGGCGGCTATGGCGGCGGCGGAGGTTATGGCGGAGGGTACAGCGGCGGATCGAGGTCGGTCGGCAACGCTTCGGGCAATACAGGCGGCCCTGTCCAGCACGGCGACACCAACGTGGCGCCCGCCGGCTCCGGCAACCCGGCCGGCATCGCGCAAGGGCTTCTCGATCATTCGGCCGCGAGCATCATGGCCAACCAGAACGTGCCCATGGACCGCGGCATTCCCACCGACGTCTGCTGCGCGAATTTCGTCTCCGCGTGTCTGACGAAGGCGGGCGAGCTGCCCGAATCGCAGCACACCAACAGCGTCGCCACGCTCGACTCCGAACTGAAGCAGGACGGCTGGCACACCGAAAGCCGCAGCGAGGCCAAGCCCGGCGACGTGGTGATCATCGGCAGCGACGAGCACACGGAGATCGTCGCGAGCAACGACAACGGCCGCATCACGCTGATCGGCTCGAACAACACCGAAGGCGGCTCGGGCCCGCAGGTGGTGTCGTACGACAGCGCCTCGGGCAACCGCGGCAACGTGGAGTTCCTCACGAAGTCGTAAAGGCAGGCTGTGCGTCGATGGGGCAACCACGGGCGCGCGACGGCTGCGCGGGCTCGGGCTTCAGTGGTCGCTTCATTCAGGCCACCTCGTCGGCCGACTCGTTCGACCCACTGACAGACCGCCGGCGCGCGCCTGAGCGCCGCCGTTAGTTGCCACCGGTCAACGCAATCGCGCGCTCTTGCCGCGACGCTTGACCCGCCCCCGCGGTGTTGTCGCTGCCCGCCTTGTGCGCGGCGTCTTGCCCGTTGTGCCTGCCGCCCCCGCGCCCTTCATTGCTCCCTCGCTGCGCCCCTCACGTCCCATCACGCGCCCATCACGCGCCCTGTGCGCCGCCCACCACGCCCGGTCCCCGCCTGTGCGGGCCGGCTCGCCCCGCCTCCCTTTATAATTCAAGGTTTCACGCCTCTCTTCACGCATTTTTTCGGCAGACTTCCATAATGAGCGACAGCACGCTTGCCAAGAGCTTCGAGCCTCAAACGATCGAGGCCTCGTGGGGCCCGGAGTGGGAAAAACGCGGCTACGCCGCGCCCGCCTTCGAACCGGGACGCCAGAATTTCTCGATCCAGTTGCCGCCGCCGAACGTCACCGGCACGCTGCACATGGGGCACGCGTTCAACCAGACGATCATGGACGCGCTCACGCGCTACCACCGCATGCTCGGCGACAACACGCTGTGGGTGCCGGGCACGGACCACGCGGGCATCGCCACGCAGATCGTCGTGGAACGCCAGCTCGACGCGCAAGGCGTCTCGCGCCATGATCTGGGCCGCGAGAAGTTCGTCGAACGCGTGTGGGAATGGAAGCAGCAGTCGGGCTCCACCATCACGAGCCAGGTGCGGCGCCTCGGCGCGTCCATCGACTGGTCGCGTGAATACTTCACGATGGACGACAAAATGTCGGCCGCCGTGCGCGAAGTGTTCGTGCGGCTCTACGAGCAAGGCCTGATCTACCGCGGCAAGCGGCTCGTGAACTGGGACCCGGTGCTCGGCACCGCGGTGTCCGACCTCGAAGTGACGAGCGAAGAAGAAAGCGGCCACCTCTGGCACATCCGCTATCCGCTCGCGGACGGCTCGGGCCATCTCACGGTGGCCACCACACGTCCCGAAACGATGCTCGGCGACGTCGCGGTGATGGTGCATCCCGAAGACGAGCGCTACGCCGCGCTGATCGGCAAGAGCGTGAAGCTGCCGCTCACGGACCGCGAAATTCCCGTGATCGCCGACGACTACGTGGACCGCGAGTTCGGCACGGGCGTCGTGAAGGTCACGCCCGCGCACGACTTCAACGACTACCAGGTGGGCCTGCGCCACAAGCTCGCCGCCATCGAAATTCTCACGCTCGACGCGAAGATCAACGACAACGCGCCCGCGCACTACCGCGGTCTGGACCGCTTCGAGGCGCGCAAGCAGATCGTGGCCGACCTCGACGCCGCAGGCCTGCTCGAATCCGTGAAGCCGCACAAACTGATGGTGCCGCGCGGCGACCGCACGGGCGTGGTGCTCGAACCCATGCTCACGGACCAATGGTTCGTCGCGATGAGCAAGCCGGCGCCCGAAGGCACGTTCACACCGGGCAAGTCGATTGCGGAAACCGCGCTCGACGTGGTGCGCAACGGCCAGATCCGCTTCGTGCCCGAGAACTGGACCACCACCTACTACCAGTGGCTCGAAAACATCCAGGACTGGTGCATCTCGCGCCAGCTCTGGTGGGGCCATCAGATTCCCGCCTGGTACGGCGACAACGGCGAAGTGTTCGTCGCGCGCACAGAAGACGAGGCCCGCGCGCAGGCCGCGGCGAAGGGCTACACGGGCGCACTGAAGCGCGACGAAGACGTGCTCGACACGTGGTTCTCGTCGGCGCTCGTGCCGTTCTCATCGCTCGGCTGGCCGAACGAAACGAAGGAACTCGCGGCGTTCCTGCCCTCCTCGGTGCTCGTCACGGGCTTCGACATCATCTTCTTCTGGGTGGCGCGCATGGTCATGATGACCACGCACTTCACGGGCAAGGTGCCGTTCGATACGGTCTACGTGCACGGCCTCGTGCGCGACCACGAAGGCCAGAAGATGTCGAAGAGCAAGGGCAATACGCTCGACCCCATCGACATCGTGGACGGCATCGACCTCGAATCGCTCGTCGCCAAGCGCACCACCGGCCTCATGAATCCGAAGCAGGCCGCCACCATCGAAAAGAAAACGCGCAAGGAATTTCCGGACGGCATCCCCGCGTTCGGCACGGACGCGCTGCGCTTCACGATGGCGTCGATGGCCACGCTCGGCCGCAACGTCAACTTCGACCTTGCGCGCTGCGAGGGCTATCGCAACTTCTGCAACAAGCTCTGGAACGCCACGCGCTTCGTGCTGATGAACTGCGAAGGCCACGACTGCGGCTTCGGCGAAAAGGCAGCGGCGTGCGGCCCCGACGGCGCGGGCGGCTGCGGCCCGGGCCGCTATCTCGACTTTTCGCAGGCAGACCGCTGGATCGTCTCGCTGCTCCAGCGCGTGGAAGCGGAAGTCGAAAAGGGCTTCGCGGACTACCGTTTCGACAATGTGGCAAACGCCACATACAAGTTCATCTGGGACGAATACTGTGACTGGTACCTGGAGCTCGCCAAGGTGCAGATCCAGAACGGCACGCCGGAGCAACAGCGGGCCACGCGCCGCACGCTGCTGCGCGTGCTCGAAACCGTCCTTCGACTCGCCCACCCGATCATTCCGTTCATTACCGAAGCCCTGTGGCAAAAGGTTGCGCCGCTCGCGAACCGTTATCCGGCAGGCAAGGCCGAAGGCGAAGCCTCGATCATGGTGCAGCCCTACCCCGTCGCCGAGCCGGGCAAGATCGACGAAGCCGCGGAGCAATGGGTGGCGGACCTGAAGGCCATGATCGATGCGTGCCGCAACCTGCGCGGCGAGATGAACCTCTCGCCCGCCACGAAGGTGCCGCTGCTCGCCACGGGCAACGCCGAACGTCTCGCGACGTTCGCGCCGTACGCCCAGGCGCTGGCGCGGCTGTCCGAGGTGCGCATCATCGCCGACGAAGCGACGCTCGACGGCGAAGCCCATGGCGCGCCGATTGCTATCGTGGGAACGGACAAGCTCGTGCTCAAGGTCGAGATCGACGTGGCCGCGGAGCGCGAGCGTCTGTCGAAAGAAATTGCACGCCTCACCGCGGAAATCGCGAAGTGCAACGCGAAGCTCGGTAACGAGAGCTTCGTGGCAAAGGCCCCGCCTGCTGTCGTTGAGCAGGAACAGAGAAGGCTGGCAGAATATGAAACCACCATTGGCAAGCTGACCGCGCAGCTTTCGCGGCTGCCTGCCTGAACACCGCGGCGGCCGTTTTGGCCGCAGCAGTCGCCGCATGCGGGGCATGGCGCAGTGCTGGAGGCGCCGCGTGCGGACAAAGGACCAGGGTAACGACATGCTCAAAGTAACCAAGGCGGTATTCCCCGTGGCCGGTCTCGGCACGCGCTTTCTGCCCGCCACGAAGGCGAGCCCGAAGGAAATGCTGCCCATCGTGGACAAGCCACTGATCCAGTACGCGGTGGAAGAGGCGATGGCCGCCGGCATCACGGAAATGATCTTCGTGACGGGACGCAGCAAGCGCGCCATCGAAGACCACTTCGACAAGTCCTACGAGATCGAGGCCGAACTTGAAGCACGCGGCAAGGACAAGCTGCTCGAACTCGTGCGCAGCATCAAGCCGAGTCACGTCGACTGCTTTTACGTGCGTCAGCCCGAGGCGCTGGGTCTCGGCCACGCGGTGATGTGCGCCGAGAAGCTCGTGGGCGACAACCCGTTCGCCGTGATTCTCGCGGACGACCTGCTCTACGGCACGCCGCCCGTCATGCAGCAGATGATCGAGGTGTTCGACCACTATCACAGCTCGGTGATCGGCGTGGAAGAGATTCCGCCCGAAGACACGAAGTCGTACGGCATCGTGGACGGCAAGGAGTGGGAAGACTCGATCATCAAGATGTCGGGCATCGTGGAAAAGCCGGCACCGGACGTGGCGCCGTCGAACCTGGGCGTGGTGGGTCGCTATGTGCTGAAGCCGCGCATCTTCGAACATCTGCGTGCGCTGAAGCCGGGTGCGGGCGGTGAATTGCAGCTCACGGATGCGATCCAGTCGCTGCTGGCCGACGAGCAGGTGCTGGCCTACAAGTACCACGGCACGCGCTTCGACTGCGGCAGCAAGCTCGGTTATCTGAAGGCGACCGTCGAGTTCGCGTTGCGCCACCCCGAGGTGGGCGCGGAATTCGAGGCCTATCTGCGCACGCGCTCGCCGGTGCTCGCCGGGTAAAGCCGCGCCGCGGTGCAAGCACCGCGCACATGTTTGATTCATGCCGTAAAAAGGCGCTGCGATTCGTTCTCCGCGGATCGCAGCGTTTTTGTTTTGGGGGGCCGATTTCAGGTGCCCATCGCCATGTCCGGCATGACGCTTCCGTGACACGGGCGTCCGCCCGGTCCGCGCTTGACTCACGTCAACTCGCCACTGCTCGCCGGTGCGAACATCCGCCCTACCGGCCCGTCCTCTTCGGCTGGCGTTGCCCGGCAAACCGACGCGATGCCGACGTCGTAACGCGCCGGCGTCCGGCTCACTTCTGAATCCGATCATGATGCTTCCGGACGGCAAGGCGCGGTTCCTTTCTCCCATTCTGTCCCGGCTGTTGCGCTCGCCGCGCGGCGGCTCGCACGTGCCCGCCACGCACGACACGCTCGGCCAGTTCGCGCGCATGTCGCCCGACGAAGCCATGCAGCGGCTCGGCACCGGCGCCGCGGGGCTCGACGCCGACGACGCCGCGCAGCGGCTGCGCACCGTCGGTCCGAATCAGGTCGCGCGCGAGGCGCGGCACACGATGGTCCGCGAACTGGCCGCGCGAGCCGCCAATTCGCTGAACCTGCTGCTGCTCTCGCTCGCCGCCGCATCGTGGTTTCTCGGCGACCCGCGCGCCGCGCTCATGATTTCCGTGATGGTCGTGCTGAGCGTTTCGCTCGGCTTCGTGCAGGAGCACCGCTCGAATCGCGCCGCCGAAGCGCTGCGCCGCATGGTGCACACCACCGCCACAGTGCGTCGGCGTCGTGCCACGGGCGGCAGTGAAGCGGGCGTCGAAACGCTCGACATTCCCATCGAACAGATCGTGCCCGGCGACATCGTCATGCTCTCAGCCGGCGACATGATTCCCGCCGACCTGCGGCTCATTTCCGCGCGCGATCTGTTCGTGAATCAATCGGCGTTGACGGGCGAAGCCATGCCGGTCGAAAAAGCGCCCACCGTGGGCACGCACAGCGCCGACTCGCACTTCGAATTGCCGGACATCTGCTTCATGGGCAGCGCGGTGGTGAGCGGCGTGGGTTGCGGCGTCGTGATTCTCACGGGCGGGCGCACCGCGTTCGGCGGCGTGGCCGACATGATCGCGGGACAGCGCGTGCTCACGAGCTTCGACAAGGGCATCGCACGTTTCACGTGGCTCATGATGGGCTTCATCGCCGTGATGGTGCCGCTCGTGTTTCTCATCAACGGGCTCACCAAGGGCAACTGGTTCGAGGCGCTGCTGTTCGCGGTCGCGGTGGCCGTGGGGCTCACGCCCGAAATGCTGCCCATGATCGTGACCGTCAATCTGGCCAAGGGCGCCATTGCGATGTCGCGCAAGAAGGTGATCGTGAAGCGGCTCAACGCGATCCAGAACTTCGGCGCCATGGACGTGCTCTGCACCGACAAGACCGGCACGCTCACGCAGGACCGCATCATCCTCAAACGCCATCTCGACATTCACGGCAACGACTCCGACCGCGTGCTCGAATACGCGTACCTCAACAGCACGCATCAGTCGGGCCTCAAGAATCTGCTCGACGTGGCCGTGCTCAAGCACGTCGAGCTGCATGAGCAACTGAAGGCACACGAGCAGTACACGAAGATCGACGAGATGCCGTTCGACTTCGAGCGCCGCCGCATGTCCGTGGTGCTCGCGCGCGACGACGGCGCGCATCTGTTGATCTGCAAGGGCGCGGTGGAAGAGATCTTTTCGGTATGCACCCGCTATGCGGTGGATGACGACATCGGCGTGCTCGACGAAAGCCACTTCGTGGCCGCCAAACAAACCACGGACGCGCTCAACGCCGACGGCTTTCGCGTGGTCGCCGTCGCCTACAAGGAGATGCCGCCGCAACAGGCGGCCTGTTCGGTGAAGGACGAGCAGGACCTCACGCTACTCGGCTACATCGCGTTTCTCGATCCGCCGAAAGAAACGGCGGCCGCGGCAATCCGGGCGCTGAAGGCAAGCGGCGTCGCCGTGAAGATTCTCACCGGCGACAACGACATCGTCACACGCAAGATCTGCCGCGAAGTGGGCATCGACGCCGGCACCATCGTGCTCGGCAAGCAACTGGAGAACTGCACGCCTGACGAACTCGCCGCGCTCGCGGAGCGCGCCTCGGTCTTCGCGAAGGTGTCGCCGGCGCAGAAGGCGGCCATCGTCGACGCCCTGCATCGCCAGGGCCATGTGGTGGGCTTCTTAGGCGACGGCATCAACGACGGGCCGGCGCTCAAGACGTCGGACGTGGGCGTATCGGTCGACAGCGCCGTGGACATCGCCAAGGACTCGGCCGACATCATCCTGCTCGAAAAGAGTCTCGCCGTGCTGGGCGACGGCGTGATGGAAGGCCGCAAGGTGTTCGGCAACATCACGAAGTACATCAAGATGGGCGCAAGCTCGAACTTCGGCAACATGTTCAGCGTATTGGGTGCGAGCATCCTGCTGCCGTTCCTGCCGATGGCGCCCATTCAGGTGCTGACCAACAACCTGCTCTACGACTTCTCGCAAACCGCGATTCCGACCGACAACGTCGATGCCGAATATCTGGCGGTGCCGCGCCGCTGGGATATCGTCAACATCATGAAGTTCATGCTGCTGGTGGGCCCCATCAGCTCCATCTTCGACTACGTCACCTACTTCCTGATGCTCGACGTCTTCCATGCGTGGAACAACGCGTCGCTGTTCCAGACCGGCTGGTTCGTGGAGTCGCTGCTTACGCAAACGCTGATCATCCACATCATCCGCACCGCGAAGGTGCCGTTCTTCGAAAGCCGCGCGAGCGGCGCGCTCATGGCGACGAGCGCCGTCATCGCCGTGGTGGGCATCGCGATTCCATTCACCTGGCTCGGCCACGTGCTGGGCTTCACGCGGTTGCCGTGGACGTACTGGCCCGCGCTCGTGCTGATCCTGCTTGCCTACGCGGCGCTCACGCACGTCGTGAAGACGTGGTTCGTGCGGCGGTTCGGCCTCGGCTGACCGGGCAAACGTTTACCAAACCGACCGCGCCCCGAACCGCCGCCGCTTCCCGCTTCGCCCCGCCACACCTTGCCTCGTTTTCCGTCAAATTTACTTGACGCCGATTCCAAACGGCAGGAAAAATAGCGACGCTTACGTCAAGTAAATTTGACAAGGGCGACGCACCGGACCCGGCATGCGCGCTCGCGAGCCGGGGCAACGGGGCTTCAGGCGACGTTTCCAGGCGGGGTTTCCAGGACATATGGAATGAACGACAGTTTCCTGTTACCGGTCGCGCTGCGCGGACACGAACGTGGCCCGGTCGACGCCAACAGGCAAGACGAGGCGCAATTCCTCGGCAAGCAGGTCGAACTGATCCGCCTGCTCCTGCATCGCGCGCACAGCCTGCGCGGATTCGGACGCGAGACGCCGGCCGCCGATCTCTTCGTCGCCTGCATCGTCAATCTGCTGGAAGCACTCGAACTCAATTCGCCTGACGAAGCCGGCATCGGCATCGCCCGGCTGCAACAGATCATCGACCTGATCTTCACAGACGGCCCGTGGCGAACGGCGTCAGGCTGATTCAACGGCCCGCGCAACACGGCGCGGCCGCGATGAGAAAACGTCCGACACGAGAGAAAGCGCATTCATCCACGGCGCGTGCGGGACGACAACACCAGTTCGCAGAACTGGAACACGAGGGGTTGCCATGCATCAAGAGACCGGTTGGGTGGTCACGCCTTTTCGCCTCTCGGCGACGGAGCGTCGCGTGTCCGACGAAGAATGGATGCGGGTCGCCCATCTGTTCTCGAACGACGAAACGAGACGCGGCGGACGGCGCAAATGCCCGGACCGGTCCGTGCTGGATGCGGTCTTGTGGGTCATGACGAGCGGCGAGAAATGGCACCGGCTGCCGTCCTGCTATCCGGCACAGCAGACCTGCTACAACCGGTTCGTGGCGTGGCGCCGAAGCGGCCTGCTCGATCAGGTCGTGCGGCTGCTCGGCTGGGACGCGATTCGCGCCGACGTCCCGCACGCCGAAGTCTGACGCGCGCTGCCCGTGGCGCGCGCTCAGGCGACCCCAAAGATGCGGCCGTATTCGCTTTCGAGCGTGCTGTGGCATTCGCACGCGGCCGCTTCGATCGCGGTGCGATCGAGCACGCGAATCGATCCTGGCCGGCAACGCACGGCGCCGCTCGCTTCGAGCGACGTCAGTTCGTCGAGCGCGCTCGCCGCGTGGGCACCCAGCACGTCGGGAAATACCTTCTGACTGAAACGGATGTCGTCGGAATCCTGGCGGCTGAGCGTCTGCAAGAGCCAGCGGCACATCTGCTGACGCGGCGTGTGATGGTTCACGCACAAGGCGATCTGCGTCATCTGCGCCATGAGCGCCTGGGTATAACGCAGCAGCGCCCGCTGGAACGCGCCCGCGAGCGCGAACTCGCGGCGTGCCACCTCCACGCTCAACCGGAAGGCCTCGCCCGCCCCTTGCACGACGGCACGCCGTGCGGCATGCGGCTCGCCGATGCACGCGGACAAGCCCAGCATCCCCTCGTTGCCCACCACCGCCACGCCGAGCGGCGCGCGATCCGCCGTCGCGTGAAAAATCGCGAAGATCGCGGTGGTCGGCAGGTACACGCTGGTCAGCGGCTCGCCTTGCCGGAACACGACCTGGCCGAGCGGCATCGCCACCGGCGCGAGATGCGGTTCGAGGCGCTCGCGCTCGCGCGGCGAAAGCGCGGCGAGCAGCCGGTTGCCGGGCGCCGCAGCGTCGGCGGCGGTGCCGTCCGCATTGCGGCCCGCGGTTGCATGGCCTGCGACGCGTCGCACGAGCGCGAGGTGCTCCTGAATCAGCGTGTCGCGGTTTCTTTCGGGCAGCAGGCTCAGCACGGCCGAGCGCACGTCGTTGTGACCGAGTACGTCGAGAATGCGAAGCTTGACGAGGGTACCGAGATCGCTCTTGCCGTTGCGCCAGGCCGATATCTGGGCACGGGTGAGATGGAGAGCGTCTGCAAGCTGGGCGTCGCTTGCGAAGCCGCCCCGCGTTTTGACATCGTCGAACAATGCGTACCAGTCGCGCACAGTGTTATTGGCCTGGGTTGGCGTCCAGAGAACTCGACATGGACGGCATGGCAGCGCTGCGGCATGTCGATGAAGTAACCGGGTAAGGTGACCGCACGAGGGGACCGGGTCCGGTCGAAAGCGCACCCTTTATAGCACAACTGCGACAGTGTCCACGCCTCGCGCCGGCAAGACTCGATGCGACGTCATCCGCCGCGAGACGCCGTTTGCGCAGACAGCGCCGCGATGATCCGCACGAGCTGCTCGCGGCAAACCGTACTCTCGCTCGTATCGTTGAGTGCGATGCCTTCGAGCAGATTCACCATTGCGCTCAGGAACGCATCGGCCACCGGCGTGGGTCGAGCGCGGCTGCGCAGATAGTCGGCGTGGCCGAACACCGCTTGCAGAAATGCGACCTGGCAGGATGCGAACTGCTCGTCGTCGAGGCGCCCCGCGACGGCCACTGTCTCGCGCCCGTTGCGCAACGCACCGGGCAACCGAATCGTATGCGGATTGTTCATGGCGCCCTCGCACACGCCGTGAATGACCACGAGAGAATTGCCATGCGCGGACGCCGCCTACCTTGATCTGTATCAGCGAGGCGGCAGACGTGCCGCCGCCTCGGGCCACCGGTTCGGGCGCGTGCCGCTGCGTGTTCGCTCTGCTGCACGTGGCCCGAACCAGCGCGTGCCTCAACGAAACACGCTCACGGCATCGACCAGACGCGTAGCCTGCTGTTTGAGACTCTCCGACGCCGCCGTGCTTTCTTCGACCAGCGCCGCGTTCTGCTGCGTAATGCGGTCCAGTTCGCCCACCGCCGCGTCCACTTGCGTGACACCGCTGCTCTGCTCCTCGGTGGCCGCGCGAATTTCGGCGATGAGGTCCGAAACGCGTTTCACCTGCGCCACGATCTCGTCCATCGTCGTGCCCGCGTCGTCCACAATGCGCGCGCCCGACTCCACGCGCTCCACGCTCGCGCCGATCAGGTCCTTGATCTCGCGCGCCGCGTTCGCGCTGCGTTGCGCGAGCCCGCGCACTTCGCCCGCCACCACGGCGAAACCGCGTCCCTGTTCGCCCGCGCGTGCGGCCTCCACTGCCGCGTTGAGCGCCAGGATGTTGGTCTGGAACGCGATGCCGTCGATCACGCCGATGATGTCGGCAATGCGCCGCGAGCTGTCGGTGATCTCGTTCATCGTATGCACGACTTCGGACACCGCGCGCCCGCCCCGCGCCGCAGCGCCGCTCGCCGAGCCCGAAAGCGTGTTGGCCTGCAGCGCCGTTTCGGCATTGCTCTTCACCGTGGCCGTCATCTGCGCCATGGACGCCGCCGTCTGCTGCACGCTGAAGGCGGCCTGCTCGGTGCGCTTGCTCAGATCGGTGTTGCCCTGCGCGATCTCGTCGCTCGCGCGCTGCACGTTGATGACCTGCTCGCTCACGTCGTCGATAAGCCAGCGAAACATCAGGCCGAGCTGGCTGATCGTGCGCAGCGTCATGCCGATTTCGTCGGCGCGGTTCATGTGAACGACGTTCTGGCTCTCCCCCGTCGCCACGCGCAGCGCCTGGGCAAGCACCTGTTCGAGCGGTCGCGAAATCTGCGATTCGAGCCACCACGTGGCCACGAACGACAACGCCGCCATCAGCGCCGCAAAGCCGCCCAGCGCGCCGCCGGCAAGGCCGAGCAGCCAGGCCGCGGCGACCGTCGCCGGCGCCATGACGAGCAACGCCGAGCGGATACGCCAGCGCACCGGCATCGTCGTCAGCAGCGACATCCACCCCATCAGGCCGCGGCGCACCAGCAGGCCCTTGTGAAAGCGCCGGTTGCCGGCCTTGCCCTCGCGGAAGTCGCGATAGAGCGACTCCGCTGCGGCAATTTCCTCGCGCGTCGCCTTGGTTCGCACCGACATGTAGCCCGCGGCCCGGCCGTTGCGCACCACCGGTATCGCGTTGGCCCGCACCCAGTAGTGATCGCCGTTCTTGCGGCGGTTCTTGACGAGCGCCGTCCACGGCTCGCCGCCCTTCAGCGTGGCCCACATGTCGGCGAACGCTTCTTTCGGCATGTCGGGATGACGCACGATGTTGTGCGGCTGGCCCTGAATTTCTTCCTCGGAAAAGCCGCTGACCTGAATGAACGCCGCGTTGGCGTAGGTGATGTGACTCTGCGCGTCCGTGGTGGACATCAGCGTGGCGTTGTCGGGAAACTCGAATTCGTGCTGCGTGACTGGCTGGTTGTTTCGCATGACTCCCCCGTGAAGCGAATCGTATGTTCGCTATTTATCGACAGGTATTGCGTATTACTGAAGTGCAGACGTGTCGCGATGCGCGCACATTCATTCCGGCGATAACGCGCTCGCGCTTCTTTCGGCATCCTCACACGTCAGCGGCAAGCTGAACATGGCGCGCATTTTTTCGCCATAGGGACGGCCCGCACGCCTTGTGCGGCGCGGGTTTCACGATGCGCTTCGCGTCGTCGGCACGCGCCGGGGATGGCTTCGTGTGGTCGCACCTGCCATCGCGTGGTTCGTCGCGGCGTGCGTGCGAGGCGCGTAAGACATCGGGTAAAACCGGATCGGCAATTATCGCGTTGACTCGTCGCTTATTCGACAACTCTCATTCTGGTCTTACGTCTGCTGAAACTGATGCCCGCTGAAACGCCACTCGCCACGAAGCCGCTTCTCGACACGTACGCCTTGATGAAGCGCACCGTCGAAAGACTGGCCGAACACTACGTTGCGCCCACCCAGACGTACACGCTGGATCTCGTCGTAACCGGTCATGAGCGCGAGTGCTGGCGCTTCGTGATGGGTGCGACCGTGCAATCGATTTCGCCCGATGAGTGCGACTCGCAGCCGCCCGCCATGTGCACGTTGACGTTGTCGCGCGCGCTGCTCGAACACGTGCTCGAGCACCCTGCGTCGTTCGATCTGCGCAGCGCCCAAAGCCTCGCCCTGGGCGGCGCACGCGTCACGGGAACCAGCCGGATCGCCGCCTGGTGGATTCAATTGCTCAAGCGGCCCGATGCAACGCAGCGCGCCGCGCTTGCACGGGCTCGTGCGCACGCGCCGGGGTCGCTGCGGGCCGTAGCCCGTGTATCGCGGCACGATGGCTCCGAGCAGGCGTTGCTCGCGCAGGTGTTGAACGCGCTGCAATCGAGCACCCCATTGCATCTCGCAGGGGTGCTCGACTGGCCCGAGACGCAATGGAGCGCCGCCGACTGGCGCGTGCGAGAAGGCGAAACGGTACTGCCCATCGCCTCGGGAGAAGGTCAACACGTGCGCGTGAGCGCGCTGATCGACGCGTTTTCGGATACGGCCGCGCAGAGCGCCACGCCCTACACCGAAGGCTGCCTGCTGCCGCCCGCGTGGGAGACCCGCTTTGCGATGCCGCTCGTGCCTCGCGACCTGCTGGGTCCGGGACAGCTCTGGGCCGGCCGGCGCAGCACGCAAGCGGTCACGCGTCTGCATTGCGATCTCGGCAACTCGTTTCTCGCGCAGGTGCTGGGACGCAAGCGCGTGCGCCTCTATAGTCCGGCCCAGGAACGCGCGCTCTATGCGCTCGATGCGTTCAACAGCTACCGGGTCTGCGCGGTGGACGTGGACGCACCGGACTTCGAACGGCACCCGCGTTTTGCCGAGGCGCAGGGCGTCGACGTGTTGCTGGCGCCCGGCGATCTGCTCGTCGTGCCGACAGGCTGGTTTCACTGCGTATGGGCGGTGGATGACGTGCTTTCGGTCAGCCGCGTATTGAGCGACGACCGGATCACGCGGCTGCGGTCGCTCGCGTGAGCGTGGAAGGATACGAACGGGAAAGCCGGAGGAAAAACCAGCCGCGAACCCTCTCACGACCGGCACAAACGAGAAACGGCGACCGCCTAGCGCCGCCGCATGAGAAACACGAAGGTCTTGTCCTCCACGGAGCTTTCCACGATCTCGTTACCCGTCTGCTTCGCGAAGGCGGCGAAATCGCGTTGCGAGCCCGGATCGGTGGCGAGCACCTTCAGAATCTGCCCGCTTTCCATGTCGGCCAGCGCCTTCTTGGCGCGCAGGATGGGCAGCGGACAGTTGAGCCCGCGCGCATCCACTTCCTTGTGAACCTGAGTTTGCATCGGTGTTCGACCTTCGGGAGAGGCGCGCCAGCGGCGCGCTCGTAGAAGGCCGGATTTTACCGCAGCCGCCGTGGCGCCGCTGTGCGGGCTGCCGCCACGACGTTCCGCTTCACGCCTGCAACGTCACCGCCTCGCCCGTCTCGAGCGAACGCCGCAGCGCGCTGCCGATGCGCGTGGCTTCCAGTGCATCGGCCAACGTGGCGCCCGCCTGCTCGCCGTTCCTCACCGCCGCGACGAACGCTTGCGCCTCGCACAGGAACGCCTCTTCGAAGCGGTCGAAGAAAGTCGGCGTGCATTCGTTGCGAATGCCGGTGTTGTCGTAGATCTCCACGCGGTTCGCGCGAGGATTGCGCCCCACCGTGAGCGCGCCCGCGGTGCCGATTACTTCGGATGACGTATCGTTGCCGTGCGCCATGGTGCGCGACGCGTAGAACACCGCAAGCTGCCCGCCTTCGAATTCGCAGATGGCCACGCCGTTATCCACATCGCCTGCTGCGCGCAGTCCCTCGTGCAGCGCGATCGTGCCGCTCGCGTAGACGCGTTTGGCGCGCGGAAAGCCGAGCAGCCAGCGCGCCACGTCGATGTCGTGCACGGTGCAGTCCAGAAAGATGCCCCCCGAGGTGGGCGCGAAACGCACGAAAAAACCTTCGGGGTCGTTCTGGTCGCAGGTCTGCGAGCGCACGAGAAACGGCCGTCCGATCGCGCCCGTCTGCACCTTGCCGAATGCGTCGCGATAGCTCGGATCGAAACGGCGCATGAAGCCGATCGTCACCTTGAGGTGCGGATAGCGCGCGGCCACGCCGAGCACGCGTTCGCATTCGGCCACGTCGAGCGAAAGCGGCTTCTCGCAGAACACGTGCTTGCCCGCATGCAGCGCATCGACGATCTGCTGCGCGTGCAGCGAAGACGGCGTGACGAGCCACACCGCGTCGACGGCAGCGTCGGCGAGCAGGGCCGCATAGTCGTCGTAGACGCGCGTGGCGGCAAAGCGCTCGCGCGCCCACGCGCATTCCTCGGCGAGCGGACTGCACGCCGCTGCCAGTGTCGCGCCCGGCACGCGGAACGCGAGGTTCTCGGCATGGCGCCGTCCGAGCCGCCCGAGCCCCACCACGCCGATGCGCAGCGGCTGCGAAGTTGTGATGTTGGCTGTTGTCGCCATCAGTCGTGTCTCCTCGATGCTCTCTGTGAACGAACGCGCGTCAGCCCAGCTGCACGATGCGCCCTTCGCGCCACGACTGCGTGGCGGCCTCGGCCAGTTCGAGCGCCTTCAGGCCGTCCGCTACCGTCGTGCGCACGGGCTTGCCTTCGGTCACGGCGGCGAAGAAATGCGCGATCTCGTCGGCATACGCGGCGCGATAGCGTTCGAGGAAGAACGCCTCGGGCACGTCGATCGCGACAGCACGCTTCGACCACGCCACCACTTCCGTGGGCCGCACGTTGCCCGCCTGGAGCATGCCTTCGCTGCCCAGCACTTCGAAGCGCTGGTCGTAGCCGTAGGCAGCGCGCCGCGTGGTGTTGATCTGGCAGAGCCGCCCGCGCTTCGTGCGAATCGTGACCGCGGTCGAATCGATGTCGCCTGCCTCGGCAATCGCCGGGTCCGTGAGGCAACTGCCCGTGGCATGAACCGTCGCGGCTTCGTCGTCCAGAATCCAGCGGAAGATGTCGAAGTCGTGGATCAGCATGTCCTTGAAGATGCCGCCCGAGTGCTTGATGTACTCCACGGGCGGCGCGCCCGGATCGCGGCTCGTCACGACGAGCATTTCCGGCGTGCCGATTTCGCCCGCGTCGATGCGCGCCTTCACCGCCGCGAAGGTCGGGTCGAAGCGGCGCTGAAAGCCGATCATGCAGACCACGCCCGCGCGGGTCACCGCGTCTGCGCATTCGCGCGCGCGCTCGATCGCGAGATCGACGGGCTTCTCGCAGAACACGTGCTTCTTCGCTGCCGCGGATTTCAGGATGAGGTCCGCGTGCGTGTCCGTGCTCGAACAGATCACGGTTGCGCCAATCGACGCATCGCCCATCGCACCGTCCACGTCCGCCACCTGCGCGCCGTGCTGCGCCGCGAGCGCGGCGGCCGCCTCGCGGTTCACGTCCACCACGTACTTGAGCCGCACGCTGGGCTGTCTTGCGAGATTGGCCGCGTGAATGCGGCCGATGCGGCCCGCGCCGAACACCGCCACGTCGAGGGTCTTGCCGCCTGCTGTTTCAGTCATCGTAGCCTCCAGTGTCTTTCGATTCTTCTACGTTCAATTCGAGCTTGTACGCGAGCGCGATGAAGAGCGCCTGGCACAGGCAGATCGTGCTGGTCAGTGAGCGGAAGGCGAATGCGCTGCCCTCCTTCACGTACAGTTGCGCGCTCGCATAACGCGCGAGCGGCGAAAGCTGGCTATCGGTAATCACGAGCGTCTTCGCCTGGTGATGCTGCGCCACGCGCAGGCAGTACTGCGTTTCCTTGCCGTAGGGTGCGAAGCTGATGGCGATGACCACGTCGCCCTTGCGCACACTGCGAATCTGTTCGCGGTACATGCCGCCGAAGCCCGATACCAGATGCACGCGTTTGGGCGTGTGCTGCAACGCGTAGACGATGTAGCTCGCCACCGGAAACGAGCGGCGCACGCCCACCACGTAGATGTTCTCGGCTTGCTGGAGCATCTTCACGGCGGCGTCGAACTGCGCGTTGTCCAGCCCCGCTTCGAGTTCGTCCAGACCGCTGCGGCACGCGCCGATGAACTCGCGTGCCACCGACCCGCCCGACACGCGCCCCGGTTTTTCGTCGATGAGCTTGCGGATGCGCTGCTGGTAGCTCGTGGCCGACACGCCCTGGTTCGTATAGGCCTGGCGAAACACGGCCTGCAGATCGGAAAAGCCCGAGAAGCCGAAGCGCTGCGCGAAACGCACCACCGCCGACGGATGCACGCCGCAGCTTGCCGCGATGTCGCTCGTGCGATCCACCATCACGCTCGCGCGATGCTGTTCGATGTAAGTCGCCACGCTCTTCAACTGGCGCGGCAGCGACTCGTAGTTTTCCGCGATGCGCTGCATCAGTTCCTCGACGCTCGGCAGCGCTTCGGTGCTTTCTTCGTTCATGGTTCTACCCGTTTCTATTGGTGCGGCGCCACAGCGCCCGGCAAGGTACGTCGCGCCGCCCTTCGTGCTCTTCGTAGCCGGCCTTCATTGCGTCGCAAAAAGCGTCTTGCCCGCCCCGGTGCTCCGGCCGCCTGGCCGCGCTCGGCGGGGCTTTCCGGCCGGTTGCATGTGGCGTGTCGTTGGGGGCGATTATAGGCACGCGGCCTCATCAATGGAACAGATTTTCCATTTTTATTTGCAATGAAATTTCCGTTGCAACGCTCGGCGAGATGACCTAATCTTGTTCGTGAGCGATGGCCCCGGCACGCTTGCCATGCATTCACCGTGGGCCGGCACGCTCGCTCATTCCCTAAAAACGAAAGATCGAGATAGGTGGAGACAATGACACATCGCAAGGGCAAGGCAACGCTCAGGATGCTGGCCGCCGCATTGACGCTGGCGGCCGGCCTCGCCACCACGCTGGGCACGGCGTCCACCGCTTACGCGGCCGACGCGCACTTCGTTCTGATCAGCCACGCGCCGGATTCGGATTCGTGGTGGAACACCATCAAGAACGCCATCAAGCAGGCCGACGAAGACTTCAACGTCCAGACCGACTACCGCAATCCGCCCAACGGCGACATCGCCGACATGGCGCGGCTCATCGAGCAGGCCGCGGCGCGCAACTACGACGGCGTGATCACCACCATCGCCGACTACGACGTGCTGAAGAGCTCCATCTCGAAGGTCACGGAAAAGAAGATTCCGCTCGTCACGATCAACTCGGGCACGGAAGAGCAGAGCGAAAAGCTCGGCGCCATCATGCACATCGGCCAGCCCGAATACGTGGCAGGCAAAGCCGCCGGCGAAAAGGCCAAGGCCGCGGGCGTGAAGAGCTTCCTGTGCGTGAACCACTTCGCGACCAACGCTGTGTCGTTCGAACGCTGCCGCGGTTTTGCCGATGCGCTCGGCGTGGACTACAAGACCTCCACCATCGACTCGGGCCAGGACCCGACGGAGATCCAGTCGAAGGTGAGCGCCTATCTGCGCAACCATCCGAACACGGGCGCCGTGCTCACGCTCGGCCCGGTGCCGGCTGCGGCCACGCTGAAGGCACTCCAGCAGATGGGGCTCGCGGGCAAGGTGTTCTTCTGCACGTTCGACTTCTCCGACGACATCGCCAAGGCCATCCAGGCCGGCACCATCCAGTTCGCCATCGACCAGCAACCGTATCTGCAGGGCTATCTGCCGGTCGCGGTGCTCGCCATCGCGAAGAAGGACCACACCACGGACCCGGCCGCCATCCGCAAGGCGCTGCAGGCCAATCCGAAGTTCCAGGCGCGGCTGCAAACGTACGGGCTGGAACCGTCGTATGGGCCGAAGAACATCCGTTCGGGCCCGGGCTTCATCACGAAGGCCAACCTCGACAAGGTCATCAAATACGCGGGCCAATACCGCTGATGGCGCGTGCCTGATTCGTGGTTGATTCGTTCTGGTTGTTGATTCGTTCTGTCAGTCACCGGTTTCGCCATCCGCACGCGCGCCTGCCCGGCGCAGGGCGTGCGGCATGGCGGCCGGGCTTCAAGGAGACATCATGGGCGTAGCCGGCAAACCTTATCCCTCGCACGTCGACGAGAGCCCTGCCAATAACGGCGGCGGGCGCGGCGCGGCATCGGTCTCGTCGGCCGCGGACGAGCGCGTGCGCAAGGAGTCGTGGTTCGGCCATCTCATGGGCCGCCCCGAGTTCGCCGCCATTTCGGGCACCGTGCTCGTGTTCGCCGTATTCGCCATCGGCGCGGGCAGCTCGGGCATGTTCAATCTCGACGGCGTCATGAACTGGTCGCAGGTTTCCGCGTATCTCGGCATTCTGGCCGTGGGCGCGTGCCTCTTGATGATCGCGGGCGAGTTCGATCTTTCCATCGGCTCCATGATCGGCTTCGCGGGCATGATGGTCGCGCTGCCCACCATGTATTTCCACTGGCCGATCTGGCTTGCCATCGCGTTCGCGTTCATCGCCTCGATGGCGCTCGGCGCGCTGAACGGCTATCTCGTCATGCGCACGCGCCTGCCCTCGTTCATCGTCACGCTCGCGTTCCTGTTCATCCTGCGCGGCCTCACGCTTGCGCTCTCCATCATGTTCGCGGACCGCACCATTGTCTCGGGCGTGGGCGACGTCGCGAAGGCCGACCCGCTCACCAACCTGCTCTTTCACGGCGTCGCGTTCAAGGGGCTCTTCACGGCGCTCGCGCACATGGGCATCGGCTCGCTGCTCGACAACGGCCAGCCGCTCGTGCCCGGCATTCCGAAGGTGATTCTCTGGTGGTTCGCACTCGCGGCCGTGGGCGCCTTCGTGCTTGCGAAAACGCGCTACGGCAACTGGGTTCTCGCCGTGGGCGGCGACGCGAACGCCGCTAAGAATGTGGGCGTGCCCGTGCGGCGCGTGAAGATTTCGCTCTTCGTGCTCACCGCGTTCTGCTCGTGCCTCTTTGCCGTGCTGCAGGTGTGCGACATCGGTTCGGCCGCCGCGGACCGCGGCATCCAGAAGGAATTCGAAGCCATCATCGCGGCGGTGATCGGCGGCACGCTGCTCACGGGCGGTTACGGGTCGGTGATCGGCGCATGCTTCGGTGCCCTGATCTTCGGCGTGGTGCAGATCGGCATCACCTACACGAACGTCAGCTCCGACTGGTTCCGCGTGTTCCTCGGCGTCATGCTGCTGATGGCCGTGCTGTTCAACCACTATGTGCGCCGCCGCGTCGCGCAATCGTAACGGGAGGACGATCATGGCAGACACGACTACGGCGCAGGCCGCCACGATGACGGACACCGCAAGCGACACCATCCTCGCGCTCGAAAACGTCAGCAAGTATTTCGGCAAGGTGATCGCGCTCAACGGCGTCACGCTGCGCCTGAAGCGCGGCGAGGTGCATTGCCTGCTGGGCGACAACGGCGCGGGCAAGTCCACGCTCATCAAGACGCTTGCGGGCGTGCACGCGCCCAGCGCCGGCGAATATCTCGTGGACGGCAAGCCCGTACACTTCCAGTCGCCGAAGGAAGCGCTCGACCTCGGCATCGCCACGGTCTACCAGGACCTCGCGCTCGTGCCGCTGCTCTCCGTCGCGCGCAACTTCTTCATGGGACGCGAGCCGCAGAAGAAGCTCTTCGGGCTCGTCAACGTGATGGACCTCGAAACGAGCGCCGCCACCGCGCGCGAAAAGCTCGCTGAAATGGGCATCATCGTGCGCGACCCGCATCAGCCTATCGGCACGATGTCGGGCGGCGAGCGCCAATGCCTCGCGATTGCGCGCGCCATTCACTTCGGCGCGCGCGTGCTGATTCTCGACGAGCCCACCGCCGCGCTCGGCGTGAAGCAGAGCTTCAACGTGCTCAAGCTCATTCACAAGGCACGCGCCAAGGGCATCTCGGTCATCTTCATCACGCACAACGTGCACCACGCCTACCCCATCGGCGACTCGTTCACGCTGCTCAACCGCGGCCGCTCCATGGGCACCTTCACGAAAGACACCATCACGAAGGACGAAGTGCTCGACATGATGGCGGGCGGCGCCGAGATGCAGAAGATGATCGCCGAACTCGACGGCGCCACGATCTGACGCAGCGCGTCCCTCTACGCTCGATACACGAATACCAGGACTCACTCATGGCACTCACCGGCAACTCCAGCGTCCCCGGCCCGAGCCGCTTCGCGCCAGGCCGCAGCCGCGACGTCATCTGTCTCGGCCGCCTCGCCGTCGACCTGTACGCGCAGCAGGTCGGCGCGCGGCTGGAAGACGTGACGAGCTTCGCGAAATACCTCGGCGGCTCGTCGGCGAACATCGCCTTCGGCTGCGCGCGGCTCGGCCTGCGCGCGGCCATGCTCACGCGCGTGGGCAACGACCACATGGGGCGCTTTCTGACCGAAACGCTCGACAAGGAAGGCTGCGACACGAGCCACGTGCGCGTCGACATGGATCGCCTCACGGCGCTCGTGCTGCTCGGCCTCAAAGACCGCGACACGTTTCCGCTCATCTTCTATCGCGAGAACTGCGCGGACATGGCCGTGGACGAACACGACTTCGACGAAGCGTTCATCGCGTCGTCGAAGGCGCTGCTCATCACGGGCACGCACTTCTCCACCGAACAGGTGAACCGCGCGAGCCGCCGCGCACTCGACTACGCGCGCCGCAACCAGGTGCGCACCGTGCTCGACATCGACTATCGGCCCGTGCTCTGGGGCCTCACGGGCAAGGCCGACGGCGAGACGCGGTTCGTCGCGAACGAAG
This sequence comes from Paraburkholderia kururiensis, assembly GCF_034424375.1. NCBI lineage: Bacteria > Pseudomonadati > Pseudomonadota > Betaproteobacteria > Burkholderiales > Burkholderiaceae > Paraburkholderia > Paraburkholderia kururiensis. The sequence continues at coordinate 5,528,761 of NZ_CP139965.1, read as the reverse complement.
ACGTGACGGCGCATCTGCAACGCATCCTGCCGCTCTTCGATCTCGTGATCGGCACCGAAGAAGAATTCCGCATTGCGGGCGGCAAGAGTGAACTCGTCGACGCGCTCGCCATGGTGCGCGCCGTGACGCCCGCTACGCTCGTCGTGAAGCGCGGGCCGCTCGGCTGCCAGGTGATCGACGGCAAGGTGCCCGCCTCGCTCGACGACGTGCCGTTGCAGGGCGGCGTCGAAGTGGAGGTGCTCAACGTGCTGGGTGCAGGCGATGCGTTCGCGTCGGGCTTCCTGTCGGGCTGGCTGCGCGACCAGCCGCTCGACGCCTGCGCAAAAGCCGCGAACGCGTGCGGCGCGCTCGTCGTGTCGCGCCACGGCTGCGCGCCCGCCATGCCCACGCCCGCTGAACTCGATTACTTCCTCTCGGCCGCGGCCGTGGACCCCGTGCGCATGCGCCGCCCCGATCGCGATACGACGCTCGCGCGTCTGCATCGCGTCACGCCGCCGCGCACGCGCCACGACGAAGTGCTCGGCTTCGCGTTCGACCATCGCAACCAGTTCTTCGACCTCGCGCAGCAAACGGGCGCCGACGAATCGCGCATCGCCACGCTCAAGGGCCTCTTCGTGGAAGCGGTGGCGCAGACCGAAAGCGCGTTGGGGCTCGCGGGCCGCATCGGCGTGCTGATCGACGACCGCTACGGTCAGGACGCGCTCAACGCCGCGACCGGACGCGGCTGGTGGGTGGGTCGCCCTGTCGAGCTGCCGGGCTCGGTGCCGCTCGTGTTCGATCATGGCCGCTCCATCGGCACCACGCTCACAAGCTGGCCCATCTCGCACACGGTGAAGTGCCTCGTGCAGTTCCATCCCGACGAGCCCATCGAACAGCGGCTCGAACAGGAAGCGCAATTGCGCGCGCTCTACGACGCAACGCAGGCAAGCGGCCACGAATTGCTGCTCGAAGTGATTCCGCCCAAGCACGCCGGTCTGCCGCTCGGGCCGGATACGGTTTATCGCGCGCTCAAGCGGCTCTATAACATCGGCATCTATCCCGAGTGGTGGAAGCTCGAACCGATGGATGCCGCGCAGTGGCGGGCCATCGACGCGCTCGTCGCCGAACGCGACCCGTATTGCCGCGGCGTGGTGCTGCTGGGACTCTCCGCGCCCGTCGAGCAGCTCACGCAGGACTTCCGCGCGGCAGCCGCATCGGCCACCTGCCGAGGCTTCACGGTGGGCCGCACCATCTTTCATGAGCCGAGCCACGCGTGGCTCGCGGGCACCATCGGCGACGACGAACTCATTGCCCGCGTGCGCCGCACGTTCGAAACGCTGATCGCCGCGTGGCGCACGGCGCGCGAAGCGGCCGGCGCGGGCGCGAGCAGCGCGACGAACCGCGCAGGCACGGTACACGAGGAGAAAGCCGCATGAACGAACGCGTTGCACCTCCCTCGACCGGCGCCGCGCACACGCCGGCCCAGGCCGCACAGCCGCAGACGGGCACCGTCCGCCTGACCGCGGCCCAGGCCCTCGTGCGCTATCTCGCTGCACAGCGCGTGGCAGCCGAAGACGGCAGCGGTCGCACCGAGCCGCTCTTCGGCGGCGTGTTCGCGATTTTCGGCCACGGCAACGTGGCGGGCATGGGCGAGGCGCTCTATCAGCATCGTCACGAGCTGCCCACTTTCCGCGCCCACAACGAGCAGGCCATGGCGCACAGCGCGATTGCCTACGCGAAGGCACACATGCGCCGCCGCATGATGGCCGTGACGACCTCGATCGGTCCGGGCGCGACGAATCTCGTGACGGCTGCGGCGCTTGCGCACGTGAACCGGTTGCCGGTACTGCTCCTGCCAGGCGACATCTTCGTGTCGCGCGCGCCAGACCCGGTGTTGCAGCAAGTCGAAGACTTCCACGACGGCGGCATTTCCGCGAACGACGCGTTCAAGCCCGTCTCGCGCTATTTCGACCGCATCATGCATCCCGCGCAGTTGCTCACGGCGTTGCCGCGTGCGTTGCGCGTGCTCACGGACGCCGCGCTCTGCGGGCCCGTCACGCTCGCGCTGCCGCAGGACGTACAGGCCGCCGCCTACGACTATCCCGTCGATTTCTTCATGCCGCGCCTCGTGACGTTCCACACGCCGGCGCCGGTCGAGAGCGAGATCGACGCGGTGCTCGGCACGCTGCGCGCCGCGCAACGACCGATGATCGTGGCGGGCGGCGGCGTGCTCTACAGCGGCGCCACGGAAGCGCTGCACGCGTTCGCGCACGCGCATGGCATTCCGGTCGCCGAGACCCAGGCAGGCAAGAGCGCGCTTGCCTGGGACGATCCGCTCAACGCGGGCGCAATGGGCGTGACGGGGTCGCCCGCCGCGAATGCGCTCGCGCGCGACGCCGACTGCGTGCTCGCCGTGGGTACGCGCCTGCAGGACTTCACCACAGGGTCGAACTCGCTCTTCACGCAGGCGCAGGTCATCGGCATCAACGCGAATGCATTCGACGGGCTCAAGCACGGCGCGCTCGTCGTCGAGGCCGATGCGAAGCGCGCGCTCGAAACGCTCGGTGCGAAGCTCGAGGGCTGGCGTGCGGCGGCTGACTGGAGCGAGCGTGCACGGTCGCTTGCTGCGCAATGGCGCGACACCGTGAGCCGCCTCACGAACGCGCCCCAGCACGAAGTCGGGCAAGGTAGCACCCTGCCCTACGACGCGGACGTGATCGGCGCCGTGCAACGCTCGGCCGCGAACTCGCCCGCCAACGACATCGTGGTCTGCGCAGCCGGCACGCTGCCCGCCGAACTTCACAAGCTCTGGCGCGCGGGCCGACCCGGCGCCTATCACGTCGAATACGGCTACTCGTGCATGGGCTACGAGATCGCGGGCGGTCTGGGCGCGAAGCTCGCACACCCGGAACGCGAAGTCATCGTGATGGTGGGCGACGGCAGCTACCTCATGATGAACAGCGAACTCGCGACCTCCGTGATGCTCGGCGCGAAGATGGTCGTCGTCGTGCTCGACAACCGCGGCTACGGTTGCATCAACCGGCTGCAGCAGGCCTGCGGCGGTGCGCCCTTCAACAACCTCTTCGAGGACTGCGTGCAGGGCCCGGCCGGCGCGCCGCAGATCGACTTCGCCGCGCATGCGCGCGCGCTCGGCACGCACGCGGAGCACGTGGCGAACGTCGGCGAACTCGAAGCCGCGATGCAGCGCGCGCGGGCGGCGGATCGCACCTACGTGATCGTGATCGACACCGATCCCGCGCGTACCACGGACGAAGGCGGCTGGTGGTGGGAAGTGGCGGTGCCCGAAGTCTCGCAGCGCGGCGCCGTGCGCGAGGCTCGCGCGAAGTACGAGGCGCAGATCGCCGCGCGCCGTCGCCACGACGGCACCACGTGACGTCATCGAAAAACAAGGAACGCTCCATGAATTCGTTTGAAGTGCGCATCGGCATCAACCCGCTCTCGTGGATGAACGACGACCTGCCCTCGCTCGGCGGCGAAACGCCGCTCGAGGTGGCGCTCACCGAAGGGCGGCGCATCGGCTACGAGGGGTTCGAACTCGGCAACAAGTTTCCGCGCGAACCGCAGGCCTTGAAGGCATTGCTCGCGCAGTACGACCTCGCGCTCGTCTCCGGCTGGTACTCGGGGCAGCTCGCGCGGCGCAGCGTGGAAGAGGAAATTGCGGCCGTCGGCCCGCATCTCGAACTGCTCGCGAAGAACGGCGCCACGGCGATGGTCTACGGCGAAGTGGCCGACACCATCCAGGGCGCGCCGAAACCGCTCTATCAGCGCCCGCGCTTTTTCTCCGCGGCGCAGTGGGACGCCTACGCGGAACGTGTCGATGCCTTCGCGCGCTACACGCTCTCGCACGGCGTGCGCGTCGCCTATCACCATCACATGGGCGCGTACGTGGAAACGCCGGCCGACGTCGACAACCTCATGGCCCGCACGAGCGACGCCGTGGGCCTGCTGTTCGACACGGGGCACATCACGTTCGCGGGCGGCGACCCCATCGCGGTGCTCGACAAATACATCGACCGCGTGTGCCACGTGCACTGCAAGGACGTGCGCCCTGCCGTCGTGAAGCTCGCGCGCAACCGCAACTGGAGCTTTCTCGATGCCGTGCTGGCGGGCGCCTTCACCGTGCCCGGCGACGGCGCCGTCGACTTCGCGAGCGTGATCGATCGGCTCAAGCGCCACGGCTATCGCGGCTGGCTCGTGGTGGAAGCGGAACAGGACCCGGTGGTGGCGCCCTCGTACTCGTATGCGGAGAAAGGCTATCGCACGCTGCGTACGCTCGTGGACGCGCCGCTCGACGCAACGAAGGAGGCCGCATGACCCTGCTGGTAAAGGCCGAGCGCGAAGGCCAGACGATCGCGCGCGTCACGCCCGAATCGGCGGACTGGCGCTATGTCGGTTTCGCCGCCTACCGGCTCGGTGAAAACGACGTGGTACACGTGTTCGACAGCGCGCGGGAAAGCTGCATCGTCGTGCTCTGTGGTGTGGTGGACATCGAGGCCGGCGACACGAAGTGGCTGAACCTGGGTTCGCGCGACAGCGTGTTCGAAGACAAGTCGCCTTATGCGGTGTATCTGCCGCCCAACGTGCGCGCCGTGGTGCGCGGCGTGCGTAACGCAGAGATCGGCGTGGCGAGCGCGCCCGCGAAGGGCACGCTGCCGCCGCGGCTCATCGAGCCCGCGCAGATGAAGCGCTCCACGCGCGGCAAGGGGCTCAATACGCGGTACGTTTGCGACATCCTTCCGCAGACGGAGCCGGCCGAATCGCTGCTCGTGGTGGAAGTGCGCACGCCGCCCGGCCACGCGTCCAGTTACCCGCCGCACAAGCACGACACGGACGCCATACCCGTGGAAAGCTCGCTCGAAGAGACGTACTACCACCGGCTCGATCCGCCGCAAGGCTTCGCGTTCCAGCGCGTGTACACGGATTCGCGCGACATCGACGAATCCATGGCCGTGGAGGATCACGACGTCGTGATGGTGCCGCGCGGTTATCACCCGGTGGTGGTGCCCTACGGCTACGACTCGTACTACCTCAACGTGATGGCGGGACCGCAACGCGTGTGGCACTTCAAGAACGACCCGGCGCACGAGTGGATCATCGAGCGGGATGCGCGCGGCGGCTGAGCGCAGGAGGCGGGGTCGGTCGGGCTGGCGGAGGGAAGACCTGGCTGAAGGGGCGATGAGGCGACGCGATATGCACCTTTTATTGGACATTAAGCTCGAATCGCGTCTTAATGTTCAACATACAAGACAAAACTTGCACCCACCCAACGTCGCGTATACGATGCGTTAAAGCACATCTTCGCCTTAACGCATCGTATACAGAACATGAACCTCGCAGAATTGGGTGAAGCCTTCCGCCGTGCGCGCATGGCGGCCAACCTGACGCAACAACAGGTGGCCGACATGAGCGGCGTCGCCCGCGGCCGCATCAGCATGTTCGAAACGGGAACGCTGCCCGAAATCGGCGCCGTCAAGTTGCTGAGTCTCTTCGACGCGGTCGGGCTCGAACTGATCGCGCGCCCACCGGGCCATCAGCGCACGCTCGACGACGTGCTGACGGAAGCCGCCGTCACCTACGACGCGCCGCCGCGCCAGCGCGTGCGCACCCGCGCCGCGCGGCCTCCGAAAACCACGGAGGGCAAACCGTGAGCGGCGCGACCCTCGACGTCTATGTAAACGGCCGGCAAGTGGGGACGCTCGCGGAGGAAGCCGGCCAGTACGTGTTCACCTACCTGCCCGACGTTCCACCGGCAAGCCTCGTCTCGCTGCTCATGCCGGTGCGCGCGGCCTCGTATGGCTGGAAGACGCTGCATCCTTTCTTCCAGATGAATCTGCCGGAAGGCTTCCAGAAGAATTTGATGATCCGACGGCTCGGCCCGCACGCCGACGTCAGCGATTTCGGTCTGCTTGCGCTCACGGGCGCGAACACCATCGGACGCGTTCAGCTGGTGCCGCGAGGCGTCACGCCGGAACGCGCGGCCAGCAAGGCGGATATGGCGCCGCTGCTGGCGTCGGCCGATTCGCGCGACAACCTCTTGCAACTGCTCGAAGGCGGCGTTGCGGAAGGCGTCTCGGGGGTCATGCCCAAGGCGCTCGCCCGCCCTGACCGTCTCGCTCCTCCCGACCTTCCCGACGATAGAGCCACTGTCCGGACCGACGAGTTCATCCTGAAGACCGGATTCGAAGACTTGCCGGGGCTCGCCATCAACGAATACCTGTGCCTCGAAGTGGCGCGCGAAGCCGGTCTCGAGGTGCCCGAAGCGCGCCTGTCCGACGACGGCCAGGTGCTCGCCGTGCGCCGCTTCGACCGCAACGCCGACGGCGGGATGCTCGCGGTGGAGGACTACTGCGCGCTCAAACCCAACGACGCCGTGAACAAGTACAAGGGGTCGCTGGAAGACCTCGCGAAACTCACGCACACCTACGTGCCGCGGGCCGCGCTCAAAGACAACGCACGGCGCCTCTACACGCTGATCCTGCTCAACTACGCGATTCACAACGCCGACGCGCACCTGAAGAATTTCGCCCTCGTCTACACGAGCGTCGACGACGTCCGGCTTGCGCCCGTCTACGACGTGCTGAGCGGCACCGTCTACCCGAGGTACGCGACGCAACTGCCCGCGCTCACGTTGCAGGGCAAACGGGTGTGGGCGTCGGGCAGCATGCTGGCGACGTACGGCGGCGCACGGCTGGGGCTCAGCAAGGCGGACATGGACGAGGCACGCGAGCGCATCACGACCGCGGTGCACGCGGTGGCGCCGAAGGTGGAGATCTGCGCGAAGCGCTACCCCGCGTTTCGCGAGGTGGCAAAAGGCATGCTGGATACGTGGGCCGCCGGGCTGGAAGACATCCAGCCCGGCGCGAAGCCCGGCAAGACCACGCCGGCGCCGCTGCGCGAACAGATGGGCATGTCGGGGCCCGACACGGCGGCCCGGCGCAAGGAAGCAAATCCCTACGCCAACGCCGACGGTCCCTTCAGCCACAAGTCGCGATAAGCGGTTCGACGCGCGGCCCGGCGCGCCATCCCGCCATCGAGCCGCCTCAACCCGCCAGCTGGAACTTGCCGACCATCCGCTTGAGCGCCTTCGCCTGATCGTCGAGCGACTGGGCCGCCGCCGTGGCCTCTTCCACGAGCGCCGCGTTCTGCTGCGTGCCGGCGTCCATCTGCGTGACCGCGTGGTTCACTTCTTCGATGCCGGCGCTCTGTTCCGCCGAGGCCGCCGAGATTTCGCCCATGATGTCGGTCACCCGCTTCACGGCCTTCACGACCTCGTCCATGGTTTGGCCCGCGTCCTGCGCGAGCGCCGAGCCGTTGCTCACGCGATCCACGGATGCGCTGATGAGCGTCTTGATTTCCTTCGCCGCAGCCGCGCTGCGCTGCGCGAGGTTGCGCACCTCGCCCGCCACCACCGAAAAGCCGCGCCCTTCCTCGCCCGCGCGCGCCGCTTCAACGGCCGCGTTGAGCGCCAGAATGTTGGTCTGGAACGCGATGCCTTCGATCACGCCGATGATGTCCGCGATGCTCTTCGCGCTGTCGTTGATCTCGCCCATCGTCGCGACCACGCGGCCCACCACTTCGCCGCCCTTTTCCGCGATCTCCGACGCGTTGGCCGCCAGCGTGCTGGCCTGCTTTGCGTTGTCGGCATTCTGGCGCACCGTGGACGTGAGCTGCTCCATGCTGGTCGCCGTGCGCTCCAGCGCCGTGGCCTGTTGCTCCGTGCGCTGCGAGAGATCGAGGTTGCCCATCGAGATTTCGCTCGACGCCGCCGCAATGGCCTCGGCGCTCGCCGCGATCTCGCTCACCGTGGAAGCGAGCCCCTTCTGCATGTCGCGCAACGCGAACAGCACGCTCGACGAATCGCGCCGGTCCACCTTCACGGGATAACCCAGCTCGCCCGCGGCGATGCGCGCCGCGATCTCTTTCGCGTAGGCCGGCTCGCCGCCCAGCTGACGCGCGAGCCGCCGCACCACCCACTCGCTCACGAGGAACGCGAGCACGATCAGCCCCACGGTCATCGCCGCGATCATCACGAACGACGAACGGAAGATGAACGCGGACGCCTCGATGGTGGCCTTCGCCGCCGTGCCGCGCTGGGCGACGAGTTCGTCGACGAGCTTTTCGAGCTTGCCCGTTTCCACGAGCAGCGACACGTCCTGCGTGCCCACCTGCCAGTTCATCTGCGAGAGGTCGAGCGGCTGCGCCTTCACGAGCGTCACGAAGTCATGCAGGTGGCCGCTCCAGGTGGCCACCGCCGCAGAGAACTTGCGCTCCAGCTGGGCGTCTTTTGCATCAGACGAAGCATCGGAATATTGCTTCAGCGTGGCGAGCTGCGTGTTGAGCGCGGCGAGCCCGCTTTCGATGTCGGCGCCCAGTTCGTCGCGCTCCTTCGCCGTGGTCGCGGTGAGCAGCATCTTCTGGGCGCGGCTCGCACGCAGCATGTAGCCGCGCACTTCTTCCGCGGCGCGGCTGGCCACGTGGCCCTGGTCATAGATGGATTGCGCCGATGCGTTGAGCCGGCTGATCTGCGTGAGCGCGAATATGCCGATGGCGAGCGTGCCGATCAACAGGAGGGCAAAGGCGAGCCGCAGCGTCGCCTTGACCGACAGCCGCGCGAGGCGGCGTGATCCGGCCGTGCCCGCAGGCTGGCCCGACCGGGGTGCCGCCGGTTCGTGCCGTGGTACGAATCCGATGGCGCCGCTGGTCCCCGAAACTGCTTTCATAGTGTCTTCCCCGCTACTTTGGCCGCGCGCCGCGGGCCGGATCGCACCCGCACACGCGCTTATCCTCCGGGTCTACGGCAACGGCGCCTTTTTCTTTAGCGTTGCGCCGCCCGTGTCGACCCGACCCCGTCGTGACGCGCGCTTCGTGGGCGCACGTCCGTGCGGCTTTATACACGGCCAAAAACGCGCAGCGGCGGCAGCTTCGCATTTGTCATGAAAATCCGTCGCGCGGATGCGACGTAGTTGCCAGACGACTCCCGGCACTTGTTTTCAGGGGGTTTTCACGCGTTCGTCACACCCGTGGGCCATCAGACAGCAGGTCGCGTGGGCGCACGCTGCGCAAACTTGCGTAGCCGATGCGCGAGCCGGTGCGAGGGCCGCTCCACCGCGAGGTAGAACGCGTAGCTCACGGCGAGCGCGATCACCACCGTCGCGAACCATGCGGCCACCACGCCCGGCGGACTGCCCGTCACGCCGAGAATCGCCTGCGCGAGCTTATGGCAGAGATAGAGGCTGTAAGACCACGCGCCCAGTGCACCCACGCGATGCCAGAAGCGACTACGCGAAGGCCGCGCCAGTTCGGCGGCAAGCCATGCGGTCGCAACGAGCTGGAAAACGGGCAGCGTGATGTCGGGCCCGATGAACGGCAGGAACGCCGGCTTGATGCGCGACGTGGAGGCCAGCACGAAGGTCAGCGACGCGGCCGTCACGACGGCGATGCGCGTCACGACGAGTTGCGTCGAAAGCGCCTGCGCGACGACGCGCAGCGTACCGGCAAAGCGCGCGGTAAAGGGGGACATGGACGAGCGCGCAGACGCGGCGCCACGCTCGCCCGCTCTCGTCAAACCCGTCTGCTGGATCTCGGCGACGAGGCAGCCCAGCAGCCAGCCCGGCAGATATAGGAGCGACGTGCCGGCCACGCCATACGTCTCGTAGACGCAGTGCTCACACACGATGTGCGTGTGCGTATGGACGTACCACACCATCGCGGCGCCCGCGAGCGCGATGCCGACGATCATCTCCCCCGCGTAGCGGAAATAGCTGCGCAGCAGCGGATAGAGCGTGTAATAAACGATTTCGCAGTAGAGCGACCACAGCACCGACTGCAGCAGATTGCCCGCCCCCGGCAGAGGCTGACAGACGAGCACGGCCACCGCCAGCGGCAAGCCGATGCGCACGTAGCGCGAGGCAAAATAGTTGACGGGCTTGAGCACCGCGTCGCGATGCCAGGCGTGGTGAATGCAGTAGCCCGAGATCACGAAGAACACGATCACGGCCGCCGGCCCCGCGAACAGCACGACCGAACCCGACCACAGCGCGCCGCCCACGGGCGCGAGCGCAGGCGGCAGCATGGCCTTGAAAATCTCTTTGAAAGGCGGGGGGCCGAAGTGGTACAGCATGACCCACGTGGCCGCGAGAAAACGGATGGCGTCGATCTTGAGCGATTTGCCGGACGCCGCACTGCCCGTATTGCCTGTGTTGCCCTCAGCGCGCGCCCCTGCCGACCTCACAGCGGAAAGTCCGTCCATGACAGGCCCCTTTCAGGAAAGTGCGAAAAGCCTACGCTTGCGTGCCGTGAAAAAAATCGGAAATAAATTCGCATGCGGCGAGGAGGCGAAGCGCAACGCATCGATGTCCTGATTGCGACAAAGGTTGTCCGCACAATGCGCGCAGGACACATTACACTGCGTCAAAACAAGTCGAATAAATCTATTTATTCCATGCAATTTGGCGTCACATCGGGACCGCCCGCTTTGGGCGGCCGCACGCCGCGATGCATGGACACTTCCGCGAATAAAAAATGGATACGAGTTTCGATAAAGGCGCCGCTGCCGCCGCCCGCACCGCTTCGCCTGCGTCAACCACAGCAGCCTCGCTGCCCGCGAAAGCCCAGCGCACCGTTTATTCCGTGCTGGGCGCAATCAGCTTTTCGCATCTGCTCAACGACATGATCCAGTCGTTGATTCTCGCCATCTATCCGATGCTGAAGGCGAATTTCGCACTCTCGTTCACGCAGATCGGCCTGATCACGCTGACCTATCAGATCACGGCGTCGATGCTGCAGCCGCTCGTCGGCATCTATACCGACCGGCGGCCGCAGCCGTGGTCGCTGCCCATCGGCATGGGCTTCACGCTGAGCGGGCTGCTGCTGATGTCGGTGGCGCCGAACTTCGGCGTGCTGCTCGTCGCGGCGGCGCTGGTGGGCTGCGGCTCGTCGGTGTTTCATCCCGAGTCGTCGCGCGTAGCGCGCATGGCGTCGGGCGGACGGCACGGGCTCGCGCAGTCGCTGTTCCAGGTGGGCGGCAACGCGGGCACTTCGCTCGGACCACTGCTTGCGGCGGCCATCGTGATTCCGCACGGGCAGCGCAGCATCGCGTGGTTTTCGGTGGCGGCGCTCGTCGCGATCGTCGTGCTCACGCAGATCGGCCGCTGGTATCGCCAGCATCCGGCCACCAAAAAGACGCGCGCCGAACGGCCGCACGCCACGCTTTCGCGCGGACGCGTGGCGGCCGCGATGGGCGTGCTCGTGCTGCTCGTGTTCTCGAAGTACTTCTACCTCGCGAGCATCAACAGCTACTTCACGTTCTATCTGATCGACCGCTTCCATCTGCCCGTGCAGGCCGCGCAGGTGCATCTGTTCGTGTTTCTCGCGGCCGTGGCGGCGGGCACGATCATCGGCGGACCGGTGGGCGACCGCATCGGGCGCAAATACGTGATCTGGGTATCGATACTCGGCGTGGCGCCGTTCACGCTGCTGCTGCCCTACGCGAACCTGTTCTGGACCGGCGTGCTGACAGTGGTGATCGGCGTGGTGCTCGCCTCGGCGTTCTCGGCAATTCTGGTCTACGCGCAGGAACTCATCCCCGGCAAGGTGGGGATGGTGGCGGGGCTCTTCTTCGGTTTCGCGTTCGGGCTGGGCGGCATCGGCGCGGCCGTGCTCGGCCAGCTCGCGGACGCCACGAGCATTGCCTACGTCTACAAGGTGTGCTCGTTCCTGCCGCTGCTCGGCGTGCTCACCGTCTTGTTGCCCGACGTCGAGGCGAAGAAAGCCGCGGCATGATGCATGGCGCCGCACGCGGTGCGTCGAACGGCGCGGCGTGCGGCGCGTTCGGTGCATTCAGCGCGGCTTCGCCGGCTTCGAGCCAGCTTCGTTCGCTTCATTCGCCTCATGACCGGCCTCACTTGTCCGCAGCGAGCGAGGCCGACGGCCCCGTCGCCTGCGGCGCGGCCATCTGTGCCCCTGCATGCGGCCTGAGGTCCACGTCGAGGCTGCCGTCCAGCGCCATTTTCACGGTGCCCTTCGCCACATCGCGCCGGTACGCGTACATGTCGAAATGCAGCGGACCGTTCGCGCGCGAGTCGTGGATCAGCGTGCGCCCGTTCACGACGAGCGAATCGAACATCTTCACGTCCCCGGCTTCTATCCAGATGTAGCTCGATCCCGCCGACGCCGGCGCGTGGATGACGGGCGCATGCGGCTCGGCGCGAAACTTGAGCACGAGGCCCTCCTGCGTCACCGTCGCGCTCTCCAGATGACCGCGCAACACGGGCGGCGGGAACACGGTGTACTGATCGAACACGAGTTCGTTGCCGCGCAGCGCCACGCCTTTGCGCGCGAACGGCGTCAGCGACGAGAGCGGAATGTCGAGCGCGCGCAGCAAGCCCGCCTGCGGCACGCCGAGCACCGTCACGCTCTGTGGCGCGTAGGCGAGATGCCGCTCGTCGAGCACGCGGATCGTGCCGCTCATCGTCGTGGGCAGCCACACGCCCGGAAAGTGATTCCAGAGCTTGATGCCGCCCGTCACGCGCAACGCGTTGCCTTGCGGCGTGAGCGCGAGGTCGTTGAGCGAGCGCGGCGTGTAGTCGAGCAGATAGTCGTTGAAGAGCGCCGACATTGCGGGCCACGGCTCCACCACTTCGCCGCCCAGAATACGGATGTCGTATTGCGTCGGATCGTCCAGATTGACGGGCTGGCCGGGCTGCTTCGCCACCAGTTGTGCGTCGAGCGAGCGCACGTGAAAGCCGATGCGACCGGTCACGTAGAAGTCCACGTTCTCCGCATGAATGAACGGCGCCGGGCCTGGCGAGCGGCGTTCGTCGTCGGCCGGTTGCGCCGTGGGGGTGCCTGACGGCGCATCCGGGGACATTGACACAGTGGACAGACCCGACGTAGCAGCCGATGCCGTCTGCGCGCTCGCGTCGCGCAACGCCGCCGGCACGAAGCGCCACTGCGCGCGCGCTTCAGCGAGCGACGCCTGCTGCATGCGGATGAAGCTGTCGTTGTATCGGGCCGCGGCGCTGCCGATCTGCATCGGCGCAGACTGCATTGCCTGCGCGGCACCGTTCACAACCGGCCACGACGCGAGCCGCACGTCGAGCGCGCCCGCCTCGCTGAACGTGAGCCAGCCCGCGGCGAGCTGCTCGCGATAGTGGTACAGGTCCAGCACGAACGGCGCGGCGGGATTCACGGGTTCGATGGTCATGTCGATGTTCATCGGCATCGAACGCATGAACTTCACGTCGCCGCCCACGATGCGCAGCCCGCGCGCCGGCATCGACTCGGGCCATACGATGGCCTGCTGTATCGCGTTGGTAGGGTCGTCCAGCGTGAAGCGCACGCCCTCGGGCGTCACGTCGATGTGCGTGATCGTCATGCGCAGCGCGGGCGGCGGCGTGAGCTTCGCGACCTGCATCACGACGTCGTCGCCTTCGAGGCGCGCAATCGGCGTCTCGACCTTCAACAGGTCGGCCATCTTTACGTGGGCCGCCTGCATCAGATGATCGGCGCTCGCGCCCGCCACCTCGACGTGCTGGGCATGGAACACGAGTTCGTCGGCATGGCGCATGGCGAGCGTGCCTGTCAGCGCGATCGGCACCCAACCGTCGCGCCACATCTGCCCCGTGATGCGCAGCGTGCCCTGTTGCGGCACCACGCGCATGTTGCGCAAGGGCGAGCCCTGGTACTGGAACAGATAGCGGTTGAAGATCGCGGTGAGGCGGTCCGCGTTGAGCGTGACGTCGCCGCGATGGACGGCGATGACGACGCTCGTCGGGTCGTCGAACACGACGGGTTCGCCTCGCTTGACGGGAGTGAGCGTGGCGCTCATGTCGTGGATCATGAAGCCGATGTCGCCGGTAACGCGAAAGTCCACGTCGCGCGCAAACATGAGCGACCCGTCGACGCCCGAGTCGCGCAGCGTGAGTGCGCGCGTGCGCTGCAACGCCAAAGGGCCCACGGACGGCACGCGCGCAAGCACGCGTTGATCTTCGCCCAGCTCGCGCGCCTTCGCGACTTCGAGCGTTGGACGCTCGGCCGAACCGGCATCAGCGCAGCCGGTGAGCCACGCGGCCGTGCCAAGCAATGCGATGGCGCACGCCACCGCGGACGCGAAAGCGCGCGCGCCGCGCTTTGCGTGCACGGTGCGTGATCGAGGTTTTTCGGGCTGCGCTTTGGCGTGCGATTTGGCGTGCAATTTAGCGCACGCTTCGTGCTGAACCTCGGCCGAGCTGGTCGTGTCTTGCATGGTGTTCGCCTCCTCCCTGGGAACGGCGCAGCCGCTTCCTGTCGTGTCGTGCCACGCGGCGGCGCCGTCGTCCTCCTTGCCCTCGTTGTCCGGCGCGGTCGTCTGAACGACGCGCCGAAACGGGGTCTTTGCAAGCGATTGTCTTTTTTTGTCGCCGCGCTGCCGACAAGATTCGTCGAGGAGAGTTACCAAACGCGAACGCAGATCGCGGCGACTTCAGAAGCGCCGCGAAGCCGCGTCTGCAGGGGCTTTTCGTCAACGGCCGGGGCCACATTCAAACGCCTGTTTTGAGCGTTCGAATCGATCGACGACGCAGTTTTCGTGCTGCACCGCAATGGCGCCATGTTGCCCGCGCGACGCTCAACCCACGCCGAGCCAATCGCGCACGATGTCGTCGCGTTGCGCGAACGCGTCCAACGACCCTTCGAACACGATGGCGCCGTGCCCCATCACCGCGATGCGGTCCGCCAGCCGGCGCGCGAGCGCAAGCCGCTGTTCGATCAGCAGCACCGCGACGCCGCGTTCGCGCAACGTATGCAGGCAATCGCCCACCACTGCGCTCACCTGGGCCGCGAGCCCTTCGGTGGGTTCGTCGACGATCAGAAGATCAGGATTCCCGAGCAGTGCGCGAGCCAGTGCGAGCATCTGCTGCTCGCCGCCCGAGAGCACGCCTGCGCGTGCCGCGGCACGCTCGCGCAGAATCGGAAAGAGCGCGTAGGCGTCGTCGAGCGTGAAGCGTGGCGTACGCCCCGAACGCGGTGAACGCGGCGCGATGCCGAGCGCGAGGTTCTCGCGTACCGTGAGCGTGGGGAACACGTCTCGGTGCTCGGGCACGTAACCGATGCCGAGCCGCGCGATCTCGAACGTGCACCGGCCCGCCAGCACGTGGCCCGCGAACCGCACCTGCCCTTGCGTGCGCACCATCCCCATCACGGCTTTGGCGAGGGTCGAACGACCCGAGCCGTTGCGTCCCGCAAGCGCGAGCACTTCGCCTGCCTCCACGTGCAGGTCGACGCCGTGCAGCACCTGGCTTGCGCCGTACCACGCTTGTAGTCCGCGAATCTCGAGCAGCGCGCCCATCACGCGAATGCCTCGCCCAGGTATGCGGCGCGCACGGCGGCATGCGCGCGAATCTCCGCGGGCGTGCCCGTCGCGATGACCTTGCCCTGCACGAGCACCGAGATGCGATCCGCGAGTCCGAACACGGCGTCCATGTCGTGCTCGATCATGAGCAGCGTTTTGCCGGCCGTCGTCGCGCGGATCAGCTCGATGGCGTGCGCGGCTTCGGCGCGGTTCATGCCGGCCGTGGGCTCGTCGAGCAGCAGCATGTGGGCGTCGCTCGCGAGCGCGAGGCCGAGGTCGAGCGCGCGCTGCTGCGCGTAGCCTAGACGCGCGGCGAGCACGTCGCGCTGCGCCGCAAGGCCGATGGCGTGCAGCACTTCATCGGCACGCGCGTCGACAAGCGTCGAGTCCATCCACCGATGCCACCATCGCACGCCGCCGCGCCGCGCGGCGAGCACGGCACAACGCAGGTTGTCGTAGACGGAGAGCCGTCCGAACACGCTGGTGGTCTGGAAACTGCGAGCAAGGCCGAGGTGATTCACGCGCGCGGGCGTGAGCCGCGCGATGTCCGCGCCGTTCAGTTCGATGCGGCCCGCGCTCGCGCGCGCGGCGCCCGTGATCACGTCGAAGAGCGTGGACTTGCCCGCGCCGTTCGGGCCGATCAGCGCGTGACGCTCGCCGGCCTCGACGACGAGATCGACGCCGCGCAGCACCTTGACGTCGCCGAAGCGCTTTCCGACGCCACGCAGAATGAGCGCGGCAGTCATGGTTCGTCTCCGGTGCGTGGGCCGGCGCTATCGTTGCCCTTGCCGTTGCTGGTCCCGAGCTTCGACCACGCACGCGCGGCGCGCCACGCGCACACGCCGCCTGCCGTCGCCAGCGCGATCAGACCCATCGCGAAACGCGAGGCACTGGCCGCGTCGCGCGGCACAGCGCCCACGAACGGCAACGCGGCGTCGGCACCGCCACCGCCCGAGAGGTCACCAAATCGCGCGGCATAAGCCCACTGCACCGCGAGCACGAGCGCCACGCCCCACGCAATCGCGCCGCCCGCGCTCCACGCATAGGCACGCGCGCAACGCCGCCCGCCGTATCCCGCGACGACACGCCGCTGCCGCGCAATGAAGCCCGCGAGGCCGCCTGGCGACACCATCATCACGGCCATGAAGTACAGGCCCACGTAGAGCAGCCACGCGCGCGTCACGCTCGCCACCGCCACGCTGAAAAACACCAGCACGACGGCACCGACCGCCGGCCCGAAGAACCACGCGGGACCGCCCGTGACCGTCGCGATCAGCATCGCGGCCGAGGGCAGCATGCCCACGCTCTCGGGCGACACGAGCTCCACGTTCACGAGCGCGAGCGTGCCCGCCACGCCCGCGAAGAACGACGCGAGCACGATCATCGCGTAACGGATGCGCGCTGGCGCACAACCGATTGCGGCCGCACGCACGGGGTTGTCGCGCACGGCATTGGCAAGCCGCACGAGCGGCGTGCGCGAGAGCGCGAACATCGCGACGCTCGCCAGCACGCACCACCCGGCGATCAGCGCGTACGCCTGATGCGCCGGGCCGAAGGTCCAGCCGCCCCAGGCCGGACCGCTCGTACGGTCGATGGTCACGCCCGCCTCGCCGCCGAACCAGTGCGGCAGCGTCCAGGCCGCCGCCGCGACGAGTTCGCCGAGCCCGAGCGTGATCATGGCGAACGCGGTGCCCGCGCGCCGCGTGGCCACGGCGCCGAACAGCACGCCCACCGCCGCGCCGCCCAGGCCGCCAATGAACGGCAGAAGCGGCAATGCGACGCCGAAACGGTTGAACACGTGCGCGGCCGTCAACGCGCCAAGCCCCGAGCAGGCGGCATGGCCGAACGAGAGCAGACCGGTCTCGCCGAGCAGCAGGTTGTACGAGAGCGCGAGCACGACGAGCGTGGCCGTTTGCGCGAGGTACGAGAGCAGCCATCCGGCCGGAACGAAGTATGGCGGCGACAGCAGCGCAGAGACCGACGGCGGCACGGCGAGCCACGCAATCAACGCGCACCAGGGCGCCGCGCGCGGCCACAGGCGCGCCCACGTAAACGCATGAGCTTTACGCATCGTCGCCACGCTGCCCGAAGAGTCCGCGCGGACGCAGCGCAAGCATCGCCACGAGCAGCACGTAGGGCAGCAGCGGCGCGATCTGCGCGACGGTGAGCGCGCTCCAGGCGGGCGGCAGCGCATCGGCAAGCCGGCCGATGTGGCCGAGGCGAGCCAGGCGTTCGGCCAGATCGCCGAACGACACGTTGCTCGCCGCCGCGAACGTCTCCAGGCAGCCCACCGCAAGCGAGGCCACCAGCGCCCCCGCAAGCGAACCGAGCCCGCCCGCCACCACGACGACGAACACGATGGAGCCCACGGACTGCGCCATCGCAGGCTCGATCACGAAGAGCGGCGCGCCCACCACACCGGCCAGTGCCGCGAGCCCCGTGCCCACGCCGAACACCCACGTGAAAACGCGCGGCACGTCGTGGCCGAGTGCTTCCACCATCTGCGGATGCGTGAGCGCCGCGCGCACCACGAGCCCCGTCTTCGACACGCGCAGCACCGCGGCAAGCAGCGCGAGCATGGCGAGCGCCACGGCCATCATGAAGGCGCGGTAGCGCGGAAAGGCGACGCCGTCGAGCGTGAACAGCGGACCGTCGAGCACGGCCGGCACCGTTGCGCTCAGCGGCTCGAGTCCCCACACGAGCTTGACGAGTTCGCCGATCACGTAGGCCGCGCCGAAGGTGAGCAGCAACTCGTTCAACGCGCCGCCGGGCCGCACGCGCCGCAACAGCCAGCGCTCGAGCGCCGCGCCCGTGGCGCCCACGGCGAGCGGCGCGAGCACGAGCGCCCAGCCGAAGCCGATACGCGATGCCAGCGAAAAGCCCACGTACGCGCCCAGCATGTAGAAGCTCGCATGCGCGAAGTTGAGCACGCCGAGCATGCTGAAGATCAGCGTGAGTCCCGCGGAGAGCATGAACAGCAAGAGGCCGTAGCTGAGACCGTCCAGCGTCTGGATTGCCAGGGTCTGCACGGCTTAGTCCGCCGCCCGGTCCTGGTCGTTGCCCTGAGCGCAAGCGCCCGCGTCGTGAGGGGCCACGACGAGCGGCGCGAGCGCGGCGTGCAACGCGTCCGGCAACGCGGCCACCGGCCGCCGCGTGGCGCGTTCCACATAGACGTGCACGAAGTGCCCCTGCGCCGCGGGCTGCGACTCGCCTTCGCGAAAGAGTCCCACCTCGTAGCGCACGCTCGACGATCCGAGCCGCGCCACACGCAGTCCGGCATCCACGCGCTCCGGAAACACGAGCGGCGAGAAGTAGTTGCACTGCGTTTCCACCACGAGGCCGATCGTCGCGCCGTGTTCCACATCGAGCGCGCCCGCGCGGATCAGGTACTCGTTCACCACCGTGTCGAAATAGCTGTAGTAGACGACGTTGTTCACGTGACCGTAGACGTCGTTGTCCATCCAGCGTGTGGTGATGGGCAGGAAGTGGCGGTAGGCGCTGCGAACGATCGCGGTGGGCCTCATGGTGGTTTGCGTCCCTTCGTGGTTTAGAGCGACTCGTGCAGCATGCGCCGGTAGTCGTCCGCGCTGGCTTCGCGCGGATTGGTCTTGTGGCAATGGTCGGCGAGCGCGCCTTCGATCACGTGGTCGAATACGCTCGGGTCCACGCCCATCTGCGCGAGGCCGGTGGGCAGGCCGAGCCGTGCGGTCATGTCGTGCAGCGCGTCGGCCAGATCGGCGTCGGGCGCGAGCCCCATCACGCGGCGCATGCGCTCGTAGCGGCGGTTGGCCACCACGCTTTCGGCGCTCGCGTTGAAGCGCAGCACGGCGGGCAGCACGACGGCATTGAGCGTGCCGTGATGCAGCGACGTGCGGCCGCCCACCTTCACGCCGCCGAGCGGATGCGAGAGCGAATGCACGCAGCCGAGGCCCTTCTGGAACGCCATGGCGCCCTGCATCGACGCGCTCATCATGTTGAGGCGCGCGTCGCGGTCGCTGCCGTCGCGGGTGGCGCGCTCGATGTTCGCCCACGCGCGTTCGAGTCCGTCGAGCGCGATGCCGTCGGCGGGCGGGTTGAAGGCGGACGCAAGGAAGGTCTCGATGCAGTGCGCGATGGCGTCCATGCCCGTGGCCGCCGTCAGCATGGGCGGCAGACCGAGCGTGAGGCCGGGGTCGCAGATCGCGGCCTTCGGCAGCAGGTGCCACGAGTGAAAGCCGAGCTTGCGCCCGTCGTCGAGGATGATGATGGCGCCGCGCGCCACCTCGCTGCCCGTGCCCGCCGTGGTGGGCACGGCGATGAGCGGCGCGGCTGTGCTCGTGATGCGGTTGCTGCCGCCTTCGATGGTGGCGTAGGTGGCGAGCGGCCCCGGGTGCGTCGCCGCAATGGCCACGCCCTTCGCCAGATCGATGGACGACCCGCCGCCCACGGCGACAAGCCCGTCACAGCCCGCCTCGCGATAGCGCGCCGCCGCGGCCCGCACCATGGCCTCCGTGGGGTTCGAGGGCGTGTCGTCGAACACGGGCAATGCGCCCTGGCCGAGCGCATCCACCGCACGCTGGGCAAGACCCGCGGCCGCGACGCCTTTGTCCGTCACGACGAGCGGTCGCGTGATGCCGGCCCGCGTGCATTCGGACGGAAGCTGTTCGAGCGCGTCGTAGCCGAGATGGATGTGAGTCAGGTAGTAGATGTACGCCATGCCATGTCTCCTGGTTGGGTCGCCTGCGTCGTGCGCGGGCCGCTTCGTCTTGTGGGCCGCCGCCCACGGCTGCGGCTTGCCGGGTGCCGCTTCGTCGTTACCGGTACGAATGTGCCGCTACTGCCCGGTTGTTACGGGGTGCTGGTACGTCGCTACAGGCGGCTGCCGCCGTCATTGGCCCGGCCGCTCGACGAACTCGAACGGCAGGCCGCGTCGCCGCATCCATTCGGCGAGCGCCTGGCCCGTGCCCGCCAGCCACGGCCGCAGCTTCGCGGGCTCCACGAGCCGATACTCCAGAAGTTCGGGCGACAGCGCGATGGTGCCATGCGCCTTCACGTGATACGCGATGATCAGTTCGTTCTTGCGGATGAACTCGTAGACGCCGACCAGTTCCACGCTCTGCGCGTGCAGGGCCGTTTCCTCGCGCACCTCGCGGGCAATACCTTCTTCGGGCGTTTCGCCGTTTTCGAGAAAGCCCGTGATGAGCGCGAAGGTGCCCTCGGGCCAGGCGGCATTGCGCGCGAGCAGCACGCGCCCTTCGTACTCGACGATCGCAGCGACCACGGGCAGCGGATTGTTCCAGTGCACATAGCCGCAGGCCTCGTCCGGACAGGTCTGGCGCACGCGGCCGCCCTCGTGTTCCGGATCGGTTCGCTCGACGAGCGGCGTGGCGCAGCGGGGGCAGAAGCGGTAGTCGGTCATGGGGCGGGAGGACGGGCGGCGCGATGGAAAGCGTCCATTTTAGTGTGCGATTGCGGCGGTCGTGGGGCGGCGTCGGCGTGGGGCGAGGTTCGGTTGAGATTCGTCCCGGGAAGGCCGCCTTGGGCCGCCACGCCGCTCTCGTTGTGCCCCACGCCGCGCGCCACAAACGAAACGGGCCGCTCCCTTTTCTTAAGGAGCGGCCCGCTTGTCTTTTACCCTCTTACCCTCTGCTGCGCCGCGACGGCGCTTTCATTTCATCGGGCCATTACCGTAGCCCGCCACGTGCGATTAAAGCTGTGCCTCGATCCAACCCTTCACGCCCGCCAGCGCCGCAGGCAGGTTGGTCGGATCGGTGCCGCCGGCCTGCGCCATGTCGGGCCGGCCGCCGCCCTTGCCGCCCACCTGCTGGGCCACGAAGTTGACGAGTTCGCCGGCCTTCACCTTCTTGCTGGCCTCGGCCGTGACGCCCGCAATCAGGCTCACCTTGCCGCCTTCCACAGACGCCAGCACGATGGCCGCGCTCTTCAGCTTGTCCTTGAGCTTGTCGACGGTCTCGCGCAGCGTCTTCACGTCCGCGCCTTCCAGCGTCGCGGCGAGCACCTGCACGCCGGCCACATCGACGGCCTGGCCGGCCAGCTCGTCGCCCTGGCTCGACGCGAGCTTCGACTTGAGCGCCGCCAGTTCCTTCTCGAGCGACTTCACCTGGTCCTGCACCTGCGAGATGCGCTGCGTGAGTTCGGCCGGCTGCGCCTTGAGCGCCGCGGCAGCCGCATTGATGCGCGCGTCGAGTTCCTGCACGTAGCGCACCGCGTTGTCGCCGGTGATGGCTTCCACGCGACGGATGCCCGCCGCCACGCCGCCTTCCACCACGATCTTGAAGAGGCCGATGTCGCCCGTGCGATGCACGTGCGTGCCGCCGCAGAGTTCGCGCGAGAAGCCGAGGTCGAGCACGCGCACTTCGTCGCCGTACTTCTCGCCGAAGAGCGCCATCGCCCCGCCCTTCACGGCTTCGTCGTAGGGCATCACCTGCACCACGCCGGGCGCGTTCGCGAGCACCTCGGCGTTCACGATGTCTTCCACGCGGCGGATTTCGTCGTCCGTCATGGGCGCGTTGTGGGCGAAGTCGAAGCGCGTTTTCTCCGCGTCCACGAGCGAGCCCTTCTGCTGCACGTGCGCGCCCAGCACTTCGCGCAGCGCCTTGTGCATGAGGTGGGTGGCCGAGTGGTTGCGGGCCGTGCGGGCACGGCGCACGGCGTCGATCTCGGCCTTCACCACGTCGCCCACCTTGAGCGTGCCCTGCTCGAGCAGACCGTGATGACCGATCACGTCGGCCTGCACCTTCTGCGTATCGCTCACGGCAAAGCGCACGCTCGCGTTGCCGAGCACGCCCTGGTCGCCCACCTGGCCGCCCGACTCGGCGTAGAACGGCGTGTGGTCGAGCACCACCACGGCGTGCTGGCCCTTCGTCACTGCGTTCACCGAGGCGCCGTCCACGTAGAGCGCGACCACCTTCGCGTCGTCGAAGACGATCTCTTCGTAGCCGTGGAACGTGGTCTTCGCACCCGAGTATTCGAGGCCTTGCGCCATGCGGAACTTGCCGGCCGCGCGAGCCTGCTCGCGCTGACGCGTCATGGCTTCGTCGAAGGCGGCTTCGTCCACGCTCACGCCGCGCTCGCGGCACACGTCCGCCGTGAGATCCAGCGGGAAACCGTAGGTGTCGTGCAGCTTGAACGCGAGTTCGCCGTCGAGCGTCTTGCCGCCTGC
The DNA here is from genome assembly GCF_034424375.1 of Paraburkholderia kururiensis. Classification (NCBI taxonomy): domain Bacteria; kingdom Pseudomonadati; phylum Pseudomonadota; class Betaproteobacteria; order Burkholderiales; family Burkholderiaceae; genus Paraburkholderia; species Paraburkholderia kururiensis. The sequence continues at coordinate 5,506,271 of NZ_CP139965.1, read as the reverse complement.
GGCTTCGAGTTCGGCGAGCGCGCCATCGAGGATCGACATGCCGTGCTCGATGGTCTCGAAGAAGCGCTCTTCCTCCTGGCGCAGCACGTCGGTGACGCGCGCCTCGTTTTCCTTGAGCTCGGGATACGCGCCGCCCATCTGCGCGACGAGGTCGCCCACGAGCTTGTGGAAGAACGCCTGCTTGCGGCCCAGCTTGTAGCCGTGGCGGATGGCGCGGCGCACGATCCGGCGCAGCACGTAGCCGCGGCCTTCGTTGCCCGGAATCACGCCGTCGACGATCAGGAACGAGCACGCGCGGATGTGGTCCGCAATCACCTTGAGCGAGTTGTTCGTGAGGTCGGTCATGCCGGTTTCACGGCCGGCGGCCGCGATCAGCGCCTGGAACAGGTCGATCTCGTAGTTGCTGTGCACGTGCTGGAGCACGGCAGCGATACGTTCGAGGCCCATGCCGGTGTCCACGCAGGGCTTCGGCAGCGGCGTCATGTTGCCCTGCGCGTCGCGGTTGAACTGCATGAACACGAGGTTCCAGATTTCGATGTAGCGGTCGCCGTCTTCTTCGGGCGACCCCGGCGGGCCGCCCCACACGTCCGGGCCGTGGTCGTAGAAGATCTCCGAGCACGGGCCGCACGGGCCGGTGTCGGCCATCTGCCAGAAGTTGTCCGACGCGTAGCGCGCACCCTTGTTGTCGCCGATGCGGATGATGCGCTCGGCAGGCACGCCCACTTCCTTCGCCCAGATGTCGTAGGCCTCGTCGTCTTCCTTGTAGACGGTGACCCAGAGCTTGTCCTTCGGCAACTGGTAGACCGTGGTGAGCAGCTCCCACGCGTAGTGGATCGCGTCGCGCTTGAAGTAGTCGCCGAACGAGAAGTTGCCGAGCATCTCGAAGAACGTGTGGTGGCGAGCGGTGTAGCCCACGTTTTCGAGGTCGTTGTGCTTGCCGCCCGCGCGCACGCTGCGCTGCGCCGTGGTGGCGCGCGAGTACGGCCGCTTGTCGGTGCCGAGGAACACGTCCTTGAACTGCACCATCCCCGAATTGGTGAAGAGCAGCGTCGGGTCGTTGGCGGGCACAAGGCTCGACGAGCGCACGATCGTGTGGCCCTTCGATTCGAAGAACTTGAGGAATTTCTCGCGGATATCGGCTGCTTTCATGGCGTGGTGGGGCGGTCTCTGCTTTAAATCCGGCGCGTACCGGTCAAAACCGCAGACGCGCCAGCCATTTGCTTTCCAGACGGTCGATTATACGGGATCACGCCCGCCACGCGAGGCCGCGAGGCCCTCCCGGACAGGGCCGCGGGCGGGAATCGCTTAAGATGGGCGGCATTGCAGGCAGCCACAAGAGGAGACACGCAAGACATGATGGGCGCTCTCAGTCATATCCGGGTGCTGGACCTCACCCGCGTGCTGGCCGGTCCCTGGTGTGCACAGACACTCGCCGACTTCGGCGCCGACGTGATCAAGATCGAGCGCCCCGGCGCCGGCGACGACACGCGCCATTGGGGTCCGCCGTACCTGAAGACGCCGGACGGCGCCGACACGCGCGAAGCCGCCTACTACCTCGCGGCGAACCGCAACAAGCGGTCGGTCACGGTGGACATCGCCACGCCCGAGGGCCAGCGCATCGTGCGCGAACTCGCCGCGCAAAGCGACGTGGTGCTGGAAAACTACAAGGCCGGACAACTGAAGAAGTACGGGCTCGACTACGCATCGCTCGCCGCCGTGAAGCCCGACATCGTCTACTGCTCCGTGACGGGCTTCGGCCAGACCGGGCCGTACGCGTCGCGGGCCGGCTACGACTTCATCGTGCAGGGCATGGGCGGCTTCATGAGCATCACGGGCGAGCGCGACAGCCTGCCGGGCGGCGGCCCGCAAAAGGCCGGCGTGGCGATTGCGGACCTCATGACCGGCATGTACGCGACCATCGCCGTGCTCACGGCGCTTGCGCACCGCGACCGCACGGGCGAAGGCCAGTACATCGACATGGCGCTGCTCGACGTGCAGGTCGCCATGCTCGCGAACATGAACGCGAACTACCTGGCAAGCGGCAAGCCGCCCGTGCGCTGGGGCAATGCGCACGCGAACATCGTGCCGTACCAGACGTTCCAGACGAGCGACAGCTGGATCATCGTCGCAGTGGGCAACGACGGCCAGTTCCGCAAGTTCGTGGAGGTGGGCAGCCGCGCGGAACTGGCCGACGACGAGCGCTTCGCCACCAACCCGGCCCGCGTGCGCAACCGCGACACGCTCGTGCCCATGCTCGCCGAGATGGTGCGCCTGAAGACGAAGCACGAATGGATCGCGGCACTCGAAGCGGCCGGCGTGCCGTGCGGGCCGATCAACGATCTGGCCGAGGTGTTCGCCAACGAGCAGGTGGTGGCCCGCGGGATGCAGGTGGACGTGCCGCATCCGTCGGGCGCCACGGCGAAGCTCGTCGCCAATCCCATCAAGATGACGAAGACGCCGCCGCGGGTGGCGAGCCATCCGCCCACCCTCGGCGAGCACACGGACGAAGTGCTGCGCGACGTGCTCGGCTACGGCGAAGACGCCATCGCGGCGTTGCGGGCGAAGTCGGCGATTTAGGTTCGGCGCCCCGGGCCGCTCAAGCGCCTTCAGCGCCCTTCCTCCACGCGTGGCTCGCGCGCCAGCTCGGCGAGCCACGCGAGCCCCTGCTCCCAGTCGCCGAGACCGCTGTCGGCATTGATGTGCCCGCGTGCGCCGACGTCGAACCAGCGGCTGCCCCACGCCCGCGCGCACGACTCGGAGAACGCGAGGCTGCCGTACGGGTCGTCGCTGCTCGCCACGACGGTGGTGGGAAACGGCAGCGTTTCGAGCGGCACGGGCGAAAAGCCGGCCGCGTCGCGCGGAAACGCAGCGCCTGCGGGGTCCGGCACGGCCACGAGCAGCGCGCCCGCCACCTTCGCTGCATGTTCGGGCGTGGCGTACTGCGTGGCCCAGAACGCCACGGTGAGGCACCCCATGCTGTGCGCGGCCAGCAGCACGGGCCCTTCGGCGGCGGCCACGGCCGCGTCGAGCGTGCGGCACCACGCCTCGCGCACCGGATGATCCCAATCGGCCATCTGCACACGGGTGAAAGCGAAATTGCCGGGACGCGCGCCCGAGGTTGCGACCACCGCAGGCCCATGCCCGCCGTGCAGCGCTTCCCAGCGCGTCTGCCAGTGGCCGGGGCCGGAGTTCAGGTAGCCGGGCAGCGTCAATACCGTGTGGTCGATCATCGCTTTCGTGTTCCTCGCAGGCTCGCGACAAGGCTGCGGCGCCCCGCGCCACGCCGCGCGGCGGCTGCCGGAGCGGGCCTCGTCAGGTAGAATTAACAGAATTGCGGACGCACCGCGCGCCCTCGAACGATATCCCTACTCTCGCATGAACAACGAACGCAAACCCACCGAACGCAAGCCAGCAGACCACGCCGACCGGACCGACGCGCCCGCGTCCAACTTCATCCGCAACATCATCGACGAGGACAATCGCTCGGGCAAGTGGGGCTCGCGGGTGGAAACGCGGTTCCCGCCGGAGCCGAACGGCTACCTGCACATCGGCCACGCGAAAAGCATTTGCCTCAATTTCGGCACGGCGCGCAGCTACGGCGGCGTGTGCCATCTGCGCTTCGACGACACGAATCCGGAAAAGGAAAGCGTCGAGTACGTCGAGTCGATCATCGACGCCGTGAAGTGGCTCGGCTTCGACTGGAAGCAAGACGGCAAGGACCATCTCTACTACGCGAGCGACTACTACGACAAGCTGTACGCCTTCGCCGAACTGCTGATCGAGCGCGGCAAGGCCTACGTGGACAGCCAGAGCGCCGAAGAAATGCGCGCGACCCGCGGCTCGCTCACCGAGCCCGGCAAGCCTTCGCCGTACCGTGACCGCACGCCGGAAGAGAACCTCGGCCTGTTCCGCCGCATGAAGGCGGGCGAGTTCGCCGAGGGCGAGCACGTGCTGCGCGCGAAGATCGACATGGCGTCGCCCAACATCAACATGCGCGACCCGGTGATCTACCGCATCCGCTTCGCGCATCACTACCGTACCGGCGACACGTGGTGTGTGTACCCGATGTACGACTACACGCACTGCATTTCGGACGCGCTCGAAAACATCACGCATTCGCTGTGCACGCTCGAATTCGAAGACCACCGGCCGCTCTACGACTGGGTGCTCAACGAACTGGCCGACGCCGGCGTCTTCACGCGTCCGCTGCCGCAGCAAATCGAGTTTTCGCGGCTCAACCTCACGTACGCCATCACGAGCAAGCGCAAGCTGCTGCAACTCGTGACCGAGGGCCACGTGGAAGGCTGGGACGACCCGCGCATGCCCACCATCGTCGGCCTGCGCCGCCGCGGCTTCACGCCCGAGGGCATCCAGCTCTTCTGCGATCGCATCGGCGTGACGAAGGTGGACTCGTGGATCGACATGAGCGTGTTCGAAGGCGCGCTACGCGACGACCTCGACGACAAGGCGCCGCGCACGGTGGCCGTGCTGGACCCGGTGAAGCTCGTCATCGACAACTTCCCCGAAGGCGTGACCGAGGAATGCAGCGCGCCGGTGCATCCGCACCATCCGGAACGGGGCCTGCGCACGTTCCCGATTTCGCGCGAACTGTGGATCGAACGCGAGGACTTCACGGAAACGCCGCCGAAGGGCTACTTCCGCCTCTTCCCCGGCAACAAGGTGCGGCTGCGCTACGGCTATGTGGTGGAGTGCACGGGCGCGGAGAAGGACGCGGACGGCAACGTCGTGGCGGTGCATTGCACCTACTTCCCGGACAGCCGCTCGGGCACCGAAGGCGCGAACAACTACAAGGTGAAGGGCAACATCCACTGGGTGAGCGCGGCGCAGGCCTGCCCGGCGGAAGTGCGTCTCTACGACCGCCTCTTCAAGGAACCGCAGCCCGATGCAGGCGGCCGCGACTTCCTCGAAGCGCTGAACCCGGACTCGAAGCGCGTGGTGCAGGCCTATCTGGAACCAGGTGCGCGCGACGCGATGCCCGAAGACCGCTACCAGTTCGAACGGCACGGCTATTTCGTGGCCGACCGCGTGGACTCGAAACCGGGCAATCCGGTGTTCAACCGCATCGTCGGGCTGCGCGACAGCTGGGGCAAGCCGGCCTGAATCTGCCGTCAGGCAGTGCGGCGTCCGAAACGACGCCGCTTCTCTCCTGCATCGCGGGCCTCACAGCCGGCGATGCAGTTCCACCAGCGACAACGTCGTTTCGAAGAGCCGGTTCAGACTGCGGCTCGCGTACCGGGACACCTCGTCGGGCGCGGCCCAGCGGTAGGCGTCCATCTCGGGAATCATCACGCCGTCCCAGCGGCGCGGAAAGAGCGACGTGCAGGTGCAGCGTGTGAGGTCGAGTTCGTCGGCCCGCGCGCGGGCGGCAAAGAGATGCAGTTCCTTGTCGCGCCGATAGTCGAAACGGCCGAGGTCCACCAGCCGCTCCGGGTCGATCACGAGGCCCGTCTCCTCCACCAGTTCGCGCAACGCCGCCTCGCGCGGCGTCTCGCCTTCCTCGCCCTGCCCTTTCGGAACGTCCCAGTGGTTGGTGCCGGTGGCATGCGCGAGCAGGACCCGGCCTTCGGGGTCCAGCAAAACGACACCACACGATACGGTCCGTCCGGTCACGGGCTGCGTCCTCCCTGCCGCCGCTGCCCGGCTTAGCGGGCCTTCTGGAATTGCCACTCGCCTTTGCCTTCGCGGCAGTAGGACGGCACCAGCGTCATGGACTGGCCTTTCGCATCCAGTTCCACGTCGACCTTGCGACAGGTCTTTTCCCCGTCTTTAGTCGTGTCGTGCGGCGTGATCTTTGCGTCGATCCGCACGCTGTTGCGGGAGCCCTGATTCGTCCAGTTCGCGGTTTGGCCGTCCTGCTTGCTGTCCAGCGCGACATACACGGCCTTGATGATTTCATCGTGATCGCGCTGCTGGATGTAGGCGAGCGGCGTGTTGTCGAGGAAGCTCAGGTTCGAGGCCAGCGCGCTGCCCGCGCACGCCAGCAGCAGCGCCCCGGCGCCGAGGCTCGTGAGGGTTCGGATCGGCTTGCGGTTTGGATGGTGATTGTGCGTCGGCATGTTCAGTCGTTCTCCTTGTTGGCGTCTTTCGAATAGACGTCCGTGCAATGGCCCGCACACCGGTTCGTTGTCTGGCTCGCGATCGGCTCAGTCTGGCTCGTTGTCGGCTGTTCAACCGGCACACCCGTCGGCACGCAGATCAAGCGCCCGGCACGCGGGACGGCCGTGGCAAGCATAGCACGCAGCTTTCGGCCGTCCGGGGCCGGCGGCACCCCGTGCGGCCCCGCGTCGCGGCTTACTGCGCCGAGGGCTGCCAGCCGTCCGTGAGCGTGTTGAGAAAGGCGATGACGTCGCGGATTTCAGCCGCGTTGAACACCGGCGCGTCGCCCGGCTTGCGGTCGAACGGCGGCTCGGTATTGAGGTTGGACCAGTAGCGTTGCGGCAGGTCGTCGAACTTCTGCACCTTGCCGTTCACCACGGGATAAAACTTCGCCGGGTTCGTATCGCGCTCGGCGTAGAAGCGCAGCACCTGTTCGAGCGAATGGTAGATGCCGTTGTGGAAGAACGATTTTTTGAGCGCCACGTTGCGCAGCGTCGGCGTGCGAAAGAGGCCGCAGAATTCGGCGCGGCCCTTGAGGTCGGTACGCTCGGGGCCGCAGGCGCCCAGGTCGTAGAAGTGCGGATCGCGGTTCACCGCGAGCGCGCGGTTACGCGGCACGCCGATGGCGATCAGCCCGAAGTCGCTGAACTGCGGCGGCGCGCCGTCCCGCGCGCGCTGGCTGACATGGCAGCTCGCGCAGTTGCCCTTCTGCTCGTCGTTGAACAGCTGCAGGCCGCGCAGCTCGGCCGGCGTAAGTTGCGTCTTGCCCGCCAGATACGCGTCGTACTTGCTCGTGTACGGATAGAACACCTGCGGCGTCTGCTCGAACGTTTCCAGTGCTTTGAGCACTGCGTTGAAGGTGGCGTCGGCGTTGTCGAAGATGTGCTCGCCGAACGCGTCGCGAAACTGGTCGGCATAGGGCGCGGCCTTGACCGCGGCGGCCACTTTCTGCGGCGAGCTGCCCATCTCGAGCGGCGAAAGGATCGGAATGCGCGCCTGGTCCGCGCCGCGGTCCACGCGGCCGTCCCATGTGAGGCCGCCCGTGGGGCCGGCATCCACGCTTTCGTCGCCTTCGTCGTCGGACTCGTGATAGTGCGCCTGAAACGCCGGCACCGACTGCAGATACTTGAGCGTGGGCACGGCGCGCATGCCTTGCTGGTGCATGTCGCTGCCGCCCAGCTGCACGGAGAGCGCGTTGGCCGGCGTGAACGCGCGCGACGGCGTGTGGCACGTGGCGCACGCGAGCTTGCCGGAGCCGGACAGCGACGGATCGAAGAACAACTGTTGACCGAGCGCTGTCATCTTGCGTACCGATTCGTACACCTGGGCGCGCGTCTGCCCGCCTTGCGCCGCGACGGCCGCAGCCGTCACACGCACGATCTGCGGCGCGTCCGTCCGCTGCGCTGCGGGTTGCGCTGTAGCCGCCACGGTCTTCGCACGTGCCGACGTGCCCGTGTCGGGGGCGCCTTCGGCACCCGGCCCGCGCGCATCGCATCCGCCGAGTAGCGCAAGCAGCGCGATGACCGAGCCCGCGGCGAGCGCGGCAACGGCACCCTGCCGCATGCGAAGCGCCCGACGGTCCGGCGAAGGCGGCGGGGCGAACTGCCATTCCGTGAAACGACACAGCATGAGTATTCTTCCGAGGTTGGCGAACCGCGAGAGCGTATGTCGGCACCGTGACGAAACCATGACGGAAAGCCGACGGATGCCCGGGAATCTAAAGGCCGTTGTAAATAATTACATCTGTCTGTCAAATTAGCTTGCGACACTCCCGACGCCGAACGTGCCGCGACCATCCCGCCGCTCCGACAGCAGCCGCACAGCATAGGCGGCCGAGCCGGACACCGGCGATAGCCCGTTGGATCCCCGGGATGGACAGCACGGCACCGGCAGTCCCCTACGCGAGAGAGAGAAAACTCCATGAACAAGAAACTGATCTGCACGGCGCCCCTTGCGATCGTCGCAGCGCTCGGCCTGTACGCCTGCGGTGGCAATGAAGTCACCAAGCCCGACATCTCGTCGGTGAAGAACATCGTCGTGATCTATGCGGAGAACCGCAGCTTCGACAACCTCTACGGCAAGTTCCCGGGCGCGAACGGCCTGCAGAACGTGACGGCCGCAAGCGCGAAGCAGCTCGACCGCGACGGCTCCGTGATGGCCACGCTGCCGCCCATCTGGAACGGTCTCACGCAAACGGGCGTGACGCCCGCCGTCACGCAGGCGATGACCGCGAACCTGCCCAACAGCCCGTTCGCCATCGACGACCCGAACGGCTTCAACGTGCCCTTCACGCAGACCACGCGCGACCTCTGGCACCGCTTCTACGAAAACCAGATGCAGATCGACGGCGGCAAGAACGACAAGTTCGCCGCCTGGGCCGATTCGGGTGGCCTCGTGATGGGCTACTACAACCTCAATGCGGACAAGCTGCCGCTCTGGAAGATCGCCCAGCAATACACGCTCGCCGACAACTTCTTCATGGGCGCGTTCGGCGGCTCGTTCCTGAACCACCAGTGGCTCGTCTGCGCGTGCACGCCGGTCTACCCGAACGCGGATACGAGCCCGGCCGCCGGCTCCATCTCGGCCGTGAACCCGGACGGCGTGTCGCTGCAGGTCGCATCGAACTCGCCCGCCTCCGCCATCTCGGGGCCGCCGAAGTTCGTCAAGTCGGGCAACCTCACGCCGGACTTCTTCGCCGTGAACACCATGCAGCCGCCGTATCAGCCGAGCGGCAACAAGCCGGCTTCGGGCGGCGACACGACGCTCGCCGACCCGTCCAACGCCACGACGTTGCCGGCGCAGACGCAGCAGAACATCGGCGACCTGCTCAACAACGCGGGCGTGTCGTGGGCCTGGTATGGCGGCGCCTGGGGCGCGGCGCTCTCCGCGGCGCAAAGCGGTACCTCGGGCGTGATCTACGGCGCGAACATGAGCGCGCCGAACTTCCAGCCGCACCACCAGCCGTTCAACTACTTCGCCGGCTACGCGCCGGGCACGACGAACCGCTCGACGCACCTGCTCGACGGCGGACTCGCGGGTTCGGAGTTCATCAAGGCGATCGACGCCGGCACGCTGCCGCAAGTGGCCTTCTACAAGCCGCAAGGCAACCTCAACGAGCACGCCGGTTACACGGACGTGCAGTCGGGCGACCAGCACATCGCCGACGTGATCGCGCATCTTCAGAAGAGCCCGCAGTGGAACAACATGGTCGTGATCGTCACCTACGACGAGAACGGCGGCTTCTGGGATCACGTCGCGCCGCCGAAGGGCGACCGCTGGGGTCCGGGCTCGCGCATTCCGGCAATCATCGTGTCGCCGCTCGCGAAGAAGGGCTTCGTGGACCACACGCAGTACGACACGACCTCGATCCTGCGCTTCATCACGCGCCGCTACGCGCTGCCCACGCTGCCGGGTCTCACGGCGCGCGACAAGGGGCTGACCGCGAACGGCAACCCGTCGATGGGCGACCTCACGAACGCGCTCGACATCGTGCACTAAGGTTTCTTCAAGCAGCAGCAATGCGCGTTACGCGCAACCTTTCGGGGCAGCTTCGGCTGCCCTTTTTTGTTTGCGCCGGGTCGACGCTCGTAATGCGCCTGCGCGCATCCGTCACGCGGTACGCCGCTAAGGTTTGGTAAGGGCTCGCGAAAAACACGCTGTGCCGCGCGTTTCGGCGCGGCGCCTCGCACGCGAAGATCGGAGCGCGAAATACGGTGCCGTCCCCTGTCGCCGTGTTTCGCGCATCAACGTTCAACCATCGGAGCGAGCCCTCATGCAACTGACCAACCTTCCGTCCACCCACTTGCCGAACCTCAACGAGGCCGCGGGCACGACCGCTGCCGCCGGGACCACGCCGGCCAGGATGGGCAACCGCACCGGCGCGCGCACCGGCACCGCCACGCAAGCGGCCGCCGAGCCCGCCGCCGACACCACGCACAAAGCCCGCACCAGCTCGATGGTCGGCTCGAACGTCGATACCACCGCGTGAGCGGCTCATGGTGACAGCTGTTCCGGCACGGTCGCGCGGATGGCGCAGCCGGCTCCGGCCGTTGCTGCGCACCGTGCGCGGATGCGGCGCGTGGCTCGCCGTGGCGGCGGCCACGTTCCCGCTCGACGGCTGCGCTGTCGCGGCCCTGCCGTGCCGCGTGGTCGCGGCCACGCTGAAGGTGGTTCCCGTCGTGGGCCACACCGCGGCCGTGCCGTTCGATACGTGCGCCGACGTGATCGACTGAAGCGGTCGACTGACGCGGTCGACTGAATCGGTGTATGGGCGAAAGGTGGACGGGTTTCATGGTGAGGCGCAACGGTCCGGTCGCGCCCGCCTTCTTGCAGCCTTGCCGTCATTCACCGACGCCGCATTCGCCCCGCCGCCGGTCGCCCGTCGCAATAATTCGCAAGACACGGCAAGCCCGAGCAAGCCCACGCAAGGTTCCGCAACGCGCCGGCAAGCTCTGATAACAACCGGGCGCGCCGCCGGGCGTATTCAGCGCATTGCCGCAGTCGTGTGCGCCGTATCGTCTGGCCATCGCTACATCGTGTTCGCTCGTGTTCGCTCATGTTCGTTATTGAGCCGTCATCCAGGTCCGCAGCCATGATCGCGTCGTTCCGTTTCCGTCCCACCGTTGGCCGCCCCGCGCGGCATCACGGGTGCCACCTGCGCCCCATGCGCGGCACGCGCCTCGTCAAGCCGCTCGCCGTCGCGGTTGCCGCGTTGCCGTGGCTCGTTACGGGCTGCGGGTCGAGCCGACAGCCTTCGGTGGTCAACATGCCGATGCAGCCGCCCACCGTCGCGCAGCCTTACACGGTCAACACGCAGGGCGCGATCTTTCAGCCGGGCACCGCACTCGCGCTTTACGAGACGCCGCGCGCCCAGCACGTGGGCGACGTGCTCACCATTCGCCTCTCGGAATCGTGGTCGGGCAACGATTCGGCCGACACCGAACTGAGCCGTGCAAGCTCGATCAGCGCCGAAGCCGCGGACAAATCGACGGGCGCCGCCGCGCGGCTCGCGCGCCTTTTCAACATCGGTTCGGCGGACACGACGTTCACGGGCAAGGGCACGACGAAGAACTCGATGGGCATGGACGGCACGCTCGCCGTTTCCGTGATCGGCACGACGGCAGCCGGCAATCTCGTGGTGGCAGGTGAAAAGGTGATCGCGATGGCCGGTAATCAGGAGCACTTGCGGCTCTCGGGCATCGTCAATCCGAAGGACATCGAGGCCGGCAACTACGTGGCCTCGAACAAGGTGGCGAACGCGCGTATCGAACAGGCGGGCGTGGGCAGCCTCACCGACTCCACCACGGTGGGCTGGCTACAGCATCTCTTCCTGAGCGTGCTGACGTTCTGAAACGGGCGCGGAAAACAGCGGACACCGCGTGACAGCGCAATGATCGCAACGACCTCTCACGCGGCGGCGCGCGCCGCGCGCTTACCCGGCGACCGGGCTGCCCGCGCCGTAGCGCTCGGCCGCGCCCGTCTCGCCCTGCGGCACGAAGATGTAGCCCTGCCCCCAGACCGTCTGGATGTAGCGCGGCTCGGAGGGATCGGTTTCGATCAGGCGGCGCAGGCGCCAGATCGACACGTCGAGGCTGCGGTCGCGGTAGGTGGCCGAGTGGCCGCGCAGCCGTTCGTTGAGCTGGGCGCGCGTGATGACCGTCATCTCGTTCTTGACGAAGATCTTGAGCGTGGCGAATTCGCTGGAACGCAGCGGCACGCGCTCGCCGTTGCGGCGCAGTTCGCGCGCCGCGAAATCCACTTCGAACGGACCGAAGCGGTACGAAGGACGAATCTCCGGCGCGCCCGGCGACACCGTGCTCTGCCGGCGCAGCACCGTGCGGATGCGCGCCACCAGTTCGCGCGGATCGAACGGCTTGGGCAGATAGTCGTCGGCGCCCAGTTCGAGACCCACCACGCGGTCGATCACGTCGGAGCGCGCGGTAAGAAAGATGACCGGAATGTTGTCGCCCGTGGCCCGCAGCTGGCGCAGCGCCGTGATGCCGTCTTGCTCGGGCATCATCACGTCGAGTACGACGATGGAAGGCCGCTCCATTTCGAGGCGGCGTTTCAGGCCGGCGCCGTCATAGAGCACGGACACCGCGAAGCCGTGGCCTTGCAGGTATTCGCGCACGAGATCGCGCACTACGGGGTCGTCGTCGACGAGCAGCACATGTTCAGTCATGCGACGGATTCTAAGTGCTCAAATCGCGTTTTTGCGACAACCAAACCTTTCCAGATATTTCCTGTAATGACCCTTTCGGGCCGCGGCATGCGACTGCGCCCCTCCTGCCGCCCGCCATGCCGATTTTGCGGAGCATTGCCATGCAGTGTTTCCGCGCGCATTTAACACGTCTTTCTCGCTCTTTCAGGAAAGCAACGCGGCTCACTGAACCTCATTCGAGCGTAAGAATTCGTAACGCCACTGTCGGCACTCTGCAAGGTTCTTTTTTTGATGGACGTCTACAATCTGGCCGTGTCGATTCCGGCGTCTGCCATGCCTCGCGGCCACGCCGGTCCGGCCGCTGGTCTGCTTTCCTGCCCGCCCTTCTGTCCCCGATGAACAAGCGAGCCTTTCTCAAGATTCCGTTCGACTCGCTGTTCGGCAGGATGGCGCTCATTTCCATGATCGTGCTGTTCGCCGTGCAGGCGGGCTGGTTCGCCGTGCTCACGGCGCAGCGCCGCCATCACGACGCGGACGGCTACGCGCGCGGCCTGCTGCTCGTGCTCGAAGCCGTGCACAGCGACACGTCCCACGGCGCGCATCTCGCGCCCGCGCTGCACACCCATCTCGTGCCCACGTGGAACATGCCGGCCAGCGTGAAGCTCGAAAACCCCGCCTCCACGCCCATCGCGGTGCTCGCGCGCAAGCTCGCCGCCGACTTGCCCGCGGGCGTGCAGATCGCCGTGGATGGCGAGGCGCAGCACGCCGTGCGCCTCTGGGTGCGTTATCCGGACAGCAGCAACTGGATCGTGACGCCCGTGGACCTACCGCCGCCCAAGCCCATCCTCGTGGAGTCGGTGTCGATGCTGGTGGGCGCGCTGCTGCTCTCCTTCGTGGCCGCGTGGCAGTTGCAGCGGCCACTCTCGCGCGTGGCCCAGGTGGCGCGCCATTTCGGCGGCGGCCGGCGCGCGGCGCCCGTGGCGGAGCGCGGGCCGCGCGAGTTGCGCGACCTGATCCGCGCATTCAACCAGATGATGCAGCAGATCAACGAGACCGACGACGAGCGCGCCGTCATGCTGGCCGGCATCGCGCACGACCTGAAGGCGCCGCTCACGCGCCTCAAGCTGCGCGCGAGCGTGACCGCCGGTGGCAACGAGGAAACGCGCACGCAGTTCATTCGCGACATCGATTCGCTCACGCGCATCGTCCAGCAGTTCCTCGAATTCGCGGCGAGCGCGCCCGCGGCCGGGCCGGACATAGGCGTGGACGACTTCCTCGCCGAGCAGTTCTCGCTGCCCGAAGACGACGATGCGCCGCTCTTTGTGCTCTCGCTCGCCGCCGGCCCCGCGTTCCGCCTGCCGCGCACGCTCATCGACCGGCTCGCCACGAATCTGGTCGACAACGCGCTCGAACACGGCGAGCCGCCCGTCGAGATCAGCACGCAGCGCGACGGCGACGACTGGGTACTCACAGTGCGCGACCATGGGCGCGGCATTCCGCCCGCGCGCATCGAAGACGCGTTGAAGCCCTTCGTGCGGCTCGATCCCGCGCGCGCGGGCGACGGTCATTGCGGCCTCGGGCTTGCCATCGTCACGCGGCTCGCGCGCGACCTGGGCGGCCGCTGCGTGATCGAAAACGCGGCGGGCGGCGGGCTTGCCGTGCGCATCGCCGTTCCCGCCCAGACGCCGCGCGCCCTTGCGGGCCGCCCGACGCAACACGACAACTCACGCGCCGGCACCCGGCTCGCAACCGCATGAACGGGCCCGCCATGGACGCTGCCTTCCACGCCTCACCGCCTTCCTCCATGCCGCTTCACACGGACACGCCGCACGAACCTGCGCGCAACGCTTCCTTGCACCCCGCGTTCATGCCCACGCTCGACGCTTCGCTGCACGGCTCATATGCGCCCGCGCTGCGCACGCACGGGGGCCGCCCGCCGCTGCCCATTCCGCCGCACGGGCTCACGCGCCGCGCGTTCCTGAAGAGCAGCGCGCGCGCCGTGGCGCTCTCCGGCCTCGGTGCGTGCCTGCTGTCGGCCTGCGGCGGCAGCGATACGACGGACGTGCCCGCAGCGGTCCAGCTCACCTCCGTCGAAAATTTCCGCGACGTGAGCGGCTCCGGTGCGGGCTATCCGACGACCGACGGCCGTCGCACGCGGCGTGGCGTCTTCTACCGCAGCGGCGCGCTCTCGCCCGACGACGCCGACGCGGCGACGCTCGCCCGCCTCGGCATCGTCCACGTCTACGATCTGCGCGTGGCAGCCGAAGTCGACGCGCAGCCCGACCGGCTGCCCTATGGCGCCGTGCGCAGCGAACTCGACATCTCGCCCATCGACGTGAGCGCCGCTCGCCCCGCGAGCGAAGCCGAAGCCGTGGCGTGGATGAGCGAGGCCGAGCGGCGGCTCGTGATCGACGCGCAATCGCGCTCGCGCTTCGGCGCCCTCCTCACGCAGCTCGCCAACACCGCGGGACCACAGGTTTTCCACGGGTCGACAGGCAAGGACCGCACGGGCTGGGCCGCGGCGCTGCTGCTCGCGATTGCGGACGTGCCGCTCGACGTGATCATGCAGGACTATCTGCTCACCAACACCTATGCGGCGGCGGCCATTTCCGCGCGCATCGACGCGCTCGCGCGCCGCACCGACAGCACGGCGGCCACTCGCGCCGCGCCGCTCTACCAGGCGCAGCCCGACGTGCTGCAAGCCGCGTTCGACCAGATGCAGCAAAGCTTCGGAACCCTAAACAGTTATCTCACGTCGGGGCTCGGCCTGAGCCAGGGCGTGATCGATACGCTGCGCGCGAAGCTCGTGGTGTAAGCGCCAATGAAAAAAAGGGGTTCTTCACTGTGGTAGTGAAGAACCCCGAAGTGTGGCCTGCCCGGTCGCACAGGCAGGCCTACGAGGGACGTTCCGGTACGCGTGCCTCATTCGGCACAGATACCGCTCGATGCGGCGCACGGCGCGGTGCCGCGCGCGCCGCATCAGGTTCGGTCAATCGGTGCGCGCCACGACCATCCGGTCGACGAGCGCGCCAAGCTTCGTTCTCGGGCTCGAAAAGCGGTCCGTGTTCAGTCCGCGCGTTTCATAGCGCGCATTCACGAGCACCTGACCGCCTCGCATGAGGGTGAGGTCGATGGCCGAGAGGTAAGCGGTCCATTCGTCGCTGAACGAACGGTGGCCCCATTCCATGGTCGCCGCGTAGACGAGCGTGGCTTCGCAGGTGAGCGGCGACGTGCCCGGACTGTAGACCTCCGACATCACGCCGCGCTTGCGCAACGCGTACTGCAGCGCGGGCACGAAATCGCCCAGCGAGACGTTCTGGTTCAGCTCGATGCACACCGTGTGCAGCGTGGCCGGATTGCCGTTCACGTAGGTCGCCGACGGAAAATTCGCGGCCGCAGCGAACCCTGCCTGCACGAGCGAGCCCGCGGCGTCCGCGGCGGAGATCAGCGTCCATGCGCAACCGGAGAGCGCGCTGAAGCACGGCGTGGCAAGCAACGCAGCCAGCAGCAGGGACGCACCGGGCATCGCGCAGCGGCGTCGCCGCCCGCTGCCCGCCGGTAAGCCGCCTGGCGGCACGCTTCTCACTGCCGTCGCCATCACGCGCACCTCATAGGGACACTCCCGGCGGACACGCCACGCCAACCCGCTGCGCAAGCGCCGCCGTCCTCAGCGGACGATGCGCAGATGCAGCGTGCGCGGCCCGTCGACGCTCGCGGTCACGCTCACGGGGCCGTTGTCGCTGCGGACCGTGAAATGCTGGCGCGTCGGCGTGTTCACGTCGTGCACGACGTTGCTGAAGCACGCGGCGATGTCGGCGCCCATTTCTTCGAGCGGGTCGTTCACCACGCCGTCCGGGCCCCAGTGCGCGGCGAAGCGGCAGTCGTAGACGTGGCGGGCGGCACGGCAGTCGCCGAGGAACGGCGCGTCGGTCAGCATGCCGCCGGTCTGGCCGCGCAGCGTCTGGAAGTCGCGCGTGGAGACGACGTGCGCGAGCGCTGCACACGTGTCGGGCACCTGGTCGGCATAGGCCAAGGCCGGCGCGACGGCGAGGCCGAGCGCGCACGACGCGGCAACGGCCGCCGCCATGCGGCGCGCGAGCTGCGCGGGACGCGCGGCGCGTGCATGTGCGACGTCTACCGCGTCGCGCTGAGACTGGGACAGGGAGAAGTGAAGATCGGCTTGCATGGGTAGCGGTCAGGTTCGGAGAGTAATCGACGTAACACACATAACCGGCATGTAACACGCACACGGCGCACAGACGGTGTAACGGCTGGCGTGCCGCGCTCCGCTTGCCGGCTGTCTCGCCGCAGAAGGACGCGTTTCACGCTTGCCGCCATGGTCGGTCAGCGGTGACGCTTCCGAAGCCGCAATAAACGCGGGGATCATGGCGCCCCCTTTCCGGATGTTATCGACGCTTACGTGGCGCGCCCCGGCTCTTACCGTCCGCCTCCGCACGTTACGGGCCGCGCCGCTTTCACGGCTCGCCGTCTTCGCTATCGGGCAGCGCCGCTTCGAGAATCGCCAGCACGCGCGCCGCGCGCCCGTGCAGTTCGTGGTCGAGCCGTTGCTGCCGGCGTTCGTCCGAGCGCAGCCAGGTGCAGGCGTCGAGCACCTCGGCGCCCGTCGGACCGATCTCCAGAATCTGGGCCACGACGTCGTCTTCCACGCGCCCGACGATGTCGCGAATCTCGCTCGCCGTGGCAGGCGCGGGGTGCGGCAGGTTTGTCCCGTTCATTGCGCTTCTCTCCCTCTTTCTCGGTTCATGGTCCGCTTCACAGCTCTCTTCATGGCGCTCTTCATCGCCCTCTTTACGTCTACGGATTGACGCAGGCGCTCCTCCGGCTTTCCATGCTGGCCGCGGCGCCTTGCCGGCCCGTTGACATGGCTCAAACGTATTGCCGTCGCACACGCGTAAATAGATCGTGCGAACCGCGCATCGCCAACGGAGACCTTCCAGATGAACGACGGATACGAACGCCGCGCCCTGCTGCTGCAGCTGGGCAGCGTGCTGCAGACCATCAGCCATGTGGTGGAGCGCGAACGCGACGACGAAACGATTGCCGAGTTGCTCGAGGCAGCACCGATCCTTGCCGACGTGGCGCTGATCGAACACGTGTGGGCACGCATGACGGTGCGCGAATTCGCGGATGCCGCACTGCACGCGTTTTGCCTCTGGCCCCAGTTGCTGCTGGAAGACACGCTGGATCGCGACGCGCTGGCCGCGCCGGTGCGCGAGCATCTGTTCGCCGGCAATCCCGGCGGCTGGATGGCTTACGCCGCTTCGCTGCGCGCGGACGTGCCGTGGTTCGGCGAACAGCCCACGCCGCGCGGCGCGGACGGTCACTACGACGGCGAGGCGGCTCGCAACGCCACGGCGTAAACGCACACCGTGCACACTCCGCACACTCGACGCGCCGCGTTGAAGTTCGCCGATTCGCCCCCACGTTTGCCAACGTCACGCAAGCTGCGGCGGACGGGCGTCCGCGATTCGGTGGCAAGCGCAACCAGGTGAACGCGAGTTCACGCACGCAGGACGGCGGCTCAGCCCGCAATAGATATGACTACGGCAGACCGGGTACAAGGCACGAACCGCAACGCGGATCGAAGCAGCGATCGCACGAACGAGTACGGCGAGAGCGTTGCGCGGCTGCTCGCGCTCGCCGCGACGCAGGGATACCTGATCGACGCCGACATCGTCGACGAGTTTCCGGACGAGCGCACCTCGCCGGAAGCGCTCGACGCCGTGCGCACCGTGCTGCAGCAAACCGGCATCGCGGTGCTCGAAGAGCGGCCGGACGGCACGTTCCCTGGAAACGAGACAACGCCTGCCGTAGACCGCGAGGTGCTGGAAGAGGCGAGCGACCTGATCGAAGACGCCGCACGCGGCGCGAGCGCCTCCACGGACCCGCTCGCGCTCTACGCGCGCCGCATGCACGCGGTGCCGCTCCTCACGCGCGACGAAGAAGTGACGCTGGCGAGGGAAATCGAAGCGGCCCGCCGGGACGTGCTGTGGGCGCTCGCCGGTTGTCCGCAGACCGCCGCGGTGCTGCTTGCCAACGTGAACCGCCCGGCAGGCGATGCGGCGGACAACGACGAAACCGATAGCGAAGCGGACGCGGACAGCGAAGCGCCTATCCGCAAGGCACGCGCCGCGCACGCGGATGCCGAACACGCAGAGCAGACGAAACACGCGCTCGCCGCCCTGCGCCGTGCGTTGCGCAGCAGCGGCCCGGGCTCGCGCGCGCATGGCAACGCGCGCACGCGCATCGTCGACATGGCGCTCGTCGGCGGATGGTCGCCGCGCGCGGTGGAAAGCGCGTCGGCCGCTCTGCGTGCGTTGCAGGCTCATGCCGGCGACGCGGCCATCGACCGCGACGCCGCTGAGGCTGTGCCGGCCAAACTTGTCGCCACGCTCGCGCACGAACTGGCCGAGGCGCAACGCCGCCAGCGCGACGCCACGCGCCGCATGCTGGAAGCCAACCTGCGCCTCGTGCTCTCGATTGCGAAGAAGTACGCGAGCCGCGGCCTGGAAATTGCCGATCTCGTGCAGGAGGGCAACCTCGGCCTCATGCGCGCCATCGACAAGTTCGAATATCAGCGCGGCTTCAAGTTCTCGACGTACGCGACGTGGTGGATCCGCCAGGCCGTGTCGCGCGCCGTCGCGGACCGCGCCCGCACCATCCGCCTGCCCGTGCACGTGAGCGATCAGTTGGGGCGCGTGCGGCGCGTGGGGGAACAGATTCGTCAGCGCACGGGCCGCCACGCGGCGCTCGACCAGTTGGCCGCCGAAAGCGGACTCAGCGAAGAGCGACTGAAGACGCTGCTCGCGCTGCCGGGCGAACCCGCGTCACTCGACGCGCTGCTGCCCGACGGCGAGACGGAACTCGTGGACATCGTGGCGGACACGAGTGCAGCTACGCCGTTCGCCTCGCTCGTGGACGAGCGCATGCGGGCCTGCGTGGCGTCGCTGCTGCAGTCGATGAAGCCTTCGGAAGCCGATGTCCTCAGGCGGCGATTCGGCATTGGCGGCGGTGCGCCCGACACCTACGACACCATCGCGCAGCAGGCCGGTGTGTCGCGCGAGCAGGTGCGGCAGATCGAGCGGCGCGCGCTGGCGGCACTGCGTTCGTCGGCTGAAGCGCGTGGGGCGAGGGAGTTTCTGGAAGCGGACGCCGCAGATGCGTGAGGCGCGAAGGGCGCCGCTGAGGAATGCCAGGGTAAATCGGTAACAGCTAGCCGACGTAGCGCGGCAAGCGCTCTGTCCCTTGTACCTCGTTGTCGTTGAACGACTTCGAGTTGCGCAAACCGGTTTGAACGCCGGTCAACGCAACGGCATGGATTGCGGCAGCCGCGCGATGGCACGCAGTAGCGAATCGCCGCGCGGCGTCACGCACGCGTTGACGTACTCGCTCTCGCGCTGCTCCAGCGTGATGAGGCGGTGCGACTGAAGCGCGTGCACCTCGAAACGATCCAGTTGATGCGGCTTGTGCCCGTGCTTGATGAGCATGAGCGTGGCGAATTCGTGCGGGCTGAGCATGATGAGTCCTCGTCGTAGGCTCGAGGCGCGTCGGCGTGCGCGGTATTTGCCCCACCTTATCGGACGCGGTGGGGTCGCCACTTGACCCTCATCAATTCGTGCAGCGCTTCGCGTGGGGCCATTTTCCGCAGACCATCAAGCCTTCGGCGAGGGTCACAAACGGCGATTGAAAACGGCCGTCGATATGGCCCGACGTTAGCGCGCGCGGCTACGCTCGCCCTTCTTTGCCCCTGCGGTGTTCGCCGCGCGCGGTACTTCCTTCGGCGCGACGGCGGCGCCATTCATCTGCTCGATCCACGACAAGGCATCGACATACGAGAGAAAGTGCTGGAGATAGCCCGGCGACAACTCGCGCATCAGCGAGAGCGACCGATGCACGAGACTGCTCGAATTGAGCGGGCCCGCGTTGCGCGGCACCCGGTCTTCGGACTGACGCAGCTGCCGCTCGGCACTGAGCCGCGACCACGTGGCGCGAAAGTAGTCGAGCAGTTCCATTTCGGGCCAGCTCGACGTATTGGCCCGCAGCGATGCAGTGTGGCCTGCGTCACGCTTGCGGTCCTGGCTCGCCAGTTGATCGAGCAGTTCGAACAAGGCCCCACGCACCGGTTCGCGTGGCGGTGAAGCGGCGCGAACCGGTTCTGCTTTGGCGGTATCGAAGCCTGCGCGTGCAAGTTCGGCCGTGTATTCGTCCAATGCCTGCGCCAGCTTCTCGTCGAGCAGATGCCGCGTCGCGCCGCTGTGCGCGGCGGCCCGGCGGCTCAGCGCGTCGATGAAGCGAAAGCGCATGGGTGCCACGCGATGCGCGCCACGCTCACGCCAGCTGTCGAGCAGCGACTGAGCCTGCGTGACGACATCAGACGCATTCGTCGCGTCGTGGGAGGTGGTCGAGTCGGGGCGCGTGTTTGTCGCCATGCCGTCGCCTGTCCCGGCGGCAGCACACTGCCGATCGCCCCGCGCCACGTCTTCCCGCCCGCTACTCACGATGCGCACCGTTGGCCGTAGCGAGCTTCGGCACCGCCGTGATCTCCACGCGCCGGTTCTTCGCGCGTCCTTCCTTGTCGGCGTTCGAACTCACCGGCTGCTGCGAACCAAACGCGGCCGCGAATACGGACGAAGCCGGAATGCCGGCATCGATGAACGCGCGCGTCACGGTCAGCGCGCGTTTGGCCGAGAGTTCCCAGTTGTCCGCGAACTGCCGGTTGCCGGAGCGCACCTGGAGGTCGTCGGCAAAGCCGCTCACCATCAGCATCTCGTTGTTGGTCTTGAGGAACGCGGCGAGCGGTCCCGCGAGGCTCTTCAGCAGGTCGCGGCCCTGCGGCTGCAACTGGTCGGAATTGAGCGCGAAGAGCACGCTGCCATTGATGCCGATGCGTCCGTTCACGAGCGTCACGCGCCCTGCCGCAAGCGGCCCCGCGAGCGCCTGTTCCAGCGTCTTGCGATGCTGCGCCTCCAGTTGCCGCTGGCGCGTCTCTTCGCGCAGCCGCGACGAGAGTTCGATCTGCAGGCCGATCACGCCCACCAGAATCAACACGAACGCGCCCACCAGCACCGACATCAGGTCGCCGAACGCGGCCCAGATGGGCGCTGTGGCCTCTACGGTGCCTGCGCTGCTATCGATTTCGTCGCTCATGCCGCGTCGGCTCCCGTCGGCGCGCCCCGGCCGGCCAGCTGCTGCAGGTCTTCGACGATCTGCTTCTGCGACAGCATGCTCAGGTCGATCACTTCCCGTGCCTGCGCCACGTAGTACGCCAGCTGTTCGTCACTGCGCGTGAGCGAGCGGTCGAGCGCGCTCTCGATACGCTCGAGGTGCGCCACCAGCCGGTCGTTCGAGGCACCGAACAACTGCACGGCGCCCGCGAAGGCGTCCGAGAGGCTCGCCACTTCGATAGCGCTCGCGCTCACCTGGCCTGCGACGCCATCGAGCCGCGCGGCCTCGGTCTCCACCTTGTCGCTGAAACGCGTACCGACGCGTTCGAGCAGATCGGCCGAGGTGGCGACGAGCGCATCGATCGCCTCGCGCTGCCGCGTCGATGCGTGATTGACCGCATCCAGCAAGGTCGCGAGCGTGTCGAGAATGCGGCTGCGCTCTTCGAGCATCGCGGTGTCGCGCACCATGCTCTCCGAGAGCTTCTGGCGCAGTTCGGCCACCACTTCGGCGGCGGCCTTCGGCGCTTCGGATGCCGCGGCGACCAGCCGGGAAATTTCGCCGATGGTTTCGCGCGCATGCGCCTCGCTCTGCGCCGACATGGCCTGCGCCGTATTGGCCAACGTCTCGCAGATTTCTCGCTGACGGCTCGCCGTCTGTGCGCCCGCCTCTTGCCACTCTGCGCGCAGCGCAGCTGCCATCGAGGCAAGCGACGCGCTCCATGCTTGCAGCCGTTCTTCGTCGCGTGAGGCAAGCTGCGTCTGCAGACTGGCGTGCGATTCGTTCACCGCCTGCACGAGCGCGGCACCGTGCTGCTCGAAGCGTGCCGCAGCGGCGCCGAGCGCCTGTTCGTTCGCCGCCGCGAGTTTCGCGCTCGTTTCGCCCTGGCGGGCGAGCGCCTCGTTCCATGCCTGCGAGAGGCTGCTCGCAGTCGTGTCGAGGCGCGCCGTCACGCCCTCCAGCATGCCGGCCGAGCGTTGTTCGAAGGTTTCGGCAAGCCGCGCGGCCGACGCGTGCAGATGCTGCATGAACACGTCGCCCGAACGCCGATGCTCGGCGAGGGCGCGGTTCCAGACCTCGGAAACGTTGGCAGCCGTCGATTCGAAACCGCTCGCCAGTCCGTCGAGTTGCCGCTGCACCGCTTGCGCGACGGTGTCGTGCAACGACGACGTCTCGCGTGCCAGGCCCGCCATGGTCGCTTCCACCACGGGCTGCAATGCCTCGCCTGCGGCGCGCGCGCTTTCGGCCGCGCTCTCTTTCAGCGATTGCCGCATGGATGCCGCAAGGCTCGCCCACGTCGCCTCGGTCTTGCCGAGAAACGCCTGCTGGCCCGCCATCTGCCGCTCGTGCGCGGCAAGGCTTTGTTGCTCGAGCGCGGCCATCATCGTTTGCAGGCGCTCGACGAGCACCGGCATGGCCTCGGCCTGGCGCTGCATGAGCTTGAAGGTCTGCTCGCGCTGATGCACCTGCGAGTAGACGCGCAGCGTGGTCGCGATCTTCGCGTCGAGCAATTGCACGGCTTCGCCGCGCTCGCGGCGGCACAGCGCGGCGAGCAGCCCGAGCATCGCCGAGGTCGCCACGCCCGCAATCGAGGTGCCGAACGCGAAGCCGAGCCCCTTCACGGGCGCAGCGAGCGTGGTGCGTACCGCGTCGAGATCGCTCGC
This sequence comes from Paraburkholderia kururiensis, assembly GCF_034424375.1. Lineage (NCBI taxonomy): Bacteria > Pseudomonadati > Pseudomonadota > Betaproteobacteria > Burkholderiales > Burkholderiaceae > Paraburkholderia > Paraburkholderia kururiensis. Next base: position 5,483,147 of record NZ_CP139965.1, on the reverse strand, counting down.
GCCTTGCAGCGCCGCGCCGGTGCCCTTGAGGGTCGCCACCATGCCGAGCAGCGTGCCCAACATGCCCAGCAACACGAGCAGACCCACCAGATACGGCGTGAGTGCGGGCGCCGGCAAGACTGCGCGCTCGCCCTCCACGCGGGCGCGCACGGCGCCGCGCAGGCCGGGATCGAGCTGATCGAGCCAGGCGCCGAGCGCGGGCGGCCGGTCCGCCAGGCTCGCGACGGCGCGCACGAGCGTGGCGGTGGCGAGCCGGTAGCGGCGCAATTCGAGCGCGCCCGCGACGTAGCAGGCGCCGATCAGCAGCGTCACCGCCGAGGCAAGCGGGTTCGAGGCGGCGTAACCCACGGCGATCCAGCACACGGCGGCGAGACCGGCCAGGAACACAGCAAGATCGATGCGAAATGAGGACAAGGCGCGGGACAGGGAGTCGTGCATAGGGTCTTGAATCAGGCTTGGCGAGTGCGAAGCGCAGCGAGCAGCGCTTCGACCGGTTGGAACCGAACCTCCAGTTCGGCGAGCAATACGCTCTGCACGTCGCGCCGGAACGCGTCGAGGCGCTCGCCCGAGAGTACCGGCGGAGTTTCGTCGGAGGCGTCGACCGTGGTTGGCGCAGCGGTTGGCGTATCGATTGGCGCTGCGGCCTGTGCCTCGCGGCACAAACGGTCGAAGTACGCGCCGAGCAGCGTGGGCACCGAAGCAAGCAGCGTGCGTTCGCGTGCGAAGAGCGCGCGCTCCATCACCGCATCGAGCACGGCAAGGCGCGCCATGCCGGACGTGCGCGCTGCGAGCAACGCGCGCAGCCGGCCGCGCAGGTCGCCGATGTCCGTTTCCATCGCCTGCTGCAACGAGAGATAGGACTGGCGAAACGCGGCGTAGTCGCCCGCGGCCTGCTCCGGCATGACGCGCGAGCCGCCGCGCGGCGCGCGGGTGCGCCGGCTGACGGCGAGCACGCCGTCATTGGCGATCGCCTTCGTCAACGCGCCGCGCACGTTCGCGCACAGCGCTTCCTCGGCGCTGCCGAACGAACGCGCGCCGCCCGCGGGGACGCGCGGCGCGGGCGGCGACGCGTTCAGTGCCGTGGAAAGCGCAATGGCGTCGGTCCAGCCGAGCCATTGGCTCAGACGGTCGGAGAGCGACTGCGCGGACGCGGGAACGTTGGCGTCTACAAGACGGGCCAGCAGACGAACGAGGGTCGGACCGCCAAAGGCGGTACGGGGCGGGACTTGCACGATACGACCAGAGGCAAAAAGGCAGCAGTTTACACGCTGCCCGAAGGCTGACCGTCGTCTTTGTCAGGAAGGCAAGGCGCGCATGGGCGCGGTTCAGGCCACGTGGATCGCGAATCCGGTTTCGTCCGGTGCGAGGTCGGCGCGCAGCGTGAGCGCCGGTATCTCGTATGCGCCGCCGTTCTGCTGACGGAACGGGATGGGGGCGGTCGTGCCGAGCGTGTCGAGCCGTTGGCCGAGCGCCTCGCGCACCTGCGCGAACCGCGCTTCGTCCATGCGGCTCGTGCGATAGACGACGAACGGCGGCAGCACGTCGAAGCCCGGGTAATAGAGGATGCCGTGGTGGATCGGGAACAGCAGGTCGTCGATGGGACCGTTCACGCCGCGCGGACTGTAATGCGACTCCCAGCCGCCCGTGGTGACGACGAGCATCGCGCGCTTGCCCTTCATCAGGCCTTCGCCGTAGCGGTCGCCCCAGTGCGTGTCCGAATGCTCGCCCACGCCATAGGCGAAGCCGTACGCGTAGACGCGCTCCACCCAGCCCTTGAGAATGGCCGGCATGGCGAACCACCAGAGCGGGAATTGCAGGAGGACCGTGTCGGCCCAGCGCAGCTTCTCCTGCTCGCGCGCGATGTCCGCGGCTTGCGTGCCGTGCTGGAAGGCATGCTTCGACTCGAGCGAGGGATTGAACGGCGCGCCGGCTTCGCGCTCGGGGTAGTCGCTCGCGTCGAGCACGGCTTTCCAGTTCATCGCGTAGAGGTCCGAGACCTGGACCGCGTGCCCCGCCTGCTGAAGATGGTTGACGGTGAAGTCCCGCAGCGACCCGTTCAACGAGCGCGGTTCGGGATGGGCGTAGACCAGCAAGACGTTCATGAGTAAGCCTCCGTAGGTGAACGAAGGCAGGATAGGTGTGACGCCGGTATATTGGAAATGAATTCCCAATATGACAGGTATTGCCATGGACGATCTCAGAAAGCTGGACCTCAATCTGCTGATCACGCTCGACGTTCTGCTCTCCGAGCACAACGTCACGCGGGCCGCCGAGCGCCTGCATCTCGCGCAGCCTTCGGTCAGCGTGCAACTGGCGAAGCTGCGCAGCGTGTTCGGCGACCCGCTGCTGCTGCCGGGGCCGCGTGGCATGCGGCCCACGGCGAAAGCCGACGAACTGCGCGAACCGCTGCGGCAGGCACTCGAAGCGCTGGAGCGCGCGGTGCTGCCGGCGCGTGCGTTCGACCCGGCCAGAGCCACGCACACGTGGCGCGTCTCGGCATTCGATTACGGCGAATCGACGATCGTGCTACCCGCCTTGAGCGGTCTGCGCGCGGCGGCGCCGGGCACGCGACTCGCGGTGGTGACCGTCCCGCCATCGGAGCTGGCGAAGCAGGCCGAACAAGGCGCGATTGATCTCGCGTTCCACACCACCGAGGACGCGCCGCCCACCCTACGACGCCGCGCCTTGTTTACCGAGCGATACGTGCTGGTCGGGCGCGCCGGACATCCACGATTGAAGCGCCGCCCGACGCTGGCGCAGTTTTGCCAGCTCGAGCATGTGATCGTGTCGCCGAAGGGCGGCGGCTTCGTCGGCGTTACGGACGACGTGCTCGCCAAAGCCGGCATGACGCGCCGCGTCGTGCTTTCGGTGCCGCACTTTCTCTTCGTGCGATCTGTGCTGGAAAGCACCGATCTGGTCGCGATGCTGCCCGAACGGCTCGTGCGCGGCATGGACACGCTGCGCGTGGTCGAACCGCCGGTGGACGTGCCGGGCTACGAGATGTCGATGCTGTGGCACGAGCGTGTGCATCGGGACCCGGCGCATCGGTGGTTGAGGGAGTTTGTGGGGGGTGGGGTTTGAGGGGTGATTACGGTGCTATCTTGTCGGGCGTCGATGTACGGTTTGTGGCTAGGGAACACAGGTCGCCACGTCATTGCTCAAGGGATCGGTGGAGCTGACCTGCTGCTTGTCTTGGCTGAGGGCTCGCGGTTTCACTGAGCCATCAGATCCATCAATCTACACGTGCCTCTTAGTTTGATTTCGGCCTCGGCGATACTTCCTCACAGCCACCACACCCCAGCCGATGGCTTCAATTGAAAGCGCAACGATGAATGCAATCCGGTAAATCGATACGATCGTGCCGTGGCTTGCCACTTGGCGTACAGACATGGGCGTTAGCCCCCAATGTTTGGAGCCCCAAGCGATAGCACCCGGAAGGTACACAAGTCCGAGATAGACGAGGACTACCCCAGTTACTCGGGCACAAGCTCCCTTCCAACTGCCGCTCCGTAAGAGTTGGTCAATTCGTGATTGCTTCATTTCATTTCGGTGCTGGTTGACTAGGAACAAAAGATGTCGTACCGGACGATAGGCTCGTCATCACCCACGCTTGAACTTCGCGAAGTCCTTCGCATGATCCTTCGCCCACTGCCGCTCATTCGGGTGCAACTGCCGCTTGTAAAGGTCACGGCTTTCCGCCAAACAATTGAGACAGCTTGCCAAGGAAACCCTGCGGTGGCGGCACCCACCCTGGCTCAAGGAAGTCGTGAACGTTATCGTAGTGCCTCAGCGGACGGATAGGCAGTAGTTCCATCGGAATCAGGGGATGCTCGATCTCAACGGGGATGCCCCGATACCAGCACAGCTTGGCCTCCAGGGTACCGCGGTAAGCCATGAACTCTTCCGCCACATCGCCGCTTCCTTTGATAGATGCATGCTTCGCGATTAGCTCTTCCAGGCCTGCCTTATCACCCTTGAGTAAAAGCGAAAAGAAATCACGGCCTTCGGCACACTCCGTTCGCAGTGGCTTTCGGCCGTGCTCTGCAATTTTCTCGATCATGGCACGAACCGTTTGATCCTCGCCGCGGATTGTCATTTGCAACATGTAGACGTGGAAACGGCTATACAATGGATTATTGCGTTCGCTCACCAAATCCGCCGTTTCTAGACGAGCAATTTCTTTGACTACCTCCTCGCAGTCAGATAGCAGTGCAATCTCAATATCTCTTCCCACCTCGAAAGAAGCGCCTCCATCCTGCCCCACGCTTGCGAGAATGAGCTTGGACGCCAGATAGAAATTCTGCTTACACTTCTCGAGGTCGTGCTCAGTGAAATAGGCATAAATAGCTCTGTTTCGCGCGTACCCTGCGAGGCCGCAAAGAATGCTGCCTAACCTGACTGTCTTTCGACGATGCACGAACCACTCGATTTGACGAAGGCTTGCCTTTTCCTCTGCGCCAAGGACATTGAGAAGCTTTTGATCGCGGCTTAGTTCAATCATTTTGCCCCTCCGAGTTTGACAACAGTTGCCCCTTGGCTATCAACACCGGTAACCAACTTAACAAGCTTCCCATTATCCTTTGCCGCTTGAATAATGTCCGCGGTTTGCATCGCAGCAGCATCACCTGTTTGCCGCAGACGATCGATTGCACCGGTCACCCAATCATCTGTCATCTGCGTCGGTAAGGATCCGGAAGGGCCATTCAGCTTGATTGACCCGTTCGCATTGAGTGGCTTGACCTCGTTGATATAGACCATGTCGCCTTTCACATACACTCCGTCAAAGCAATTGACGCCACACTTTCCATCGAGCTGTGTGAAACCGTTGCGCGCAAAAGTTGTTTACGACAAATTCGCGCGCGTCACCCTGCAAGGTCGTATTCGGCAAGTTGTCGATCTGAGAAAGCATTGCGCGATCCGCAGCCGATAGCGGCAATGTCATACCCTGGTTCGTCACTTGGCCGGTTGCAATGAAACCTCCCGGAGAGGCAACCACCTCGCCCGCGAGGGTCGCGTCAAGTGCCCCTAGCAGGCTGTTGAAATAGCTTCCGCCATGGTCATCGGACCGGGAGCGGTAAACGTTGAAACAAGGAAGCGGACAACACTGAGACCGAAGCGATGCGCGGAGCGGACGGCTACACCGAGACGATGTTTACGATGGCAAGGCTGGATGACTTCGTGCCGGCCAATCACCCGCTGCGCCCGATTCGCATTTGGCTGAACGACGCACTCAAGCGCATGGACCCGGTGTTCGCTCGGATGTACGAGAGCGACGCGAAGGGTGGCCGCCCGAGCATCGCCCCGGAGAAATTGATTCGCGCGTTGCTGTTGCAGGTGCTGTATTCGATTCGAAGCGAACGCATGCTGATGGAGCAAATCTCCTACAACATGCTGTTTCGCTGGTTCGTCGGCCTTTCGATGGACGATGCGGTGTGGGACCACTCGACCTTCAGCAAGAACCGTGACCGGCTGCTCGAGCACGACGTCATCGTTGAACTGTTCAACGAGACGGTTGAGTCGGCGCATGCGCGCGGTTATCTGTCGGGCGAGCATTTCAGCGTGGACGGCACGCTGATTCAGGCGTGGGCCGGGCACAAGAGCTTCGTGAGCAAGAACAAGTCGGATGACGATGCGCCGCCTGATGGCGGTGCGCGTGAGCGCGAGAACTGGCACGGTGAGAAGCGTAGCAACGAGACCCACGAATCGAGCACGGACAGCCAGGCGAAGCTGTTTCGCAAGAGCCGGCGCACTGGTGCGCTGCTTTGCTACATCGGGCACCTGCTGACGGATAACCGGCATGGTCTGGTGGTGAACGCGCAAGTGACGCAGGCCAGCGGTACGGCCGAACGCGACGCTGCGGCTCAAATGCTCGCGGACGCGGCGCAAGTTGCCAGCGCCCCCATTACTGTGGGGGCGGACAGGAATTACGACACGGCGGGCTTCGTGGCGAGTTGCCGCGCCAATCGTGTGACGCCGCACGTGGCGCAAAACGACGGCCGCGCGGGTGGCTCGGCGATTGACGCTCGGACGACACGCTGGGCTGGCTACGCCATCAGCCAGCGCAAGCGCAAATGCATCGAGCAGGTCTTCGGCTGGGGTAAGACAGTCGGCCGGATTCGTCAGGCGATGTATCGCGGCCGCGAGCGGGTCGAGCAGTTGTTCTTGCTGACACAGGCGGCCTACAACCTCACACGCATGCGTACGCTCGCGAACAGAACGGAGTAGAAGTGCAAATCGGCGAGGAGACGGCATTGGTTCCACCTGAATTAAGGGCGCTCGCTATCAAATCGACACGAACCAAACCGACGCGATGGTTTTTTAGAAAGACATCCCTTGCGTCAGTGAGATGTATTTCAACAGCCTGCTAGAGCGCGCCCGACAGTGCCAATCACTTTGTTGGTCACCGCGCCACCTAGCAGCATTTGCTCCAAGGTGTAATCGGGCTGAGCGGAACCGTTGCAGGTAGCAAGGTAACCAAGGCGGTTTTGATCGCGCAGGTCCATTCTCGGCACGACAGGCCCGGGAGCCTGCGTGCCCAGAATGTAGTTGGTGTACTGATCCGCGCACTGCGCCGGCGTCGCACTGAAATATGTCTCCACGCCTCCATCGGCCATGATCGGGCTGCCCCCGACCATAATCGGTTTGCCCATGTACGGCGCCAGCATATCTTGCGCGGTCTGCAAGTTCTTCAAATATGTGTCAACACCGCCGAGCGCACCCTCGCTATTCGGCATAGCCGCCGTCTGCAAAATGTTCTGAAGATACGCCATGTTCTTGGCATTGGCCACGTCGTCGACTTGGCCTTCGGCTACGCGCTCAAGCAAATCAGACCAAGCGGTGGTCGATGTCGAGATGCAGGCAGCATCGCCATTGCAGGTCTGCTCGGCCTTCTGCTGCGCCAACTTTTTGATTAGCGCACGCTCATCCGGATGCAATTGCCGGTTGTAAAGATTGGGGTTGATTCCTCTCACTCGTCCCAGTCTCGCGGCGGAGGCAAACGCTTTCTGGCAACCGACCCCATATGAACGAGCACTCCAACGAAAAAATTGCAGATACCAATGGCAACTGAAAATATTCCCAAGTCCATCCACCCCATTGCCCCAAAAATCAAGCCAACGCCAGCAAAAACAAATCCATAAGAGGCGATCCGGAGCGGTTTGAATCTCTCATCCCCGCAGTAACGCCTAACCAAAAAAAACGCAGCAAAAAACAACAGCGCGACCGGAAGTGACAATATTCTGAAAATCATTTAATTCCCCGATATACAAGCGGAGGCTTGCTTACATTGCGTGACGCCAGCAGCACCACCGATACCGACACCGAAGACCCCTTTTCCTCCTGAAACATTGCCCGACGGGTCTCTCGTAATCGTGGTATCACCGGCTATCCCATCTCCTCCAGAAATAAAGCCCCCCTTGCTGCCCGAAATTCCTGTGGTGGCTCCGCCCTGCGAAATGGTTACCGCCCCACCTGCTCCCGCATACATCCCAAGGCCGTAATTTCCGCAAGCCTGGCCGTATACGCAAAGGTTCGGATGATCTCCCAAGCTAATTGCTGCGCCCACTTCACCACCGCCACCTACGCTAAATAGATGACCGCTTGCATTTAAACCAAATTGCACCGTCACTGTGCCAAACCCTATTCCTCCCAAAGCCGCTCGCTCAGGCGTCATCGGTCCAGTCAATATTCCAGGATTCGCATACTCCTCTAATGTAGCCGAGAAGAGATTACTCGGCGCAAACTGCGTGAGATAGTTCGAAGCAGTTTGATTCGCTACAGGGCCACTACCCGCCAACTTATCGGTTCTCTGGTAGCCAGCTGCCAGCAGCATATTTTGTGCTTCTGCATCCGTGAGAGATTGCCCGGTTTGGTCCTGGTAATACTTTTCGAATGCCTTCACATTGTCCTTCGCCCACTGCCGTTCATCCGGATGCAACTGCCGATTGTAAAGATCCGCACTCAACGCCCCACCCGCACCACTCATCGCCCCCGCCGAACCGCCAAGCGCGCCGCCTGCCGCCGCGCCGGCAAGTCCCGCGATGGCGTTTGACAGCAGCTTTCCGCCCAGCGAGTCGTCGAACGTATGGCTTGTGGCGTTGCTGGCAATGTCGCCGGCGATCGTGCCGCCCATGGCGCCGGCCACGTTGCCTCCACCCAGCGCAGCCCCGAGGCCCGCCACGATGGCATGCGCGCCAACCCGAGCAGACCCGTCGTTGGCCCACAGTGCCATTTGCTGCTCGGCCGCCGTTTTGTCAGCCTGCGCCTGTGCCACTCCTGCCGTATCGTTGGCTGCCTCGGCGGCGGCCTGAGCCTTTATCGCGTTATCCCGTGCAGCTTTCGCTCGGTCGTACAACGCGCCGGCAATATCCCCCACCACCTGCATCCCGACCTGGCCCACGCCCTGCTGGACCGCGATATCGTTCTGCACCTTCTGCGCGTCGAATGTATTCTGCACGGCACCGTTGGCATTGGCCGTATCGCGGCTCAGGCCAGCCGTGCTGTCATGGCCCGTGCCCGCATCGCCGCGCACGGTAATCGTTCCCGCGCTCACCGCCGCGTACGTCGTGCCCGATGCATCACTGCCCGTGCCTGCTACGGAGAAGCCGCTCGGGCCAAGCCCCTGGGAGTTCTGCGGGCCCGGCAAGTGTGATGCGACCTGCGTCACCGGCGTTTTGACGGTGGCCCCGTCCTTCGCGCTCCAGCCCGTGCCGCCGCTTGCACTGAAGCCGATCGTGTCGCCCGAATAGCTCGCGTGGTTGTCCAGATTCGTGTAGCCGAAGCTCTGCGTCGAAAGGCTGTTCTTGTCGGCACTCGCAGTGCTCGCGATCACCCCACCGTCCAGCTGCGTATGGTTGCCGACGTTGACGTTGAAACCGCCGTTGCCCGCGTAGATGCCGCTTTGCTGGTTTACCGACTGGAAGTCCGACTTGATGTCCTGCTGGCTGACACTCACGCTGCCGCTCACTGTCTGGCCCCAGCAGAACGGCGGAATACAGATGCTCGCCTGGAATCCACCGCTCGACTGCTTGCTGTCGTAAGTGCTCTTGTCCTGCGGGCTCTGGATGTTCAGGTCACGGCCCACGCTCGCCGCCACGGTATCGCCGGCCACTTCGGCTCCGCGCAGATTCGTATCGCGACCGCTCGTGATCGACAAAGTGTTGCTGGCGCTGATCTGAGTGTCGCGGTTCGTCGCGCTCTGTCCGTTGGCCTCGCCGTGCGACGTGTTCGCCGCCAGTTCCAGCGTGAAACCGTTCTGCTGCCCGCCGAGACCTAGCCCCACGCCGATACTGCCGCCGCTGCTGCTGTTGTGACTGGACTGCTGGCTCGTATCCACGGCGCTCTGCAGGTTGACGTCGCGCGCTGCATCCAGCGTCACGTTCTGCCCGGAGATCTGCGTGCCGCGCGCGTTGATGTCGCCGTCTGTCGCGAAGCCTGCCGCGTCCTTCGTGCCGCTGCCCGTGGCAATCAGGTTCACATTACCGCCCGCATGCAACGTGCTGCCGTCGTTGGCCACCGAACTGCTCTGCGAGTCGCTATGGCTCGAACCTCCGCCAATACTCACGGTCGCCTTGATCAGCGGTTGGCCGGTGGCCTTTCCAGCGCCCACAGCGCTCGCGACGTTATAGGCGTTATAGGCGGCCAGCGCGGCCTGCGCGTCGCCCAGCGCGGCGAGCCGCGAATCGCTCGAACGGTGCGGACCCGTCGCCTGGTTGATCGCCGCCACCGCATTGCCGGCCGCGCCGCTCAACGCCAGACTTACCCCGAACTGGCTCGAGTCCTGGCTCATGCTGCTTTGCATGGCGTCGGTGCCAGGATCGAGGTTCAGGTTCCTTCCGATCAGCGTCAGGTCCTTGCCCGCGCCAAGATCAGAGCCGGCAACGGTTACGTCCTGCTTCGCGTCGAGCGTCACGTTGCCGTTGCCGCTCACGATCTGGCTGCGCATCGTGCTTTGCGTCTGCGACGCGTTGTCCTGCACCGTATGGCTATTCGCCACGCCCACACTGAAACCGGTGCCCGTGCCGTTACTGCCCAGACTGCCGAACTGATGACTGCTCGACTCTTGGTGGTTCGTGCTCGTATCGAGTCCGGCCAGCACGTTGATGGCCCCCTCGCTCGCGATCAGATCGACGCCCTGCGTGCCGCTGATCCCGGAGCCGACAACATTGATGTCGCCCGTATGGCTCTTCACCACCACGCTGTTACCCGTTACCGTGCTGGCTGCCTGTTGCGTGGAGGTGCCATTGTTGTCCGACGCGCTGCGGCCTGCGTTGTAGGGCGACGGACTCACGCCGCCGCTGTTCGGGCCGCCGCTTATCCAGCGCGACAGGTCGCCCGGACTGGGGCTTGCCAGCTGGAAGCTCGAACTCGAACTGCTGGACTGGCTGGTCTGCGCGTACTGGTTCGTCGACGCCTGCAGCGTCACGTTGCGGTTAGCATCGAGCGTGGTCGTACCACCGGCCGAAATCGTGGAGCCCGTGAGCGTGATATCCCCGCCGACCAGTGGCGCAGACGGGCCTCTGCGCATCATCGCGCCGTCCCCAAGGTCCGCCGCTGCGCCCGTTGCCACGAGAGTCACGTTTCCGCCACCGCGGATCGTGCTGCCCATGCTCGTCAAGCTGGAAGAGTCTGTCGTGCTCGAGCTGCTGCTGCGCCCGTACGACAGCGTCACCGACGGCGTATCCGCCGCGCTGGCGCCAATCTCGTTGCCGATGCCTTGGGCACGACTAAACGCGGTGCCCGATGAACCCGCGCTCGACAGGTTGCGCACGGTGTCGAGCGGCGTGCCGGTCACCGCGACTGAAATGCCGCTCGAGTGCGCTTCCTGGTGGTCATGCTCGTTCGCTGTGTCCTGACTCGGGTCGATCGTGATGTTCTGTGCCTGGATCGCGATGTTGCCGGTCGCGCCGGTCGTGTCTGCCGCTGCCTTGCCGGCAACGATGTCGCTGCCGCCGATATGAACGTCCTTGCCGGCGGAAATGGCGACGTTGCCTTCTACGCTGCCCACTGTGCTGCGCGACTGGCTTTGCGTGACGGAATTCGCGCTGTACTGATCCTTCTGCTCGCTCGACCCGTAGCTGATGCCGATGCCGCCTGTGCCGGAGAAGCCGGAGTGCTTCACATCGTGGAACTCGGAATCCTGATAGGTATCCGTCGCGGCGACGATGTTGACGTTGCCCTTCGCCGCAAGTCCAACGTCATGCGTGCCGACGATGCTGCTGCCGGTCACGTTGATGTCCTTGCCGCTGACGATGGAGACGCCGTCTGCCGAAATCGTGCTGCCATCGGCGGAGGTCGAGGTCTGGTCCACCTGGTTCACTGCACTCGTGTGACTCGCCACACCGCTGTGGCTGTGCGTTTCGTGCGAATCGGAGACATGTGTTTCCGTGGCCGTGCCGACATTGACGCTGCCCACGGCGATCAGCGTGGCGTTGCCCTTGTCGAGCGACACGGTGCTCGCCGTCACGTTGATGTCCTTGCCCGACACAATTGCAAGGCTCTGTCCGCTCGTGAGCGTCGTCGCCGTCACCGCATCATCCGACGTATGCAGCGTCTCCGCGTAGCTGCCGTGATGGTCGCTGCCGGAACTGTTGCTGTTCACGGTCGAGGTCGCGGTCGCTGCCTGCAGCGTCACGTTGCCCGCGGCCGCGATCGTGCCGCCGCCGTCCAGCTTGATGTTCGCGCCTGTCGCAGTGAGGTCGCCGCCCACCGCGATCGCCGACAGGCCGCCCACCTTGACGGCGCTGCCGACCGACTGGTTCATGTCCGTGTCGGACACGCCATTGGCGCGCTCCACAACCTTGTGCTCGCCCGTCTGTACGGAGCCGAGATTCCAGTTGCCGCCGATGTTCATGCCCAGCGCGCCGCCCACATTGAGGCTGCCCGCGTTCTGCTCGAAGTTGCCGCCCGTGATGATGGTCGCGTTGCCCGCCACGTTGATGCTCGCCAGCGGCCCGAGCGTCGCCGTGACGCGGGTTGCGCCCGTGCTGCTGACCTGGTCGAGCGTATTCACCTTCGTATCCAGCACGAGGTTGCCGCCCGCCTGCAGCGCCAGGCTGCCTGCGTTCACGGTCGCCGACGTGAGGTTCACGTCGCCTGCCGTCACGAGCGACATGTTGCCGCCGCTCTGCAGCGTACCGAACGAGCTGTCGATGCTCTGTGCGCTGATGGCGAAGCTGTTTGCCGCCTTGATCGTGCCGCTGTTGGTGACCGTTGTCGCATTCTGCAGATCGATGTCCGTCGCGGCGATCACCGGGCCGTTGCCCATGTTCTCCTGGCTCGCCTTCGCCAGATAGACGACGGGCACGAGCACCTCATGCCCATCGACGATCTGGTTCTGCATGATGACGACGTTGCTCGTGAGCTGCGACACCTGGTCGGGCGACAGGCCCGTGCCGGGCGCGAGATTGAGCGACTTCGCAAGCTCTGCGCCCGAGGTCATGAGCGACTTGAACTCGTCCTGCGTATTGGCGTAGTTCGTCAGTACCGACTTGCCCGTCATGGACATGATCTGGTCCTGCACGAGCTTCTGTTCGTAGAACCCATCGCCCAGGCGCAACTGGATCTGGCCGGGATTCATGCCCATCTGCTGGAAGTAGTAGTCGCTCGAGAGCCACTGTTGCTGACTCGTAAAGGCCGGGTTGGTCTCCACGAGGTACGGCGCGTTCGGCGCGGCATCGACGCTGAAGAGGCCGCCCTTCGGCAACGTGATGTTGTTCAGTACCGTTACCGCGGTCGCGCCCGCGATGATGGGATTGTTGAAGTTGGCGAGGCCGCTGTTGGAGATGTGGCCACCCTGTACCGCGCCGGTAACGGCCCGCGCGCCGCCGCCCGTGCTGACCGTTCCATTCACCGAACCGGCACCGACCCTGCCGCCTGTCGAACCGGCGGCAATCGTCCCGCTGACCGACCCCGCACCCGCGCCGGAAACGCTTTGCCCAGGTAGCAGCCCGAGCGGCGTCACGGACGCATTGCCCGCAGTGTTGTTGATGGTCACGCCGGTACCGCTCAACGTGCCGCCCGCGGTGAAGGAGGACTCGTAGGCGGGCAACGCATACGTGCGAACGTCGGCGGGCGCCGCCTGGGTATAGCCGCCGGGGCGGGAGCCGACGAACGGCGCGTCGCCGAACGGCAACTGCCAGTTGTGTTCGCTGTTGTCGTAGTTGTCGTAGTGATATTCGCCGGAATAGGTGACCTGCACCTGCGGTGCAGTCTGTCCCTGCCAGCTGTTCTGGTCGAGCGTAGCCGGCATCGCAATATTGCCCGCCGCCGCCACCTGGCTCCAGTAGTTCTGGAACGTGCCGACCGAAGAGGCGTTCAGGTTACCGCCCGCGATGATCTGCGAGCCCGGACTCACCGACGTGACGGTGTTGGCGACTGCTACACCCGTATAGGTCGTGTACTGGTACGTGCTGTTCCACTGCCCGCCGTGCGGCGGATCGGTGGGCACGCCTCCGATCATCGTCGGACTGCCTTTCGAGCCCATGACCTGCGGATTACCAGGGCCGCAGGCAGCCATGTCGGTGGCCGTACACCCTGACAGACTGATCCCAAGGCTTTGCAGCAAAGCCGGGTCGACCGAGGACGTGAACCCGGACGTGCTCATCGCACGCCGCGTGTTCGTCACCTGGCTCGCAGCGATCTGCATGTCGCCGCCCGACTGGATCAGGCCCGACTGGTTGTGAACGAGCCCCGCGTTGAAGTAGTTGCCGTTCCCGTCCTTGCCGCCGGCCAGGACAACCCGGCCGAGGCCGTAGATCGCGGTCATCGCCGGGGCATCTGTCGCGGTGGTGTCGTCCCGGTTCTCGATATCGGCGGAGAGCAGTTCGAGGAGGCCGGCGCTGTCGGTCGCGCCGATCAGTGCGCTCGTGCCGAGGTTCTGCAGCGCTTGCGTGGCATTCAGCGAGACGCTGCCGCCAACGATCGTGCCCGTGTTGGTGAGCGTATTCGAATGCGTTGCGAGCAGCCCGCCAGCCGCCATGGTCCCAGTGTTCTGGATGTCGGCTGCATTGACGACGAGGCCGTTGACCGCGACGAGCGAGCCGCCGTTGCTGAACGTGCCCGGCAGCGTGAAGGTCAGGTTATGTCCCGCACTGAAGCCATAGCCCGGGGCCGTGGTGAAGTTGCCCTGCAGGTTCAGCGTGAGGTCGTTGACTGCGCTGTATGCGCCGCCGCCCACGAGTGAGCTGGCCGCTACCGAGAGATTGCGGGACGCCCCGATCTGCCCGCTGGCGTTGTTCAGATTGCCGCCCGTCGTAATGCCGACGTCGCCGGTGCTGCTTGCGACGTTGCCGATCCTGCCGCCGCTATTGTCGAGGTTGCCTGCGTTGATCTGCAGATTCGCGCCGCTCAACTGGCCGCCCTGCGTGTTCGAAATCGACGCTGCTGTCAGCGTGACATTGCCGCTGCCGCTGATCGCCCCCATGCCCGCCGCGCCACCGGCGTTGCTGTTCGCGATCTGGCTGCCGCCGTTGACGGTCGTCGCGCCCGTGCCGACGTTGGTAATCGCGCCGCCCGCGTTGTTGATCGAACTCGCGGTGAGGCTGAGCGTGCTGCCTGCGGCTGCGCCGCCCGCGCCGATCACCCCGCCGGCGTTGACAAGCGCGCCGCCGCTCGATGCGGTCAATCCTGTACCTGACGACAACCGGCCGCCCGTGTTGTTCAACACGGTCTGGACGACCGCAGACATCAAGCCCTGCGAGGCGAGCGTACCGCCCGTGTTGTCGAGGCTGCGCACCGATATCGTGGCCTGCCCGTTGGTCGCGATATGCCCGCCGACGTTCGATACCGATCCCGCGCCGCTGCCCGGAGCGATGGTCAACGTTCCGGTGCCGGCGTGCGTGATCGTGCCGCCGTTGTTATTGAGCGCCGCAGGAACAAGCGTGAGGTCCGTGCTGTTGGTCTGGATGACGCCGCCGTTCGAGTTATCGATCGTGCCGCTGACATCCAGTCCCATAGCGCTGGCTCCCAGCTGCGTGAGTGACCCGTGCCCGTTCGTCAGATTCGTCGCGGTAATGCCGAGCTGGTTCGCAACGATCCTGCCGCTGCTGTTGTCGAGCTGGGGCACCGTCAGCGATACGGTATTGGCGCTTACCGTGCCGCCCGCGTTACGCAGCGACGCAGCATGGGCCGTCACGCTCTGGGCGCTCATCGTGCCGCCGCTGTTGTCGAGCGCCCCTGCCACCGTGGCGTCGAGGTTCTGACCTGCCGTGATCGTGCCGCCGTTCGTCAATGACGCAGCCTGCACCGAGCTGTTGCCCGTCGCGCTCATCGTGCCGCCGCTGTCGGTGAGCGCGCCGCCGCTCGACACGTCGAGGTCCGCGTTCGATGCGAGGTGACCGCGCGTGTTGTCGACTGCGCCCGTCACCGTCGCGACAAGCCCCGAGTGACCTCCTATCGCGCCGCCGGTGTTGTTCACGCTGCCCGCGGAAAGCGCCGTACGGCCGTTGCTGACGATCGTGCCGCCTACGTTCGTCACGGCGCCTGCGCCGTTCGCTGCGTCGATGGTCAACGTTCCCGACCCGGCGTGCGTGATCGTGCCGCCGTCGTTGTCGAGCGTGGCCGGCGCGAGCGTGAGGTCCGCACTGTTGCTCTGGATCACGCCGCCGTTCGAGTTGTCCAGCGTGCCGCTCACGCTCATGCCCATCACGCCCGATCCCAGCTGGGTCAGCGAACCCTGAGCATTGGTCAGGTTCGTCGCTGCCAGATCCAGCTGGTTGGCGGTGATCCGGCCACCGCTGTTGTCGAGTTGCGGCACGACGAAAGAAAGCGTATTGCCGCTCACCACACCGCTGGCGTTCCTGAACGAGGCGGCGCGGGCGGTGACGGTCTGTGCGCTCATCGTGCCGCCGCTGTTGTCCAGCGTATTCGTTGCCGTAGTACTGAGTGTCCGGCCCGCGGTGATGCTGCCGCTGTTCGTGACCGACGCAGCCTGTACCGAACCGTCGCCCGTCGCCGCGATCGTGCCGCTGGCGTTGGTCAGCGCGCCGCCGCTGACCAGGTTCATGTCGGTGTTCGACACGATCTGCCCGTGCGTGTTGTCGAGCGCACCGGCGACGGCCGCGGCAAGTCCGGTCTGGGCGCTGATCGTCCCGCGTGTGTTGTCGATGCTGCCTGCGGAGAGCGCAGCCCGTCCGTTGGTGGTCACCGTGCCGCCGACGTTCGTGACACCGCCCGCACCGCTGGCCGCATCGACGGTCAACGTGCCGGTACCGGCATGCGTGATCGTGCCGCCGTTGTTGTCGAGCGTGGCAGGCGCCAGCGTGAGGTCCGTGCTGTTGGTCTGGATCACGCCGCCGTTCGAATTGTCCAGCGCGCCGCTCACGTCGAAATCCATCGCGCCGGTGCCGAGCTGGGTAAGCACACCATGTGCGTTCGCGAAGTGGGTCGCGCTGAGATTCAGCTGGTTCGCCGTGATCTGGCCGCTGCTGTTGTCGAACTGCGGCGCGCTCAGGGACACCGTGTTGCCACTGATCGCCCAGCCTGCGTTCTTCAGCGACGCGGCATTCGCAGACAGCGTCGCCCCGTTCAACGTGCCGCTGCTGTTGTCGAGCGTGCCCGAGGTCGTTACGCCGAGTGTTTGCGCAGCGGTAACCGTGCCGCTGTTCGTCAGCGATGCTGCGCGAATGGTCGCGTTGCCATTGCCGCCGATCACGCCGCCCGTCACACCTTGCGCGGTGGTGCCCGAGGCGTTCGTGATCTGGCCGCTCGCCGTCAGCGTCAGGCCATCGCCGTTTTGCGACACGATGCGCCCGCCGGCGTTTTGCACGTTGGCCGCTGATACGTCGACGGCCCCGCTTGCTTCGAGGCGGCCCGCCGTATTGTCGATGTCGCCGTTCGATGCGACGTTGAGCGACTGTGCAGAGGTGATCGAACCCGCGCCATTGGCAAGGCTCGCCGCGGTAACCGAGGCCCGCCCGTTCGTAGCAATGCTGCCGCGGCTGTTGTCGAGCGCCCCCGTCTGAACGTTCAGTGTCCCGTTGCCCGCCTGACTGATCTGTCCATTCGCGTTCGTGAAGCTGCCTGAGCGCAGCGTCGCATTCTGCGCGTTGGTGGTGATCGTGCCGCCCGTGTTGTCGAGCGTGCCGGTAGCAACCAGCGTCGTGTCGGCTGCACCGGTCTGCGAAAGCGTGCCGCCGCGGTTCGAAATGGCGCCTGCGGTCACGCCCAGCTGCGCTGCGCCCGTTTGCCCCTGATCGTTCGAGAACGTGCCGGCGGCGTTCACCGTCAGACTACCGCTGGCCTGCAGCGAACCGCCCGTATGAACGATGTTGCCGGTATCGCCACCCGCTCCTGTCGCGATCAGCGACGCATTGCCTCGCGTCAACGTTTGCGCACCCCCCATGTTCAGACTGCTGCCCGACAGCGTGAGATTGCCGCCCGACATCTGCTGGCCAGTAGCGGCAACGACGCCCGTGCCCGTCACGGTGAGACTGCCACTGCCCGTCACGTTGCCATTCGCGTCGACACCCGCGCCGAGCGCGCCGCCCGAATTCACGCCCGCCGCCGTCACCGTGGTGTTACCGAGTGCGGCCACCGTGCCGCTGTTGGTCACCTGGCCCTGGCTGTTCAGCGTCGTGTTCTGGGTGGCGTAGACCGAGCCACTGTTCGACACGTCGCCGGCTGCGGAAATCGCCACGTTGCCGCTGGCGCTCGTCGTGCCCGAGAGGGTCACCTTGCCCTGGCTGTTGAGCTGGACATCGCCTGACTGCGACGCGATCGTGCCGGCGCTGTTGACGCCGACGCCCGCCTCGGTCCCCACGAGCCGGATCTTGCCCGCGTACATGCCGCCCAGTTGCGCGACGTCGATCGCCACACCGGGGCTGTTGCCGTCCGGACCGAGCCATTGAGCGCTGAGGTCGTCGTGACGAACGTCGTTGTTGCCCGCCACGACGTTGAGCGATTGCCCCGCCCACACCTTGCCGTTGATTGCCACGCTGCGCGCAATCAGGTCGACCTGGTCGACATTGCTGCCGTTGAGGCCGGCGGCGCCCACCTGGATCTGACCACCCGTCACGTGAAACGCGTCCAGACTGCCGGTGCCGCCGAAGACCGGCGTGCCGGTCGTCAGAATGCCGCGGCTCGTGTTGATGAAGCCACAGCCATTGCAGTAGATGCCCGCAGGATTCGCGATGACGACTTCCGCCCGCTGCCCGGCCACCTCGGTGTAGCCAAGCAACTGGCTCGCGTTGCCGCCCACGACCTGGTTGACGATCACGCGCGCACTGCCCGATGCGAGATTCGGGTTGCCCGCCACATACCCGGCCTGCTGGGTGAGCACGTTGTTTGCCGAGTTGTTGAGAATGAGGCCCGACGAACCGACGTTGTACTGCGTGTAGGTGTTGTTCGATACGCCGGCCCCGTTCGGCGTCGCGATCTGGACGATCGGCAAGCCGTTCGCGGTCACGCCGACTGCCGTCTTCGTGCCCGCCGCGCCTGGCGCGGCCACGACCTGGGCATCCACCCAGACCGGCTGCATGCCGAGCACGCACAATGCGGCGAATGCCATGTGCCGCATCGACAGCATGTCGATGAAGTCGCAACGCGCAGCAGCGAGGGTGGCCCTACGCGTTGTCCCGGCCGAGCGCCCCTTGCCGAAGCCCGTCGCGGTCTCCTGCACGACAGTCCACAGGCCGCGGGCGGCATTGAAGATCACGCGATAGATGTTCGTGTTCATAGCATGAAGCTCACGCTGAAGCCCGCAACGGGCCAGTGGTTCGGGAAACGTTCGGGCTGGTACAACGGACCGCCGATGAAGACGTCGTAACTGACGTGTTTGAACGCGCTGCCGCGCAGGCCGATCACAGCGCCAACGAGTCGGCGACCCAGCAGGTTGTTGGCCTCGGGACCAAAGACCTCGCCGCCGTCGAGCCCGACGTACACGGCCTGGCCCAGGCGCGAAATGGGGACTTCCAGCTCGTTGCGCATGAACACGCCTTTCTCGGCGGCGAGCATGGTGTCGCCATCGAAGCCGCGCACCGTATAGCGGCTGCCGATCGAGAAATACTCGGTGGGATAGAGCACGTTCGGCGTGTTCTGGGCCCGCACGGTCGCGGTGTAGCGCAGCGGAAAACCAGCGATGGCGAATGGCACGCTCAAGGTCGCGTCGAGCGTTTCCATGTGGTAGTAGTACGTCGGTGCGCCGACGCCGGGCAGATCGGCCTGTGCGCCGAACCACGGCACGCCCCAGCGATACGCCAGCGTGCTGTCGAGCTGCGCCGCGCCGAAGTAGTGCTTGTGCTCCCAGCCGACTTCCGCGTAGCTGTTGTCGCGATGCTGGACGTCGATCTCCGTGCCGTCGATGAACGCTTCGCTGAAGCGTTTGCCGACGCGGAACTCCACCATGTTCTTCTGCACCTGGTTGCGGTAGAACTGGTACTCCGCCTTCACGTCGAAGTTGCTTGATTTGCCGCTCGAGACGAGCGTTGTGAACGCGCCGGCGATCTGCTGGTGGTAGTCGTACTGGCTGCCCGTCGCCGTGAACGTCCAGTTGCCCCAGGGAATCGAGTAATACGCGCTGCTGCCGTGGGTGCCGTACTGGCTCGTGTGGCCGTTGATGTCGTGGCTGTAGCCGATGTTGAGCAGATCGGACAGGCCCAGCGGATTGTCGAGCGTGAGGCTCACGCTGCCCTGTAACTGGCCCGTGGACCTGAGTCCGCTGTCGTCGGCACTCACGGAGAGCGACCACGGCTTGGTGCGCTTCACGGTAATCACGACGTCGCTTTCGCCGGCCGCCGGTCCCGGCACGATCTGCATGTCGACGTCCTGGTTCGGCACGCGCTTCATCTGCTCGAGGCCCTGCTCGAGATTGCGCAGGTTCAACAGGTCGCCTGCCTTCGTCGGGAATGCGTTGCGCCAGGTGCCGTACGTCGACGGATCGGCAAAACGGATCGCGCTGATCACGCCGGGAATCAGCTGGAGC